>JBMOQP010000043.1:0-44734 GCA_049322715.1 Pseudomonadota bacterium
ATCTTTCATGGTCATGGTTCGCCCTCCCAAGGGGTTCAAGGTCGATGTCGTAATCAACCTCTTACCATGACCACCTCGCACGGTCCTGTTCAGGATCGCTTTTGCACACAAAGCTGCACACTACCCAAGACGTAGAAGAAGCTTCCCATCCGAGCGGCGATGCGCACCAAACCAACTGTCACTGTCTTCCTCATCCACCCTGACCCAGAGCGGCGACACGCCTAAAGCGATCAAGAAGCTCCACAGCCAAAGTGATTCGAACGGAGGCTCAACGGCACTGAGCCAAACCGGGGCTTGCACCGCTTTACCCGAGCAGAAGCCCACGATAGCCATGTGAGCCCAACCCGATGCGCGCAGTTCAAAGACAAACTCCGGAGGGGCATCAAAGACCCTCGCTTCACCCGGCTCGGGCGCCATTCGCTCAAGATTGAACATGCACTCGGCCAATCTCCATCCTCCATAAACCATGGCCCGACGCGGTGCGTGCCCCGGCTGGGCCAAGGCAGATTACTCGCCCTCGTCACATCCGCCGCTACCGAGCCAAAGGCCCAGACCGATGACCGCAGCCCAGCCCCAGAAGCCGAGACCCCGCCGCTGAGTGGCGGAATGGCGCTGATCGATGCCCCTCGCGCGGTAGTACTGTTCAAGTTCCATCAGTTCGGGCGCGGGGGTCAGCCTGAGCGCCAAATCCAGCTCAACCCGGCCCATGGTCGGAAGGTGGCGCCGTTGCAGGGCGTGGATGGGATTGTCGATGACTTCGATCACCTCATCGATCCAATCCACGATTTCCGTGAGCGTGTGACGATGGATGGCGGCCAACAAAAGATAGGGGTACTCATCGCTCCCGTCATAGCGACGATAGGCTACAAGCATGGTCCCCAAGGTGGATTCCAGCTTTCCCGCAATCCTGTGGGCGTTAAGAACGCCTTCATCGACGGTGCATTCAACCAAGGCGGTGAAGTCGTGGTTGATGATGGTTTCCAGCGCTTCAATCTGCTCTTGCAGCTTGTCGAGGGCATTTCCGACGCGTTCAATGCTGGATTGATCCAGGACCGACCGCTGCTGGCTTTCAGTCAGTACAGCATGGATGCGCTGACTCAAGGGGGCGAGTGCGTGCCCTAGGGCTTTCACGCATTCGGGGAAGGGCGAGTGTGTCATGGCATGGCCCTCAGGGGAGCAGATAGGCGGCGAAGCGCAGGCGATGCCAGGGATTGGCGCTTTCCCGCATGGCGATGATTTCCGCGCGAACGCCGCGCCCCTGATCCAATAAATGACAGAGGGCGGCGTTGTCCGTGCGCGGCACATAGCCAAGCTTGCGCCCGTTCCATTCGACACGCACGGCGCGGGGATCGTGGGGATTGCCGGGTTCGCGCACGAGTTCGAGCACATCGCCCACCATCAACAGTTCCCAGACGGTTTCGCCCTGGTGGTACTGGAATCCGGCCACGGCGGATTGTTGCAGCTCGATTTCGCGCGGCACGGGGGGCGGCGCGGCTTCGACGCTTGCCAGCGCGGGCACGGACGGAGCGGCTGCCCCAAGCCCTGTCCAAACGGCCAGGTGTTGCAGGAAATGACGGCGGTTCATGGCAAGTACTCCTGGTCTTGAGGGACACGCCATCAGGTTAACGCTCGGATGGCTCATGGAGTGAGCCTCTGCAAGCTGGATCGTTCGGTCTGTGATGCGCCAAGAGAGAACAGGCGCTGGAACGCGTGAAAGGGGCCGAACAAGGGGCTCAGCGCGACCACGGGGCACGCCGTCAGCGCAGGGAAACGACAGTCTTTAGCCAGCCCCTCGGGCATAAACCGCCTGCATGGCCGCGAGCTCGGCCTGGAGGCGTTCGCGCAGGCTTTGCGGCGCTTCGATACTCACGTGGCGGCCATGGCGGAGGATATCCATGAGCAGTTCGCGTTCGTCGGCATAAGGAATGCGCAGGCGGTAGCCACCGTCAGGGAGGTCTTCACCTTGCTGGCCAGGGTGCCAACATTCATGTCGAACCCAGCGGGCGCGCTCGGAATCAAAGCGCAGGACGGCCTGTTCGAGGGGGGCGCCGGCAAAAATGCCGTAGGACGCGGTGTAGTGTGCATCCAGGGTGTCGTCATCGATGTCGATGGCGGATGCGGGCAGCAGGACTACTTGCCGAAGGGTGTCGAGCGCAAAGCTGCGCAGGGCATTGCGCCAGTGACAGAAGGCGTCCAGATACCAGTTGTCGCGGTAGTGGATCAGCCGCTGAGGCGAGACGACACGGAAGTTGGTTTCGTCCCGCGCACGGTTCCAGGCCTGGATTTCGATACGTTTGCGCTCGAACAGGCCGCGACTGATGTCCGCGAAGCCTTGGGGAGTGACGGCCCGGCGCCCGACGGACAGCAGCCTCACGCGGCGGGCGATGGCATCCACCGGTTGCCCGGACGCTTCCAGCGTGGCGGCAATGCGGACCTGCAAGGGGGCGATGTGGGCAGCGAGGATACCGGGTTCGATATCGGCGAGCAGCTTGTGCGCGGCCAGCAAGGCATAGAGCTCACTGGCTGAGAACCACAGGCCCGGCATTTCATAATCGGTGGCGGAGGCAGTCTCGAAGCGGTATCCGCCCGCCTGCCGATCCCAGATGATGGGCGCGCGCAGCCGGTCGCGCAGGTAATCGAGATCGCGCTTGAAGGTGGCGCGAGAGATGCCCAACTCATCCAGGAAGGTCCGAAGAGGAACGACTCCACGCCGATGGAGCATCTGGTCGATATGGTAGAGGCGTTCGATCTGGCTCATCCCTGCGCTCGCCCCCCCTCGGCCATCCATGGCCCCAGCCCGCTTCGCGGAAGAGGCTCTCGAAGCATCCTTGGCTTTCCAGATCAGGTGCGCCGCGCGTCACCAGCGCCCAAAGCTGACGGTGCCGGTCCCGCGCTCGTGGGGATAACGGCGCTGCAGGGTGATGAAGCTGTAGGGCACGCTGTTCTCGTCGTCCGCGGGGTGCTGCTCCTCGTGGATCACGCCCCAGTCACGCCGGTCATAGGCCGGGAACCAGGTATCCCCGTCGAAGCGTCCCTGTACCTGGGTCAGGATCATGCGATCCGCGCGCGGCAGGAACTGGAAATAGACGTTCGCACCGCCCGCCACCATGGCTTCGCCCTCCTCCCCCGCCACCTCGCGCGCCGCCTCCAGCGCATCGTTGATGGTGTGCGCCACGATGACGCCCTCGGGCTGGTAGCCCATGTCGCGGGTGATCACGATGGTGGTGCGGCCCGGCAGGGGCCGCCCGATCGTCTCGAACGTCTTGCGCCCCATGATGACGGGCTTGCCCAGGGTCATGGCCTTGAAGTGCCGCAGGTCGGCGGGCAGGCGCCAGGGCAGGCCGTCGCCCTTGCCGATCAGGCGCTGGCTGTCCATGGCGGCAATGATGGTTACACGCATGGCTTATTCGGTGGGAGGATGGCTCGGATAGCGGGAGGAGCCGAACTTCAGCGCCAGCACCGCCGCGGTCAGGATAAGGATGCTACCTGAATAGACGAGGATTTCCTCCATGCTCATCGCCTTCATGTCCACCACCAGCACGCGGGTCAGCGCGGTGATGGCGATGTAGACGAGGAAGCGCACCGGCAGGCGGTGGGTGCGGAAGTAGATCCCCACCATGGCCAGCACTTCGAGGTAGATGAACAGCAGCAGGATATCCTTCAGCGTCGGCGCCGCCTCACCCATGAAGATATGGCCGAACTCGCCGAAGGCCGACCAGACGGTGGCCACGGCGATGACGAACAGCATCAGGTTGTGGAACAGCGCGGTGATGAAATTGCCGACGCGGTCGACCACCTTGCTGTTGTGGAAGCGCGGGCCCGATTCAGCCATGGCTCAATGCTCCGTCAGACGGCCACCGGGGCCTTGATGTGGGGATGGAACTGGTAGTTCTCGAGGCTGAAGTCCTCGAAGCGGAAGGCGAAGATATCCTTCACCTCCGGATTCATGCGCATGGCCGGCAGGGGTAGCGGCTCGCGCGAGAGCTGCAGGTCGGCCTGCTCCAGATGGTTCAGGTAGAGGTGTGCATCACCAAGGGTATGCACGAAGTCGCCCGGCTTCAGGCCCGTCACCTGCGCCATCATCATGGTCAGCAGGGCGTAGCTCGCGATGTTGAATGGCACGCCGAGGAAGATGTCCGCGCTGCGCTGGTAGAGCTGGCAGGAGAGCCGGCCGTCCGCGACATAGAACTGGAAGAAGGCATGGCAGGGCGGCAAGGCCATCCGCTCGATCAACCCGACGTTCCAGGCCGAGACGATCAGGCGGCGCGAGTCCGGGTTGGTCCTGATCTGTTCGATGACCTGGCTGATCTGGTCGATGTGGCGACCGTCCGGCGCCGGCCAGCTGCGCCACTGCACGCCGTACACCGGCCCGAGCTCGCCGCGCTCGTCCGCCCACTCGTCCCAGATGCTGACGCCGTGCTCCTTGAGGTAGGCGATGTTGCTGTCCCCGCGCAGGAACCACAGCAACTCGTGGATGATGGACTTGAGGTGCAGCTTCTTGGTGGTGACCAGCGGGAACCCCTCGGAGAGGTCGAAGCGCATCTGGTAGCCGAACACGCTGCGCGTGCCGGTGCCGGTGCGGTCATGCTTCTCGGTGCCGTGGTCGCGCACGTGGCGCATCAGTTCAAGGTACTGCTTCATGCTTGTTGTCGCTTGCGGTAGGCCATGAACAGGAAGATCGCGCCGACCAGGATCATCGGCAGGGACAGGATCATCCCCATGCTCAGCCAGTCGCCCACAATATACCCAAGATGCGCGTCCGGTTCGCGCACCTGCTCGACCAGGAAGCGGAAGGCCCCATAGAGCAGCAGGAACAGGCCGGAGATGGCCATGCGCGGGCGGGGCCTGGCCGAGAACCACCACAGCAAGGCGAACAGCACGATGCCCTCGAGGAAGCCCTCGTAGAGCATGGAGGGATGGCGTGGCAGCTGGTCCACGTGCGGGAACACCATGCCCCAGGGCAGGTCGGTCGGCCGGCCCCACAGTTCGCCGTTGATGAAGTTGCCGATGCGCCCGGCCAGCAGCGCGGGCGGCACCAGGGGGGCGACGAAGTCGGCCACCTCGAAGAAGTGGCGGCCGGTCTTGCGCGCATACCAGGCCATCGCCAGGATCACGCCGAGCAGGCCGCCGTGGAAGGACATGCCTCCCTCCCACACACGCAGCAGCATCAGCGGGTCACCGAGGAAGGCCTGGAACTTGTAGAACAGGACATAGCCGATCCGCCCGCCGAGGATCACCCCGAGCGCCATGTAGAACAGCATGTCGCCCGGCTCATCCAGCCTGAAGCCCTTGCGCTCGGCGCGCAGGCGGCCGAGCCCCCAGGCCAGGGCGAAGCCGACCAGGTACATCAGACCGTACCAGTGGACCTTGAGCGGCCCGAGCTGGATGGCGACGGGATCGATGTGCGGGTAGACGAGCATGGCGGAGTCAGTGGTCAGGCGGGAATGATGCGGGCGTAGACGGCCTTCAGGTAGTCCGTCTCGGGAATGGCCGGGTGGACCGGGTGGTCCACGCCCTGGCGGCCGAACTCGAGGATCTGCATGGAGCGGTCGACATGGCGCGCGGCGGCCCACATCAGCTCGGGCAGCTTGTCGCGCTGCAGGTGGTGCGAGCAGGAACAGGAGATCAGGATGCCGTCGCGGGAGAGCACCTGCATGGCCATCTGGTTCACCCGGCGATAGGCCGCAAGGCCCGCCTCGACATTCTTGCGGCGCTTGATGAAGGCCGGCGGGTCGCACACCACCACGTCGAAACGCTCGCGCTCCTCGCGCAGCCCGCGCAGAACCTCGAACACGTCGCCCTCGATGGTGCGCAGCCCCTCGCCCACTCCGTTCAGGCCGGCGTTGACCCGGCTCTGCTCCAGGGCCAGCGCGGAAGCGTCCACGCACACGGCCTCGCTCGCCCCGTGGCGCAGGGCCTGCACCCCCCAGCCGCCCATGTAGCTGAACAGGTCGAGCACGCGCGCGCCCTTCACGTAGCGGGGCAGGCGGGAGCGGTTGTCGGCCTGGTCATAGAACCAGCCGGTCTTCTGTCCGTCCCACGGGCGCACGCGAAAGGTCGCGCCGTTCTCGATCAGCTCGACCTCCTCCGGCACCTCGCCGAAGGCCAGCTCGACGCCCTTCTCAAGCCCCTCCAGCTCGCGGCTGGAAGTGTCGTTGCGCAGCAGGATGCCGGACGGCTTGAGCACCTTGACCAGCGCCTCGACAAGCTCCTCGCGCACCGCCTCCATGCCGGCGGTAGTGATCTGCGCCACCACCACGTCGCCGTAGCGGTCGACCACGAGGCCCGGTAGGCCGTCGGCCTCGCCGTGCACCAGGCGGTAGTGCGGGGTCGGGAAAAGACGCTCGCGCAGGCCGAGGGCGATCTTCAGCCGGTGCACGATCAGCGAACGGTCGAGCAGATGCTCGCCGCGGCCGAACATGCGCGCGGCGATCAGGGAGTGCGGATTGACGTAGGCCAGCCCCATCGCCTTGCCGTTGTTGGCCACCACCACCACCTGCTGCCCGGGGGCGAAGCCGGTCAGCGGGGTCGCCTGGCTGTCGACCTCGTTGCTGTAGATCCAGGGATGACCGGCGCGCAGGCGGCGGTCCTCGTTCTTCTTCAGCCGCAGCGGGGCCAGGTTTTGGGCATCGGCGTTCGATGAGGTCATGCGTGTCACTCCTGCAGTGACGCGCATGATACCCCGGCCGCCAGCGCAGCGGCGATCAGTCCTGCGCGGCCGGTGCCGCGGCCGCCTCCTCCACGACCGGAAGGTCTTCCGCGGCCTCGGCCTCGAGCGCTGGCTCCATTTCAGGAGACGCCGCGGCGGAGAAGGCCATCGGATCGAACGGCTTGCCGTTGAGGCTGAGCTGTCCCCGGGCGAAACGGGCCTGGATGGCGAGCATGCCCCCCTCGTTCCGGATATGGCCCTCCCTCTCGAGCGCAACCATGCCGCGGGCCAGCGAGGCGCTCTCGTCCAGGGCGGCCGCCATCATCACCAGCGCCTCGGGCAGGCGCGACTCGCCCTGCGGGGTCATGAAGCTGATGCGATCCAGGCTGAACTCGGGATCGTGGCGCAGCAGCTCCATGACCGGATCGCTCATCTCCGCCTTCATTCGCTCCGCCATGTCCTCGGCCTGGGGATGGGCGTACATCTTCATGAACGCGGCGTAGAGACTGGCGATGCTGCGCGCATGCAGGTGCTTGAGGGAGACGTCGTAATGCACCGGGCCGTAGTTGTCGCCCGCGATGTCGACCTGCTCGACGCCGATGCGCGACAGGATGTCGATGTAATCGCCCTGCATCGGGACCTGCCCCTCGAAGCTCATGCTCCCGAACCGGATGGCGTCCGCCGCACCGAAGGCCTCGCGCACGCTCACCTCGGCGATGCTCATCTTCGTCGGGCCGGTGTAGAACATGGGCACATCGGCGAAGGGGCGGGCCTGGTCTGCCTCGACCTTCAGGTCGCGCATCACGACCGCACTGCCATCCCCACCCTCGAAGCGCAGCCCCGGCGCGCCACCGGCGAGGGTGTAGCGGTTCATGTCGCGATCGCTCTCCACCAGGAAGCGCATCCCCTCCCAGACGAGCTTCCCGCCAGGGGTCTCCTCATCCGCGGGCATGGCGACACTGAAGGCAGGGCTGCTCACCTCGGCGCGACCGCTGCCATCGAAGCGGTAGACGGTGTGCACGGCCAGCGGCTTCTGCCCGTTCATCAGTTCGGCGAGACGCGCGCGGGTCGCATCGTCGAGCACCAGCTCGCTCTCCGCCGTCGCGGCGGCAAGGGTCTTCAGGCCTGGCAGCGGGCCGTGAAGGATCTCGGTGCGCAGGGTAAGGCGCATCGGCTCGGCCCCCTCCCGCATCGCGCCGCCGGGATGGGCGGACAGCTCGAAGGTCACCGTATCGGTGGAGCGATAGAAGCCGCGCCGGTAGTCGCGCCGGACTACCTTGAGGTAGGACGAGGCCTCCATCTGCCGGTACAGGCCGGAGAGGTTTTGTTCCACCGTCTTGCCGAGCATCCAGGTGGCGAGCGGATAGGCCGCGGCCAGCAGCATGGCGAGGGCAAGTTTCTTCATGGGTGAGCGTCCTTGCAGGAGTGAGGAGTGGCGACCGGACGTTCCGGGCCCATGGGAGATTAGCACCTGATGCCCGATGCGGAATCGGGCGTCATCAGCCCTTCATCGGGCTGCCACGTGACTGCAACGCGGGATGCCTAGCATGCCCTGTCAAGTTGTATCCGGAGGTCCGCCCCATGACCACGAACGCCCTTGAGTCCCGCCTGAAGATCCAGCTCGCCGCGCATGCGGATGACATCCAGCGTAGCCAGCGCCTGCGTCACCAGGTCTTCGTCGAGGAGATGGGCGCCCAGGCCCAGGTGGACGCGAGCGGCCTCGAGTTCGACCACTACGATGCCTACTGCCATCACCTCCTGGTGATCGATCAGGACAGCGACACCGTAGTCGCCAGCACCCGCATCCTCACCGACACCCAGGCCCGGGCCGCCGGCGGCTTTTACTCCGCCAACGAGTTCGACATGGACATGATTCACCACCTGCCCGGCCGGGTGATGGAGATCGGCCGTACCTGCGTGCATCCGGAACATCGCAACGGTGCAACCATCGGCATGCTGTGGCAGGGGCTCGCCCGCTTCATGGAGATCCACCGCATCGGCCACCTGTTCGGTTGCGCCAGCATCCCGATGCAGGACGGCGGCCTCGCAGCGCGCCTGATCATGGACGAGCTGCGCGGCAAGTTCATGAGTCCAGAAGACCGTCGCGTGGCCCCTCGCCTGGCCCTGCCGCGGATCGACGCCGCAGCGGAGGCGGCGGGCAAGGTGCGCATGCCCCCCCTGCTCAAGGCCTACATGCGCCTGGGCGCGCAGATCTGCGGCGAGCCCTGCTGGGACCCGGAATTCGGCTGCGCGGACATCTTCATCCTGCTCGATGTCGATCGCCTGCAGGCGCGCTATCATCGCCACTTCGTCCTCCGCCAGGCCCCCATCCAGCATGAAGCCCGCCCGGCCGCTCACGAGGCTGCTTAAGACCCTCAAGGTCGCCCTCCAGCTCCTGCGGGGCGTCCTGCGCGCCCTGCTCATCCGCAACCCGTTCGAGCCTCGCAACGCCCGCATCATCCGCGCCTGGCATGCGGCGGTATGCCGCGCGCACGGCCTCGAGGTGGTGGCCCATGGCCAGCCGCTGCCGGGTGCGCTGTATGCCAGCAACCACGTCTCCTGGCTGGACATCCCCGTGCTCGCCAGCCAGATCGAGGGCTCCCGCTTCCTGTCCAAGTCCGAGGTGCGCGGCTGGCCGCTGGTCGGCCTGCTGGCCCGCCGGGCCGGCACCCTGTTCATCACCCGCGGCCAGGGCCAGCACGAGGCGAGCCGGCAGATTGCCGAGGCCCTGCGCGAAGGACATGGCGTGATGCTGTTCGCCGAGGGCACCACCACCGACGGACTGAGCCTGAGACGCTTCCACCCCCGCCTGCTGCAGGCGGCGGTGGAGACCGGCACCCCCATCCAGCCGGTCGCCCTGCGCTACCTCGACGCCGAAGGCCAGCCCAACCCGCGGGCGGCCTATGCGCATGGCGACACCGTCATGGACACCTTCCGCCGCGTGGTGGCCGAGGACGGCCTGCGCGTCGAGGTGCACTTCCTGTCCCCCATCCACCCTGCCGACCTGCCGCGCAGCCGGATCGCCGCCCTCGCCCACGCCCGCGTGGCCGAGGCACTCGGCTTCGCCCACCACGCCGAGGCGGAAGCATGAGCGCGCGGTGGTGGACTACGAAGCCCCTGGAGCAGATGAGCCCGCAGGAGTGGGAGGGCCTGTGCGACGGCTGCGGCCTGTGCTGCCTGCACAAGCTGGAGGACGAGGACGACGGCACGGTGTACACCACCAACGTCGCCTGCGAGTTGCTGGACTGCGCCAGCGCGCGCTGCTCCGACTACCCGAACCGCCAGCGGCGCGTGCCCGGCTGCACCGTGCTGCGCGCCGAGGATGTGGCCGCCTTCCACTGGCTGCCCCCCACCTGCGCCTACCGTCTCGTCGCGGAGGGCCGCGACCTGCCGGACTGGCACCCGCTGCGCACCGGCCGGCCGGACTCCACCCGTGCCGCGGGCCATTCGGTCGCCGGGCGCTGCCTGTCTGCACGCGAAGTGGATATGGAAACGCTCGAGGACCACATCATCCACTGGCTGGACATCCCCCGTTGACCCTGCAGGGCGCGTGCGCCGATAATCCGCGCCGCCCCAAGCCCCCTCCTGAGTCCATGCTCTTCTCGCGTCGCATCATCGTCTTCCTGCTCGCACTCGCCCTGGGCGTGCTCGGCGGCATGGCAAGCGCGGCCGAAACCCGCGAGGATCTGGTCCAGGAACTGGCGCATGTCGACCACGCCCTGTCCGCTCCGGATAGCGTGGATCCGCAGGACCACGACCCTCTGCACCCGCCGGTGCCGCACGCGGCCCCGCTGCCCTACCCCCACCAGAACGCATCCCCGTCCCCGTCCGTGCGCGATCACCTGCGCCCACCGCTCGCCCCCCCTCCCTTGCTCGCCTGAGCCATCCCCAACGCCCGAAGCCCGTACGGCCTGCCGCGCCGGCCTGATTGCAGGTGTGGTACGCCTTTTGCAGTCCTCCACCTGCCATGGCTGCACCTCGCTTCGGAACCCAAAGTCCGCCAACCGCGCCAGGACAAGGCCACGCGCCCCCTGAGCAGCCTGCGGCGCTTACCAGAATCAAGCACTGCCAAGACGACGACCACCTATGCACCAAGCCCCAACCCGCACCGCACGCACCAGAATAAGGCAGGGCATCCTGCTGCTCGCCTGCGCACTCGGGTCTGCCCAGGCCAGCGCTCTCGAGGCCCCTGTCACCAGACTGGCCCTGTCCCAAGCTATCGAGGCTGCTCTGCACCACTATCCCGACCTCGGCGTGGCGCAGGCCGCCATCGACGAGGCCCGGGCCCAGTTGGTCCAGGCGCAGGCCCGCCCTAACCCGGAGCTCGAGCTGCTGACGGGGCGCATCCATGCGCGCCGCGATGCTGGAGCCCCCGGGCCCCAGCACCTGCTCAACCTGGCCCAGCCGCTGGAATGGCCGGAGGCACGCGAGGCGCGTCAGGAAATCGCCCGGCAGGACATCGTGGCGGCCGAGGCCCAAGCCAGCCAGACCCGGTCCGAGCTGATCCAGCAGGTCAAGCTGGCCTACATCCATGTGCTGAGCGCGGAGGAATCGCTGCGCCTGGCCGAGGAGGACCAGCAGCACATCCTCGGCGTTCGCGACCGGGTCAAGGCCATGGTCGGCGTCGGAGAAGCCCCGCGCTACGAGGCGGTCAAGGCCGAAGCCGAGGCACTGGCGGCCGCCCGCCAAGTGGAGACCGCCCGCCACCAACTGCGGGCCGCGCGCGGCATCCTCGCCAACCTGACCGGCAGTTCGGGCAGCGCCACCGGACCGCTGGACGCCACCCTGCCGGAGCAGGTGGACATGGCCACCCTGCGCCTGGGCATGGAGCAGACCAACCCCCGCTACGCCCGTGCACGCGCCACCGTGGCCGCTGCCCGAGCGCGGGTGGGCGAGGCGCGTGCCGACCGGATCCCGGCCCCCACCCTCAAGGCCGGACTTGAACGCTATCCGGACAGCGATGCCTGGACGGTCGGCCTGTCGATGCCCCTCCCGCTGCTTGACCAGCGCCAGGGACAGGTTGCCGCCGCCGAGGCCCGCCTGGACCGCGCGCTGGCCGAGGGCCGGCTGGACATGCTGGTGATCGAGCGCGAACTGGAACAGGGCTATCACCGCTACCGCAGCGCACGCGCCCAGCTGCAGGCCATCGAAGGCGGCCTGCTGGCGGAGGCCCAGGATGCGCTGAGGGTGGCCGAAACCGCCTACCGCGCTGGCGAGCGCGGCATCCTCGACGTGCTGGATGCCCGCCGCACCCTCCGTGCCGTCCGCCTCGACCGGATCCAGGCCCTGTTCGACACCTATGCCGCCCTGTTCGATCTCGAGCGCCTGAGTGGAACCGAACTCCTGCGAGTGAATCCCTGATGAATACCCGTAACATCTCCTTCACCCTCCCCGTCCTGATGGCCTGCGGCCTCCTTCTTGCCGGCTGCGACGACCAGGCCGCCCCGGCAGCCGCCTTCGTGTCCGCCCCCGCGGAACACACCAGGCCGCAGGATCCCAACGTGATCACGCCCTCCGCCAGCCTGCGCGAGCGCCTGACCGTGACCCCGCTCGAGCGCGGTGCCTGGCGCGACATCCAGCGCGTCCCGGGCACCGTACGCCTGGACGAACAGCGCATGGCCCGCATCGGCTCCGCCGTCAGCGGGCGCGTCAGCAGCATCCTCGTGCAGCCGGGCGATACCGTCCGCCGCGGCGACGTGCTGGCCATGCTCAACAGCCCGGAGCTGGCCGACGCCCAGCTGGCCTACCTCAAGGCCCTCTCTGGCCGCCACCTGAAGGCGCGCGAAGTGCAGCGCGCCCGCAGCCTGGTGGACAGCGGGGTGATCAGCGAGGCCGAACTGCAGCGCCGCGAGAATGACCTCGACGAGGTGAGCTTCGACGTCAGCGCCCTGGCCGACCGTCTGCGCGTACTTGGCATGTCGCAGCAGGCCATCGACACGCTGGCCAGCACACGTCGCATCGACTCCAGCGCGCCGCTCACCGCCAGCCTCGACGGCACCGTGATCGAGCGCAAGATCGCCCCCGGCCAGGTGCTGCAGGCCACGGATGACGCCTTCACCGTGGCCGACCTCGGCCATGTCTGGGTGGTGGCGGAAATCCCCGAGCAGGCCGCCGCGCACCTGAGCGTGGGCCAGAAGGTAGAAATCAGCTTCCCGGCCCTGGGCGAAGATGCCCCGCGCGGGGGCGAGCTGATCTATGTCAGCGCCACGGTGAACCCGCAGACCCGCACCATCGCCGTGCGCAGCGACGTGGACAATGCCGACCGCCGGCTGAAGCCGGACATGCTGGCGCTGATGGTGATCCAGGGCGAAGGGGTGGAGCGGCCGATCATCCCCGACCGTGCCGTGGTGCGCGAGAACAACGCCGACTTCGTGTTCGTGCAGCAGCCGGACGGTGCCTTCCGCCTGACCCCGGTCACCCTCGGTGCGGAGCGCAACGACCAGCGCCCTGTGCTTGATGGACTGCGGGACGGTGAATCCATCGTGGTCGACGGCGCCTTCCACCTGAACAACGAACGCCGCCGCCAGGAACTGGAGTGAGACCATGATCGAGAGCCTGATGCGCTTTGCGCTCCAGCAGCGCATTGTCGTCGCTGCCCTGGCCCTGGTGCTGCTAGCCTTCGGCCTGCACGCGGTGCAAAACCTGTCGGTCGATGCCTTCCCGGACGTGACCAACGTCCAGGTGCAGATCGCCACCGAGGCACCAGGACGCTCGCCCGACGAGGTCGAACGCCTCGTCACCGTGCCGCTCGAGATCGCCATGACCGGCCTGCCGGGCCTGGAGGAGCAACGTTCGCTGAACAAGAACGGCCTGTCGCTGATCACCCTGGTGTTCACCGATGCGACCGACGTCTACTTCGCCCGCCAGCTGGTCATGGAGCGGCTGATGGAGGTCGGCGACCGTCTGCCCGAGGGCATCACCCCCGTGCTCGGTCCGGTCTCCACGGGCCTCGGCGAGGTCTACCAGTACACCCTGGAGCATCCGTCCGACGGCAACCGCGCTTTGACGCAGGACGAGCTGATGGAGCGCCGCATCGTGCAGGACTGGGTGCTGCGCCCGCTGTTGCGCGGCATCCCGGGCGTGGCGGAGATCAATTCGCAGGGCGGCTACGTCAAGCAGTACGAGGTGCTGACCCAGCCCTCGCGCCTGCGCCACTACGGCCTGACCCTGCATGACGTGATGACCGCGCTGGAGCGCAACAATGCCAATGCCGGCGGGGGCATCCTGCCGCAGGGCGCGGAGCAGTACCTGGTACGCGGCGTGGGCCTGATCCGCGACGAGCACGACCTGGAAATGATCGTCCTGAAGGAGGTCGACGGCATCCCGGTCTACGTGCGCGACGTCGCCGAGGTCCGCATCGGCCACATGGTCCGCCAGGGCGCGCTGGTGAAGAACGGCGTGACCGAGTCGGTCGGCGGCATCGTGCTGATGATGCGCGGCGGCAATGCCAAGGAGGTGGTCAGCCGCATCCAGCAGCGCGTCGAACAAATCAACAGCCAGGGCATGCTGCCCGGCGGGCTGAAGATCGTGCCCTACTACGACCGCAGCGAGTTGGTCGACGCCGCCCTGTTCACCGTCACCAAGGTGCTGCTGGAAGCGGTCATCTTCGTCGTCATCGTGCTGGTGGTGTTCCTCGGCGACATACGCTCCTCGCTGATCGTGGTCGCCACCCTTATCCTCACCCCGCTGATCACCTTCATCGTGATGAACCAGGTCGGCCTGTCGGCCAACCTGATGTCGCTCGGCGGTCTCGCCATCGCCATCGGCCTGATGGTGGACGGCGCGGTGGTGGTGGTGGAGAACGCCTACGCCCATCTCGGCCGGCCGGAAAACCGTCATGAAAGCCGGCTGCGGGTGATCCTCGGCGCGGCGCGAGAGGTCAGCACCCCGGTGGTGTTCGGCGTCGGCATCATCATCCTCGTGTTCCTGCCGCTGATGACCCTGCAGGGCATGGAGGGCAAGATGTTCGCGCCGCTGGCCTACACCATCGCCATCTCCCTCGCGGTGGCGCTGGTGCTGGCGCTGACGCTGACTCCGGTGCTGTCGTCCTACATGCTCAAGGGGGGCAAGGAGCACGACACGCGCGTGATCGCGCTGCTCAAGCGCCCCTACCTCAGGCTGCTGAACTGGTCGCTCGGCCACGAGCGCACGGTGATGGGCGCGGCGGGCGCACTGCTGGCGGTCACCGTGGCCCTGTTCGGACTGCTGGGCACGGCCTTCATCCCGGAGATGAAGGAGGGCTCGATCGTGCCGGGCATCAACCGCGTTCCCAACATCAGCCTGGACGAGTCGATCAAGATCGAGCAGGAGGCCATGCGGCTGGTGATGGAGGTGCCGGGCGTGAAATCCGCCGTGTCCGGCGTCGGACGGGGCGAGAGCCCGGCCGACCCGCAGGGCCAGAACGAGTCGACCCCGATCGTCTCGCTGCTGCCGCGCGACCAGTGGCCGGAAGGCTGGACCCAGGACGACATCGCCGCCGCCATGCGCGACAAGCTGGCCGTGCTGCCAGGCGTGCAGGTCGTGATGGCGCAGCCGATTTCCGACCGGGTGGACGAGATGGTGACCGGTGTGCGCTCGGACGTGGCGGTCAAGGTTTTCGGCGACGACCTCGAGGTACTCAAGGCCAAGGCTGACGAGATCGCCCGCGTGGCCAGCGGTGTGGCCGGTGCGCGCGACATCCGCGTCGAACGGGTCACCGGCCAGCAGTACCTGAACATCGACATCGACCGGCAGGCACTGGCCCGCCACGGCCTCAACGTGGCCGAGGTCAACGACATGATCGAGACGGCCATCGGCGGCCGTGTCGCCACCGACGTGTACGAGGGCGAACGCCGCTTCGGCGTGCTGCTGCGCTACCCGGAGATGTACCGCGACAACATCGAGGGGATCCGCAATCTGCAACTGGTGGCCCCCGGCGGCGCGCGCGTTCCGCTCGGCAACGTGGCCAGGGTGGAGGTGATCGACGGCCCGGCCCAGATCAGCCGCGAAAACGCCCGGCGCCGCATCGTGGTCGGCGTCAACGTGCAGGATCGCGACCTCGGCGGCTTCGTCGCCGAGCTGCAGTCCACCGTGGCGGAGAAGGTCAGCCTGCCGGATGGCTACTATCTGGAATGGGGCGGACAGTTCCAGAACATGGACCGCGCCATGAAGCACCTGATGGTCATCATCCCGGCCACGGTGGCGGCGATCTTCTTCCTGCTGTTCCTGCTGTTCAACTCGCTGCGCATGGCCAGCCTGATCATGCTCGTGCTGCCCTTCGCCTCGGTCGGCGGGGTGCTGGCGCTGCTGGTCACCGGCGAATACCTGTCGGTGCCAGCCTCGGTCGGCTTCATCGCCCTGTGGGGCATCGCCGTGCTCAATGGAGTGGTGCTGATCTCCTACATCCGCAGCCTGCGCGACGAGGGGCTGTCGCAGCTGGAGGCGGTCAGCCGGGCTTGCCAGCAGCGCTTCCGGCCAGTGATGATGACCGCCACCGTGGCGATGCTGGGCCTGATCCCCTTCCTGTTCGCGACGGGGCCGGGCTCCGAGGTGCAGAAACCGCTCGCCATCGTGGTGATCGGCGGCCTCATCACCTCCACCCTGCTGACCCTGGTGGTGCTGCCCACGCTGTACCGTTTCTTCGAAGAACGTCGAGTCGAGGCCTGAGGACTGTCATGAAAGAGATCAAGGCGATCATCCAGCCGCACCGGCTGCCCAAGATCCGCGCCGCCTTCCGCCACATCAAGGGCTTCCCCGGCATGACGGTGACCCGCGTGGAGGGCGCGGGGGCCAACGACCGGCGGCAGATCCGCAACATCAAGGACGAGCTGACCGACTACACCCCCAAGGTGCGGATCGACATCCTCTGTCCGAGCGAGCTGGTGGAAGGCATCCTGCAGGTGCTGGTCGAGGTGGGCCACACCGGCAACCCCGGCGACGGTGTGGTGTGGGTGACCGACATCGACCGCATGATCAAGCTGACGGAAAAGATCGAGGTCGTCGAGCTGCCGCGCCCGGGCTGACTTCAGCCCCGGCGCGGCAGGGCGCGCAGCGCAAGAAACACCCCGGCGGCGGCCACCACGATGGAGGGCCCCGCCGGGGTGTCGTATTTCAGCGAGGCCAAAAGCCCCGCCAGAACCGCCAGCGCACCGATTCCGGCCGCCCCCAGCGCCATTTGCAGGGGGGTTCTCGAGAGACGCCGCGCGGCGGCGGCGGGGATGATCAGCATGGACACGGTCAGCAGGATGCCAACCAGCTTCATCGCCAGCGCGACGAACACCGCCAGCACCAGCATGAAGCCCAGGCGCAGGGCCATCACCCGCCGCCCCTCCACCGCCGCCAGCTCCTCGTGCACGGTCAGGCTGAGCAGCCCCTGCCACAGCCAGGCCAGCAGCGCGAGGCCCAGCAGGTCGGCCACGCCGATCCACAGCAGTTCCTCCGGCCGCAGGGCGAGGATGTCGCCGAACAGGTAGGCGAACAGGTCGACCCGCACCTCCTCCATGAAGGCCAGCACCACCAGTCCCATGGCCAGGCTGGCATGGGCCAGCAGGCCGAGGAGGGTATCCTCCGCCAGCCCGTCGGCCGGCTGCCGGCGCGCCAGCAGGATGGCGATCACCGCGCCCACCGCCGCCACGCCGATCATCGGCTCGAGATGAAGAAGCAGGCCGAGGCCGACCCCGAGGAAGGCGGCATGGGCCAGGGTCTCGCCGAAATAGGCCATCCGCCGCCAGACCACGAAGCAGCCGAGCGGCCCGGCCAGCAGGGCGACGCCGATGCCGCCCAGCAGGGCGCGCCAGAGGAAGTCGGGGATCAGGAAGTCAGTCATGCGTGCAGCCCTCGCTGCAGGACGGGCCATGCGCGTGACCGTGGCGGATCACGTTGCCGTGCAGGTCGTGGTGGTGGTCGTGCTGGTGCTGGTAGAGGGCGAAGCCCTCCCACTCGGGGCCGAACAGGCGCAGGTATTCGGGATCGCGGCCGATCGACTCGGGCGAGCCGACGCAGCAGACATGCCGCTCCAGGCAGACCACCTGGTCGGTCGCCGCCATGACGAGGTGCAGGTCGTGCGAGATCATCAGCACCCCGCAGCCGGTCGCGTGGCGCAGGCGGGCAACCAGGGCGTAGAGCTCCTGCTGGCCGTGCACGTCCAGGCCCTGCGCCGGCTCGTCCAGCACCAGCAGGTCCGGCCGGCGCAGCAGGGCGCGCGCCAGCAGGACGCGCTGCATCTCCCCGCCGGAGAGGGCGCGCAGCGGCCGCCGGTGCAGGTAGCCCGCGCCCAGCTCGTCCAGCACCTCGCGCCGCCGCGCCGCGCTGCTCGTGCCGGCAAGACGCAGGAAGGCCTCCACGTCCATCGGCAGGCTCGGCGGGGCCTGGAAACGTTGCGGCACATAGCCCACGACCAGGCCCTCGCGGCGCTCGACCGTTCCCGCATCCTGCTTCAGCAGCCCCAGCAGGACACGCACCAGCGTGGTCTTGCCGGCGCCGTTCGGGCCGACCAGGGTGACGATCTGGCGCGACTCCACCGTGAGGTCGACGCCGTCGAGCAGGCGGTTGCCGTCGCGCTCGACCGTCACCCCGCTCGCCCGGATCAGAAAGGATGCTTCCGCCATGCCTGTCTCCGTCGCCGCGTTTTGGCGTTATGATGCAGCGTTATAAAGTAACAAGATTGTCGCACACACAGGTGTTCCCATGCGATTCCTCCGCCCCCTGCTTCCCCTCCTCGCGCTGGTCTTCAGCACCCAGCTCGCCGCGGCCCCGGTGGTCGCCACCAGCATCAAGCCGGTCGACGACCTGGTGCGCGCCGTGATGGAGGGCGTCGGCGAACCCGTGCGCCTGATCCCGCCCGGCAGCTCGCCCCACACCTACGCCCTCAAGCCGTCCGAGCGCCTGGCTGCGGAAAAGGCCGACGTGCTGTTCTGGATCGGGCCGGACGTGGAGACCGCGCTGACGAAGGTCACCCGCACCCTGCGCCCCAGCGCGCGCATCATTGCCCTCTCCACCGTGCCCGAGATCGACCTCCTGCCCGCCCGCACCGGCGGCGACTGGGAGCGCAAGCGGCCCGCCCCGCAGCGCCACGACCACGGACACGAGCACGACGACCACCACCATGATGGCAGCTACGACGGCCACCTGTGGCTCTCCCCGGCCAACGCCAGCATGATCGTGCGCGCCGCCGCCACCACCCTGAGCGCCGCCGATCCCGAACACGCCGCGCAATATGCCGCCAATGCCGAGAAGGCCATCCGCCGCCTGGAGGCCCTCGACAACGAACTGAAGGCCAGGCTCGCCCCCGTGGCCGACAAGCCCTTCATCGTCTTCCACGACGCCTACCAGTACTTCGAGCACGCCTACGGCCTGCGCGCCGCCGGCTCCATCCTGGTCAGCCCGGAAGCCATGGCCGGCGCCAGGCGCGTGGCCGAGATGCGCGCCAAGATCAACGCCCTCGGCGCCACCTGCGTGTTCGCCGAACCGCAGTTCGAGCCGAAGCTCGTGCAGACGCTGATCGAAGGCACCCCCGCCCGCGCCGGCACCCTCGATCCGCTGGGGGCGAAGCTGCCCTCAGGTCTCGACGGTTACGAGAAGCTGTTGAGGAACCTGACGGCCAGCATTGAAAGCTGTCTTGGCGCCACCCCCTGAGTCATGCCCGGCCGCCTCAGCCACAATGCCCCGCATGAGCATGCAGGCCTGATGGCGTGCGCTCCCTTCCCCGCTCCCCGGGTACGCTAAGCTGAAACCATGCCTCGGCCGGCTTCCGTGAAGAAGCCGACGGGGCGGCGATATGTCGCATCGTTCGGCGGGCATGGCCCAAGGGGGAAGCATGACAATCAGAACAACCACATTCATCTGCCTTGCGCTGGTGGTGGGGCCCGGGGCACAAGCCGCTGATGCTCCGGAACAGAACAGCCAGGCGAGTGCGCTGGAGCGTCGGGTCAGCACCCTTGAATCCATCCAGCCCGGACTGGGTGTCGTGATGCACGAGATGGGTTACCGCTTCGCCAACATCTATTGGGCCGCCAACGGCGGGAACTGGGACCTGGCCCAATACCAGCTCAAGGAACTGCGGGAAGCGCAGGATGTGGGCAAGGTCACCCGGCCCCAGCGGGCCCCGATGCTGGCGGCCTACGACGAAAGCCATCTCGTACCGCTGAGCGAGGCCATCGGGAAGAAGGACATCACCCAGTTCAATCGGCGCTTCACAACGGCCATGCAGGGCTGCAACGCCTGCCACACCGCGCTGGGCTTCGGGTACATCCGCTATCGCGTTCCGCAAGAGCCGAGGGAGGAACTGCTGGACTTCTCCGCCGGGGAAGGCACCCCCTGACCAAGGCGCACGGCCCTTCTCGAGGCCCGTCCGACGGCGGAGGCATGAACTACACTCGGTGCCATGAGACGTTGAGCACCGCGCCCCCCGACCGGGGCCGAGCGCCAGGAATCCCGGGACACCGAGGCAGGGCCGCCCGCAACGTTCGAACGGGAGGCTCCATGCATCCTTCGCGCGAGTTGTCGCAGGAAGAGCTCGACTACATCCAGCAGCTGTTCGACGAGGCCACCCGGAACGAAGTGCTGCCCAGCACCGAGATCGGGCTGCTGATCCGCCCCGAAAACCTTCCCCTGTTCGACACCCTGCTCAACAGCAACTCGATGCAGCTGCGCGCCAACCTCGGTGACCTGGGCTTCGTCTTTCCCGTGCGTCTACACCGGGAGGCGGACGGCCACATCAGCATGCAGCTGAGCATGCCGGAGTTCTACGAAATCCACGGCAAGGCGCGCAGCTGGCGCGCCCCGGTGGAAGGCAACGCCGTCCGCCTGATCGACCCGAGCGGCAGGCTGCGGGACATCCATGTGCTCGACATCTCGCAGTCCGGCCTGGCCCTCGCCGACAACCCAACCGAGGCGATTCCAGAGGGCGAGCGCCTGTCCGGCCTCTTCCTCGAGCTTCCCCACACCGACGCCCCCCTGCCGGTCGAAGGCACCGTGACCCGCATCTTCTTTGGCGAGTCCGGCACGGGCCACCGGCTCGCCCTGAGCTTCGACAACCTCGACGAAGCCCTGCAGGAGGCCATCAAGGACTACCTGTTCCAGCGCCACCGCGAGCTGCAACCCGGCCCGCGCTGAAGGCGCGGCGATGATGCAACCGTGCCCCTGGACCGGCATCGCATCGTGGCGATTCCCGCGAAGAAGCGCTCCGGCCCTCAGGCCAGCTGCTGCTGGATGGCGGCTAGATCCAGCCAGACGTTCTCGCGCTTGATCCGGCCATCCCGAAACTCGAACACGTGCAGAAGGCGGAAGCGGATGCGGCGACCGTGCCCCGGCATCCCGAACGGCGCACCCACCGCCGTGGTCTCCACCAGCGACTCGTCCACGGCGAAATCGTCGCCGTACAGGCGCCGTACGGGCGTGATGCGGGTGTCATCGAGATCGGCGAACAGCCGCTCATAGAACCCGCCGGCAGCCTCGGGGCCGTGCGCCGGCCCCGGGGGCCAGCCCACCACATCGTGCTCGACATCACTCGTCAGGGTGGCGAGCACGCCCGGGATGTCGTCCGTCTGCTCGAATCGGAAATGGGTATCGATCAATTCATCGATCTGCTGCCGGTTCATCATGGTTCTGCCTCTTTGGGAGCATCGAAGATAGCCCTTGGCCCACCCAAATAGTAAGCCTTACTGACCAATATAGACAGTCTACCTGACCATGTGTCAAGTTTCAGGTATGGAAAACCATGAATCCCCAACGTCGGTCCCTGCACCCGCCCCCGCCACGCGCACCCTCGGTGCCCTGCTGCGGCTTCCCTACCGCGTTCTGGCCGAGCGGGTCTACGCACGCCTCGGCGAAGCGGGCTATCCCGAGATACGCCCCATGCACAGCGGCCTGCTCCGCAACATCGAGCCCGGAGGCACGCGCGTGACCACCCTCGCCGAGCGCGCCCAGATGACCAAGCAGAGCATGTCCGCGATGGTCGACGAGCTCGTGCGCGCCGGCTACCTTTCCGTTGCACCCGACCCTGCCGACGGACGGGCCAAGCGCGTCACGCTGACGGCCCGCGGCATCGCATTGCAGGCGACACTTGTCCGTCTCAGCACGGAGGTGGAAGCGGAGTTTGCCGAACTGATCGGCCCCGATCGCTTCGCCCAGTTGAAGGAACTGCTGACCGCCTGGGCGGAGGCCTACGAAGCCCCATCCGGCTAGGCATCCCCCCGAGCCCCAGGATCAGGCAACCGCCTCCCGGCATCCGACCCGCCATCTGTTGGAATGGTCGGCTTCGTACGTCCAGCGCGCCCCCCTGCGGGCCTGCGCAACAGATTGATGAAAAAGGTTTTCCGGAATGAAGAGCTGCCTCGCAACCAACACCTCTCCGCCCTGCACGCCGCCCGTGGAGCGCGTGTCGTCGTCCTCGACGGCAGCCAGCAACCACTGAGAAACTTCGCGAACAACCTGGGGCACTGCCTCAACCCGGTCAGGTAAGGCCGCACTCACTTCAGGACCGACACCATGAGCCGCAACACCCTCCGCGCGCAGGTTCAATGCTCCTTCCAGGGCGAAACCCACGCCCTCGACGAGATCATCGACCTCGACCAGTTCCCGGCCGACGAGGAAAGCCAGCCCGATTTCCACCGCCACCTCGCCAAAAAGGCAGACATCGATCCCATCTCGTACCTGTACGAAGTGCTGGAAACCCACGACATCACCTTCTCGGAGGCCACCGGCCAGGCCGCGGACTACTGCCATGACGGCCAGTTCGACTGGCACGGCTTCGACAAGGCACGGCGGGATGCAGGCGACTGGGAGCGCATCCTCGCCGTCGTGCAGGACAAAATCGCCCCGCACGAACTGGAGGCAACCCCTGCCCTGAAAGCCGCGTTACTGGCGGCTTACCGGGCAGGCAAGGCGAGCGCCCGCTAACAACCCGATGTAGGGCGCAATAGCGAAGCGTATTGCGCCGCATGGAAACCGACGCGCCAGCCCCATCGTCATTCGGCGGAATACGCTTCGCTATTCCGCCCTACGTGGACTGAGCATTGCAGCCGCGGAATGCTTGATGAGGTAGTAGAAGATTGCGAGCATGGCTGCGTACGGCAATGTCAGCAATCCCATAACATAAAAAAACATGTGGCTTACTGACCATTCGACCGTAGCCGGTGGGATAGGAATACCAGATCGCTTCATAAGGTGATACTGGGCATCTTCGGCAATCTCCTGCATCTCCTTACGGTCCACGGTCCTGATATCGAATGTGGAGTCGTGAACGGACCTGTTTCTTATCGAAGCCAGCTTGCGCATCTTGCGAACAATTTTTTCGTCAAGCTTGTGTTCGACTGTATTGAGGTACTCATGAAGACCTGTGCCTTCCGCGCCAAAGTGCTTTACTAGAAAACTTTCGAGTTTCTTGGAAAGACAGATCAGGTGCGACTCCACATCGCCCTTAGTGACGCATTCGCGCACGTCGAGATGGACGTGGGCATATGATGTCGTGGCGGCCTTCGGCGCAAGATGTCCTGTCTTCATGAATTTCTTTCCGGTGAAGTAGCTAAGCCATAGGCTGAAGACAAACAAGATTAAAACGAGGATGGGGTTTTGCTTCACGTACTGGATTTGTGCGGCGCTGGTGACGATTGCAGCAGATAATAACGGGGCGGTAACGCCCATCCATCCAAGCAAGTAAATATTTCTGTTACGTCGAGAAAGAAAACCAACGGATGCCATTTGTCAACTCCATTTATCGTCATGCGATCGAGGGGGCATGGAATCGGATAGTTACATCCCCCTCACCATCTCCACCGCCTTGGGCAGATCCATCAATCCACGTCCGAATTTCATCGCCCCGCAATCGGTGGTGAAGGTCCCAAGATCGGTTTTTTCCGTACAGGTCTGTCCATAGCCCCACTCAGGAAGCTGTTTGGCGGTGTCCAGCAGGATCTGGGCTGCCTCGATGGCCGTGAGGCCCGGCTTGACTTCCATCAGCACCGCGATGGCGCCGGAGACTTGGGGGGCTGCGGCCGAAGTACCAAGAACCCACTCGAAGGCATTGGAGCCCGTGCTTGAGGCGGCTTCATAGGCATAGTCTCCGGCGACAATGAAGCGAGACTGGAATGACTCTCGGTGGCCGGGATAGTTCGAGTACAGGGCCAAGTCGTTATTTTCCCGATCATAAGAGCCTACAGCCAGGAAATTCTCCGCTTCTTGTGGATAATCGAGGAATGACTCGAATTCCGGAGCCACCGCCTTGACGGAATCAAAGGACTCGCTCAGCGAAGTCGCGGAGTTTCCTGCGGCAGACACTAATACGCTGCCGCTGTTCGAGAGCACGAACATAAGTCCTGTCGGATCATATCCAGCGCTGGCGCTCCAATAGATCATGGCGTCAGAGGCGATCGCATTGGAGTGATTGATCACCGGCAGCCCCTCGCTCTGGATGGCATCCTTGGTGGCGATCAAGAGGTGCTGACTGCTCATATCTCCATGCACACCCTTCAGGTAGAGAGAACACGCCGTCGCGGTACCGGATTTCATGCCGCCAGCCTGGGAGGTCACCGCAGTTCCATGTTCGGGAACGTCGGTCGAGTAATCGCCGTCGACCTTCTCGCCTGCGTCGAGAATATAATTGGCGTTCGCATCGTGATATGAGGCAGCGACCACGAGGGAATTCATATATTCCGAATGGTCCGGCAAGTATCCGGTATCCACAATGGCCACGCCGATGCCGTTTCCGGTATAACCCGCCATGCGTACAACGTCGATACCCGTGGTGGAAAGGGCGGCATGATTGCGCTCGAGCTGACAGTTTCCGCTGGCGTCATCGCACACGAAACCCTTGTCGGCGATTTCCACCAGGGTCTGGTTGCCGTCATAGTTCAGGCAGGCATCGACCAGGGTGCAGGTGGTGCCGGAGGCAGTATGACCTGGGGGGACGGAGGCCTGGTCGCCATCGATGTTCGTGCAGGCATCGGCGGTGGTTACCGGCGGGTTGGTGCCGCCGGTTCCGGCGCCGGGATCGATCGGGTTGGCCGTGCCGGAGCCGCCGCCCCCGCCGCCGCAGGCGGTCAGGCCAAGGGAGAGGAGGATGGCGAGAGTAAGGGTGCTGCGCTTCATGCGAATGTCCTTTGCTTGATGTGTCCAGGAGAGAGCTTTCTGTTCTCCGGTTGCAACTCTATCAGAGCACGGGGCGCAAAAGACGCAAGCAATCAGGCGCGGCACGCACACTGCGCCAGCGTTTGCAGTGTCGTGGGGTCATGGATCGCCACGTCGCTTTGCTCCTCGCGATGACGGCGACCTAGCTTGCGTGTCTTGTCATGCGAATCCCGGCCACGCACGGGCTTGACGCCCCCACCCCGCCCATGGACTTGCGCCATCGGCTTCCGTCCCTTTGCTGCTAGAATGCCCGGTTCCAATCCGCCTTGCGCCCGTCAGCCAAGGCCTTGAGATAGAAGGTTTTCCGGCATGTCCCCTCTCTCCCGCGACCAACGCATCTCCGCCCTGCACGCCGCCCTGCGCGAGCGCATCGTCATCCTCGACGGCGCGATGGGCACGATGATCCAGCGCCACAAGCTGGACGAGGCGGCGTACCGCGGCGAGCGCTTCAAAGATTGGGGGCATGACCTCAAGGGCAACAACGACCTGCTGGTGCTGACCCAGCCTGCGATCATCCGCGACATCCACTGGGCCTACCTTGAGGCCGGCGCGGAGATCCTCGAGACCAACAGCTTCAACGCCACCCGCATCGCCATGGCCGACTACGCCATGGAAGAGCTGTCCTACGAGATCAATGTCGCCGCAGCCCGTCTGGCGCGCGAGGCGGCGGATGAGATGACCGCCCGCACCCCGGACCGTCCCCGCTTCGTCGCCGGCGTGCTCGGCCCGACCAACCGCACCGCCAGCATCTCGCCGGACGTGAACGACCCGGGCTTCCGCAACACCAGCTTCGATGCGCTGGTGGAGGCCTATGTGGAGTCCACCCGCGGCCTGATCGAGGGCGGCGCGGACATCATCCTGATCGAGACCATCTTCGACACGCTCAACGCCAAGGCCGCCGTGTTCGCGGTGGAGAGGGTGTTCGACGAGGACGGCCTGCGCCTGCCGGTCATGATCTCCGGCACCATCACCGACGCCTCCGGCCGCACCCTGTCCGGCCAGACCACCGAGGCCTTCTACAACAGCCTGCGCCACGCGCGCCCGCTGTCCATGGGCCTCAACTGCGCGCTCGGCCCGGACCTGCTGCGCCAGTACGTGGAGGAGATGGCGCGCGTCTCCGAATTCTTCGTCTCCGCCCACCCGAACGCGGGCCTGCCGAACGAGATGGGCGAGTATGACCTCGACCCCGAGCCGATGGCGGCGCAGATCGCCGAGTGGGCGGATTCCGGCTTCCTCAACATCGTCGGCGGCTGCTGCGGCACCACGCCGGACCACATCCGCGCCATGGCGAAGGCCGTGGCGGGCAAGCCGCCGCGCAAGCCGGCCGCGCCCGAGGCCGCCTGCCGCCTGTCGGGCCTTGAGCCGTTCAACATCACCGCCGAATCGCTGTTCGTGAACGTGGGCGAGCGCACCAACGTCACCGGCTCCGCCCGCTTCCGCCGCCTGATCAAGGAGGGCGACTTCAGCACCGCGCTGGAGGTGGCCCGCCAGCAGGTGGAGGCCGGGGCGCAGATCATCGACATCAACATGGACGAGGGCATGATCGACGGGCAGGAGGCGATGGTGCGCTTCCTCAACCTGATCGCCGCCGAGCCGGACATCGCCCGCGTGCCGATCATGATCGACTCGTCCAAGTGGGAGATCATCGAGGCGGGCCTCAAATGCATCCAGGGCAAGGGCATCGTCAACTCCATCTCGCTCAAGGAGGGCGAGGAGAAGTTCATCGAGCAGGCCCGCCTGCTGCGCCGCTACGGCGCGGCGGTGGTAGTGATGGCCTTCGACGAGACCGGCCAGGCCGACACCTACCAGCGCAAGATCGAGATCTGCGAGCGCTCCTACCGCGTGCTGGTGGACAAGGTGGGCTACCCGGCCGAGGACATCATCTTCGACCCCAACATCTTCGCCATCGCCACCGGCATCGAAGAGCACAATCACTACGCGGTGGACTTCATCGAGGCCACGGCCTGGATCAAGCAGAACCTGCCACACGCGATGATCTCCGGCGGCGTGTCCAACGTGTCCTTCAGCTTCCGCGGCAACGAGCCGGTGCGCGAGGCGATCCACGCGGTCTTCCTCTACCACGCCATCAAGGCCGGTCTGACCATGGGCATCGTCAACGCGGGCCAGCTCGCCATCGTCGACGACCTGCCCTTTGATCTGCGCGAGCGGGTCGAGGACATCGTGCTCGACCGTCGCCCGGACGCCACCGAGCGCATGCTGGAGATCGCGGAAAAGTACCGCGGCCATGGCGCGGGCGCGGAGGTGAAGGAAGATCTGGAATGGCGCTCCTGGCCGGTCGCAAAGCGCCTCGAGCACGCGCTGGTGAAGGGCATCGACGCCTATGTCGAGCAGGACACCGAGGAGGCAAGACTGTCCTTCGAGCGCCCGCTGCACGTGATCGAAGGCCCGCTGATGGACGGCATGAACGTGGTCGGCGACCTGTTCGGCGCGGGCAAGATGTTCCTGCCGCAGGTGGTCAAGTCAGCGCGCGTGATGAAGAAGGCGGTCGCCTGGCTGATGCCGTACATGGAGGCGGAGAAAGGCCAATGCGCCACCACCTCCGCCGGCAAGGTGCTGATGGCCACGGTGAAGGGCGATGTGCACGACATCGGCAAGAACATCGTCGGCGTGGTGCTGCAGTGCAACGGCTTCGAGGTCATCGACCTCGGCGTGATGGTGCCGGCGCAGAAGATCCTCGACACCGCGCGCGAGCAGAACTGCGACATCATCGGCCTGTCCGGCCTCATCACCCCGTCGCTGGACGAGATGGTGCATGTCGCCAAGGAAATGCAGCGCCTCGGCATCAAGACCCCGCTCATGATCGGCGGCGCGACCACCTCCAAGATCCACACCGCGGTGAAGATCTCGCCGGTCTGCGACCACCCGGTCGTGTACGTGGTGGATGCCTCGCGCGCCGTGGGCGTGGCATCGAGCCTGCTGGGCGCCAACCGCGAGCAGTACGCAGCAAGCATCCGCAAGGAATACGTCGAGCTGGCCGAGCAGCGTGCCGCCAACCGCCGCGAGGGCAAGCGCGTGACGCTGGAGCAGGCGCGCCAGAACCGCCTCAAGCTGCACTTCGGCTTCGCCCCCCAGAAATCAGGTCATATGGCCGAGGGCGCCACCTGCGAGGCCG
This sequence comes from Pseudomonadota bacterium, assembly GCA_049322715.1. GTDB lineage: Bacteria > Pseudomonadota > Gammaproteobacteria > Halothiobacillales > Halothiobacillaceae > Thiofaba. The sequence continues at coordinate 27,885 of JBMOQP010000043.1, forward strand.
GCTGCTGCGCCACCCCAACGCCCGGCTACCTGCCGCCCAAGCCGAGCTTCCTCGGCACCAAGGTGTTCGATGACTACCCGCTCGAGGACCTGCGCGAGCGCATCGACTGGGGCCCGTTCTTCCAGGCCTGGGAGTTGGCCGGCCGCTTCCCGGCCATCCTCGACGACGCAATCGTGGGCAGCGAGGCGCGCAAGCTGTACTTTGATGCCACCGCCATGCTCGACCGCATCATCAAGGAGAAGTGGCTGAAGGCCGCCGCCGTGATCGGCTTCTGGCCGGCCAACAGCGTGGGCTTCGACGACATCGAGCTGTACACCGACGACACGCGGGGCGAGACACTGACCACCCTGCACCACATCCGCCAGCAGATGGAGCGCCAGGCCGGCAAGCCGAACCTGTGCCTGTCCGACTTCGTCGCGCCCAAGGAGACCGGCGTGCCGGACTACCTGGGCGGCTTCGCGGTCACAGCAGGGCTAGGCATCGACGCGAAACTGGCCGAGTTCGAGGCCGATCACGACGATTACCAGTCGATCATGCTCAAGGCGCTGGCCGATCGCCTGGCCGAGGCCTTCGCCGAGCGCATGCACGAGCGCGTGCGCAAGGAGCTCTGGGGCTACGCGCCGAACGAGAACTACAGCAACGAGGAACTGATCAAGGAGGCCTACCGCGGCATCCGCCCGGCCCCCGGCTACCCGGCCTGCCCGGACCACACCGAGAAGGGCACCATGTGGGAGCTGCTGCAGCCGGACGAGCGCATCGGCCTGAAGCTCACCGAAAGCTATGCCATGTACCCGACCGCCGCGGTCTCCGGCTGGTACTTCGCCCATCCGCGGTCGCAGTACTTCGGCACCGGCAAGATCGGCCGCGACCAGGTCGAGGACTACGCCCGCCGCAAGGGCTGGAGCCTGGCCGAGGCCGAGCGCTGGCTGGCGCCGATCCTGGGTTACGACCCCGACTGACGGCGGGCCTCCTGCGGGGGGACGAATCCCCGTAGGAGCGCCGCCCCGCCGCGATACCCGGCCCGATCACTTCTTGAAGTGATCGGCCACACCCTGCAGGATCGCCTGCAACTCCTTGGAAGCCACCTTGACCGCCTCGCTGTCCCCGATCCCGATGCGCTTCGCCTCCTCCACCGGATCGGAGAAGCCCACGATGATCTTGCCGCCGGCGCACAGCTCGGGATCCCCGCTGACGGCCTGGCCTGCCGAGCCGACCCTGTAGACGGCGATCCGGCACGGGATGATCATGCTGACGTCGGGATCGAACTGGATGGCCTGGGCCAGGTACTGCGACTTGCACGCCAGGATCAGCTTGTTCTGGACGTCGATGTTGTGGTGCTCCTTCAAGCCCTTGTCGATGTCCTGGACCTTGAGCACCTCCCAGTTCTGGGCAAGGATCTCGTCCTGCACGCGCTCGACCACCTGGTCGAAATTGGTCTCCGCCGGCAGGTAAACAACATACGCGCCCAGTTCGCGCTTGACGTCGCCAGCCGCCGCGACGGCCCCCGCAAACACCAGACAAGCCGCAACCAACAAACTTCTGATCGGGATCATGATCGTCCCTCCTCTGCTATGGATGGCACGGGTGCCCCGGCATCCTGTCAGGCTCGAGCCGAACCGGCCGCGAGACACCCTTTCATGTATTAGCAGGGCATGGCAGGATAGCAAGTTCCCCCTTCGACCATCGCCCCGGCCAAGCCCGGTCCAGGGAGCTGTCTCCATGGTCCGCGGCAAGACCGGAACGCCGTCCGTACAGCGGCTGGTGGCGATCCTCGGGTATGATCCCGACTGACCCGTTCCTGCAGGAACGGAACACACCCGTTCCTGCGTCTCATCGTTGCCAAAAGGACACCCCGTGAGCCATCTTCCCGCCCCCATCACCGACGCCGAACTCGAGGAACTCGAGAGCTTCCTGCTCTCCGACCAGGTGCCCGAGGAGAGCATGACCCTGTCCGAGCTGGACGGCTTCCTCACCGCCCTGGCCGTCGGCCCCGAGGTCGTGCCGCCGGGTGAATGGCTGCCGGTGGTCTGGCAGGGCGAAGGCCCGGTATTCGAGACACCCAAGGACGTCGAGCGCGTGCTCGGCCTGATCCTCGCCCTCAATGCCCGCATCGTCGAGGACATCCAGAAGGACGAGCTCTCGCCGATGTTCAACATCGAGGCCCAGGACGACGGCTCCGAGCTGATGACCCCGGACGGCTGGTGCTGGGGCTTCATGCAGGGCGTCATGCTGCGCGAGGACGCATGGAAGCCGCTGCTCGACTCCGAGGACGGCGAGCTGCTCGACCCGATCGCGATGATCGCCGGCGGTGGCCGCCAGCTGCCCGAGTTCGCCGAGATCCAGGACTCCCCCGAGGACTACGAGGAATTCCTCGACATGATCAGCGGCTCCGCGCTGGACATCCGTGACTACTGGGCCGAGCGCCGCAAGCCGGCCGGCAACAACCTGCACTGACCCAGTCCCGCAGCGGCCCTCACCAACCCGGCCCCGGCCGGGTTGTTTCGTTTGGGGCAGAACGCCCCAACGCGAAAATCGTTGTAGAAACAACGAGGACGACTGTGCCGCGACGCTCTCGAAGGCTGAAGCCCAAAGGGCCTTCCGGCAGGGATGCCGGAAGAGCTTGAGATGAGGGATCAGCCGGAGAACGTTCCCCTGGGCAGATGGAGAGCGTCAAGACGTAAGCATCTCCCTAAGCCACGTTGCGGCTGGCGGATCGGGTTCTAGACTCGATAGACCATCCGACACCTGCGAGGTGTGGCCATGATGATCCTGGATGAGGCCTCGCGGAGCGAACCTTCCGCGGATCCGCGCGAGCAACTGCTGGCGCGCTACCGAGACGTGCGCCACGCCTCGACCGTCCTCTGCGCGCCGCTCGCCATCGAGGACCACGTGGCCCAGCCGATGCCCGACGTGAGCCCCCCGAAATGGCACCTGGCCCACACCAGCTGGTTCTTCGAGGCCTTCGTGCTCGGCGCCTTTCTGCCCGGCTACCATCCCTTTCACCCCGCCTACGACGGCCTGTTCAACTCCTACTATCTCACCCACGGCAGTCCCTGGCCGCGCCCCCGGCGCGGGCATCTCACCCGCCCCACCGTGGCCGAGGTGCAGGACTACCGCCTGCACGTGGATGCGGCCATGGCCGAATTCATCTTCGACGCCGGCGAGGCGGACTGGCCCGCCATTCGCTCCCGCATCGAACTCGGACTGCACCATGAACAACAGCATCAGGAACTGCTGCTGACCGACATCAAGTACATCCTCGGCCTCAATCCTCTGCGCCCGGCCTATCGTGTGCTGGCCGTGCCCCCCTCCGGGACCGACGCCCCCCTGCACTGGCACGAGTTCGAGGGCGGGACGCACAAGGCGGGCCACGCGGGGAACGGCTTCGCCTACGACAACGAGGGTCCCCGGCACGACGTCCTGCTGCAGGATTTCGCCCTCGCCTCGCGCCCCGTCACCAACACCGAATACCAGGCCTTCATGGACGATGGGGGCTATGCGCGCCCGGAACTGTGGCTGTCGGACGGCTGGAACCGGATCCAGCGCGAGAGCTGGCGGGCCCCGCTCTACTGGGAGCAGGTCGATGGCGCCTGGCACCACATGACCCTCGGCGGCCTGCGTCCGGTGGACCCGCACGCCCCCGTCTGCCATGTCAGCCAGTTCGAGGCGGATGCCTACGCGCGCTGGGCCGGCAAGCGCCTGCCGACGGAGTTCGAGTGGGAGGTCGCGGCCGGCGGACAGAAGGTGGCCGGCAACCTGCGCGAGACGGACCTGCTGCAGCCGGCGGCCGCACCGGCGGGCGGGGGCATGCGGCAGATGTACGGTGACGTCTGGGAATGGACCGCCAGCCCCTACCTACCCTATCCGCGCTACCGGCCGAGCTCGGGTCCGCTCGGCGAGTACAACGGCAAGTTCATGTCCGGCCAGATGGTCCTGCGCGGCGGCAGCTGCGCCACGCCCGCCGGCCACATCCGGGCCAGCTACCGCAATTTCTTCTACCCTGCCGATCGCTGGCAATTCTCCGGCATCCGGCTGGCGGACGATCGATGAGCCCCGCCGTCCACGTCCACGACTACCCGCCTGCCGCGGAGAGCCTGCGCGACATCGTGCTCGGAGGCCTCTCCTCGACCCCTAGGACCCTGCCGCCGAAGCTGTTCTATGACCGGCGCGGTTCCGAACTGTTCGAGGCCATCTGCGAGCTGCCCGAGTACTACCTCACCCGTACCGAGACCGCCATCCTGCGAGACTGCGCCGAGGAGGTGGCGAAGCTGGTCGGGACGGACGGCCTGATGGTGGAACTGGGCAGCGGGGCGAGCAAGAAGGTGCGCCTCCTGCTCTCGGCGCTGCGCCCCTCCGCCTATCTCGGCATCGATATTTCACGCGACTTCCTGCTCGAGTCCGCCCGGCGGCTGGCCGAGGACCACCCCGAACTGGAGGTCCACGCGGCCTGGGCCGACTTCTGCCGCCCGCTCGAATTGCCACCTTCCCTGGCCGGATCCCGTCCGCTGGCCTTCTTCCCCGGTTCCAGCATCGGCAACAGCAACCCCGTCCAGGCCCGCGCCCTGCTCTCGCGCATCGTCCGCCTGGTCGGCCACGGGGGACACCTGCTGATCGGGGTCGACCTGGTCAAGGATACGGCCGTGCTCGAGGACGCCTACAACGACGCCCAGGGGGTGACGGCCGCGTTCAACCGCAACCTGCTGGTCCGCCTGCGGGACGAGCTGGACGCCGAGGTGGAGGTGGACGCCTTCCATCACCGCGCCTTCTTCAACGAGGCGCAAGGCCGCATCGAGATGCACCTGGTCAGCGCGTCGCGCCAGCGCATCCGCGTCGGCAGCCGGATGTTCAGCTTCGCCGCGGGAGAGGACATCCATACCGAGAACTCGTACAAGTACACCATCGAAGACTTCCGCCAGCTGGCCGGCGAGGCCGGTCTCGCCCCGGTGCGGGTCTGGACCGATCCCGACCGGCTGTTCAGCGTCCACCTGCTACGGGCGCACTGAGCCGGAGGTCCCGATGCATGCCATGCGGATCATGACCCGGCCCCGCGGCACCTCCCGGCAAACGCTGGCCGGGTGGATCCTGTGCTCGGCACTCCTCCTGGCCTTCCTGCCATGGACCGAGGCAGCGACGGGCCAGGAACGGACCGGCGTGGTGCTGGATCTTTCCGGTGCCATCGGCCCCGCCGGAGCCGACTACGTGAGCCGCGGCATCGAGGACGCCCGCAAGGCGGGGGCCGGGCTGGTCATCCTCCGCATGGACACCCCCGGTGGGCTGGATGCCTCCATGCGCGACATCATCCGCGCCATCCTAGCCTCGCCCGTCCCGGTTGCCAGCTTCGTCGCCCCGGGCGGCGCGCGCGCGGCCAGCGCGGGCACCTACATCCTCTATGCCAGCCATATTGCGGCCATGGCGCCGGGCACCACGGTGGGCGCCGCCACGCCGGTGAAGATCAGCGGCATGCCCGGCCTGCCCGAGCCCGGCAAGCCCCCGGCGGATGGCGCAGAGCCTGCCACCTCGCCGCCGGACGACGCCATGAAGCGCAAGCTTACGAGCGATGCCGCCGCCTACCTGCGCGGCCTCGCCGCCCTGCGGGGGCGCAACGCCGAATGGGCCGAGCTGGCGGTGCGCGAAGGAGCCAGCCTGTCCGCCGAGGAGGCGCTGGTCCTTGGGGTGGTCGACCTGATCGCGACCGACCTCGGCGACCTGCTGCGCCAGCTGGACGGGCGCATGGTCAGGCTCGAGCAAGGTGAGGTCACGCTGCAGACCGCGGGCCTCGCCCTCGAGACCCGGCCGCCCGACTGGCGCAGCCGGCTGCTGGCGGTGATCACCGATCCGAACATGGCCTACATCCTGCTCCTGATCGGCATCTACGGCCTGATCATGGAGTTCGCCAATCCCGGCAGCATCCTGCCGGGCGTGGCCGGGGCCATCTGCCTGGTGCTCGCCCTCTACGCCCTGCAGGTGCTGCCGATCAACTACGCCGGCCTGATGCTGATGCTGCTCGGCATCGCCTTCATGGTCGGGGAAATCTTCACGCCCAGCTTCGGCGTGCTCGGCCTGGGCGGGGTCGCGGCCTTCGTGACGGGCTCGCTCATCCTGTTCGAGGGCGAGGGGCTGTCCGTCTCGCTTCCCCTGGTCGGCGGCATGGCCATGCTCTCCGCCCTCGTCGTCTTCTGGGTCGTGGGCACCCTCGCCCGCCTGCGCCGCAGACCGGTGGTCACAGGCATGGAGGAATTCCCAGGCACGCGCGGCGAGGCCGAGGAGGAGTTCCTCGAGGGACGCGGCCACGTGCGCATCCACGGGGAGTCATGGCTCGCGGAATGCGCCTCCCCGGTGCGCAAGGGGCAACAGGTCAGGGTGCGGGGCATGGAGGGCCTGGTCCTGAAAGTCGAACCATTCCATGAGGAGCCATGACATGGGCTACATCTTCCTCTTCGCCATCCTGCTGGGCTTCCTGTTCACCGTCTGGCGCATCATCCCCGAATACGAGCGCGGGGTGGTCTTCTTCCTCGGCCGCTTCCAGAAGGTGAAGGGACCGGGGCTGCGGGTGGTCGTGCCCGGCATACAGCGCATGGTGCGGGTGGACCTGCGCACCGTGGTCATGGACGTGCCGAGCCAGGACGTGATCTCGCGCGACAACGTCTCGGTGAAGGTGAACGCGGTCGTCTACTTCCGTGTCATGGATCCGGAGAAGGCCATCCTGCAGGTGGAGAATTACCTCGAGGCCACCAGCCAGCTCGCCCAGACCACGCTGCGCTCCGTGCTCGGCCAGCACGAGCTGGACGACATGCTGGCCGAGCGCGAGCGCATGAACCGCGACATCCAGGACATCCTTGACCGGCAGACCGATGCGTGGGGGATCAAGGTCTCCAATGTGGAGCTCAAGCACGTGGACCTGGACGAGAGCATGGTGCGCGCCATCGCCCGCCAGGCCGAGGCGGAGCGCGAGCGGCGCGCCAAGGTGATCCACGCCGAGGGCGAGTTGCAGGCCTCGGAGAAGCTGCGCGATGCAGCCGGCATCCTGTCCCAGACCCCACAGGCCATGCAGCTGCGCTACCTGCAGACCCTGACGGACATCTCCACCGAGCGTAGCTCGACCATCGTCTTTCCGATTCCGCTGGACCTGATCGGCCCGTTGCTCAACGGCGGGAAGCCTCCGGCGGACTGACCCCGCGCAAGCGAGAACGCCTCAGCGGGGACGGCGCGGCTCACGCTGGAGCATCAGTGCGTGGATGGCGCGCAGAAGCTGCCAGCGGTCGAGGTTCTCCGGCACCAGGTCGACGTGGGAGAGGCCGTCCACCCGATAGAGCTCAGCTTGCCCGCGCGGCAAGGCTGCCGCAAAGGCCATGCTCTGCTCACTGGGGATCAGGTCATCGTCGATGCCGTGCACCAGGATCAGGTGGCTGCGCAGCTGTGACAGGTCCTTGCTGGCCAGGTCGAGGGACTCCAGATCCCCGCGCATCGCCGGAGGCAAGGAAGCGATGAGGCCGGGCACTGCCTCCGGGTCGGTATTGGTCAGCAGGTCCAGGATGGCCCGCCCCTCCTCGCCCAGGCCCTGTTCGAGGCCAGCCGGCACTTGGCCGCCGTTGGCCAGGCGATCACGGGCGACCCAGGCCAGCAGGCGCCGGTCCTCCGGGAAACTCAGCCGGTCGAGGTTGCCGAGCACGAACACCCACTTGCCGTAACGGCTCGGCGGGCGGTAGGACCACCGTCCGTCCTCGCGAACATGGCCCGTGGTGAAATAAGCCAGCGCCAGGGGCAAGTCGAAGTAGCCGCCGATGGCCACGACGAAATCGACCCCGTCCCGCAGCTCCGGCCGCATGGCCGCCAGCACGGCGGGACCCGCGGCATAGCTGAAGGCGACGATGCCGCCGCGGCGATCAGCGGGCAGTTCTGGCCGGCGGCGCAGATGGCTGAAGGCATCGGCCACCACCTGCGCATCCTCCGGCCGGATCCTGAACCCCCTCAGGTTGCCGATCTCGGGTACCAGGACGAGAAATCCCGTGCGGGCCAGGGCATGCGCAAAGTCGATCAGGCGCGGGTCGTCACGTCCCTGCTCCGCCACGCCCGGCACCAGCACGACGCCTGCCTGCGGCACACCCCCGGGGCGATAGATATCTCCTATATAGGACCGTTCGCCCACCGCGTAGTACACCCTTTCGCGGGCCGTCCCGGCATCCGTCGCCACCGGCGCCGCCAGATCCGCGAGAAACTGCCGGGCATCCCGCCAGGCGGAGCTGCAGCCGCCCAGCACCAGGGCCAGGGCGAGCAGGACCGCTCCCCTCGCCCGCCGCTCGCTCACGCCCGGCCCCCCTGACGAAGCCGCCAGCGGTAGAGCAGCAGGCCGGCCAGCAACGCGCTGACGACCAGCCCGGTCGCCACCCACAGACTGCTCAGCAGCCGTGGGGCGAGCAGCAGCACCAGGCCGAGCTCCAGCAGCATCAAACCGGAGAGAAGCTTGAGGCCGCGCCCCTCCTCCTCGGTCAGCTTGCGCGCCCCCACCGTGAAGGCGAAGGCGGCGACGATGGCGAACAGCGGCAGGACATAGACCAGGTTGTAGAGCACGAGGTAGAGGGAGTGGCTGGCCGTCCCCTCTCCCTCGAGAGTGAGGAGGCGGGTGAAGACCATGGGGAAGCCCGCCGTGCACAGCAATTCGTAGGTGTTGGCGCTGACCGCGAGCACCAGGGTGGCGAGCAGGACCGTGGACAGGCGCTCCGCCCCCACCAGATCGCGCATGCGCCGGAACAGCCCCGGCCTGGCGCCCGCCGGGATGCTTGCGGAGGGGCCGCGGCCGAGGAAGAAGAAGTCCTTGATGTCGAGCAGGGCGATGGTCAGGGCGACCAGACCCGCAGCCAGCGTGATCCAGCGCAGGTGGCCGATGACCAGGAACAGGTTCAGCCAGGCGCTCATGAACAGGAAATAGATCACGCCGGAGATGGTCACGAACAGCCCGCCCACCAGCAGCATGCGCTGGCGTCCACCCGCGCGGGCCAGCAGGCTGAGCAGGAAGAACAGGACGAAGAAGGCGCAGGGATTGAAGGAGTCGAGCAGCGCCAGCACCACCGTCAGCACCGGCAGGGGCATGGTCCGCGGGTCGATGCCGAGGCCGGCGAGGGCGAAGTCGCTTGGTCCGTCAGCCAGCGGGAGACCAGCCTCGGCGCGCTGGCGGCATGCCTGCAGCGCCTCCACCAGCAGGGCCCCGGTGATCTCTGGACTGTCGAAGCCCGTCTCCATCCGCTCGCAGAACAGGAAGGCAGGGACGCTGCGGGCCTCTCGCCCCACGGAGCGCGCCATTCGCTCGTACAGCGCGTTGTTCTCGGGATTCCCGCTCAGGCCGTGGGCATGGACCACCAGCCAGGGATGTTCGTCCCGCAGCCCCTGCACGAACGGCAAGGCCTCCAGGCAGTGGGGACAGTGCGTGGACCAGAACAGGTAGAGATGGACCCGCGCCTGCCCTTCCGCGCCCTGATCGACCCAGACGGCCCCCTCCTCCGCCTCGGCCCCGCAGGCGGGCCACGCTAGGACAGCCAGCACCATCAGCAGGATCGCCCAAAAGCCGTTCCGTACCCTCTCGTGCATCAGGCCGTCCTCGGTGGGCATGAAAAACCCGGTCCCTCCTCGCCGGAAAGACCGGGTCCGTAGGCTCGGTCAATCAGCCGATGGTGATCTTGTGCTGCTTGACCTTCTCCCGCTTGGGCAGGGTCAGTTCGAGCACGCCGTCCTTGAAACTCGAAGTCGCCTTCTCGGCATCAACGGCGGCGGGCAAGGTGATGCAGCGCTCGAACGACTGGCTGCTGATCTCTCGCCGGTGGTAGCGGCCCTTTTCGTCCGCGACCTTCTCGTGCCGGCTGGCCCCCTTGATGACGAGGTCCTCGCCCATCAAGGACACCTCGATCTCGTCCTTGCTCAGGCCGGGCACCTCGGCCCGCACCACGATCTCGCCCTCGCGGTCCACCACGTCCATCTTCGGGAAGCGCGCCTCCATGCTGGCCATCATCTCGCCCCAGGCGGGGCGCTCCCACATGGGACGCATCCAGCCCCGGCGCGGGAAAAAGGACTCGAACAGCTGCTCCATCTCATCGAACGGGGACAGGGACCGGGCGGGAGGCGCCTTGCGCACCTCGACGGCCGTACCCTTCTGCTTCTCTTCTTTGGCCATGGTCACATCCTCAACGTGCAGTTGCCGCTGAACAAACGTTCGGCGTGGGGGCGAATACGGCTCGCACCCCTCCCCTTACTTAGCAAAGGGATATGGGTTCCGCTATAACGGAGAGAAAAGGATTCCTGAGGCCTGTCCAGGCGTCGGCTAGACTCGAATCTCCGCCCCTCCGATAACGCATGCAGAGATGAGCGAAACCCTGCCCACGAGCGCCCCGCCGCGCTGGATGAACTACCTCGCGCTCGCCCTGCTCCTGCTGGCCCTCGCTTGGCTGTTCATGCGCCCGCCCACCCTGGAGCCGGTGCAGGCGGTGCCCTACACGCAGTTCAAGGATCTGGTGCGCGAGGGGGCGATGGCCGAGGTCCTGCTGCGCGGCAAGGAGGCGCAAGGGCGTCTCGCCGCACCCCGCCCACTCGGCCCGCAGGGCGCCCTCATCCAGAAGGTGTCCACCCGCCTGCCCGACCTGGGCGACGACACGCTGCTGCCGCTGCTGGAAGAGAAGGGCGTGACCGTCAGCGTCGAGGCGGACGACCAGCAGGGCGGCCTGCTGGCCCTGGCGGCGGTCTTCCTCCCTTGGGTGCTCCTGTTCCTGTTCTTCTACTGGGTCTACCAGCGCACCCAGCGCACGCTCGGCGGCATCGGCGGCGCCGGCGAGCTGAAGGGCTTCCTCGAGGGCACGGTGAAGAAGGCCGAGGTGCCCAAGATCGACTTCGAGGACGTCGCTGGCCAGGACAACGCCAAGCGAGAGGTGGCGGAGCTGGTGGAGTACCTGCGCGACCCCGAGCGCTTCCGCCGCCTGGGCGCGGAGGTGCCCAAGGGCGTGCTGCTGATGGGCGCGCCCGGCACCGGCAAGACCCTGCTGGCCAAGGCCCTCGCCGGCGAGGCTGGGGTACCCTTCTACAGCATCTCGGCCTCCGAGTTCATCGAGATCTTCGTCGGCGTCGGGGCCTCGCGGGTGCGCCGCCTGTTCAAGGCCGCCAAGGAGAACGCACCCGCCATCGTCTTCATCGACGAGCTGGACAGCATCGGCCGCACCCGCGGCACCGGCCTCGGCGGCGGGCACGACGAGCGCGAACAGACCCTCAACCAGATCCTCGCCGAACTGGACGGCTTCACCGGCCGCGAGGCGGTGATCGTGCTGGCCGCGACCAACCGCCCCGACATCCTCGACCCCGCCTTGCTGCGTCCCGGCCGCTTCGACCGCCACGTCACCCTGGAGCTTCCCGACCGCAAGGACCGGGTGGCCATCCTCAAGGTGCACCTGCGCAAGATCCCCGTCGCCGGGGACGTGGATCTCGACCGGATCGCCGCGGGCACGCCCGGCTTCTCGGGCGCGGACCTCAAGAACCTGGTCAACGAGGCCGCCATCCTCGCCGCACGCGACAACGAGGAGCAGGTCCGCATGAAGCACTTCGACGAAGCGCGCGACAAGATCCTGCTCGGCGGGGTGCGCTCGCTCGTGATCCAGCCCGAGGAGCGCCACCGCCTGGCGGTGCACGAAGCCGGCCACACCCTCGTGGCCCACTTCCTGCCCCATGCCGACCCGCTCTACAAGGTGACCATCATCCCGCGCGGGCGGGCCCTCGGCGGCACCCACCAGCTGCCCGAGACCGAGCGCCACACCCTGCCCGAGGACTACCTGTTCGACCGCCTGGCCGTGATCCTCGCCGGGCGCGGGGCCGAGGAGACCGTGCTCGGCAACGTCAGCTCCGGGGCGGACGACGACATTCGCCAGGCCACCCAGCTCGCCCGCGCCATGGTCGGCCGCTGGGGCATGTCGCGCGACATCGGCCCCATGGACCTGCGCGAGAGCGACGAACACCCATTCCTCGGCCTCGAGATCGCCCAGCCGAGGCGCTACAGCGAGCACGCCGCTCAAGCGGTGGACGAGGCGGTTCAGTCCCTGCTGAAGAAGGCGGAGGACAACGCGCGCGAGGTCATACGCGCCCACCGGGCCGAGCTGGACCGGCTGGTCGCGGCGCTAGAGGAGAAGGAGACGCTGGAGCGGGCAAAGATCGAAGAGATCCTGGGGGTGAAGCCTGGCGCTGGTCACCCAGAGCCTGCCGAAAGGCCCCCGGACAAGCCCGTCGTGTAGAGCGGATTAGCGAAGCGCAATCCACCGGAGGATGCGGCCGGCTTCGGATGCCCCTCAGGGAGCGGCCGGGAAGGAATCAATAAAAAGGCCGGGGCTCCCCGGCCTTTCCTGCGTCACCGGGATCAATCCCAGCTCAAGGCACCACCCGTCTGATACTCCGTCACCCGGGTCTCGAAGAAGTTCTTCTCCTTCTTCAGGTCGATGACCTCGCTCATCCACGGGAACGGGTTGGTCGCGCCGGCGTACAGCTCCGGCAGGCCGAGCTGGTTGCAGCGGCGGTTGGTGATGAAGTGCATGTACTCCTCGCACATCTCCGCGTTCAGGCCCAGCAGGCCGCGCGGCATGGTGTCGCGGGCGTAGGCGACTTCCAGCTCGCAGGCGGTCTTCACCATCTCCAGCACCTCGGCCTGGAACTCGGGGGTCCACAGGTGTGGGTTCTCCAGGCGGATGGTGTTGATGACGTCGATGCCGAAGTTCAGGTGGATCGACTCGTCGCGCATGATGTACTGGTACTGCTCGGCGATGCCGGTCAGCTTGTTGCGGCGGCCGAGGCTCAGGATCTGGGCGAAGCCGGTGTAGAACCACATGCCCTCGAACACCACGTAGAACGCGACCAGGTCACGCAGGAAGTTCTGCGCGCCCTCGGTGGTGCTGGTGTCGAACTGGCCGTCCATCAGGCCCTTGGTGTACTTGAGCGCCCACGCATCCTTGGCAGTGATGGACGGCACCTCGCGGTACATGTTGAACACCTCGCCCTCGGACAGGCCGAGGCTGTCGACGATGTACTGGAAGGTGTGGGTGTGGATCGCCTCCTCGAAGGCTTGGCGCAGCAGGTACTGGCGGCACTCGGGGTTGGTGATGTTCTTGTAGATGGCGAGCACGATGTTGTTGGCGACCAGGCTCTCCGCGGTGGCGAAGAAGCCGAGGTTGCGCAGCACCATGGCGCGCTCGTCCGGGGTGAGGCCATCGCGGCTCTTCCACAGGGCGATGTCGGCCTGCATGGAGACCTCGGTCGGCATCCAGTGGTTGTTGCACGCGGCGAGGTACTTCTCCCACGCCCAGGTGTACTTCATCGGAAGCAGCTGGTTGACGTCCGCCGTGGCGTTGATGATGCGCTTCTCGGAGACGCTGACGCGCCCGGCGCCGGTCGCGATGGAGTCAAGGCCACTCGCGGCATGGTGTTCGTCGTGGGCACGCTCTTCGGCGTCGTGCATCCGCAGCGCGGCGTCGACCACTGCCGGGGGGACCGGAGCGGCGGAGGGTTCCGCCGCAGCCGGGGTGGATTTCTTGCCGGGAATGGGATCATCCCAGTTCAGCATGATGGTGTCCTCCAATCCAGCCCGCCTTACTGGCAGGCCTCACAGGTGGGGTCGAGAATCGAGCAGGCCTTCGGCATGACCGGCTCGCCGGCCTCGGCGCTCACGCCGCGCAGCTTGCCGTCGAGCTTGGTCAGGGTGGTCTTCTCGATGTGGGTCTTGCCCATCGCACGCAGGTAGTAGGTGGTCTTAAGACCGCGCACCCAGGCGAGCTTGTACAGGTTGTCGAGCTTCTGGCCGGACGGTTCGGCCATGTACAGGTTCAGCGACTGGGCCTGGTCGATCCACTTCTGGCGGCGGGAGCCGGCTTCGACCAGCCAGCGCGGGTCGATCTCGAACGCGGTGGCATAGAGCTGCTTGAGCTTCTCGGGCACGCGGTCGATGGGCTGCACGCTGCCGTCGAAGTACTTGAGGTCGTTGACCATCACCTCGTCCCACAGGCCAAGCTTCTTGAGGTCTGCCGCAAGGTACGGGTTGACCACGGTGAAGTCGCCGGACAGGTTCGATTTCACGAACAGGTTCTGGTAGGTCGGCTCGATCGACTGGCTGACCCCGCAGATGTTGGAGATGGTCGCGGTCGGGGCGATCGCCATCACGTTGGAGTTGCGCACGCCGTGCTTCTTCACGCGCTGGCGCAGTCCGGCCCAGTCGAGGGTCTGGCTGCGGTCCTGCTCGAGGTAGCCGCCACGGCCCTCCTCCAGCAGCTTGATGGAGTCGAGCGGCAGGATGCCCTTGCTCCACAGGGAGCCGTCGTAGCTGTGGTACTTGCCGCGCTCCTCGGCAAGCTCCGAGGAGGCCTGGATGGCAAAGTAGCTGACGGCCTCCATCGAGGTGTCGGCGAACTCGACCGCGTCCTGCGAGGCGTACGGCAGGTGCAGGCGATACAGGGCGTCCTGGAAGCCCATGATGCCGAGGCCGACCGGCCGGTGGCGCAGGTTGGAGTTACGCGCCTGCGGCACGGCGTAGTAGTTGTACTCGATCACGTTGTCGAGCATGCGCATGGCGGTGCGCACGGTGCGCTCCAGCTTCTGCATGTCGAGGCCGTCCTCGTCCACGTGCTGGGCGAGATTGATCGAGCCTAGGTTGCACACGGCGATCTCGTGGTCGTTGGTGTGCAGGGTGATCTCGGTGCACAGGTTGGACGAGTGCACCACGCCCGCGTGCTGGTTGGTGTAGCGGATGTTGCACGGATCCTTGAAGGTGATCCACGGGTGGCCGGTCTCGAACAGCATCGAGAGCATCTTGCGCCACAGCTGCACCGCCGGGATGCGCTTGAACAGCTTGAGGCGACCTTCGTCGGCCATGCGCTCGTACTCGGTGTAGCGCTTCTCGAAGGCCTGGCCGGTCAGGTCGTGCAGGTCCGGGCAGTCCGCCGGCGAGAACAGGGTCCAATCCTGCTCCTCGACCACGCGCTTCATGAACAGGTCCGGGATCCAGTTGGCGGTGTTCATGTCGTGGGTACGACGCCGGTCGTCACCGGTGTTCTTGCGCAGGTCGAGGAATTCCTCGATGTCCAGGTGCCAGGTCTCGAGGTAGGCGCACACGGCGCCCTTGCGCTTGCCGCCCTGGTTGACCGCGACTGCGGTGTCGTTGGCCACCTTGAGAAACGGGACCACGCCCTGCGACTTGCCGTTGGTGCCCTTGATGTGGGAGCCGAGGGCGCGCACACGGGACCAGTCGTTGCCCAGGCCGCCGGCAAACTTGGACAACAAGGCATTGTCCTTGATGGCGCCGAAGATGCCGTCGAGGTCGTCTGGCACGGTGGTCAGGTAGCAGCTGGAGAGCTGCGGACGCAGAGTTCCGGAGTTGAACAGGGTCGGGGTGCTGCTCATGAAGTCGAACGAGGACAGCAGCTGGTAGAACTCGATCGCGCGCGCCTCGCGGTCGATCTCGTTGATCGCAAGCCCCATCGCCACGCGCATGAAGAAGACCTGCGGCAGTTCGATGCGGTGGCCCTGGTGGTGGATGAAGTAGCGGTCGTACAGGGTCTGCAGGCCAAGGTAGGTGAACTGCAGGTCGCGCGACGCGTCCAGCGCCTTGCCCAGGCGCTCGAGGTCATAGCTGCGCAAGACGGGATCAAGCAGCTCGTGCTCCACGCCCCGGATAATGAAGGCACGGAAAGCATCGCCGTAGCGCTGCCCCATCTCGGCCTGAGTGGCGTGACTGGGGGTCAGGTTGAGGTAGGTCAATGCTTCGGTGCGCAGCTGGTCCATCAGCAGGCGGGCGGCGACGAAGGAGTAGTTCGGCTCCTTCTCGATCAGGGTGCGCGCGCTCATCACCAGGGCGGCACTCACTTCCTTCTCGGATACCCCGTCGTACAGGTTGCGCAGGGTTTCCTCGAGCACCGGGGCAGCCTCCGTACCCTCCAGGCCGGCACAGGCCTCGGCGGCCAGGGTGCGCATCCGCTCCATGTCCAGCGGCACGATGGTGCCGTCGAGCAGGGTCACGTTGAGGACTCGACCTTCCGGAGCCGCTTCAGCCTCCTGACCCATTTCCTCGGCACGCTCGCGCGCGCGGGCCTCACGGTAAAGCACGTAGGCCCGCGCGATCTTGTGATGGCCTTCGCGCATCAGGGCCAGTTCGACCTGGTCCTGGATGTCCTCAATGTGGAAGGTACCACCGCCCGGGGAACGGCGCTTGAGCGCGGCGACCACCGTCTCGGTCAGCGCTGCCACGGTTTCGTGAATGCGCATGGAGGCTGCCGCCGAGCCCCCCTCAACAGCCAGGAAGGCCTTGGTCACGGCCACGCTGATCTTGCTCGCGTCGAAGCTCGTGACCTTGCCGTTACGGCGGATCACGCGGAACTGACCCGGCGCAGGCAGCGAGGTCTCGACCGCAGCCGCGGTAGCCACGGCGGCGGAAGGGGTCTTTTGATCGGGACTGGAAGTCGAAGCGCCAAGGGTCATCACGTCATCTCCAAACGAAACCACAAAACACATCATATAGTGCCAACAGACATCGTCAAGCACTACATGATGTGTATAGATCTGTGCACAAGGCTGTAGATAAACGTGGAGAAGATGGGGAAAAAAGGCAGGAACGGCGCCAGGACAGGCCGCATGGCCAGATGCCACAGGCCATCGAGGCGGGTATCGGGCAGGCAAAAAACTTTTGGATGCTGCCAAAGAAAAACCCCCAGTCATTTGGACTGGGGGTTTTTGGGATAGGTGCTTGGCGGTGACCTACTTTCACATGGGGAAGCCCCACACTATCATCGGCGATGACGCGTTTCACTTCTGAGTTCGGGATGGGATCAGGTGGTTCCACGTCTCTATGG
>JBMOQP010000044.1:0-205271 GCA_049322715.1 Pseudomonadota bacterium
GCAAGGGCTTCCGACATGGATGTCGGCTCTCGACGGCCGTATCCCGCAGGGGCTTCGGCCATGGATGGCCGAAGGGACTTCGATCCGGGACCATGGGACCGAGAGGAGGGACCCGCGACGACCTCCGCCTGAGGATGCAAGGCCTGCCACTCCGCCCAAAGCCGGTCGAAGCTGCGGTCCATCATGCCCTCCACCGCGGGGTCCTTGAGAATGCTGGAGGGCAGCCAGCGCCACTGGCCGGCGAAATAGACCATGAACCACGGGGCCTCGGCCGGGCCCACGCGCTCGCCGCCCGCGCTCACGCCATCCACCAGGGCCCAGCGCCCACGCACCCGCACCTCGCCCAGCACGAAGCCCTGACGCCCCTTCAGGCTCTGCCCAAGCGACGCGATCTCCTCCTGCTGCTGGGCATGCCGGCGCCAGCGCGAGGGCAGGAAGACCAGCTCGCGCTCGAACAGCGCGTGCCCGTTCCCGCCAGCCAGGATGGACAGCACCAGCAGGGTCCGCTCGCGCACATCCGCGGCCTGCTGCTCCTCGCTGCCCTGCGGCAGCACCTTCGGCTGCTCGCCGCAGCCGGCCAGAACGAGGGCACAGGTCATCAGGGCGACGGCCATCACATCGCGCATGCCCATCATTCCTCCATATCGATAAAAACAATTTTTGCCATATTAGCAGCCGACCACCGTCCTGGTTCAATGACCGCCTCAAATGCACTGTAGAATGCCCGCATGAACCTGCAAGCCATCCTCGCCCCGCTCAACGACGCCCAGCGCGAGGCCGTCACCAGCCCCGCCAGGACAACCCTGGTGCTCGCCGGGGCCGGCTCCGGCAAGACCCGTGTCCTCACCCACCGCATCGCCTGGCTGGTGCAGGCGATGGGCGTTTCGCCCTACGCGGTTCTGGCCGTCACCTTCACCAACAAGGCGGCCGGCGAGATGCGCGGCCGGGTCGAGCAGCTTCTCGGCCACGGCGCCAGCGGCATGTGGATCGGCACCTTCCACGGCATCGCCCACCGCCTGCTGCGCGCGCACTGGCAGGAAGCCGGGCTGCCGCAGGCCTTCCAGATCCTCGATAGCGACGACCAGACCCGCCTGATCAAGCGCCTGCTGCGCGAACGGGGCCTGGACGAGTCGCGCTGGCCGCCGCGCATGGTCGCGGGCTACATCAACGGCCGCAAGGAAGAAGGCCTGCGCCCCTCCGCCATCCAGCCCGGTTACGACCCGGCCAGCCGCCAGCTGCTCGAGCTATACGACGCCTACGAAAACCTCTGCCGCCAGAGCGGGCTGGTCGACTTCGCCGAGCTGCTGCTGCGCGCCCTCGAGGTGCTGCGCGACACCCCTGCCCTGCTCGAGCACTACCAGCGCCGCTTCAGCCACCTGCTGGTGGACGAGTTCCAGGACACCAACGCCCTGCAGTACGGCTGGCTGCGCCTGCTGGCAGGGACGCACGGCCACGTGTTCGCGGTCGGCGACGACGACCAGTCGATCTACGGCTGGCGCGGGGCCAAGGTGGAGCACATCCGCCATTTCGACCGCGACTTCCCGCAGACCCACGTGGTGCGGCTGGAGCAGAACTACCGCTCCACCGCCACCATCCTCAAGGCCGCCAACGCGGTCATCGCGCACAACTACGAGCGGCTCGGCAAGAACCTGTGGACCGATGGCTCGGACGGCGAGCCGATCCAGGTCTACTCCGCCTTCAACGAGCAGGACGAGGCACGCTTTGTCGCCGAGCGCATCAACGCCTGGCGCGACGCGGGCCATCCGCTGGCCGAGGCCGCCATCCTCTACCGCTCCAACGCCCAGTCGCGCGTGCTGGAAGAGGCCCTGATCCACTTTGATCTGCCCTACCGCATCTACGGCGGCCTGCGCTTCTTCGAGCGCGCCGAGATCAAGGACATGCTCGCCTACCTCAACCTGGCACGGCACCGCGACAACGACGCCGCCTTCGAGCGCGTGGTCAACGTGCCGCCGCGCGGCATCGGCGACAAGACGCTGGAACAGGTGCGTGAGGCTGCGCGTGATCAGGGGCTGTCGCTCTGGGGGGCCGCCCTCGCCCTGCTGGCGGAAAACAAGCTTTCCGGCCGCGCCGCCGGGGCGATCCGCGGCTTTGTGCTCGGCATCGACGCCATGGCCCTCGCCATCGACGAGCTGCCGCTGGAGCAGCAGGTCGCCCACGTCGCCCAGGCCAGCGGCCTGCTGGAGTTCCATAAGAAGGACGCCGAGCGCGGCGAGATGCGCGCCGAGAACATCGAGGAACTCATCAGCGCCGCACGCGGCTTCATGCTGCGCGAGGAGGACATGGCCCTCGGCCTCGCCCCGCTCGAGGCCTTCCTCGGCCATGCCGCGCTGGAGGCCGGCGAAGCACAGGGCGGCGCGCACGAGGACTGCGTGCAGATGATGACCCTGCACGCCGCCAAGGGGCTGGAATTCCCGCTGGTGTTCATCGTCGGCCTCGAGGAAGGCCTGTTCCCGCACCAGATGTCGCGCGAGGACCCTTCCAGGCTGGAAGAGGAGCGCCGCCTGGCCTACGTCGGCATCACCCGCGCCCGCGAGCAGCTGGTGCTGACCTGCGCCGAGCGCCGCCGCCTGCACGGCAAGGATCTCTACCCACAGCCCTCGCGCTTCCTCGGCGAGATCCCCAACGACCTGCTGCGCGACGTGCGCCCGCGCGCCCAGGTGATGCGCCCGATGGGACTCACGCCGCAGCACATGCGCGCGATGGACGCCGCCGAAAGCGGCCTGCGCCTCGGCCAGGCCGTGCAGCACGCCATCTTCGGCGAGGGCGTGATCATCGGCCACGAGGGCAGCGGCCCGCAGGCGCGCGTGCACGTGAACTTCGGCCGCCAGGGCAGCAAGTGGCTGGTGCTGGCCTATGCCAATCTCACGCCGCTCTGACCATGGCCCGCCGACTGAATACCCGAAGGCGCGCATGCCCCGATTCCGGGGCTAAACTTTCATTGTCCTTCCGGGCAGGCAGCCCCCCATCCCCATATAGCCCGTGCTCCCTGCCGAGTCGCCCCCACGAGCCCCACCGATGCCCGCCCCATCCCGGACCGCCAAGCGCCCCCTGAGCCTCGGCCAGCAGACGATGCTGCTGCTGGGCTGTTTCCTGCTGCTTGCCTCGCTGGCCACGGGCGCGGCGTTCCACCATGTCCAGCGCCAGGACCTGCTCGCCCACCAGCGGGATGACATCGAAGCGGTGCTGGACCGTGCGGCAGACATGATCCGAGGTTCCGTCGAGGGGCTCGGGGGAGACACCCTGCTGCTGGCCGAAGTGCTCTCCGCACGCATGGTGGCGGGCGGGGCCTGCCAGACCAGAGAGCCGGGACTGAACGAGCCCTGCGCGGCGCTGGAGAACCTGGCCGCCGTCTTCGATGCACTGCTGCGCACCCACCCCGAATACATCCAGGTCCGCCTGATCGGCCAGGCGGAAGGCGGGCGCGAGCTGCTGCGGCTCGACCGCCGCGACGGCCAGGCCGTGCGCATCCCCGAGGCCGAATTGCAGGCCAAGGGCGACCGCCCCTACGTGCGCGACACCCTGGCCCTGCCCAGGGGCGCCCTCTACCTTTCCCCGGTCGACCTCAACCAGGAACACGGCGGGATCGAGGTGCCCCACACTCCCGTGCTGCGCATGGCCACTCCGCTCTATTCCGACCAGGGCGCCCTGTTCGGGATGCTCGTCGTCAACCTGGCCTACGGGCCCGTGCTCGATCGCGTCGCCACGCTCGCCCCCCACGGAACCCGGCTCTATGTCACCAACCATGAGGGCGACCTGCTCCTGGCCCCGGAGCGGGACCTGACCTTCGGCTTCGACCTGGGCCAGCGTCACCTCATCCAGGACCGCCACCCCGAACTCGCCCCCTGGTTCGATGGCCGGGGCGAGCCCTTCCTCTTCGGCCACGAGCATCTGATCGGCGCGCGCCGTGTCGAGCTGCTCCCCGACTGGCCGGACCGGACGCTGTCCGTGTTCGCGGTCCAGACCATGGACACGCTGACGGGCTCGCTTCGCGCCTCGCTCTGGCTCAGCATGGCGATCAGCGCCGCGCTGCTGCTGCTCGGACTGCTGCTGGCCCTGCTGACCACGCGCGGCCTCAGCCGTGACCTGCGGCAGATGGCCCGGGTCGCGCGCCGCTTCGCCAAGGGGGACATCACCCCCGCCGTGCCGCACAGCGGCAGCCGCGAAATACGGGAACTGGGCGAGGCCTTCAACGCCATGCGCTCCGAGGTGATCCAGCGCAACGTCGAACTTCGGGACCAGGAAGACTACCTGCGCACCATCATCGAGACCTCCACCGAAGGCATCATCACCACCGACGAGCGCGGCATCATGCTGACCGTCAACCCCTCGGCGGCGCGCATGTTTGGCTACCATCCCGAAGAGATGCTTGGCCAGAACGTCAGCATGCTCATGCCCTCCACCTATGCCTCCGAGCACGACCGCCACATGGCCGGCTTCACCGCCCGCCATGGCGACCGCCCGCTGATCGGCCGCACGGTGATGGGCGTGCGCAAGAACGGCTCCAGCTTCCCCATCGGCATCGGCCTCGCCAGCTTCGAACTCAAGGGCCGGCACCGCTTTGCCGCCTTCATCCAGGACATCACCGAACTGCAGGCGGCCGAGGACGCCATCCGCCAGGCGCGCGAGATCGAATCCCTCGCCTACTACGACCCTTTGACCAACCTGCCCAACCGCCGCCTGCTACGCGAGCGCCTGGGCAGGCAGCTCACCCAGGCGGCGGCCCAGAAGCAACGGCTGGCCGTTGCCTTGATCGACCTGGACGGCTTCAAGGAGGTCAACGACCGCATGGGGCACGAAGCCGGCGACCAACTGCTCAGGGTCATCGCCGCGCGCCTGACCGCCAACCTGCGCGGCAGCGACATCGTCAGCCGGATGGGAGGCGACGAGTTCGCCCTCGTGCTCACCGGCGTCCACTCCCATGTCCACAAGGAGGACGACCTCCAGCGCCCGATGGGGGCGCTGATACGCTCCGTGGCCGAGCCCATCGCCATCGACAACGACTTCGTGCGGGTCTCGGCCAGCATCGGCATCAGCCTGTTCCCCGACGACGGCGCCGACATCGACACCCTGCTGCGGCAGGCCGACATCGCCATGTACCAGGCCAAGTCCCTCGGCCGCAACCGCTACCTGTTCTTCGACAAGGCGATGGAGGAGAACCTCATCCAGCGCCACGAACTGCTCACCCAACTCGAGGCGGCGATCGAGCAGGACGAGTTGGAACTGCACTACCAGCCCCAGGTCGACATGGTCAGCGGCGAGGTCACCGGCGCGGAGGCGCTGGTCCGCTGGAACAGTCCCTCCCATGGCCTGCGCATGCCGGGCGAGTTCATCCCCCTCGCAGAGGAAAGCGGCCTGATCGTGCGCCTCGGCCGCTGGATCCTCAGCGCCGCCCTGCGCCAGCTCGAGGAATGGAACCGGCGCGGCCTGCGACTCAAGCTCGGCATCAACGTGGCCGCGCGCCAGTTCCAGGATGCGCATTTCGTGGAGGAGCTCGGCGCCCTTCTGCGCCAGCATGGCAACGTCGATCCCGGCCAGATCGTGCTGGAGATCACCGAAACCGCGGCGATGGCGGACCTGCGGCGGGCGCGCGAGACCATCCTCGCCTGCCAGGCCATGGGCATCGGTTTCTCGCTGGACGACTTCGGCACCGGCTTCAGCTCGCTGATCTATCTGCAGCAGCTGCCGGTGCAGAGCCTGAAGATCGACCGCAGCTTCGTGCGCAACATTCTTGAGAATGCCAACGACGCCGCCATCGCCAAGGGCATCATCGACATGGCGCACCTGCTCGACCTGCCGGTCATTGCGGAAGGGGTGGAAGACGCGCCGCTGGCTAACCGCCTGCTCGAATTCGGCTGCCGCTGCGGCCAGGGCTACGGCATCGCCCGTCCCATGCCCACCGGGGCATTGCCGGACTGGATCCGGACCTGGCGGCGTCCGTCCTCCTGGAGGACGGACATCCCCGCAACGAAGGAAGATCGCCACTTCGGCCTGCTCTTTGCCCGCCAGGCACACGAAAACTGGCTGGAGCAGCTGCTCGGCTGGGTCGAATCGCCCCCTGGGACGACGCTGCCACGGAGCGTGGCCCTCGACCCCCGCCAGTGCTCCTTCGGCCGCTGGTACAGCGGCCCGGGGCAAGCGCGCTATGGCCGTCATCCGGCCTTTGTCCGCCTGCACGACGTCCACCGCACCGCCAGCGCGATGCTGGAGCACATGCAGGCCCATCGTCTGGACGATGCGCGCGAACTCATCCCCGAGCTGCTCAGCCACCGCGACGCGCTGTTCGATCTTCTGGACGAGCTTCGCCGGCAGGAAGACTGAACCCGGATGGTCCAATGGACCATCCGGGTTGAACAGCCCTCGTGCGATACTGCGCCGATCCGAATCGATCCCCAGGGAGTGACTCCATGCGCAGACGCGACTTCATCCGCACCTTCACCCTCGGCGCCGGCGCAGCCGCGCTCGCCGGCTGCAACGGCGACAAGTCCCAGACCGCCGGCAGCGCCGACGCCAGGCCCGCCGAGGTGATCAAGTGGAAGATGGTCACCACCTGGCCGAAGAACTTCCCCGGCCTCGGCACCGGCGCCGAGAACCTGGCCCGGCTCATCAACGAGATGAGCGGCGGGCGGATCGAGGTCAAGGTATTCGCCGCGGGCGAGCTGGTGCCGGCGCTGGAGGTGTTCGATGCCGTGGCGCGTGGCACCGCGCAGATCGGCCACGGCGGCGCCTACTACTGGAAGGCCAAGCACGAGGCGACCCAGTTCTTCACATCCGTCCCCTTCGGCCTCACCGCGCAGGAGATGAACGCCTGGCTGTTCTACGGCGACGGCCTCAAGCTGTGGCAGGAGGTGTACGCCCCGTTCGGCCTCGTCCCCATGCCCTGCGGCAACACCGGCGTGCAGATGGCGGGCTGGTTCAACAAGGAGATCAACAGCGTCGCCGACCTCAAGGGCCTGAAGATGCGCATCCCGGGCCTCGGCGGCGAGGTGCTGCGCCGCGCCGGCGGCACCCCGGTCAACCTGCCGGGCGGCGAGCTGTTCACCGCGCTGCAGTCCGGCACCATCGACGCGACCGAGTGGGTTGGTCCGTACAACGACCTCGCCTTCGGCCTGTACAAGGCGGCGAAGTACTACTACGCGCCGGGCTGGCAGGAGCCGGGCAGCACCATGGAGGCGATCATCAACAAGCAGGCCCTCGAGGCCCTGCCGAGGGACCTTCAGAGCATTGTGCTCAACGCCTGCAAGGTGGTGAACGCCGACATGCTGGCCGAGTTCATGGCGCGCAACAACCAGGCGCTGGAAACGCTGAAGAGGGAGCACGGCGTGCAGGTGCGCAACCTGCCGGACGATGTGATCGCCGAACTGAAGAAGCTGTCCGACGAGGTGCTGGCCGAGGTCGCCAGGCACGACCCGCTGACGCAGAAGGTCTACGACTCGTTCATCGCCTTCCGCGACCGGGTCAAGCCGTGGACCGATGCATCCGAGGTCGCCTTCCTGAAGGCGCGCGGCTGACCCCGGGCCGGGCCTCGCGATGACGGAATCCGCCGCACCGGCCGTCACAACCGCCCTGACCCACCTCTCCCGCGACGTGCCGGTGGTCGAACCATCGGCGCAGGCGGCTGCCATCCGTGAACAACTGCACACGCAACGCTTCGCCTGCGTGTCGCATGTGGCAGTATGCGAGGATGAACGGTTGCGCGGGCTGATCCGCCTCGAGGACCTGCTGATCGCCCCCGCCCAGGTCACAGCAAGGGAGCTGATGGACAACGAGCCGCCGGTGGTTGCGCCGGGCCTGGACCAGGAGCAGGCCGCCTGGAAGGCGGTGCAGCACGAGGAGGCGGCGCTCGCGGTGGTGGATGGCGAGGGGCGCTTCCTCGGCATCATCCCCCCGCATCGCCTGCTCGGCATCCTGCTGGCCGAGCACGAGGAAGACCTCGCCCGCCTCGGCGGCTTCCTCAAGCAGACCGACCGCGCCCGCACGACCTCGGAGGAACCGGTGCTGCGCCGCTTCCTGCACCGGCTGCCGTGGCTGCTGCTGGGGCTTGGCGGCGCCATCCTGGCAGCGCAGATCGTCGGTGGCTTCGAGCGCCAGCTCAGCGAGCTCGTGCTGCTGGCCTTCTTCGTCCCCGGCATCGTCTACCTGGCCGACGCGGTCGGCACCCAGACCGAGACCGTGGTGGTGCGCGGGCTCTCGCTCGGCATCCCGATCCGCCGCGTGCTCGGGCGGGAGATCCTCACCGGCCTGATGATCGGCCTGACCCTGGCTCTGGTCGCCTGGCCGGTCGTAGGCTGGCTGTGGGGCGATGAGGCGGTCGCACTCGGCGTCGCCCTGTCCATCTTCGCCGCCTCATCGGTCGCAAGCCTGGTCGCCATGATCCTGCCAGGGGTGCTCGACTGGCTGGACGTCGACCCGGCCTTCGGCAGCGGCCCACTGGCCACGGTCATCCAGGACCTGCTGTCGATCGTGATCTACTTCGCCATCGTCACCACGGTGGTGCTGTAGCAGATTGGGCTCGGACCGGGCGCCCTCCTTCGCGCCGAGGGCGGCGCCCCTACAGGCGCCACAGGTGCAGGAGGCCCGCCCCCGGGCCGATTCCAGCGCGCCTCCCTGCGACAGGGCCTACAACCACCCGCTGCGCCTGAACCAGCGGTGCAGCCCCATCCCAGTCGCCACCGTCAGCCCCAGCACGAGAGGGTAGCCCCACGGCCATTTCAGCTCCGGCATGTTTTCGAAGTTCATGCCATAGAGGCTGAACAGCATGGTCGGCACGGCAAGGATCGCACCCCAGCCGGCCAGCTTGCGCACCACCACGTTCTGCTGGTGCGCGGCCAGGGCGAGCTGGAGATGGGCCAGTCCGATATGCTCCTCGCGCAGGGTGTCCAGGCTGCCGAGCAGGCGCACGAGGTGGTCGTGCACGTCGCGCAGGTAGGGGCGCATCGGCGGGGTGACCAGCTCCGGATGGAGAGTGGCAAGCTGGCGGCTGATCTCTTCCAGCGGCAGGGCCACGGCGCGCAGGCGCAGCATGTCGCGCTTGAGCTCGTGCAGCTGGGCGAGGGTCTCCATCTCCTGCATGCGGCCGGCGATCACCCGCGCCTCCAGTTCCTCCAGACGCTCGGCGAAGCGATCCGCCATGGGCAGGTAGCCATCCACCGTGCTGTCCAGCACCGCGTGCAGGGCCGCCCCCATGCCGCGCCCCAGACGCTCGGGCAACTGCTGGAAGCGGCGCAGGGCAGCAAGGCCGACATCCGCTTCACCGTGGTGGATCAGCAGGGCGAAACGCGGCGCGATGAAGACATGCACCTCGCCGAGATCGATGCCCTCCCCGGCCATCAGGGCCGGCTTGAGCACGAGGAACAGCACCTCGCCGAAGCTCTCCAGCTTGGGCCGCTGCTCGGCATGGCGCACATCCTCCATGGCCAGCTCGTGCAGGCCGAACAGGCCCTGCAGGTGCTCGACCATGGCATGGTCCGGCTCGACCATTTCCAGCCACAGGAAGCCCTGCGGGTCCTGCAGCAGAGCCGGCACGGCCTCCAGCACACAAGGCCCCTGCGCCCGTCCGGCGGACCAGGACTGGCAGCCGAGCAGACCGGGGTGGCCGGGCAGGGTCGGGTCAGTTTCCAGCAGCATCATTCACCTCCTGCACCAGGATGGCCGCGGCCATGCCGGCATCCAGCACATGCAGCGCGCCACCGACCTGGATCATCAGCGGACCGTTGAACGGCGCGCGCTCCTCCACACGCACCGCCGCCCCCGGGGTCAGGCCGAGATCAGCCAGGTAGCGCAGTTCCTCCGGGCTCCGCTCGTGCAACCGAGCCACCCGTAGGGAGCCCCCACGGGGCGCATCGGCCAGCGCGCACAGGGCGCGCGGCTCATGCAGGTCCGCATGGGGCGCCGGGATGGGCGATCCGTGCGGGTCGCTCGCCGGGCGGCCGAGCACCTCCCACATGCGGTTGACCACCCGCTCCGACACGCTGTGCTCCAGCACCTCCGCCTCCGCATCCACCTCGTCCCAGGACAGTCCCAGCACCTGCACCAGGAACTGCTCGACGATGCGGTGGCGGCGGATGGTCTCCACCGCCACCCGGCGCCCGGCCGCGGTCAGGCGCACGCCCTGGTAGGGGATGTGCTCGATCAGCCCCTCGGCGGCCAATTTCTTGACCATCCCGGTCACCGAGGGCTGGGCCACCTTCAGCCGCTCGGCGAGGGCGGAGGTCGAAACCGGCTCCACCGTGTCCCCGGCGAGCTTGTAGACGGCCTTGAGATAGTCCTGGAGGGCACGGCTGCTCATGGAATCCAATAATAGAAAGAGTGAATGAACCTTATCATTTTCATCCATTTGACGGACTGCGCGGGACTGGACTAGATTAAGCAAATGTTAAATTTAGCCATGCCTAAAATGTTCACCCGCACCCTGCTCGCCTTCCTGATGATCGGCCTCAGCCCGCTGGCCGCGGCCGGGCTGAAGATCACCGCCACCACCGGCATGCTGGCCGACATGGCGCAGAATATCGGCGGTGCGCACGTGGAGGTCACCGCCTTGATGGGGCCGGGGATCGACCCGCACCTGTACAAGGCCACCGCTGGCGACCTGCGCCGCCTGCAGCAGGCCGACCTGATCCTGCACAATGGCCTGCACCTGGAGGGCAAGATGGCCGAGGTGCTGGAGAAGCTCGCCACGCGCCGCCCCGTCTACGCCGTCGCCAGCGCCCTGCCCGCCGCGCGCCTGCTGGAGGAGCGCGGCGTGGCCGACCCGCACATCTGGATGGACCCCGCCCTCTGGCGCCTTGCCGCCGAGGGTCTGCTGGCGAAGATAAGCGAGCTCGACCCCGCCCATGCCGCCGACTACCGGCGCAACGCGCAAGGCTGGTTCAAGCGCATCGACGCCCTCGATGCCTGGGCGCGCAAGGAGCTCGGCGCCATCCCCGCGCGCCAGCGCGTGCTGGTCACCGCGCATGATGCCTTCCGCTACTTCGGCCGTGCCTACGCGGTCGAGGTCGTCGGCCTGCAAGGCATCAGCACCGCGACCGAGTTCGGCCTGAACGACCTCAGGCGCGTGCGCGAGCTGGTGCTCGAACGCGGGGTGAAGGCGATCTTCGTGGAGTCCTCCGTGTCCGACAAGGGCGTGACCGCCCTGCGCGAGGGGGTGGCGCAGTCGGGCGGCTCGCTTGCCATCGGCGGCACGCTGTACTCCGACGCCATGGGCGAGCCCGGCACCCCGGAGGGCACCTGGATCGGCATGCTCGAGCACAACGTGCGCACCATCGCGGAGGCGCTGCGATGATCCATGCCATCTCGGTACGCAACCTCACCGTCCGCTACCGCGAGACCGAGGCACTGCGCGGGGTCGGCTTCGACCTGCCGGAGCACGCCCTGGCAGCCATCATCGGCCCCAACGGCGCGGGCAAGTCGACCCTGCTCAAGGCCATGCTCGGCTTCATCCCGGCGGCCAGCGGCGAAGTACGCTTCCTCGGCCAGCCGCTGGCCGCGGTGCGGCGCGAGATCGCCTACGTGCCGCAGCGCGCGGAGATCGACTGGGACTTCCCGATCGACGTACTGCAAACCGTCCTGCTCGGACGCCTGGCTCACCTGCCTTTCTGGCGCCGCCCGGGAAGCCGGGATCGCGCCATGGCCATGGAGGCGCTGGAAGCGGTCGGCATGCAGGCGTTCATAAACCGGCCCATCCGTGCCCTCTCCGGCGGCCAGCAGCAGCGGGTGTTCCTCGCCCGCGCGCTGGTGCAGCGGGCCCGCCTGTACCTGTTCGACGAGCCGTTCGCTGGGGTGGACGCCGCCACCGAGCAGGCCATTGCCCGGGTGTTCCGCCACCTGCGCGACGACGGCGCCACGGTGGTCAGCGTGCATCACGACCTGTCCACGGTGGAGGACTACTTCGACCACGCCGTCCTGCTGCGCGGCGAGTTGATCGCCTGCGGCCCGCTCGAGCACTCGTTCACCCCGGCCACCATCCAGCGCGCCTACGGTGGCAGGCTCGCCACCCTGCACGGCCTGGCGGACCCCGATCGTGAGTGAGGCCCTTCTCGCCTTCTGGCGGCTGGACGATCCCAACGCCGTCTGGGTGCTGCTCGGTGCCTGCCTGCTCGGCGCATCCGCCGCAGTGGCGGGCGGCTTCGCCGTGCTGCAACGCCGCGCCCTGCTGGGCGATGCCCTCGCCCATGCCGCCCTGCCCGGCGTGGTGCTGGCCTTCCTGTTCACCGGCAGCCGCGACTGGCTGCTCCTGCTCGGTGGCGCGGCGGCCAGCAGCCTGCTCGGCATGCTGGCGCTGGACTGGCTGACCCGCACGGCCCGCATCCGCCAGGAGGCTGCCCTCGCGGCCGTGCTGTCGACCTTCTTCGCCGCAGGTGTCGTGCTGCTGACCTGGCTGCAGAAGAATCCGGTCGGCATGCAGGCCGGCCTGGACAAGCTGCTGTTCGGCCAGGCCGCCGCGCTGACCGGCGACGACGTGCGCCTGCTAGGCCTGCTGGCCGCGCTCGTCCTCGGCCTGGTCGCCCTGCTGTTGCACCGCCTGCGCTGGGTGGTGTTCGACCCGCTGCACGCACGCGCCTGCGGGGTGCGCGAAGGGATCTACCACCGCCTGCTGGTGGTTTTGCTGGTGCTCGCGGTGGTGACTGGCATGCAGCTGGTCGGCATCGTGCTGATGGCCGCCCTGCTACTGATCCCCGCCGCCGCCGCGCGCTTCTGGAGCGAACGCCTCGGCAGCGTGCTGCTGCTCGCCGCCCTGTTCGGCATGCTCGCCGGAGTGCTGGCTGCCAACGTCTCGCACGCCCTGCCGCGCATGCCGACGGGACCATGGGTGGTGGTGTTCCTCGCCGCGATCTTCGCCCTCTCGCTGCTGTTCGGCCGCGCACGGGGCCTGTTGAGGAGGGGGACATGAGCGACGCGTTGTGGATCCTCGCCATCGCCGTCCTGACCGGGCTGGTCAACGCCTGGCTGGGGGTATTCCTGGTCCTGCGCCGGCAGGCGATGCTGGGGGATGCGATCAGCCACTCGGTGCTGTTCGGCCTGGTCGCCGCCTTCCTGCTTTCCGGCACGCGCGATGCCCTGCCGATGTTCGTCGGCGCGCTGGGGACCGGCCTGCTCACGGCCTGGCTGAGCGGCTTCCTCGAGCGGCGCGGCGGCGTGGCGGCGGACGCCAGCATGGGCGTGGTGTTCACCACCCTGTTCGCCCTCGGGGTGATCATGATCTCCGCCCAGGCCGGCCAGATCGACCTCGACCAGGAGTGCGTGCTGTACGGCGAGATAGCCTTCGCACCGCTGGACGTGGTCAGCATGGGCGGAACCGATCTCGGACCGCGCGCCTTCTGGACCCTGCTGCTGGTGGCAGTGCCGACGCTGGCCTTCCTGCTGCTCGCCCTGCCGCGCCTGCGCGCGCTGAGCTTCGACCCCGCCCACGCCGCCGCCCTGGGGCTGCAAGTCGGCCTCTTGCACCTGCTGCTGATGAGCCTGACCGCGCTGGCAGCTGTGGCCTCGTTCGATGCTGTGGGCGCCATCCTGGTGGTGGCGATGATGGTACTGCCCGGCCTGAGCGCCTGGCGGCTGTCGCGCAGCCTCGAGGGAATGCTGGCCTGGGCCAGCGTGTACGCGGTGCTGGCCAGCCTGCTCGGCTATGCCATGGCCGCCTGGCTGGACGTGTCGATCAGCGCCAGCATCGCGGTGACGGGCGGAGTCCTGCTGGTGGTGACCCTGCTCTTCCTCGGCCCGCAGGCGCTGCTGCGCAAGGTGTCATGAAAGCCGCCGCGAATTGACTTCGCGGCGCTCTCTAACAGGGTGCTGAAAAACCTCATCCTTGAGTTTTTCAGCCATGCCGAGTCCGGTACACGCCCGGACTCGGCATCCGCACATCAATCACTTACGTGATCGATGTGCGCGCGGGACATCCATGTCCCGCCTTATCAGGCTGCATCCGAAGGGCCTTGCGGCAGGGATGCCGTAAGCGCTTGAGAGGAGGGATCAGCCGATCCGCAAAACACCACGGAAGGTGTTTTGCAGAGTTTCCCTTGGGAAACACTGAAAAAATCCATCCTTGGATTTTTTCAGTTCGACTCACCGCGAAGTGAATTTTCTCGAGGGCCGTACCCGCAAGGGCTTCCGACATGGATGTCGGAAGGGACCCGCGGTGGCCTCCGCGAATCAAGGGCTTGCGCCCTTGTTCGCGCCGGGGCATCCATGCCCCGGTCAGGAAGCGCTGAATTTTTCAGCGATTCCCTTACTGGGCGGCGCGTTCGATGGCCTTCCCTCCCTCCTTGATGTCCTTGCCAATGCCTTCGAAGGTATTGCAAGCGGACAGCAGAAGGGCGGCAAGCACCAGAAGCGGAACGGCTCTCATCGTGATCTCCTGTTGATGACGAACTGCCCGGCACGCCGGGCCACGGCATTCAATGCTAGCAAGATCAAGATGGCTGTAAACAGCCACAGCACGCCGATGAAACCGAACAGGTTCGGCGCTTGCATCAGGCTGCTCATCAACGAATCCTGGTAATAGAAAAACCACGGGTGTTCGGGGGGGAAGACCCAGCGGTGCCAGGCATAGAAGACCTCGACCGGCCCCAGGGCGAGCAACGCGCCAGCGAAGAGCGCAAGCACGGCCGAACTGCCGGCCAGGAGCCTCCCCGCCCCCGGGAGAGGAACACGCCGGAGGCCCAGCAGGACCGCAAGGACCGCCCAGCCCGCGAGCGCCAGCAGGCCGGCGCGCTCACCGGCCTCGACGAGATGCGCCACATCGCGCAGGTGGGTGACCTCGTCCGGGGTCAGCAGCCGCCCCAGTTCGCGGCCCTGAGGGTCTCGGTAGCGCAGGCCCTCCAATCCCTCGCCGCCGTGGCGGATGGCATGCGCCATCGAGGCGAACAGACGAGCATGCTCGGCCGCATCGGTCCGGGTGAAGTCCTGCCGCCCATGGCGGTTGTGCGGAACAAAGGCCGCCAGGGTGGCAGGAATGTCGAGCAGGCGATAGCCCGCGGGATAGAGGAAATCGACCTTCGCCAACAGCAGCCAGGCGAGCCACAACGCGGCCGGCCAGAGCAGGATCCCGTAGGCCGCGATCGCCAATCCCCGCACGGGCCGCGGCATCAGGCCTCGCCGGAAGCGTGGCGGCGGGCCAGTTCGACGTAGTAATCGGCGGAGTAGCCTAGGTATTCCAACTCCTCGTCGGTCAGCGGGCGCACCTTGCGCGCCGGCGCGCCGAGCCAGAGGTAGCCGCTCTCCAGTTCCTTGCCGGGCGGCACCACGCTGCCCGCGCCGACGATCACCTCGCGCCGGATCAGCGCCTCGTCGAGCACCACGGCACCCATGCCGATCAGGCAGCGCTCCTCAATGGTGCAGGCATGCAGCACGGCCTTGTGGCCGACGGTCACGTCATCGCCGACGATCACTGGTGCGCCGCGCGGGTTGAAGCGGCTGGCGTGGGTGACGTGCACGATCGTACCGTCCTGCACGTTGGTCCGGGCGCCGATTTCGATGCGGTTGATGTCGCCGCGCAGTACGCTCATCGGCCAGATCGAGGCATCCCGCCCGAGGTGCACCTGCCCCGTGACCAGGGCAGTGGGGTCGACCCAGGCGCCGGCCTCAAGAATGGGCGTGTGGCCCTCGAAACGTCGGATGGTCATGCGCAAAGCTCCAGAAACATGCCGGGATGATAACCTTTCGCGTACCCAATCCGAACGATGCCCCTCATGTTTGCGCAGCTGTATCAACGCCTTGGCCTCTACGCCCGCCTGACCCGGCTGGATCGGCCGGTCGGCTGGGTCCTGCTCTTATGGCCGACCCTGCTCGCCCTGTGGCTGGCCGCGGGCGGCGTGCCGGAGACGCTGAATCTTGCCGTGTTCGTCGCCGGAGTGGTGCTGATGCGCTCGGCCGGCTGCGCCATCAACGACTACGCCGACCGCGACTTCGACGCCCATGTCGCGCGCACCCGCGAACGTCCTCTCGCCGCAGGACGGATCCAGCCCTGGGAGGCGCTGATGGTGTTCGCCGTGCTGGCGCTCGCCGCCTTCGGCCTCGTCCTGCTGCTCGACCCGCTGGTGCTCAAACTGTCCGTGGTCGGCGTGCTGCTGGCGGCGAGCTACCCGTTCATGAAGCGCTGGCACCACCTGCCGCAGCTGCACCTCGGCGTCGCCTACTCCTGGGCCATCCCGATGGCCTACGCCGCCGAGAGCGGCACCATCGACCTCACCGCCATGCTCCTGTTCCTCGCCAACGTGCTGTGGACAATGGCCTACGACACCATGTATGCCATGGCCGACCGCGAGGACGACCTGAAGATCGGGGTGAAGTCCACCGCCATCCTGTTCGGCCGCTTTGACCGCCTGATCATCGGCGGGCTTCAGCTCGCCACGCTGGCGCTGCTCGCCCTGGTCGGCCTGCGCGCGGGACTGGGCTGGGCCTACGGCGCCGGCCTGCTGGCCGCCGCCGGATTTGCGCTGTGGCAGCAGTGGCTGATCCGCAAACGTGAGCCGACGGCCTGCATCGTGGCGTTCAAGAACAACCAGTGGTTCGGAATGGCGGTGTTTGTGGGGTTGGCGGTGGATCTGGCCCTGGGATGACGCTCGATGTGCGGGCGCCTTCCTTCGCGAGACGAAGCCAGGAAACGAAGGTTTTCCGGACACTCCGCTCAACAAATCCTCGGCAGCGGATCCTCCTCCAGCTCCTGAAGCACCCGCTCACCAAGCTCCGTCTCCAGCACCACCCAGGCCGGAGCGGTCTCGATGCAGCCGATGTCCGCCGCCCCTTCACCTCCCGGCAGGGCACGCCACCCCCCCAGCACGGCCGCGGCATCCTCCGGCGCGACGACCGCCACCACCCGGCCCTCGCAGGCAAGGAACAGCGGATCGAAGCCGAGCAGCTCGCACACCCCCGCGACCTCCTGGCGCACCGGGATGGCGTCCTCGTGAAGGCGCACGCCAAGGCCGGTCGCGGCGGCGATCTCGTGCATCACGGTCGCCAGCCCCCCGCGCGTCGGGTCGCGCATGAAGCGCAGGCCGGGATGGGAGATGGCTGCTTCGGCAAGCGGCAGCACGCTGGCGGAATCCGAGCGAAGCCGGGCGCGCAGACCGAAGGCCTCGCGCGCCAGCATCACCGCCGCGCCGTGATCGCCCACCGGACCGCTGACCAGCACGGCATCGCCAGGACGGATCGCGTCCATGCCGAGCACGGGACCGGGCAGGCGCTCGCCCAGCCCCGTCACCGTCAGGTAGAGGCCACTGCCCTCGCCGCGAGGCACCACCTTGGTGTCGCCAGCCACGACCCGCACCCCGCAGCCCCGCGCCGCTTCCGCCAGGTCGGCGACGATCCGCTCGAGCACATCGAGGGCCAGGCCCTCCTCGATGATGGCGGCGACGGTCAGGAAGCGGGCCCGCCCGCCACTGACCGCGAGGTCGTTGACCGCGCCGTGCACGGCCAGGCTGCCGATGCTGCCTCCGGGGAATTCCAACGGCTGGACGGTGAAGCCGTCGGTGGAAACCAGCAGGCGTCCCGCCGCCCAAGGCAGATCCGCCGCATCCAGGCGGGCGTCGGGGGCCAGGTCGCCCAGCCGGGCGGCGAATACCCGCTCGATCAGCTCGCGCATCAGGCGCCCGCCGTTTCCGTGCGCCAGGGTAATGTTTCGTTCCGTCATTCCGAATGCCCGATGAAGTGCGCCTCGACCAGCTGGCCGAAAGCGAGGCCCGCGTCGTTGACCGGTACCACGGCGGGGAGGAAGACCTCCATGCCCTCATCCGCGGCGCCGGCGTGGATAAGCTCGACCAGCAGGCGATTCTGCATCACCCCGCCGGTCAGCCCCAGCGCCGGGGCCCCAAGGCGGTGCGCGAGAACCAGAGCCGCGCGGGCCAGGCTGGCATGGAAGACGGCAGCGCGGTCGGCTACCGGACGCGAGGCGTCCAGCAGCATGGACAGCAGGGGCGACCAGTCGAGGCGGGGCAGCCCTTCGTCGTCGTCCAACCAGGCGAGGGGGACGGCCATCGCCGGACTTGCGCGACCTGCGGCAGCCTCCAGCCGCATGGCGGCCTCCCCCTCGTAGCTTGCCGTGCCGCACAGGCCGAGCAGCGCGGACGCGCCGTCGAACAGACGCCCCATGGAACTGGTGAGCGGGGCGTTCAGCCCCTGCATGGCTGCCTCGCGCAGGAGCGGCAGGTCGATACCTTCAGGCACTCCGCCCCACCGCTCCCCAGCCGCCCAGGCCATCCCCAGCGCGCTGCGCCAGGGCTCTCGCGCGGCCCGCTCCCCACCTGGCAGGCGGAAGGAGCGCAGGCTAGCCACACGCCGCCAGCGTCCGGGACGGCCCAGCAGGGCCTCGCCGCCCCACAGGTCGCCATCTACGCCATAGCCCAGCCCGTCCCAGGCCAGCACCAGCATCTCCCCTGGCGACGCCCCCTTCGACCGCCAGGCCTCGGCATACAGGGCGGAGGCGTGCGAGGCATGGTGCTGCACCGCAAGGGACGGCAGAGGCTGGCTTTGCGCCCAGCGGCTGGTGGCATAGCCCGGATGGGCGTCATGTGCGATGGCTTCGGCACGGACGCCGTACAGCTCCTGCAGCCCCTCGATCGTGGTCGCGAAGCGCGCCAAGGCACGCGGCGAATCCAACTCGCCGACATGCGGGGAGAGCACGACTCGTCCCTGTTCTTGCACCCTTTGACCATCCATGGCCGAAGCTCCATGCGTCGTATGGCGCCCGAATCGCGGTTCCCAACCCAGGGCCACGGCATTCTTCATCTGCCCGCCGGTCGCAAGCCAGGACCGCTCGAGGCCGAACGGCAGCTCGATCTCCAGCGGCGCATCGCCCCGCCCCAGGCGCAGCGGGCGGATCCGCCCCGCGATCACACGCTGCACCGGGTCGTCCATCGGCCGCAGGATCGGCCGGTCGTGGTGCAGGAAGGCGTCAGCGATGCCGGAGAGCCGGGCCTCGGCGTCCGCCTCGGCCCATACCAGCGGCTCACCGGAGCGGTTGCCGGAGGTGGCAACCAGTGGCCCGCCGAAATCGTCCAGCAACAGGTGGTGCAGGGGACTGGAGGGCAGCATCACGCCGATCTCGGCCAGGCCGGGGGCAATGGCCTCCGCAAGGCTCGCTTCAGAGGAGCGGGGATGCAGGAGCACGATGGGGCGCGCCTGCGAGACCAGCGCGTCGGCCTCGGCCGAGCTGAGAACGAACTCCCTTCTCACGGCCTCCAGCCCATCCATGCCGCCCCAGGGATACATGACCGCCAGCGGCTTGCTCGGCCTGCGCTTGCGTTCACGCAGGCGTCGGACAGCCGCATCGCTGCGCGCATCGCACATGAGCTGGTAGCCGCCCACGCCCTTCAGCGCGAGAATGCCGCCGGAGCGCAGCAGGCTGACGGCGGTCGCCAGCGCCTCCCGGCCGCCGTCCACCCGCCCACCCTCGCCCGCGAACCACAAGCGCGGACCGCAGGCCGGGCAGGCGATGGCCTCGGCGTGGAAACGGCGGTCGTGGGGATCGTCGAATTCCGCCCGGCAGGCCGCGCAGAGGGGAAAGGCCGCCATGCCGGTGCGAGCGCGCCCCCAGGGCAAGCCGTCCAGCAGGCTGTAGCGCGGGCCGCACTCGGCGCAGGCGATGAAGGGATAGCGATAGCGCCGGCTGGCGGGGTCGTGCAGCTCGGTCAGGCAGGCCGGACAGGGCGGGATGTCGAGCGGCGCGGAGGCCATGTCGCGTTCACCGGGCAGGCTTTCGAGGATGCGGAAGCCCGCGCGGCCAGCCGCCTCCACCGCCTCCGTCAACAGGCGGGCAGCGGGCAGTTCATGATGCAGGCACTCCAGAAAGGCCGCCAGCGCCGCCCCTTCCCCTGCGACCGTCCCCTCGACCCGCCCGCCGACATTGGCCACCTCGCCGGCGAGGCCCAGCTCGCGGGCCAGGCGCGCGATGAAGGGGCGGAGCCCCCGGCCCTGCACCCGTCCCTCGATGCAAAAGTGCCTGGCCTCCCTCATGCGGCGGATCGCACCCCTCCGGCCCAGGCGATGTGGCACGCCCCCTCGTCCGACACCATGCACGGCCCGACGGGGCTGCGCGGAGTGCAGGCGGCGCCGTACAGCGGGCAGCCCTGCGGGCGGACGCGCCCCAGCACCACCTCGGCGCAGGCGCAGCCGGGCGGCATCTCGCCCGCGCGCCGGCGTGGCACGTCCGGCGCGGGGAAGCGCAGGCGGGCATCGAGATGCGCCCAGCCCGGCGGCAGGGCGAGGCCGGAGCGCGGAATCACGCCGATACCGCGCCAAGGGGCGTCCTCGGTCAGCAGCTCCTCGTCCAGCAAGCGGCGGGCGACGGGGTTGCCGTGCGGACGCACCACCTCGGGATACAGGTTTTCCAACTCGGCTCGCCCCTCGGCAAGCTGCACCAGCACCGCATGCAGGGCGGCGAGGATACCCTCGGCGGAGAAGCCGGCCACCGCCACCGGCAAGCCGTGCCGCTCGGCGACGAAGCGCCACTCCTCCGCCCCCATCACCGCCGCCACGTGGCCCGGCGCGACCAGGGCATCGAAGCCTGGCCGGCCGGTGTCGAGCAGCATCGCCACCGCCGGCCAGGTGCGGCGCGCGGCAAGCAGCACGGACAGGTTGT
The DNA here is from genome assembly GCA_049322715.1 of Pseudomonadota bacterium. Classification (GTDB taxonomy): domain Bacteria; phylum Pseudomonadota; class Gammaproteobacteria; order Halothiobacillales; family Halothiobacillaceae; genus Thiofaba. The sequence goes on from JBMOQP010000044.1 coordinate 20,588, forward strand.
CCGGCAGCCCGCCCGCCGCGAGAAGGGCGGCGACCGGGGCAGTGGTGGTCTCGAAGCCCGCGGCGAGGAAAGCCACCTGCCGCCCGGGATGGGCGCGGGCGATGCCCACCACCTCCTGCGGCGCGGCGACGGCACGCACGTCCGCCCCGGCGGCGCGTGCCTCGAGCAGCGAGCGCGGCTCCCCCCTCGGCAGGTTGACCGGCACCCGCAGAAGGTCGCCGAAGGCCGCCAGGATCACGCCCTCGTCGAGGGCCAGACGGATGGCGTGGTGAATGTCCTCCTCCGGGCACACGCACACCGGGCAGCCGGGGCCGGCGATCAGCTCGATCCCCTCCGGCAGGGCGCCGCGCAGCCCGCTCTGGGTGATGGTGCGCTCGTGGCCGCCGCAGACGTTCATCACCCGCACCGGCCCGTCAACGGACAGCGGCAGCGCCCGGATGCGTGCGAGCCAGTCGGATGCCGTGCGACTCATGCCCTGAGCACGCCGTAATGGGGACGCGCGGCGGCGGGGCGGAGCCGACGCAGGGCGGCGTGCCCGGCGCGCAGCCAGTCGAGCCAGTCCGCCATGCCCTGCCCGCGCCGGGCGGACAGGCTCAGGAGCGGAGCGGCGCTGGCCAGGTCGCGCAGGCAGGCCTCTGCCCGCGCCGGGTCGAAGTCGTCCAGCACCGGCAGCAGGTCCGCCTTGGACAGCACGACCAGGTCGGCGGCGCGGAACATGACCGGGTACTTGGCCGGCTTGTCGTCGCCCTCGGTGGACGACAGGAGCACGACGTTGCGGTGCTGGCCGAGGTCGAAGCCGGCCGGGCAGACGAGGTTGCCGACGTTCTCGATGAACAGCAGGTCGATGCCGGAAAGGTCCAGCCGGTGCAGGGCGTCGTGCACCATGTGCGCGTCGAGGTGGCAGGCCTGCCCGGTGCCGATCTGCAGGGCAGGCACGCCGTGCGCGGCGATGCGGCGGGCATCATTGTCGGTGGCGAGGTCGCCCACCAGCACCGCGCACGATAGCTCGCCGCGCAGGGCCTCGACCGTGGCCTCCAGCAGCAGGGTCTTGCCCGAACCGGGCGAGGACATCAGGTTCACCGCCAGCACGCCATGGCGGTCGAAGTGGGCGCGATTGTGCGCGGCCATGCGGTCGTTCTCCGCCAGCAGGCCCTCCAGCACCGGCACGGCATGCGCGGCGGCCGCGGTGTCCCGGTTGGCCGGGGTGATCGAGCAGCCGCAGGTGTCACACATCCACTTTCTCCTCCAGCTCCAGGCTGACCAGCAGCAATTCATCGCCGCCCAGCAGGCGAGTGTCCGTCCCCCCGCAGGCCGGGCAGCGCAAATGATTGGGCGCCGTCTCGTCCTCGTGACCGCAGGCCAGGCACCGGATGCGCACCGGCACGGTCTCGATCACGAGTTCCGCCCCCGCCGCGGCCGTGCCCGCCCGGGCCTGCGGGAAGGCCTGGGCGAGCAAGGCCGGCTCCACGCCGGAGAGCGGGCCGATGCGCACCGTCACCCGCCGAACGCGGGACCCGCCGTGCGCCCCGGCCACCCGGCCGACCTGGCGCAGCAGGGCGCGGGCCACGGACAGCTCATGCATCCCGCGGGTCCGCGGGGGCCTGCATTGCGCGCCACAGGGCCCAGGCCTCGCCCGCTGCGCCAGCATCCACCTTCTGGATGGCGTAGCCAACATGAACCATGACGAAGTCCCCCTCTGTCAGCGCCTGCCCCTGCAGGAGGAACAGGCTGACCTCGCGCTCCACGCCCTTGGCGCGGCACACGGCGCTGCCGCCGTCGAGGCGGACGATCTGCATGGGGATGGCGAGGCACATATGGCAGGAGGTTCCCGATGACTCTGGCTAGACTGTATACCATCGTTCCCCTTCTGCCGGAGTCTTCATGGCCCGTCTTATTGCCCTCCTCATGCTTGTCCTTCCCTCCCTGTCCCTCGCCCACGAGATGGGCGAAGAGCCTGGAGGACTGGTCAGTGGCCTGCTGCACCCGCTAGTGGGCATGGACCACCTGCTTGCCGCCCTGGCGATCGGCCTGTGGGCAGGCTCCCTTGCAGGAAGAAAGGCCTGGATTCTCCCCCTGGCCTTCAGCCTTGCCACCCTGACAAGCGCCGCCCTGGGCCCGGGCATCGCCCCGTTCGCCGTCGCGGAAATGGCCCTCGCCATGTCGGTGCTCGTGCTCGGACTCATGGCGGCGGTCCAGTCACCGCCGAGGCTCGCGGCCGGCATCCTGATGGCCGCGTCGGTCGGCCTGCTGCACGGACATGCGCACGGCACGGAGGGCATGGGCCTCTCCCTCCAGGCGGGATATCTGGCGGGTCTGGCCACCTCGACATGGGGATTGCATGCGGTGGGACTGCTTGTGGCGCGTCGCATCCCCCTCATGGGGATGCGCCTGCTCGGAGGGTCGATCGCCCTCGCCGGGGCCAGCCTTGCACTGGCCCTCTGAGACGTTATTGGGAAGGGGACACCCCCTCCCTCCTCTCAATAGAAGGTATCAACCTTGAGGTTGTTGAACCACTTGATCATGTCCTTGAAATGTTCCGACGACGGGGCATGCGCCTCGGACGCCTTGCCGCCCACCGGCTTCATGGTGCGCGTGAGCGGGTCGTAACCAAAGACGACCGTCAGCCACGACGCCGTTTCCATGGTGATTGGCGTGAAGCAGGCCGAATTCGTCACCGGTGCCGGGTCGGGGGACTCTCCACGCAGCAGGCGTACGATCGCGCCGGCACACACCTTGGCCTCGGCATTGGCGATATGCCCGGCCTTCGGCTGGGTGGTCGCCGCCGCATCACCGATGACGTGGATATCCCGAGCCGCGGTCGACTCGTAGGACAGGACATCCACCCCGGCCCACAGGCCGCCGACATTGGCCAGCCCCGCGTTGATCACCAGGCTGCCCGCCTTCTGCGGCGGAATGGCATTGATGACGTTGGCGCGCAGCGTGCCGAGACTGGTGTGGAGGGTGCGCGTCGAGGCATCGATGCCCTGCAGGCCGACCCCGCTGTGGTACTCGACCACCCCCGCATGGGTCTCGTTGAACGCCCGCGAGAAATTCTCGGGCTCGGCGGTGATCTGCGGGTTGGCATCGAGCACGATGACCTTGGAGCCAGGCTTGCTCTTCTTGAGATAGTCCGCCACCAGGCAAGCCCGCTCATAGGGTCCGGGCGGGCAGCGATAGGGGGCCTTGGGAATGGTCAGGACAAAGGAACCTCCCTTGGGCATGGACTGGATCTGATCCTTCAGGCGCAGCGTCTGGGCCCCCGCCTTCCAGGCATGGGGGACGGCATCCTGAGCCGTGGCTGATTCCAGTCCGGGGATGGTCAGGAAATCGATGCCGGGGGCAATGACCAGACGGTCGTAATCGAGGTACTTACCGCCCGCCAGCATAACCCGGTGGCCGATCGGATCGACCTGGACCACGTCGCCGACCTCGATCTTCACCCCGTAATTGCGCGCCAGGGCCGCGTAGTCGAATTTCAGAGAGCTCATGCCGAGCTGCCCGGTCAGCACCAGGTTGCTCATGATGCAGGAGGTGTATTGCGCATTGCGCTCGACCAGGGTGACCTCCACCCGCGCCCCGCCCCACAGCCGGAGATATTTGGCCACGGTGGCGCCGGCCATGCCGCCGCCGATCACGAGCACTCGACCTACGGCCCCCGTCTCGCCCGGAACCAGTCCGGGTCGAGGAAGGTTGACGCGGAGCAATTCATCGAGCGCCTTGACCTCAAGACGGTCAGCCGCCACCCCCATGCCCGGCAGCAAGGAACCCGTCCCTGCCAGAGCTATCCATTCCAGAAACTTTCTGCGCGAAATCTGCATGCTTGAACACTCTCTTGGTATGGATACAGCCGCTGTCTCAGCGTTCGGGCTGGGCACGGAAATAGTCGGCGATCCAGCGGATCTGCTCGTCGGTGTAGCCGAGGGCATGCGGGCGCATGATGCTGTCGGGATCCCCCTCCAGCCCAAGCTGCATCTCCTTGAGGTCGGAATACACGTCCTTGCCCGCGAGGGGCTCCATGTCGCCGACGGCCTTGCCGTCGGTGCCATGGCACTGGAAACAATTGGACGCCAAGAGACGGCCCGGATGCTCTCCTGCCTGCACCGGGAGGGATCCCCCCAGCACCATCCATAGCGCAACCGTCGCTATACCACTCTTGTGCATGTTCAATTCACCACGATGAGATTGTTGACCGGGGCGCCCCAGGGCGCCCCTTCGATGTGCCATGCTGGCTTGTTCAGCCGTCGATATCGGAGGAGTCCGAAGAATCGTCCGGGAACCCGTCTTCGTCGGCGTCCTCCAGCTCGATGCTGGTCGCCACCAGCACGCCGCTGGCATCAAAGCTGCCCTTGACCTCGACCACCATGCCGCTTGCAAGGACCAGACCCGCCGGATCGAAGGTGGCCGCGGAGTAATTCACGGTCACCCCGTTGAGGGTGAAGGTCTGGTCCGTGGCGTTGACGCTCGATGCAATGCCCTCGATCTCGGCCTCGCCCTCGTAGCCGGCATACAGATCGTCCTCCTGCTGGATCTCCTTGGCCTGGATGTCACCCTCGGCTGTCAACGTGCCCTCGACCTCCACACGCTTGCCGACCCAGCTGCTGTCGACCGTGCCCTGCTCCTCGACCTGGGTGGTGGCATCGACCTGCACGGTCAATTCCGTGCCGCTGTCGAGCCGAACCGACACGCTGGTCGTCCCAGAGCTCGCGCTGACCGCAGTCACCACCCCTTTGATCTCGACCTCATCCTCCGACGCGACCTTCTTCTCCACATAGGTCGCGTAGAGCTTGTGGTCCGCCCCCAGGAAGCCGCTGACCTCGAGCAGATCGCCCTGAGCGAAGCCATCGAAGGTGACGCCATTGAGTCGGGTCGCCCCACTCTCGACCACCACCACCATCCCCAGGATCGTCAGCTCGCGTGTCGTGCTGGTGCCGTTCGTCACCGCCGCCCCCACCGTGCCGATCGGCCCCTTGAGGGAGGCGTCATAGCTGATGCTGGTCGCCGTGCCTGTTTTTCCATCCGCATTCACGGTCCCCTCGACGGTGACCACCATGCCGAGCTGGAGCCCGGTTTGACCCGCCAGCGGCGTTCCATTCAGGTCCAGCGCCGCACCGTCGGTCTCGAACTCGATGCCGTTCACGAAGATGCTTCCGAACTGGCTGATCGAACCCGTCGCGACATAACCGGTGCCCCCGATGCCGGCGACATCCGTGCCGCCACCGCCGCCGCACCCGGCAAGCGCCGCGGACACGGCCAGGGCCAATGACCAGGATTTGCCCGGAGAAAGATTTTTCATGACACCCCCCCATCCTTCGAATCGTCTTCGAAGTAAAAAATGCCGAAACCAATACGGCGCGCATCGTCAGGCAATGCCCCACTGGCCGTATCCAGTTGCCGCGCGGTGAGCCACGCATCCCACTGTTCGAGCAAGGCTTGGGCATCCCGCCCCGCCAGCTCGCGAAAAGCCCAAACCGTTTCTGGCGCCACCATCTCGCTCATGACCTTGCGCTGGAAGAACAGCGGTGCCGCGCCGGGCGCAAGGTTGTGGTCAATGGTGCCGATGAGGTAACCAACGTCCGTTCCCAGGATCTGCAGCTTGCCCAGTTCCGAATCAGACGGGACATAGGCATGCTTGATCAGCCTCACATCATCCCCCTCGACTCGCACGACCCCGGACCGCACCAGCTCGTCGAGCACGGCCTGGAATGGCATGTCGCCGCTGTGACGGCGCACCAGGTCCGCAAATGAATGCCCGTCCGCATGCAAGGGAAGCACGCTTGGACAGCCGGTCCCGTCGATATAGGCAGGATCGTTCAACCAGCCACTGATGACCCGAACCGAACGGTTGTATCGAGCACTGACGGCCTTGTCCTCGCCATCCCCTTCTGCCCGCAGGCGGCTGACTTCCTTGCGCGTCAGCCCGGTCAGAACAGAGACGCGCGAGATGGTTTGCCGCTTGCCGGGGAGATCGAACTCATCAAAAGCGACATCGACGTAAACCCTTCGTGCCCAGTCCGCAAAGGTGTCGAAGGCCACCCCGTGGCGAAGAAGCAGGCGGACAAGCGGCCGCATCAACCGGCGAATGGCGGCAGCAAGGGTACGGTTGAGTTGCTCTGATTCACTCATTTTGGGATTTTTTTCCCAATATTAATGGAGAAAAAATAACCCCTCATCGATGTGGTGTCAAAAAAATTTACGCAAGGAGATTCGTCAGCCGCGCCTCGATCCGGGCAGTGACGTCGGGGAGGGCGAGGGCCAGGGCGAGGGAGAGTTCCGAGCGCTCAGGACCTGGGAGGGCTCCCATTTCGATGCCCCAGACCTCAAGCCGTTGCGGCAAGGCGCCAATGGCCTCGGCGAGAGTCAGAGCCTGAGCCAGACCGAGGCCATGACTTGAAGGTGCATGCCCATGCATCCCGCCCCGAACATGATCGAGCGAGAGAAACTGCAGCGTGCCCGGCGGCGCACCGGAGTGGACCGCATCGATCACGATGACATGGGCAGAGGCCTGCAGTAGTGGGATCAACAGGGTTCCCGGACGATCCAGCGCGTGGAACTGGACCCGTCCCGCAAACTGCGGCCGACGCTCCAAGGCCTCGATGGCGAGCAGTCCCACGGCATCGTCCCCGAAGGGCGAGCCCAGGCCAATGACGCGCAGGTTCGCCGATGTCACCCCGCAGGCCGTTGCTGGGCGAAAAAGGCCTCCGCGCGCCGGTTGATCTCCGGCCCCGGGACATCCTCGACATGGGTGGCGAGCAGCCAGACATTGCCCCAGGCATCCCTCACGCCGCCGTGGCGGTCGCCCCAGAACATGTCGGCCGGCTCCATCACCGAGGCGGCCCCGGCCTTCAGGGCGCGCCTATAGGTGGCGTCCACGTCATCGACGTAGAGGTAGAGCGAGGCGGGCATGGGAGGCCACTCCCCCATCACCTCCCCGAGCATGACGATCGAGTCACCGATCTTCAGCGTGGCATGGCCCACGGCGCCATCCGGGCGCATGAGGCAATCCTGCACCTCCGCGTCGAAGGCCTGCTGCATGAATTCGATCAGCCCGGCCGCCCCTCGGACGCTCAGGCTCGGGGTGACGGTGTGGTAACCATCAGGAACGGGTTTGACAGCCATGTTCATCTCTCCAGGCAGAAGGGCGCCTCGAAAAACCTTTCGAGGCGCCTGTGCGCCACAGGGATGTGGCGCCGCGCAATCGCGCAAGCGATTGAAATAGCGTGAGCTCGGCGCGGCTGGATACATCCATGTATCCAGCCCTTCGTGCTCCCTGCAACGATGTTGGTTTCCCGCGACGAACGTCCTCCCCCCCCCAAGGATGGGGGGGTTCGAGGTTCCAAGAAGTGTTCAGGCCCGCCGGTCACTTGCCTTCTTCGGCGGCGAAATACCAGAAGGGCGCGGGAACGTCGGGCAGGCGGATGCCCTGGGCACGGGCGCGCGCCTGCATCTCCTTGTGGATGTCGACGATGAAGCGGATCTGGTCTTCGGCGGTCGGAAGGGCGCGCAGCTTGTCGACGTTCTTGCGGTATTCATCCTCGCTCATCAGCCGCCAGCTGTAGATCATGTCCCCCAGGCCGATGCCCGCACCGGTCATCGAGTTCCCTCCCCAGTCGGAAATGCCGGCCAGCTGCTGTTTCGCCCGGCCCTGGATCGTGCGGAAATGGTTCCTGTAGAACCGCTCGCGCGCCTGCTCCGTCTGCAGGCCGGCCAGCTCTTTCCGGTACTGCTGGATCTCGTCGGGGGTCATGAGGTCGGCGCCATAGATCTGGTAGCCGAAAGGATCGCTCTCCGCCGCGAGGGGCATCTGCTGCTGGCGGGCACGCTCCATCATCCGGGCGTGCTGTTCGACCATGTACTTGAGCTGAGCCTCGGCGGTGGGCAGGCTGCGCAGCTTCTCGATATGCGCGGCCCGCTCCTGGTCATTCATGAAGCGCCAGCCGTAGACAATGTCCCCCAGGCCGAAGATCGGCCCATCCTCGCCAGGGGTATAGCCGGCCCAGTCGGCGAGGGTCGCGCCGCGGGCGCGGGCGCGCTCGGCGATCTTGCGATAATGCTCGAGGCGGAAGGCGGAAAGCTCCTCGGCGTTACGGCAGGCCTTCAGCTCGCGCAGATAGTCTTGTTTCTCCTGGTCCGTCATGAGGTCCGCGCCGTAGATCTGCACCGGCTCATCCTGCGCCATTACGGGCACGGCACCCAGGGCAAGGACGGCACTCAGCGCCGCCACGATCAATGTCTTGCGATACATGGCTGATCTCCTCACTCGGTCATTGGAATCAGGACTATAGGCAATGATCGTCCCGTTCGCAGGAAATCAACGTCGCTCGACGTCGAGCTCGAGAAAGTGGGTGGCGCAGGAGATGCACGGGTCGTAGTTGCGGATCACCGTCTCGGCGCGCAGGCGCAGGGCGTCGTCCGGCGCATCGAGGCCGAAGGCGAGCAGGCTGCGGCGCAGGTCCTCCTCGATGCGAGCCTGGTTCTGGCTGGTGGGCGGCACGATGCGCGCCGCGCGGACGATGCCCTCCCCGTCCAGCGCGTAGCGGTGCCAGAGGATGCCGCGCGGGGCCTCGGTCGCGCCGAAGCCGATGCCCGCGCGGGGCCGCACCTCGACATGGGGTTTGCCGGGGGAGGCATAGGCCTCCAGCAGGCGGATGGCCTCGAGCATGGCGACGTGCATCTCCACCGCGCGCGCCACCACGCTGTGAAACATGTTGCGGCTGGGGAAGCGGATGCCGCTCGCCTCGAGAAGGGCGCGGGTGGATGGCGGCAGGCGGTCGAGATTGAGGTTCAGCCGGGCGAGCGGGCCGACCAGGTAGGGCTTGCCGTGCAGGAGGGCGAACAGGGCGGTCGAGTGCGGGCGGTGTTCCTCGGCGAAGTGCGCCTCGTAGTCGGCGGGGGCGATGTCGAGCCCGCTGCTCGAAACGATCCGTCCTTCCGCCAGGGGGTAGTCGCGCGGATGCCGCAGGGACACGCTGACGAAATCCTGCGCATCCTCGGGCAGCGGCAGGGAGGCCGTCCAGCCGATCAACGCCGCGGCCTCGGGCAGGGCCTCGCGCAGCCTCGCCAGCATGGCCGCCACATCCGCCGCTGAGGGGGCATGGTGGAAGCCGCCAACGCAGGCGCCGACCGGATGCACGGAGCGACCGCCGAACAGGCGGATCAGGTCGTTGCCGAGTCCCTGCAGGCGCAAACCGCGTCGCACCACCTCGGGATGTTCGGCTGCCATCGCCACCGCGCTGCCGTAACCGAGGAAGTCCGGCGCGGCCAGCAGGTGGATGTGCAGGGCATGGCTCTGGATCCATTCGCCGCAGTAGAACACCCTCCGCATCGCATGCACCCATGGCCCCGGCTCGAGGCCGAAGGCGTCCTCCAGCGCGCTGGCCGCGCTCATCTGGTAGGCGACCGGGCAGATGCCGCAGATGCGCGCGACGATGTCCAGCACCTCGGTGTAGCGGCGGCCTTCGAGAAATTTCTCGAAGTAGCGCGGCGGCTCGAAGATGTCGAGCGCCAGCTCCTCGATGCGGCCCTGCTCGATGCGCAGGCGCAAGGCCCCCTCCCCCTCCACGCGGGTGAGGGCCGGGACGTGGATAGACACCGTGCGGTCACTCATCGGCAAATCCCGGGCGGTAGTGCCTGAGCCCCTGCTCGTGGAAGGCTGGGGCCTGGCCGTTGATGAACAGGAAGCGACGCGCGACGTCGGCGGGGGCCAGGCCCAGCCCTTCCAGCCGGCGGGCCAGCGAGGCGGTATTGGGATTCTCCGCCGGACCGAAACAGGCATAGCAGTCGCGCCCGAAGCGCGGGCACAGGGCACCACATCCCGTGCGCGTCACCGGCCCCATGCATGGCATGCCGTGGGCCACCATCACGCACACGGCATGCTGGCGCTTGCACTCCATGCAGACCTTGTCGCGTGTATCCACGGGCGCCACGCCGAACAGAAGCTGGCGCACCGCGGCCAGCACCTGACGGCCGTTGACCGGGCACCCCCATAGTTCGAAGTCGACCCGCACGTGAGCGCGGATCGGCTCGGCGTGGGCAAGAGTGCGGATGAACTCCGGCCGGGCGTAGATCGCCCGCTTCCAGTCCTCGTTCGACTCATCCAGGTTGCGCAGGGCCTGCAGCCCGCCCGCGGTAGCGCAGGCACCGATGGTGACGAGAAAGCGGCTCTTCTCGCGCACCTTGCGGATGCGCTCGACCTCCTCCGGGGTGGAGATGCTGCCCTCGACGAAGGCGATGTCCACCTCGGCGCCCTCACCACTCATCCCCGCCTCGAGGAAGTGGCGGATATCGACCAGGCCGGCGAGGATCAGCAGCTCCTCGCCCGCGTTGAGGAAGGCGAGTTGGCAGCCGTCGCAGGAGGAGAACTTGTGCACCGCAATGCTCGGCTTCGACATTCAGAACCCCTTCGTGCCGAGCAGATCGCGGATCTCGGGCCAGGCGAACACCGGCCCGTCCCGGCAGACGAAGCGGGCACCGAACTGGCAGTGGCCGCAATGTCCTACCGCGCACTGCATGTTGCGCTCCATGCTGAGGAAGATGCCCCCCTCCGCCAGTCCATGCCGGATCAGCCCCTCCGCCGAGGCCTTCATCATGCCCTCCGGGCCGCACAGCATGGCCATGGCGCGCCCCGCATCGACCTCCAGGCGGTCGAACAGGGCCGTCACTAGCCCGACATGCCCGCCCCACCCCGGGGTGGCCGCATCAGCGGCGAGCAGCACCCGCACATCAGGCATGTCGGCCCAGGCCTCGTACTGAGCGCGCCAGATCAGGTCGTCGGCGTGCTTCACCCCCTGCATGATCGTCAGGCGACCGTAACTTTCTCGCCGGCGCAGGATGCGGTGGATGATGGATACGGAGGGAGCACAACCGAGGCCGCCGGTAACCACCACCACGTCGCGCCCCTCCGCCTCGCGCAACGGCCACCCCCGGCCGAACGGTCCGCGCAGGCCGATGCGGTCGCCCGTCCCGAGCGCAGCCAGGCCGCGCGTCACCCTGCCCACGGCGCGGATGGTGTGGATCAGCAGGCCATCCCCCTCGTCATCGCCGACGATTGAGATGGGCACCTCGCCCACCCCGTACAGGTAGAGCATGTTGAACTGTCCGGGCTCGAAGGCATACGGCCCGCCGTCGAGCAGGCGCATGCGCAGGGTGAACACGGTCGGCGTCTCCTGGATGCGCTCGACGATCTCGGCCTCGCGCGGCAGGTAGGGGTTCATTTCCCGCCCTCCCCGCCCGTCCCGCAGATCGCCGCGGCCTCCTCGGTGAGGTCGATGCCGACCGGGCACCAGGCGATGCAACGTCCGCAGCCCACGCACCCGCTGCGACCGTACTGCTCGTGCCAGCTGCCAAGCTTGTGGGTCAGCCACTGGCGATAGCGCGGCGCGGTCTCGGCGCGGATGACGATGCCGTGGATGTAAGAGTGTCCCTCCGTGAAGCAGGAGTCCCACTCGCGCACATGCTCGCTCGCCTGGCCGTCGAGCGAGGGGGCATCGTGCTCGGCGTGGCAAAAGCAGGTGGGGCAGACGCTGGTGCAGTTGCCGCAGGAGAGGCAGCGCTCGGCCACCTCCCGCCAGCGGGCATGGTCGAGGCGGGCGAACAGGGCGGGCTGCAGGTTGCCCGGCGGCAGGCTCCGGCTCTGGCAGACCGCCGCCCGGGCGATCTCGACTTCGGCCTGGGCCGCCTGGTCTACGGTGGCGAGCTGTAGCGGGAGCTTGCGGGCCATGGCCGCGCCGCGCTCGCTGCCGGTTTCGACGAGGTAGCCATCGTCCAGTTCGCTAAGGGCCAGGTCGAAACCCCGTTCGGCGTGCGGGCCGTCGCCGGTCGAGGCGCAGAAACAGGTCTCGGCGGGGTGGGTGCAATGCACGGCGACGATGAACAGGTCATCCCTGCGCGCCGCGTAGTAGGGATCGCGGATGGCATCGAGGAAGTGCCGGTCCTGCAAGTCGAGGGCGGACAGGTCACAGGCGCGCGCACCGATCACGGCCAGAGGCGGCTCCCGGGGGATCGTTTCGCGGAACGACATGCCCCCACCTTCATCGCGCCTCGCCCGCCAGAGGGTTTCACGCGAGGAAAACAGGAAGGGCTTGAGCGCCTGCGGGCCGTTGGCCCAGGCAAAGCAGCGCTTACCGCCCCCCTGCTCGAGGCGGTAGCGCCCCGGCTGCTGCACGTCCCGCCAGCCCTGCGGCAGATCGGCAACATCGTCCAGATCAGCGTACAGGATGGCGCCCTCGCTCACACGCGGCCCCACCACCCGGTAACCCTCGCCGCGAAGGGCGTCAATCAGGGACTGCATGGCATGGCGCGGGAGATAGGTGGCGTGTTCCATCAGCAGCAGGGCGAGTGGCGTATTGAGCTCAAGATTCCAGAGTAGCGCACTGCGACCATGAGTGCAGAAAAACAAAAAGCCCGCCGTTCGGCGGGCTTTTCAGGGAGGCGGGTGCCGATCGACGACCGGCCCCTGCCTTGCCAGCGAGTGTTACTCGCCGACCTTCTTCACGGCGCCGACGGAAACGTCGCCGACCACGGCCTTGCCTTTAACGACCGGCGCTTCCTTCATGCAGTCTTTCATGCAGCGGGCGTTCTTCACGTCCGGACGCGGGTCGGTGTAATAGTTGTCCTGGGCCGGCATCTTGGTCTTCTTGAGGAAGTCCGCGTCGCAAACAGCCTTGTCGTCACCGATGACTTCGGCGATGTACAGGACGTAGCAAGTGGTGGCGTAGGCCTCGTCGTTGCTCAGGGACTGCGGCGCGAAGAACGGCATCGCACGACGGATGTAGTCGTACAGGGTCGGTGCATGGCCCCACAGGTTGTTGATGCCGCGGGCGCCGACGGTGTCCTCGTCAGACTTGGCGTGCTTCTGCAGGATTTCCAGCTTGTCGCCCAGCATCTTCGGGTAGCCCTTGGCACCCTCGCCGAACTCGCCGTGGCACATGGCGCACTTGGCCTGGTAGATCTTCTCGCCGTCAGCGACGGAACCCTTGCCAGCCGGCAGGTTCTCACCGTCGAAGAAGACGCTGATGTCCCAGTTGACCAGGTCCTTCTCGTCGATCTTGTTGCCGATACCGTCATACGGACCGGCGAAGGCCACGGAAGAAGCAGCGAACAGCGCTGCCACCAGGGCAGACTTAGAGGTTTTCGATTTGAACATTCTTCACTTCTCCGTTCGCCTCGATCTTCCAGGTCTGGATCGAGTTCTTGTGGTAGATGCTGTTGGTGCCACGTTCCTTGCGCAGCTGACGCAGGGTCGGCTGGGTGTAACCGGTTTCGTCGGTCACGCGGCTCATGATCAGGGTTTCCTTGCCATCCCATTCCCACGGCATGGTGAAACGGGTCAGGCACTTGGAGAACACCGGCTCAACCAGCTTGGCTTCTTTCCAGGTCTTGCCGCCATCGACGGAAACGTCCACGGCCTTGACCTTGCCACGGCCGGACCAGGCCAGACCACGCACCTCGTAGGCACCCTTGCCGGAGAGCTTCTTGTCCGGGCACGGGAAGGTCACGACGGAGTTGGCTTCGTTGATCAGGGTGAACTGACGGAAGCGGCCGTCCGGCATGCCGTCGGTGTAGTGACGGGTTTCCTGATAGGTGACCAGCGGCTTGTTGGTGAACTTGATGCGACGCAGGTGCTTGATGGACAGGTTGGCTTCGCAGCCCGGAACCACCAGACGGATCGGGTAGCCGTTCTCCGGACGCAGGGCTTCGCCGTTCTGCGCGTAGGCAACGATGACGTCCTTGTAGATCTTGTCGGCATCGGGAATCGGCTTGCCGAACTGATCCTTGGCACCCGGCAGCGGGATGGAGCGCTGCAGCGCGGAACCATCGGCGCCTTCGCCGTAGAACCAGGTGGCTTCCTTCTTGACGCCAACGGCCTTCATCAGGTCGAGCAGGCTCACGCCCACCCACTCGGAGCAGGAGATCATGCCGTGGGTGAACTGCAGGGAGTCCATCTGGACGCCACGCCATTCCATGCCACCGTTCGCCGGGCACTCCATGAACCATACCCCGGACTTCTGCGGCAGACGCTTGAGGTCCTCGATGGTGAAGATCATCGGCTTGTCGACCATGCCGTGGATCACCAGGCGATGGGTGGCCGGATCGATGTCCACGGCGCCGCCGTGATAACGCTCGAAGTGCAGGCCAGCCGGGGTGATGATGCCCTCGAGGTCCTGCAGCGGGGTGAAGCTGATGGACGCGATGGTGTCGGGGGTCAGCCACTCGACGTTACGGCGTACCACATGGGCTTCGAACTTGGACGGCATGCCGTACGGCACGCTGACCACGCCACGACCCAGCATCTTGTTGGTCGGGGGGATGGCCAGCGGCTCGGCGGCAGCGCGGCCGGCAGCGGTGCCCGCCAGAACGGCGCCACCGGCTACGGCCACACTCTTGCGGAGAAACGAACGGCGAGCCTCGGAGGCCACGGCCTGCTCGTCACCGCTCACCGGCATGGTGATCTTTTCTTCGGACATTGCTCACTCCTGCACGTTAGCAATTCTGTGGAGGCGGGTGATCCCGCTTCCGTCTGCACCCCGGATGCACACTTCCGGGCACGCAGTGCCTGACTTGAGGCGTCAATACTAAGGACACCCACAGCCTAATAGTTTGGCCCGCGACTGAAGTCATGGGCAAATTGACTCAGCTTATTCAGCATAAGGATGCACACTGACAAGACTGGTTCAATGGCCGCGAACTTTAACTTTTCGTTAAAATATCAGCAATCACTAATCTTTTAATGCCTTCAGGCCCGGATTTATCGGGCGATTTCGTCCCGGGGCGGGCATGCGGCATCATGCACGCCAACCGGATTGGAGAGATCGAACCATGGTGCGCGTGCAAGTTGAGGACTTCGAACTCGGCGCGGAGATCGCCCGCCTGCGGGCCGGGCAGCGAGATGTCGGCGCGGTAGCCTCCTTCCTCGGCACGGTGCGCGACATCAATGACGACAGCCGGATCAGCACGCTCGAACTCGAGCACTATCCCGGCATGACCGAGCGTGCGCTGGAAGAGATCGAGGCGAAGGCGCGCGCGCGCTGGCCGCTCAACGGCGTGCTGATCATCCACCGCGTCGGCCCGCTCCAGCCCGAGGACCAAATCGTGCTGGTCGCGGTCACGAGCCGGCATCGCCACGCCGCCTTCGAGGCCTGCGAGTACATCATGGACTACCTCAAGACCCGCGCGCCGTTCTGGAAGAAGGAGGACACCCCGGACGGCCCCCGCTGGGTCGATGCGCGCGAGAGCGACTTCGACGCCGCCGCGCGCTGGGGGGATGCCTGAATGCTGGACTTCGCCAGCGCCCGCGCCCTGCTGATCGAGGCGGCGCACCCGATCGAGCGCCGCGCGACGCTGCCGATCGAGGCCTGTCTTGGCCGTGTCCTGGCCGGTGACGCCCGCGCCCTGAGTGACTCCCCGCCGACCGACGTCAGCACCCTGGACGGCTACGCCATCGCCACCCGCGACCTCGCCCAGGCGGGCGAGACGCGCCTGCAGGTCGCCCAGCGCATCGCCGCTGGCCAAACTGGCATGCCACTGCAGCCGGGCGAGGCTGCGCGCATCTTCACCGGCGCAAGCCTCCCCCCAGGAGCCGACGCCATCATCGCCCAGGAGGCCACCCGGCGCGAGGACGAAGACGTCATCTTCAATTATCGCCCGGCCCCGTTCGAGGACGTGCGCCGGCAGGGCGCCGATTTTCGCGCGGGCGACGTGCTGGTTCATGCCGGCACCCGCCTGGGCCCCGCCCACCTCGGCCTCGCTGCCTCGGGCGGCCTTGCCACCCTGGAGGTGCGCGACCGGCTGCGGGTGGCCCTGCTGACCACCGGCGACGAGGTGATCCCGCCCGGCCAGCCGCTCGCCCCCGGCCACATCTACAATGCCAACGCCCCGATGCTGCGCGGGCTGCTCGAGGGGCTAGGCTGCACCATCAGCCACGCTGCCCATCTGCCGGACGACCTCAAGGCCACCCGCGCGATCCTGGAGCGCCTCGCAGGGGAGTGCGACGCCATCCTTACCTCAGGCGGGGTGTCGGTCGGCGAGGAGGACCACGTCAAGGCCGCCGTCGAATCGCTCGGCGCCCTCGACCTGTGGAAGGTGCGCATGAAACCGGGCAAGCCACTCGCCTTCGGGCGGGTAGCAGGCACGCCGTTCATCGGCCTGCCCGGCAACCCTGTGTCCGGCTTCGCCACCTTCCTGTTGTTCGCCCGCCCCTTCCTGCTCGCCCGCATGGGCGCCAGCGTGCCGCCTTTGCGCTCCCTCCGGCTGCCCGCCGCCTTTGCCCGCCCCGTCGCATCCGACCGGCGCGAGTTCGCCCGCGCGCGTATCGGCGCCGACCAGCGCGTCGAGCTGTACGTCAACCAGGGCTCCGGCATCCTCAGTTCGCTCGCCTGGGCTGACGCACTCGCCGAGATCCCCGAACACGCCACCGTCGCCCCCGGCGACCTCGTCAATGTCCACCTTCTCGCGGAGCTGCTCGCATGAGTGAACCGGTATCCAACGTCCTGACCCACATCGACGAAACCGGCGCCGCGCGCATGGTGGACGTGGGCGACAAGGCCGAAACCCGCCGCGAGGCGACCGCCCAGGCGATCGTGCGCATGCGGCCGGAGACCCTCGCCCTGATCGTCGAGGGCAAGCACAAGAAGGGCGACGTGCTGGCCGTGGCGCGCATCGCCGGGATCATGGCCGCCAAGCGCACGCCGGACCTGATCCCGCTCTGCCACCCCCTGCTCCTGACCAAGGTCGAGGTCACTCTCGAACCGATGACGGAGGAAAACAGCATCTACATCACCGCCACCTGCGCCCTCAAGGGCCAGACCGGGGTGGAGATGGAGGCCCTCACCGCCGCCAGCGTGGCTGCGCTGACCATCTACGACATGTGCAAGGCGGTCGACCGCGGCATGGTCATCGACCGCATCGGCATCCTGGAGAAGAAGGGCGGCAAGAGCGGCCACTGGCAGATGATGCCCGAGCAGGGGCTGGCCCGGATCGGCGACTGATCAGCGCCCCCTTCAGATGGTTTCAAAAGGGCTTCCCTGCCCTTTTGAAACTCGACTCGTCGCGGTACACGCCCGCGACGATCTCCGAAGATCAATCACTTATCGTGATTGATCTTCGCGCAAGCCATCCATGGCTTGCTCCTTCAGGCTGTTTCAAAAGTCTTTGAAACAGCCTGCCTTTGCCTTGACGCTCATTTTGGGTTAGCGTTATGTACATTCGGAAACAACGCATCCTGCCGGCGGCCATGATCTGCACACCCATCCACCGGATGGTTCATGGCCTCCCCCGCCCATCCAACACTCCCATAAGGACAGTTAATCAGTCATCGTAAATTAGATTTTTACAATATAGTCAGGCTTCGCCTATCGTTATGTTCGATCAAACATGACGAGATCCCGGTCCGTGGCTAACCTGATTGACCCCTTTGGTCGCAAGATCGAATACCTGCGTCTGTCGGTCACGGATCGCTGCGACCTGCGCTGCTTCTACTGCATGCCGGAAGGCTTCAAGGACTTCGAGGAGCCAGCCCATTGGCTGACCTTCGACGAGATCGAGCGCGTCGTCGGCGTCATGCAGGAGATGGGCCTCAGGCGCGTCCGCATCACCGGCGGGGAGCCGCTGGTGCGCAAGGACGTCGACGCCCTCGCCCGCCGCCTCAAACAGGGCGCCGGCATCGCGGATCTCTCTCTTTCGACCAACGCCACCCAGCTGGCCAGGCATGCCCGCGCCCTGCGCGAAGGCGGCGTCGACCGCCTCAACATCAGCCTCGACACCCTTCGCCCCGAGCGATTCAAGGACATCACCCAGGGGCGCCTGGACAAGGTCCTGGACGGCATCCTCACCGCCAAGGCGGAGGGGTTTTCGCCGATCAAGATCAACATGGTGGCGATGAAGGGAGTGAACGACGACGAGATCGGCGACATGCTCGAGTTCTGCGTCGAGCACGGCTTCACCCTGCGCCTGATCGAAACCATGCCGATGGGCGACACCGGACGCTCGGCCACCGACCACTACCTCGACCTGCAGGTGGCGAAGAAGCAGCTGGCCGAACGCTTCGAGCTCATCCCCACCATCGATGGCTCCATCGACGGCGGGCTCATCCTCGGCGGCGGCCCGGCGCGCTACATGCGCGTGGCCGGCACCGACACCCACATCGGCTTCATCACGCCGATCTCCCAGCACTTCTGCGAGACATGCAACCGGGTACGCCTGTCGGTCGACGGCACCCTCTACATGTGCCTCGGGCAGGAACACAACTATCCGCTGCGCGACCTGCTGCGCCGCGGCATCCCGGACGACGAGCTGAAGGAAGCCCTGATCGCCGCCATCGGCCTCAAGCCGGAGCGCCATGAATTCCGCGAAGAACCGACCAAGATCGTCCGCTTCATGTCGATGACCGGCGGCTAAGACCTCCGCCTCGCCCGCTCTCCTTCGCGCCTCGAACCGACTTGCACAGGTGATTTGCACCGATTAAATTAGGCTCGGCTAAATAATTAAGTAGTCTCGACTTCATGAGATCAACTTCCATCCTGGGCATCATCCTTATGACCCTCCCCCTCCCCTTGCCGGCCCGGGAGCCGATCAGCACGGATCGCCCCGATTTCGTCGAATCCAGCCTGGTCGTCGGCGATGGCATGACCCAGGTCGAAACGAGCGTCGCCTGCGAACGCGCCGAAGCGGGCAGCCATCTGTGGAACACCCCGACTTTGCTCAGAATGGGGATCAATGACGCACTTGAACTGCGCCTCGAGACCGAAGGCGTCGTCAGCGCACAGGATGGGGCTTCACCCGCTTTCGCCGAGGCAGGCGTCGCGGATGTTTCGCTGGGCGTGAAATGGCACCACCAGGATGGCGGCAAAACCGGATCGTGGCGCCCCTCCTCGGCCTGGCTGCTGCACGTCGACCTGCCGACAGGCGGCAGCCCCTATCGGAGCGAGCATGCCACCCCCTCGCTACGCTGGGTGGCGGAATGGCAGCTCGCGGAAGGCTGGTCAATCGGCGTCATGCCCGGGCTGGCCTGGACCGACGACGGAGGGCGCGGGCGCACGGCGAAAGGCATCTTCGGCCTGGCGGTCGGCAGGGAAATCACCTCGAACCTGCGCGGTTTCGCCGAACTGGCCGTGCCGGAAATCGCACGAAACGACGACGGTGGCACGGTGGCAAGCCTCAACACCGGACTTGCCTGGAGATTAGGCCCGGATACCCAGCTCGATGCGGCCATCGGCCTAGGGCTGAATGGAAACAGCCCGGAATCCGCGGTCACGATCGGCCTGTCTCACCGTTTTCGCTGACCCCGGAGGCGGGCTTACCCGCCCATCCGCTCCGCCAGCGCCCAGCCGTTCCGGATGCAGTCCGAAACCGCCACCCCATCCCGCCAGTTCGCCCGCGTCCAGAGCCCAGGCAGGCCAGCCAGCGCCTCGTCCAGCGCGGCAACGCGCTCGAGGTGTCCCAGTTCGTACTGCGGGATGGCACGCGGCCAGCGGCTGATATGCGTCATCACGGGCGGGGCACGGAAGCCGAGGATGGGGCCGAGGTCATCCAGCACGCGCTCGATCACTCGCGCATCGCCCCAGTCGCCGACCTCCTCGTGACGGCGCCCGCCGATGAAGGCGGTAAGCACGGCATGCCCATCCGGCACCCGCCCCTCGAACAGGGTGCTGGAAAACAGCGCCCCGAGGGTGGTGCGGCGCTCCTTCGAGGGGATCAGCACGCCGAAGCCGTCCAGGGGATGGGCGACGTCCTCGCGGCGAAAGCCAAGCGCCACCGAGGCCACCGGCGGATAGGGGATCTCGCGCAGGGCATTCACAGCTTCGCCGACATGCGGTTCCAGCAGGTCCGCCACGACAGCCGAAGGCAGGGCGAGCACCAGACTGCGCGCGCCGAACGTCCCGCGCGGCGTTTCCACCTGCCAGCCGCCATCCACCTGCCGGATGGCCTGGGCGGGAGTCGAAAGAAAAAGACTCTCGCCCAATGCGGCGGCCAGGGCATCGACCAGCTGGCCGAGCCCCCGCTCGAACGACAGCATCCGGCCGACCGGTCCGGTCTCGACCTGGGCCTTGCGCGCGGCCCAGGCCTTCTTCAGCGCCCCCCTGAGCAGCGAACCGTGCTCGCGCTCCAAGGCATAGACCCGGGCCGTCGCTGCGCGCACCGAAAGCCGCTCGGGGTCGCCCGCATACACCCCGGACACGAACGGGTCGATCGCCCAGTCGAGGAACTCCTGACCAAGCCTGCGACGGACGAACCCGGCCACGCTCTCCTCGTGGTCCGCCGGCTTGATGAATGGCTCGGCGAGCAAGCGCAGCTTGCCCCTGAAGGAGAACAGCCGCGTGGTCAGGAAGGCCGGCGGCGAGCCAGGCAGCGGTACGGCCCGACCATCGCGCACAACAAAGCGCCGCTTCGCCTCGCGGTTGGCCTCGCGCACGACCTCGCGCAGGCCAAGCCCGTCGATGAGCTGGCGAATCGCCGGATGGTTGTCGAGCAGGGTGTTCGGGCCCGCCTCGAGCAGATACCCATCGCGTGCGAGCGTCATCACATTGCCACCCGCCCGCGGCGCGGCCTCGATCACCGCGACCTCGCCCCCCCGCTCGCGCAGGAAAAAGGCGGCGGCAAGGCCGGACACGCCCGCACCGATCACCAGCGTCTCAACATCCCTACCCATGCCCATACCCTCTGAAGGTCAATGCTGAAGGGCGCCTCGAAAAACCTTTCGAGGCGCCCGTGCGCCACAGGGATGTGGCGCCGCGCAATCGCGCAAGCGATTGAAAGCGCACGTTCGGCGCGGGTTTCCCGCGACGAACGTCCTGCCGCGAAGTCAATTCGCGGCGGCCTCCGCCCATCAACGACCGATGTCGTTGATGGGCGTTGGGGCTTCCTGCCCCACGCGGTAAGCGCCGAATTGTTCAGCGCTTACCACGTTGAAAATCGCGCCCCTGGGCGAGAAGCAACCCGCCCAGCACCAGTGCTGTGCCGACCAGCGCCTGCGGCTGGAGCACCTCATCCTGCACCACCCACCCCAGCCACAGCGCCAGCACCGGGGCAATCAGGGTGATCAGCCCCATCAGCGAAGCAGGCAGGTGCTGCAGGGCATGGAAGAACAGCATGAAGCCGAACACCGAACCGAATACCGCGAGGTAGACGATCGAGCTCCAGGTGCGCAACCCGGCATGCTCGGGCCATTGCCCGTCGAAGATCCACCAGACGGCGACATACAGCAGCGCCGAGAGCCACAGCGCACCGACGCTGATCACGCCACCGGAGATGGGGGCGCGCACCTTCTTCACCAGCACCGTGCTCAGGGCATGCATCAAGGCACTGGCCAGCATGGCCAGCACGGCCAGTCCACCGACGCCCTCGAGCGAAATCCGGTCGTGGAAGATCAGCGCCAGCCCGCCGAAGGCGACCACCAGCCCGGCCAGCCACTGCGGGGTCAGGCAGCGCTCTCCCAGCCACCACGCCGCGAGCAGGCTGGTGAAGAACGGCGCGGTGCCGAACAACACCGAGATCATGCCGCTCGGCAGGAACTGCGCGGCCCAGTAGGTAGAGAGCATGCCTCCGAAGATGGCCAGGCTGCCCGCCGCATAGGCCAGCAGCGCGCGCGGAGTGTAGACCATGCGCAGCCCAAGCAACCGCAGCACCGGGATGGCGACCAGTGCGCCGAGCACCATGCGCGCCATCACGCCAAACAGGAAGCCGGCCTCGGCGCCGCTCCACTGGATGCCGAGCGGCGTGGTGGCCCATATGAAGACAACAGAGACATAGGCCAGCATCAGCCGCCCTTGGGAAGGAGACGAGGGCAAGACGGTTCAGCCGATCCAGAGGGTCTTGATGTTGGTAAACGCCCGCAGCCCCTGCACGCCGAGCTCGCGCCCGACCCCCGAGGCCTTCATCCCTCCGAACGGCAGGCGCGGATCGCTCTTCACCATGCCGTTGACGAAGGCCGCTCCACACGCAAGCCGACGCGCCAGCCCCTCGCCGCGCACCACGTCGCGCGTCCACACGCTGCCGCCCAGACCGAAGCGACTGGCATTGGCAAGCGTTAGGGCATGCATATCGTCCTGCGCGACCGTGACGCTGGCCACCGGGCCAAAGATTTCCTGGTCGAAGGCCGTCACGCCGGGCGTGACGTCGGTCAGAAGGGTGGCGTGCATGCCCGCATGGGTCCCCTGGATGATGGTTCCCCCGAGACGCAGGCTGGCCCCCTCGCGCAGGCTGGCCTGCACCTGGCCGATCACCTCGTCGCGCAGGTCCGCGCGAGCCAGCGGCCCGAGGTCGGTCTCCTCCGACAGCGGGTCACCGAAGCGCAGGGCCGCGATACGCTGCGCCAGTCCATCGCTGAACGCCTCCGCAAGCGACGCGTGCACGATGAAACGCTTGGCGGCGATGCAGCTCTGCCCGCCGTTCTGGAAGCGCGCGGCCACCGCCTGTCCCAGGGTGTACTCGAGGTCGGCATCCTCCAGCACGAGGAAGGCATCCGAGCCGCCCAGCTCCATCACCACCGGCTTGAGCGCCCCGCCCGCGATGGCTGCCACCCGGCGGCCCGCGGCCTCGCTGCCCGTCAGGGTGACACCGTGCACGCGCGCATCCTCGATCAGCGCCCCGACCCGGTCCGCCTTCACGAGCAGGGCCTGGAACACCCCCTCCGGCGCACCGGCGTCGCGGAACAGGGCCTCCAGCGCAAGGGCACACTGAGGCACGTTCGATGCATGCTTGAGCAGGAAGGTATTGCCCGCCATGAGGATGGGCGCGGCGGCGCGGAGCACCTGCCAGAACGGGAAGTTCCACGGCATGATGCCGAGGATGGTGCCGAGCGGCTCGTAAACCACCCGGCTGTCCGCCGCATCGGACGGCACCGGCTCGTCGGCAAGCCAGGCCGGCCCATGCTCGGCATAGAACTCGCACCCCCAGGCGCACTTGAGCACCTCGGCCCGCGCCTCGCGCACCGGCTTGCCCATCTCCTGCGCCATCAGCGCGGCATAGGCCCCTTGGCGCTCACGCAGCAGGCGGGCAACCGCGTGCAGTACGACCGCGCGCGGGGCGAAGCCGCCCTCGCGCCAGATCCGCGCCATGCCGGCGGCACGCCCGAGGGCCCGCTCGACATGCCGGTCCTCATGCGCCGGCAGGGCGGCCAGCCGTTCACCGGTATACGGATTGATCGAGAGGAATTCCATGTGCCCTCCAGAGGCTGGACGTCGGGACAAGTATACGCCGGGGCCCTGGGGCTCCCGCTGCTGTCACGAAGGATCAGCCCCCCCTGGGGAAACTCTGAAAAAATCCATCCTTGGATTTTTTCAGCTCGCCTGGTCCCTCCTCTCAGTCCCTTCCGGCATCCATGCCCCGGACGGGAAACGCCGAATTTTTCAGCGTTTCCCTGAGGCGCAACAGCGTAGCGCATTGCGCCGAATGCACTGAGCCACACATGAAAAAGGCCGGGGTGTCCCGGCCTTGGCTCCAGCTATTGATCGCGGGTGAGTCAGAGCGTCGCCGGCAAGTGCTCGCGAATCTGCTCAGCCGGGAAGTGCGTGAGCTCCTTGTGGAACTCGCCCGCCAGCTTGGCATGGACCACCTTGTCGGTCGCGTCGCGCAAAAGCCCCAGGAAATGCGGCGGCGCGACCACGTAGAGGCGATCGTACTCGGCAGCGTCACCATGCAGGGTTTCGGCCACCTCCTTGGCGAAGCGGATGGCCTCCGTCTCCTTCGGCGGGACCTTTTCGTCCATGCCGAACTTGCCATGCATGCCCGGCACGCTGCTCATGCCCGGCGCGTCGCTGGCCATCTCCCTCTCCTTGCGCAGGGATTCCGGATGGCTCAGATCCTTGATCTCGACCAGGGCACCGACCAACGCCTCACCGGAAGGCGCGTACTGGGAACCTCCATGCGCGCCAGCGCTTTCCTCAACGCGGAAGAAGCGTGCGCGCGCCGCATCGGCTACTACTACCCAAGTCTTCATCGTCTAGTTCCCCTTCTCTTGTTGGGCAATTCCAGCATAGCGCAGTAATCCGGATGAAGCGAAGCGGAATCCGGGAAGTCATCCAGATCCTGGATTCCGCCTGACCGCGAGGCTGGCGCAGCCTGCTCCAACCGGGCCACATGACTTCCCCCCCCTTGTGGGGGCAGGGGGAGAGGGGGGAGATAGCCCGGATGGATCAGCCCCCTCCCCCTTGAGGGGGGAGGGCTGGGGAGAGGGTGGAGAGCGCCCGGGTAATCATCAGGGTCTGTCCTCAGCTGCTCCCATTCGGCGGGTTACGCTTCGCTAACCCGCCCTACGCGGGCTGGTAACGCACACGCAACAAATGGGGGTCTGTCCCCTATTTTCCGCAGTCCCCTATTTTCCGCAAGGCTGGCGCAGCCTGCTCCAACCAGGCCACATGACTTTCCCCCCCCCCCTTGTGGGGGAAGGGGGTGGGTGAACAGCGCGTGGAACGTTGCGCAAGACCAAAAAATGAAAACGGAGTTCGGCACGTGAATGAAGAAAACACTAAAAAACCCAAGGACGGATTTTTTCAGCGTTGCCTTAAAAAATGGGGTATGCCCCCTCTTTTCCTGGCCTATGGCTCAGACAGGAAAGAAGGCGCGGAGCAGCAACATCATGACGCCACCGAGGAGCAAGCCAAGCATCCATTGCACGAGCGTCATTTTTCCGTGGATATCGGCGCGCATTTCTCTCATCTGCGACTCAAGGCGCTCGATATCCCGAACGGTGGCAACCTCGGCGGCACCCAGCGCTTCGACCAGGGCTTCCGCCTCGGCCTTGGCTTGCGCCTCTGGAACACCAGCGGCGCGAAGCTTTTCCACGAATTTCAGGGTATCGAAGGTGATCGTTGCCATAAGAGAGCCTCGTGCTCCTGGTTGACTCTTGCGAAGAACCTAGCAGCAAAGTTGATGACGAACAAGCCGCAGCCCGGATGGATCAGCCCCCCTCCCCCTTGAGGGGGGGGGAGCAGCGCGTGGAACGTTGCGCAAGATCAAAAAATGAAAACGGGGTTCGGCACTCGAATGAACCCGCCGAACAAAGTAAAAAAATAGGGTCTGTCCCCTATTTTCCGCTGGCCGTTTTCTCCTTGAGAAAACCGTCAGGGGATAAAAAGCCTGGCAAGAATCGCGACAGCGATGCCGATCAGCAACCCAACCATCCATTTCAGCAGATTCAAGTCTGCCCGAACCGGCGCAAGCTCGATCTGAAGATCCTTGCGGGTGACCAATTCCGACTCATCAATCGCCGCTCGCATGGCCTCGGTGAGTGCCTCGGCCTGCTTCTGCTCAAAACCTGCATCCTGCAGCTTACGGACAAACTTGTGCGTATCGAAGGTTATCGTTGCCATGAGAGAGCCTCATGCCCTTGGTTGATTCTTCGGAAGAACCTAGCAGCAAAAGCGATGACGAACAAGAAGCGGAGGGGAAGGCGGAGCTTCACGTCCCGTGCCTAACAAATGGTAACAAATGGGGTCTGTCCCCTATTTTTTCACTTGCCAACATAGCAGCAAAAGCAAAACGCGGGCAACAAAAAAGGCGGCCCGGAGGCCGCCTTTTGCAGGCTTAATCTCAGCGGAGATTAGAAGCTGTGCTTCACGCCCACGGAGATGGCAGTGTTGTCATTGCCAGCGATGTCACCCTTGCCGCCGTGACCGTCGCCAACGATGGTGTAACCATCCTTAGCCTGACCGTAAGCAGCGTAGACGGTGGTCTGCTTGCTCATCTTGTAGTCGTAGCCCAGGGCCCACATGGTGGCGTCATCGCCGTCAGTGGAGGCGGTGTAGTACTGGCCCTTGACGGTGTTGTTGCCGAAGGTGTAGGCAGCACCCAGACCATAGATATCAACGTCAGCACCCAGATCCTCATCCGGCTTCTGGTACAGGGCGTTGACCTTCAGGCCGCCGAACTTCACACCAGCGCCGATCATCCAGTCGGTGTAGGTTTCGTTGGCGAGATCCCAGCTCTGGTATACGCCGTCGATGGTGAAGATCTTGTGCTCGTAGCCCAGCTGGACGTTGTAGGCCTGGTTGTCGTTGTTGTCGGAGTTGTCGCCGTTCTTGAAATCGCCGTTGTGGTCAGCAACGTAGGCAACAGAACCGTTGAAGCCACCCAGGTTGCTCGGCAGCATGTAGGCAACGACGTTCGGAGCACGGAAGTTGTACAGGGTCGCGTTGCCGTTGTCGCCGATCTGGTCGCCGAACAGGTCGTACTTGGCGATGGCGAGCTTCATCGGGGTGTCGTGACGGCCGGCCACCAGGGTACCGAAGCCACCGGTCAGACCCACAAACTGGTTACGTGCGGAGAAGGTGCTGGAAGCGGAGTCGGTCATGTCAACGCCGAACTCCATCTGATAGATGGCGGACAGGCCATTGCTCAGCTTCTCGGAGCCCTTTACGCCCAGACGGGAGGAACCGGACTGAACGTTCAGGTTGCTGTCGACGTCGTTGTCAACGTAGTCAGCGGAAACGTGGGCGATACCGTACAGGGTGGTGTCGGCCATAGCAGCCGGAGCGGCAACGGCGGCAGCTACGGCAACAGCAATCAGATGCTTCTTCATGGATTTCTCCTTGGAGGATTAAGGACATCCCGGTCTAATCCGGGGCCACGGAGCCATTTGTACACGATGCCTTGGCGGCGGCGCAACGCGCACGTTGCTGTAGTGCAACACACACGAAGGCGCGGTGTTGTTTTTGAGGCACACGACCTTGTGAGCCCATCTCATCCGTAGGAGGCCCGCCCCGGGCCGATGCATGGGGCCTGAACCGCGACAGGGGGCGACACTCCCACAGCAGGGTTGCTTCTGCGGGCTTGCGGATATGCAGCTTCATGTCCGAGCCGAAGACCTGGCAGGGCGAGCCCACGTAGGGCGCAATAGCGTAGCGTATTGCGCCGAATGAAGACATTAGCGTCAACTCAAACCATTCGGCGGGTTCATTCGAGCGCCGAACCCGCCAGGGCTTCCGGCATGGATGCCGGAAGGGTGCGAGAACAGGATGCGCTCCGCTAAGTAAACACTGAATAAAGCCATCCTTGGCTTTATTCAGCTCGTCTCACCGCGAAGTGAATTCGCGGTGGCCTCCGCAAATCAAGGGCTTGCGCCCTTGTTCGCGCCGGGGCCTCCATGCCCCGGACAGGAAGCGCTGAATTGTTCAGCGCTTCCCTAACCCGCCCTACACGGACTGTCAGGATACTCCTCACCCCAACCCTCTCCCTGCAGGGAGAGGGGGTAAAAACAAAAACCCCTCGGCGAGGCGAGGGGTTCGGGAGTGCCGGATTCCGGCTTACGCCGGAATGACGACCAGCGGCTTGCGACTAGTCGTAGAACTTGCGGCGCTGGCCGCCCTGACCCGGGCGACCGGCGGGCTTGTCGCCGAAGCGGTTGCCGCGGCGTTCCCCGTGGTGCTCGTGACCGTTGTTGCCGTGGCCGGCATGGGCATCCTGGCCGCCGCGACGGCCGTAGGGCTTGCCCTCGCCCGCCGAAGCGCCACGGTAACCTCCACCGCCGTTGCCGCCACGGTAGCCACCGCCACCATTACCGCCACGGTAGCCGCCGCCACCCGGACGACCACGACCGCGCGGCCCCATGCCGCCACGATCGCCTTCCTGCGGCTTGAAGCGGGCTTCCATGCCTTCAACCTCGGTCACGCGCACTTTTTCGCCCACGTAGTGTTCGATGCTGCGCAGGACGCCGACGTCGCGGCGGCTGACGAAGGAGACGGCGGTGCCGGTGGCGCCCGCACGCCCGGTGCGGCCGATGCGGTGCACGTAATCCTCCGCCTGGCGCGGCAGGTCGAAGTTGAACACGTGGGTGATGCCGGCGACGTCGATGCCGCGCGCGGCAACGTCGGTGGCCACCAGGATACGGCAACGCCCCTTGCGCAGGTGGTCAAGCATGCGGGTGCGCTGGCGCTGGTTCAGGTCGCCGTGCAGGGCGGCGGCGGCCTGACCGGCCTCTTCCAGTTCGGCGGCAAGCTGGTCGGCGTCACGCTTGGTGGCGGTGAAGACGATGGCCTGGTTGACGGAGGCGTCCGCCAGCAGGTGGTTCAGCAGCTCGCGCTTGTGGTCGACGTGATCGACATAGATGACCTGCTGGTCGATGGCATCGCGACGGGTCTCCAGCGGAGCGACCTCGAGGTGCTCCGGATTGGTCAGCA
The DNA here is from genome assembly GCA_049322715.1 of Pseudomonadota bacterium. Taxonomy (GTDB): domain Bacteria; phylum Pseudomonadota; class Gammaproteobacteria; order Halothiobacillales; family Halothiobacillaceae; genus Thiofaba. The sequence goes on from JBMOQP010000044.1 coordinate 48,694, forward strand.
GATCACCGGCCAGCTTGACGACGCTGGGCGAGAGGGTGGCGGTAAAGCACACGCTCTGACGGTCTTGCGGCATGGCGGCGGCAATGGCGCGCATGTCGTCGGCAAAGCCGAGGTCGAGCATGCGGTCGGCCTCGTCCAGCACCAGCATTTCCAGGCGATCGAAGCGCACGCGGCCGCTGTTCATCTGGTCGAGCAGGCGCCCCGGGGTGGCGACGAGGATGTCGTACGGCTTGGAGAGTTCGCGGTTCTGAATCGGGTACGGCTCGCCGCCGGTGATGCAGACGACGCGGGCGTGGCGCATGCCGCGGGCGAACTGGATGGCGGCCTTGGTGACCTGCTGCGCGAGCTCGCGGGTCGGGGCCAGCACGAGGACGCGCGGGCCGCGACCTTCGTTCTCGGACGGCTCGGCCAGGCGGGTCAGGCCGGGCAGCAGGAAGGCCGCGGTCTTGCCGGTGCCGGTGGGCGCCTTGGCAATGAGGTCGTGGCCGGCCAGCAGCATGGGAATGGCCTGCGCCTGCACGGGTGTCGGCTGGGTCAGGCCCAGGTCGGTCAGGTTGGCAACGAGTTGGCTATGGATGCCGAGGTCGGCAAAAGTGGACTGCGTCAAAGGATGATTCCTGTTGGCAAAGACAATGGACTCTCGGCAAAGCTGCTATTCGCGGTTTGCTGTTCGTTGGCAACAACTTCAGGCATCGAAGCCAACCAACGATAGTCACATCAAGTCTTTACGCACCGGGATGGCGCGGGGACCAGGACAGGAGGGCTAGATTTCGATGACGCCCGGATCATTCCGGACCGAGAGAGTAATGAGTGGCGTCCCCACGGGGATTCGAACCCCGGTTACCGCCGTGAAAGGGCGATGTCCTAGGCCTCTAGACGATGGGGACGCTGCAGAGGCAGTCAGCGTTGCTGACGGATGCGCATTATAGAGAGGCTGGATTCGCTGTCAACACCTTTGTGAAATTTTCTTTGCGGGGGCCTGCGCGAGGCGGCTCGGCTGCCCCTCCGATGCCCTTCGCCATGGCCTTATATAGAGATGACATTTGTGTGCTGCAACCTTTGGGCGCAAAATGAGGCGGATTCTTTATGACCCAACGGCAATCACGGCGCAATGACGGCCCAGAACGTCTTCGAGCACCCCCTCAACGAGCGCATGCGTGCCTTCCTGCGCCTCAGCGAGTTGTTCGCTCGCGCGCAGCACTTCCTGGCCGGTTCATCCGAGCAGGACTCCCAGTGCGCCGTGCTCACCCTGCTCGAGCTGGCCGAGCTCACCGGCCGGGTGGACATCAAGCGCGAGCTGATGAAGGAACTGGAGCGGCAGAGTGCCAATCTGACCCGTCTGGCACAGACTCCGGACGTGGATACCCGCAAGCTCGCCCTGGTGCTGGAGCAGCAGAAGGCGCTGATCCAGCGCCTGCATGCGCTGAGCGGTCCGATCGGCGCGGCCATCAAGACCAACGAGTTCCTCTCCGCCATCCAGCAGCGCGGCCGGATTCCCGGCGGGCTGTGCGAGTTCGACCTGCCGATGTTCCACCACTGGCTGCGCCAGCCGATCGAGGACCGGCGCGACATCGTGCGGGCCTGGCTGATGCCGTTCGCCGTGGTGCAGGAAGGCATCGAGCTGATCCTGGACCTTGTGCGCAAGAGCGCGGCCCCCGCGGCGGTGGTCGCCGAGGGCGGCTTCTACCAGCAGGCACTGGACCCCTCGCTCCCCTTCCAGCTGATCCGGGTCACCCTGCCCGATGATGCGACCTGTTTCCCGGAGGTAAGCGCGGGCAAGCAGCGCTTCACCATCCGCTTCCTTGAACTCAACCTGGACGATGGACGCACCAGCCAGAGCACTGAGGACATCGCCTTCGGCCTCGCCTGCTGCGCCCTGTAAACACAACCCAATCATGGCTGACCCGACGGATACCGCCTTCGTACTCAAGGGCCGCATGCTCACCCTGATGGTGTTCGAGCTGCACAACCCCAATATCGTGCAACTGGCCATGCGCCTCAAGGAGCACATGGCCCAGGCCCCCAACCTGTTCAAGAACACCCCGCTGGTGGTGGACCTGAGCCCGCTGCAGGACGGCTTCAAGGTGGTGGACTTTCCCGCCCTGACAAGCCTGCTGGACAACCACGGCCTGACGGTGGTCGGCGTGGTGGGGGGCAACGAGCAGCAACGCACCGCCGCCGCCCGCGCGCGCCTTGCCCTGTTCCCGGACAGCCCGGGCCGGGCCGTGGCCGAGGCAACCAGGCAGGAGACGGACAAGGCCGAGGAAGCCTCGACCACCGAGGAGACCCCGCCCGCCCCGGCGGCCAGCGATCTGGTGGTGCGCCTGCCGGTGCGCGCCGGACAGCAGGTCTACGCGCGCGGCGGCGACCTGATCGTCGAGTCCTCGGTCAACGAGGGGGCCGAAGTGGTGGCCGATGGCGACATCCACATCTACGGCGCGCTGCGCGGCCGGGCCCTGGCGGGTGCGCGCGGCCGCGGCGACGCACGCATCTGGTGCCAGAGCCTGGATGCCGAGCTGGTGTCGATCAATGGCATCTACCGCACGCGCGACGACATCGACCCCGCCCTGCTCGACAAGCCGGCGGTCATCGAGATCCTGAACGAAAAAATGATCATCCGTGCCTTCGGCTGAAGGCTCGTCCACCATGCATAGAGGAAACATCCTGTGACGAAGATTCTCGTCGTGACTTCCGGCAAGGGCGGCGTGGGCAAGACCACCACTAGCGCCTCTATCGCCACGGGCCTGGCCCTGCGCGGCAACAAGGTCGCCGTGATCGACTTCGACGTCGGCCTGCGCAACCTCGACCTGATCATGGGCGTGGAGCGCCGCGTGGTGTATGACTTCGTCAACGTGGTGAACGGCGAAGCCAGCCTCAACCAGGCGCTGATCAAGGACAAGCGGGTCGAGGGCCTGTACGTCCTGGCCGCCTCCCAGACCAAGGACAAGGACGCGCTGACCGAGGAAGGCGTGAAGAAGGTGCTTGAGGACCTGAAGGCGGACAAGTTCGACTACATCGTCTGTGACTCGCCGGCCGGCATCGAGAAGGGGGCCCAGTTGGCCATGTATTTCGCCGACGAGGCGATCGTGGTGTCCAACCCGGAGGTCTCCTCGGTGCGCGACTCCGACCGCATGCTCGGCCTGCTGGCCAGCAAGTCGCACCGCGCGATCAACAACCTGCCTCCGATCAAGCAGCACCTGCTGGTCACCCGCTACTCCCCCACCCGCGCCGATGCCGGCGAGATGATGAGCGTGGAGGACATGCTGGAGATCCTGGCCGTGCCGCTGCTGGGCGTGATTCCCGAGTCACCCGCCGTGCTGAATGCCTCCAACGCCGGCCAGCCGGTGATCATGGACAAGGAATCCGACGCAGGTGGGGCCTACGAGGATGCCGTGGACCGCCTGCTCGGCGAGGAACGCCCCCTGCGCTTCATCACCGCCGAGAAGAAGGGCCTTTTCAGCCGCCTGTTCGGGAAATAAGCCATGAGTCTGCTCAATTTCTTCCGTGGCAAGAGGGAGACTTCCGCCAAGCTGGCCAAGGAGCGCCTGCAGATCATCATCGCCCACGAGCGCGCGCAGACCCGTGGCGGCCACGATTTCCTGCCCAAGCTGGAGAAGGAACTGCTGGAGGTCATCCGCCGCTATGTGGAGGTCAGCGACGAGGCAGTCAAGGTCAAGCTCGACCGCGAGGATGGCGTCGAGGTGCTGGAACTGAACATCATCCTGCCGGATTCCGAAGCGAAGGACTGAGCTTCCGCCCCCTCGGGGGGCCGTCAACGAATACCCACCTCTTGCGATGGCCGCCTTATGCGGCCATCGGCATTTTTGCTTTCCGCCTTACCCGACCTTTTTCCTAAACTTCGCGGCATGATCGCAACCGCTGCCATGCCATGACCACCGCCCTTCTCTGGAACGCCTACCTCGCCGGCGCCGCCATCGGCCTGTACGTGCTGCTGCAGTACTGGCTGACCGGCCGCCCGCTGGGCTGCTCCTCGCCGCTCGGCCAGGCCTGCGCCACGGTGTCGCGCCTGCCCTTCTTCCAGGGACGCGAGTTCGCCGCCAGCGAGCAGTGGCGCCTGTGGTTCATCGCCGGTCTGCCGCTCGGGGGGCTCGTCGCCGCGCTTAGTGCCGGCCAAGTCGGCTGGGTGCTGGACATGGGGACGGCCTACGAGTCCATGCTCCCGGAGGCCCCGTGGATGAAGGCGCTCGTGCTGTTCCTCGGCGGGGTGCTGATGGGCCTCGGCGCGCGCCTGGCTGGCGGCTGCACCAGCGGCCACACCATTGTCGGAGTGGCCCTGCTCAACCCGCCCAGCCTGCTCGCATCCATCCTGTTCTTCATCGGCGGACTCGCCATGGTACAGGCCCTCTGGCGGCTGGCGGGAGCGGGCTGAGATGGGCCAGAAGTTGCTGTTCCTTGCCCTCGGCGCGCTGTTCGGCTTCCTCCTCAGCCGCGCGGGGGCGACTGAGCCGGAGCTGGTCGCCCGCCTGTTCCTGTTCGAGAACCTGCACTTGCTGTGGGTGATCGTCAGCGCCGTCGCCGTCGGCGCCATGGGTGTCGCCTTGATGCGCCGGACCGGCCTGCGGGCCGTGGGAAAAAGCGAATCCATCCGCTTCGAGGCCAAGCCCTACGTGCGCACCCTCGTGCCCGGCAGCCTGGTGTTCGGCGCCGGCTGGGGCCTGACCGGCGGCTGCCCGGGCACGGTCATGGCCATGCTGGGCGAGGGCAAGCTCTACGTCCTGCCCATCATCGCCGGCCTGCTGGCCGGGACCTGGCTGTTCGGCCTGTGGAGCAGCCGTTCCCATCAATCCAGCTGATTGCCCAACGCCCCGCCCTGCCCCTTCACGAAGCCGAGATAGAGCTGGGCGAACTCGGGCACGACGGAAGCCTTGACCGCCGGAACGTTGGCCAGCACCTTGCGGTAGGCCGCCACGCGCGGCAGGTCCGTCCCCGCCAGGGCCTCGGCGCCATTCGCCTCGAGCAGATCCAGGCGCATGAAGAAGGGCGCGAAGGCGCAATCCACGAGACCGAAGGACTCGCCCGCGAAGTAAGCCCCCCCCTCGTGCAGGCTCGTCTCCAGCACGTTGAGCAAGTGACGCAGGCCATCGCTCGCCTCGATGGCCTTGTCCGCGTCCTTCGCGGTCATCCAGTGCCACAGACCGCCGAACAGGTCGTCCGCGAGGGCGACAAAACCCCGCTCACGCGCGCGGGCCAGCGGATCGGCAGGCAGGAGAGCCGGGGGATGAGTCTCGTCGAGGAATTCGTTGATCACCTGCGACTCGAACAGCACGGCATCGTCCACCCTGAGCAACGGCACCTTGCCGCGCGGCGAGAGCACGGCCAGCCATTCCGGCGGCTCCTTCGGATTGAGATAGGTCACCGCGCAGGGAATCCCCTTGTGCTGAATCAGGATGTTGACCCGCTGCACGAAGGGGCAGATCTTGAAGCCAACCAGTTCGAGTTTCATATTCGTTTCCCTCTGCCGAAATCCGATCAGATCCTAGTATGCACCAAGCCCCGTCGCCTGCCGGAACCACCCAGCGCCTGGATACCTGGTTGTGGGCCGCGCGTCTCTACAAGACCCGCTCCCTGGCCAAGGAGGCGATCGAGGGCGGCAAGGTGCGCCTGAACGGCCACACGGCCAAGCCCGCCGCGAAGGTACGACCCGGCGACGAGCTGGACGTGAACCGCAGCGGCGAGCACTGGCAGGTGCGGGTGCTGGCGCTCAACGAGCAGCGCCGGCCGGCCAGCGAGGCACAGGGACTGTACGCGGAGTCCACCGAAAGCCTGGCCAGGCGCGAACACGAGCGCGAGCTGCGCCGCCTGGCGGGTGGTGTTCCAGCGCCCGCCCGCAAGCCAGACGGCCACGCCCGCGAGGCCCTGCGCCGGCTACGCGGCAAGGCCTGACGGATCGCGTTTTTTCGGCCTCATTCCGCCCTACTGAACTCGGGTCAAGGTGCTTCCTTCCCACGCCCCATCAGGTATGCTTTGATGGTTGAATAAACATTCTAAGGAATGACGGTATGGCCGCCCTGCGCCCGCTCCTCGTGCTGACCCTGATGCTCATGTCACCTCTCCCAGAGGTCCTCGCCGCACCGCAGGGGGGCGGCATGCCGCCAGCACCGGTCAAGGTGATCGAGGTGAAGAAGACCTCTCTCGTCGAGACCGCAGTCTACCCGGCCCGCCTGCGGGCGGTGGAGGAGGTGGAGGTGCGTCCGCGCATTGGCGGGATGGTCGAGCGGGTGCTGTTCAAGGACGGCGCGCAGGTGGAGAAAGGCCAGCCACTGTACGAAATCGACCCCCGGCCCTACGCCGCCGAGGTCGCGCGCGCCGAGGCCGCCCTCGCCCAGGCAGAGGCGCAGTTGCGTCAGGCCAGCGCCGAACAGGCGCGCGGCCGCGCCCTGGCGCAGACCCAGGCACTGTCGCGCGAGGCCATCGAGCAGCGCGATGCGGCCAGCCAGGTGGCCGAGGCCAACGTGCGTGCCGCCCGCGCCGCGCTGGAGGCGGCGCGTCTGGACCTCGACTTCACCCGCGTACGCGCGCCGATCGCTGGGCGCATCAACCGCACCCTGGTCACCGCCGGCAACCTCGTGTCCGGCCCCGGCGGCAACGGCGCGACCCTGCTTACCACCCTGGTGCCGACCGATCCGCTGCACGTCTATTTCGAGCTGGACGAGCGCACCATGCTCGACTTCGGCGACGCCGCTCCCCTCGGCGCGACGGTGGGGGTGGCGCTCGAGGGCGAGGAGGACTTCCCGCACAAGGCCCGCATCGACTACCTCGACCACAGCTTCGACCCCGCGACCGGCACCCGCCAGGTGCGCGCTGTCATCGACAATCCCAAAGGACGCCTCGCCCCCGGCCTGTTCGCCCGCGTTCTTCTTGCGACCGCCCGCCGCTTCGACACGGTCAGCGTGCCGTCGCGCGCGGTCGGCGCAGACCAGGGCCGCCGCTTCGTGCTGGTGGTGGGGGCGGACGACACCGTCGAGTATCGACCGGTCACCCTGGGGCCCGAGATCGGCGGCCGGCGTCCGGTGCTGACCGGGCTTGCGGTCGGCGAGCGTGTGATCGTGGACGGCATGCAGAAGGCCCGCCCCGGCAGCAAGGTCGCGCCGCAGCCGCTGGAGGAAGCCCCGTCCGCCGCCGAGTGCGGCCCGTCCGAGGGAGGCGCCACGACGCACGGCATCGCAACCAGGACCATGGATGACTGCCTGTCCTCGGGCAGGCGCTGAGACCGGCCCGAAGGAATACCCCGATGCGCTTTCCCAGCTTCTTCGTCGACCGTCCGATCTTCGCCATCGTCCTCTCGGCCCTGGTCCTGATCGGCGGATGGGTTTCGCTCAAGGGCCTGCCGGTGGAGCAGTACCCGGAGGTGGTGCCGCCCACCATCCAGGTCTCCGCGCGCTATCCGGGCGCGAGCCCACAGACCCTGTCCGAGACGGTCGCCGCGCCGATCGAGCAGGAGCTCGTCGGCATCGAGCACCTGCTCTACATGTCCTCGCAGTCCACCGCCGACGGGGCGATGACCCTGACCCTCACCTTCGAGATCGGCACCGACCTCGACATCGCCCAGATGCAGGTGCAGAACAAGGTGTCCAATGCCGAGCCGCGCCTGCCCGAGGAGGTACGCCGCCTCGGCGTCATCACCCGCAAGCAGTCGCCCGACCTCTTGCTTGCAATCCACCTGATCTCGCCGGACCGGAGCTATGACTCGCTCTACCTCGGCAACTACGCGGTGCTCAACATCCGCGACCAGCTCAAGCGCATCAACGGCGTGGGCGACACCCGCGTGTTCGGGGCGGATGAATACGCCATGCGCGTGTGGCTGGATCCCGACCGGCTGGTGGCGCGTGGCCTGACCGCCTCGGACGTGGTCAATGCCATCCGCGAGCAAAACGTCCAGGTCGCCGCTGGCGCGGTCGGCCAGCAGCCCAATGCGACTGGCAGCGCCTTCCAACTGACCGTCACCTCGCAGGGACGGCTGCGTTCGGAGGACGACTTCCGCCAGATCGTGGTCAAGGCAGGCGGGAATGGCCAGATCGTGCGTCTCGGCGACGTGGCGCGGCTCGAACTCGGCGCGGCCACCTACGCCCTGCGCGCCTTGCTCGACGGCGAGAACGCGGTCGCCATCCCGGTGTTCCTGCGCCCCGGAGCCAACGCGCTGGACACGGCGGCCGAGGTCAAGCGGACCATGGCCCGCCTGCAGGAGCGATTCCCGCAGGGGGTGGACTACCGCATCGTCTACGACACCACCGTGTTCGTACAGCAGTCCATCGACGCGGTGATCGTGACCTTCTTCGAGGCCCTGCTCCTGGTCGTCGTCGTGGTGATGCTGTTCCTCCAGACCTGGCGCGCGGCCATCATCCCGCTGGTGGCGGTGCCGGTCTCGATCATCGGCACCTTTGCCCTGCTCAATGCCCTCGGCTTCTCGATCAACACCCTGACCCTGCTCGGCCTGGTGCTGGCCATCGGCATCGTGGTGGACGACGCGATCGTGGTGATCGAGAACGTCGAGCGCCACATCAGCGAGGGCATGAAGCCCAAGGCGGCCGCGCACATGGCGATGCAGGAAGTGACCGGACCGATCATCGCCATCTCGCTGGTGCTGGCGGCGGTGTTCATTCCGGCGGCCTTCATCTCCGGCATCAACGGCCAGTTCTACCGCCAGTTCGGCCTGACCATCGCCGCCGCGACGCTGATCTCGGCGTTCAACTCGCTTACCCTGAGCCCGGCGCTGGCGGCCATGCTGCTCAAACCCCACGACGCCAGGCCGGACGCCCCCACCCGCCTGGTCAACCTGCTGTTCGGCGGTTTCTTCCGCCTGTTCAACCGTTTCTTCGAGGCCAGCAGCCACGGCTACCAGGCCCTGGTAAAGCGCCTGCTACGCGTCAGCGCCATCGTGCTGCTCGTGTTCGGCGGCCTTCTTGCGCTCTCCGGCCATACCCTCTACAGCGTGCCTCCAGGCTTCATTCCCCAGGGAGATCGCGGCTATCTGATCACGGTGGTGCAACTGCCGCCGGCGGCCTCGCTGGAACGCACCACCGACGTAGTGCGGGAGGTTTCCCAACGCATCAAGTCGACGCCAGGTGTCGGCCATGCGGTCGCCTTCCCCGGGCTGTCCATCGTCAGCTTCGGCCCCTCGTCCAACGCCGCGACCATCTTCGTGCCGCTGCGGCCGTTCAGCGAACGCGTGCCGCAGAGCCTCAGCGCGAACGCCATCGCCGGCGAGCTGCGCAAGAAACTGGGTGGCATCGAGGAGGCCTTCGTCGCGGTGTTCCCGCCGCCGCCGATCCGGGGCCTCGGCTCGCTCGGAGGCTTCAAGCTGCAAATCCAGGATCGCGGCGGCGCGGGGCTGGACGAGCTGGACACCGTCACCAAGCAGGTCATCGCCCAGGGCAACCAGACGCCGGGCGTGACCGGCTTGTTCACCAGTTTCCAGAACAATGTGCCGCAGCTGCACGCCGAGATCGACACCGAGCGCGCCCTGACCGGAGGCGTGCCGCTGCGCAACCTGTATGACACCCTGCAGGTGAACCTTGGCTCGCTGTACGTCAACGACTTCAACCTGTTCGGACGCACCTACCAGGTGATCGCTCAGGCAGACGCCCCCTTCCGCTCGAAGCCGTCCGACATCGAGCAGCTTCAGACCCGCACCGCGGATGGCCGCATGGTGCCGCTCGCCGGCCTCGTGCGGGTGACCGAGATCACCGGGCCGGACCGCGTGGTTCGCTACAACACCTATCCGGCGATCGAGATCAACGGCTCGGCCGCGCCAGGCACGAGCTCGGGCGAAGCCATCGCCATCATGGAGAACCTGCTGGGGCAGACCCTGCCGCCAACCATGGGTTTCGAGTGGACCGAACTGACCTACCTGCAGATCATCGCCGGCAACACCACCCTGCAGGTGTTTGCCATCTCGGTGCTGGTGGTGTTCCTGGTGCTGGCGGCCCTGTATGAGAGCTGGACGCTCCCCCTCGCCATCATCCTGATCATGCCGATGGTGCTGCTGTTCGCCATGCTCGGGGTGAAGTTCATGGGCGGCGACAACAACATCCTCACCCAGGTCGCCCTGCTGGTGCTGATCGGCCTGGCGAGCAAGAACGCAATCCTGCTGGTGGAGTTCGCCAAGATCCGCGAGGACATGGGGCTCACGCGGCTGGAGGCGGCGCTGGAGGCCTGCCGCCTGCGCCTGCGCCCGATCGTCATGACCTCGATCGCCTTCATCGCCGGGGTCGTCCCGCTCATGCTCGCGAACGGCGCCGGCGCGGAGATGCGCTCGGCGATCGGCACGCCGGTGTTCTTCGGCATGCTGGGCGTGACCTTCTTCGGCCTGCTCCTGACCCCGGTGTTCTACCTGGTGATCCGCGGCCTGGCGAGCCGTGGTGAGAAGCCTTCCGCCGCCTGATCCCTTGCGCGAAACCGCCAGGGCTGCCGGGAAGACAAGCCCTCCCCCTTGAGGAAATGCTGAAAAAATCCATCCCTGGATTTTTTCAGCTCGGCACACCGCGAAGTGAATTCGCGGTGGCCTCCGCAAATCCATGGCTTACGCCCTTGCTTGCGCCGGGGCATCCATACCCCGGACAGGAAACGCTGGATTTTTCAGCGTTCCCTTGAGGGGGGAGGCTTTTTCATTTCAGCTCACCGCACCACTGACCGTCAGGCATCACGCCGCCACCACGCAGTTGCGCCCGGACTGCTTGGCACGATAGAGCCGCTCGTCCGCCGTGTGGACGAACTGCTCCTGGTTGTCGGCATTTGTCTCCGGATACGAGGCCGCGCCGATGCTGACAGTGATGCGGAAGGTCTGGTCACCGTGGCTGATGAGGATGTCCTCCACCGCGTGGCGCAGGCGCTGGGCCAGGTTCTTGGCATCGTGGCATGAGGCGCCCGGCAGGATGACCATGAACTCCTCGCCGCCGTAGCGCAGCAGGACATCGCCCTCGCGCAGCAGCGAGCGCACCAGTCGCGACACCTTGACCAGTACCCGGTCGCCCACCAGATGGCCATAGGTGTCGTTGATGCGCTTGAAGTGGTCGATGTCCAGCATCAGTACGGCCAGCGGCAGGTCGGCGCGGACCGCGCGGCTGAACTCCTCGTTCAGGCGCTGCATGCCGAAGCGACGGTTGTACACCCCGGTCAGGGGGTCGAGCGCGGCCAGTCGCTGCAGGTTGTCGTGGGCGATGGCGTTGCGCAGGGCGAGCGAAAGGGCGCGACGGAATATCTCCAGGCGGGTGCGGGTGCCCTCCGGGAAGGGCGTGGCGCTGGCCAGCACCACGACCCCCAGCGTGACCTCCTTGTACAGGATGGGCACGACGAACACCTCGAGCGGGCGGAATTCCATCACCACCCCGTCGACCTTCAGCCCCTCGGGGATCTGGAGGAGACGGATGTCGCCCCCCTTCATCGCCAGGCGCAGCTGGTCGCCGCAGGCGAACCCCTGATCCTCCCGCATTCCCTGGCGGGCGCACACGCGCATCTCGCCCTCTTCCTCCAGCAGCAGGGCCCCGCCCGCCGCGCCCGTGTCGCGCATCAGGTGCTGGAGGGCCTCCTCGCCCAGCGGACCGAGCTCGATGCGGCTGACCATCAGGTCGGAGAAGCTCTGCACCGCCTGCTCCGTGCGGTAGGACTCGGCCAGGGCGTGCACCAGGCCGTTGAATGCGCGCGCGCTGGTGCCGATCACGTCGTCCGAGTCCTCAGGGATGCGGCACTGGTCCGGGCCACAGCTGTTGTGATCGAAGGATTCGCTGTCGCGCAGGTTGGCGGCGACGAACTCCATGCGCTCCGCCAGCAGCCGCAGGCGGGAGCCGACCACCAACCGCGCGAGGGCCTGGTTGACAGTTCCGGCGATGGCCCCGGCGGTCAGGCAGGCGGCGAAGAAACCGGGGTTGAGGACATGGGCGGCGGGCACGCCCAGCACGACCAGGAACAGGGGGAAGAGCAACCCCACCCCGAGGCCGAAGGCCACCATCCAGATGGCGAGATCCGTGAAAACCTTGCGCGTGAGACGCATCGCTCGTCCTCCTTGACCGCCCGGCCGAGCCCCGACGGGCGGCGTTCATCAGAAATTAATAACTTTTGAGCGTAGTACCCTTCTGATGGGAGCGGTAATCAAGGCTTTTCATGCCGCGCCAATCCCTTTTTATCTTTGAGGGGAAGCCCGAAAAACCCAATTCCATATTGTTTCAAAAGGGCATTCCTGCCCTTTTGAAACTCGCCTCGTCGCGGCACATGTCCGCGACGGGATCCGAAGATCAAGCACTTAGCATGCTTGATCTTCGCGCAAGCCATCCATGGCTTGCACCTCCAGGCAGTTTCAAAGGGTTTTGAAACAGCCTGATTCATGGGGTTTTCGAGGAGCCCCAGCGGCCTTGGCTCAGCCAGCGCCGGACACGGACCACTCGCGCCAGCCGCCCAGGAGGGGGAAATACAGGCCAAGACGCACGGGACGATCGGGGTCGAGCGCCGCCAGCAGGCCGGCATAGCCCTCCAGCTGGGGGCGGTAGTGTTCCTGCTGGCGATCGAGGAAGACCGACAGCGTCTCCCCGGCCGCGGGCTCGGCAGTCTTGTAGTCGATGATCCAGCGCGTCTTTTGGTCGATGAAGCTGCGGTCGATCACCGCGCTGACGGGAACCCCGCCGATCACGCCGCCGAGAGCCCACTCGCAGCGCGCGTCCTCGTGCGCGGCCAGGATCCAGCGGCCGCGGGGGTCGGCCAGCGTGCCCTCGATGGCGCGCAGGACACGCCCCAGCCCTTCGTCCAGCATCCCCTCCACCACGCCGAGCTCGCGCAGGGCCCGGCGCAGGGCCGGCCCGGCCCGGCGCAGGCGTCCCTCCGGCCACTGCTCCGCCCCATCCAGGGCGATGCGCTCGAGCAGGCGGTGCACCAACGTGCCGACGTGACGCGGGGTCTCGTCCCCCTCATGCCAGCCGTTCCCCTTCTCCTCCTGCCATGCGGCGCGGGACCGATGCGCCTGGCTCCCGACGGCCGATCTCAAGGGCCGTCCGCTCAGGGGCTGGACGGCGGCCTGGCCGACGGGGATGGCCGGCGGCGAGGCGGGTGGGCGCCAGTCGAGGGGCAGACGCCGCAGCCCGTGGCCCGGAGGCAGGGGAACGGCATCCGGGAAGCCCTCCCCCCCCTGGCCTTCCTCCTGGGGGCCGGGTGACTCCACCCGCTCTTCGATCCCCGGCCAGAGGCGCGCGAGCAGGGAACGGGCCGGAGGCTTCCAGCCCCCATCCTTGTCGAGCGGCACCTCGGCCAGCAGGTGCAGGCGCCGGATCGCGCGGGTCGCGGCGACGTACAGCAGGCGGCCATCCTCGTAGCTGCCGCGCGCGTCCTGGATGCGTCGCAGCCAGGTGTACAGCGGGCTATCCTTCTCACCCTGGCCCTTGATGGGGGCCAATAGCAGGTCAGTCTCGGTCCGGTCGATGTGATTGGCCTCCCGCTCGAGCCACAGCAGGAGCTGGCTGTCACTGCCACGCGGCACCCGCGCCAGTCCTGGCACGATGACCGTGTGGAACTGCAGGCCCTTGGACTTGTGGATGGTCATGACCTGAACGCGGGCCCCGCCCTCGGGAGGGGCAAACAGCGCCTCCAGTTCGCGCTCGAGCGTCTCCACGCCGACCTCATCCCCCATGGCGTCGAGCAGGTCGAAGAAGATGCGGGCCTCTTCCAGCTCCCGCGCGCTCCTTGCGCAGGCTGGCCCGCCCAGGGCCAGCCAGGCCCCTTCGACCTGGCGTCGCAACGGCACGCGCCCCGATTCGGCCAGGCTTGCAGCCAATACCTCGCGCAGGCGAAGCAGGCGGGCTCGGCCATCGTCGCCGAGCGCGACGACACGGGCCTCGTCGTGCATGCATCGCCAGAGGGTTGTCTCCGCGCCATCCCCGGCCAGCGCATGCAGGTCGGAAAGCCGAAGGCCGCACCACGGCGCGCGCAGCACGGCCAGCCAGGCGATGCGGTCCGCCGGGTGCAGCAGGGCGCGGGTCAGGGCCAGCAGGTCCTGCACCATCGGCTGGTCGGCAAGCTGCTCGATCTCGACCGCCTGGAAGGAAACGCCGGCCGCGCGCAGGCCGGGCAGGATGCGGGCGAGATGCCCGCGCGAGCGGACCAGGATGGCGACGCTGCGGTCGGCGGGCTTCACCTCGCCGTCCGTCTCAAGCCGAGCCAGGGCCTCGCGCGTCAGGCGAACGACCTCGGCGGCCTCGATCCCGCCTGCTTGCGGACGTGCCCCCCCGGATTCCGGCCCGCCGTCCTCCTTGCCGGGCTTGGTGAACAGGTGGAGACGCACCGCCTCGCCCTCGGCCGGCGGATGATGGGCCGTGGACGGGGTATAGGGCACCGCGCCCTCGGCAATGTTCTCGCGCTCGGCCAGCACGCGGGGAAACACGGCGTTCACCCATTCGACCACGCCCGCCTGGGAGCGGAAGTTGGTGCCCAGGGTCAGCGGCGCCAGCCGGAGCACGCCGCCCCCGCAGCGGACCCCCTCGCGCTGGGCGCGCAGGAAGAGCCCTACCTCGGCCTCGCGGAAGCGGTAGATCGACTGCATCGGGTCACCGACCAGGAACAGGCTGCGCCCATCCAGCTCGGTGAACGGCGCCGCCCCCGGCTGCCAGCCGCTGACCAGCCGTTCGAGCAGGGCGAACTGGCTGTGCGAGGTGTCCTGGAATTCGTCCAGCAGGATATGACGGAGGCGGTAGTCGAAGGCCAGCAGGAGGTCGCTCGGCGCCTCTGGCTCGCCGAGGGCGCGCAGCGCGCCCTGCGCGGTCTCGACGAAATCGACCTCGCCGCGCGCGGCGAAGATCAGCAGAAGCTGGGCCCAGGCCTGCTTGAGCAAATGCAGCAGGGCCTCGAGCACCGCCCAGTCGGCGTCGCCATAGGCGGGTTCCGGCATGGCGCGCGTGGCATGCAGGGCACAGGCCAGGTCGGGATGCCCGCGGAGGGCATCAAGCAGCTCCGTCACGCGGGCCTTGAAGGCCGCGCGTTCGGATTTGGTCTCCTTGTCGATCCCCTTCTCGCTCGGGGCGGGAACGCCGTTGTTCGCCGAAAGGGCCTTGCGCCACTCGCCCTTGTCGGTCAGCAGCAGGTCGGCCAGCCCCTGCCATCGCACCAGCCCGGCTGTCCCCGCCTCGGGCCAGCCTGGCACGTCCCAAAGCAGACGGCGGTCATCCGGCGCGACCTCGATGTCCATCAAATGGGCGCACATCATTGCCGCCACACAGGCGGTCTCGTCACGCAAGGCGGCGGGGAACAGCGCATGCAGGCTGTTCAGCTCGTCCTCGACCATGCGCCGGATGGCCTCCTCCAGCGCCGCGCGCCGCTCCCCGGGGCCGTGGGCGGATGCCGACCATCCCTGGTCGGCCCCCTCCGGGCTTGCCCCCGTGGGGCCATCCCCGATCCGCTGGTCCCTCCTCTCAGCCCCTTCCGGCATCCATGCCGGAAGCCCCTGCGGGGTACGGTCTTCGAGAGCCCGACGGATCGGGGGCGTGAAAACGTGCCGTCCCCACTGGTCGCGCTTGCCGAGCATGGCGGCCAAGAGATCACGAACCCTTGCCAGGTCATTGCCGAGGTGACGCAGCAGGGCCTCCAGCGCGGCTGCATCCTCGTCGACGCTGCCCTGCCCGGCCACATCCATGGCGGACTCGATGCGCTCGACCACATTGGAGGCCGCCTCGCGGTAGAGATCGCCCGGCTCGTCCGAGATCACCGCCGCCGCGCCGAAGCGGGCGGTCAGCGGCAGGCGGGCGGCGAGGCCGTGACTGAAGGCATCGATGGTCTGGATGCGCAGGCGCGCGGGCTGCTCGAGCAGGTTCCAGCCCAAGGCGCGGTCGCGGGCCAGCGCCGCCCGGGCCCGCTCGCGCTGGCGGACCAGATGCCCGGGGGCATTCTCGGGGAGAGGCGAATCGGCCTCGCGCAGGGCATGCAGGATGCGCGCACGCATCTCCCCCGCCGCCTTGCGGGTGAAGGTGATGGCGAGGATCTCCTCCGGCCGCTCGACCTCGGCCAGCAGCACCAGCATGCGCTGGATCAGGAGCTCGGTCTTGCCCGAGCCGGCAGGAGCCTGGACGATGCAGCACAGGCGCGGGTCCAGGGCCTGCTCGCGGATGGCGGCATCGAGGGGCACGGCCTTATTCATCGTCTTCCTCCCGCAGCGCATGGCCCGGCCCCGCCAGTTCGTGGATGCGGCAGACCATGCCGAGCAGGCAAGTGGTGCAGACCTTGGGTGCGCGCGGGTTGACGGCCGTCTGCCCCGCGCGGAAATCCTCCGCCAGCTTTGTCAGCACATCCTGCCAGCCGGCAAGCTGGGCGGCCCAGTCCGGCTCGGCCGGTTTCAGCCCCTCGACGCCGTCGCCCTGCCCCATCAGCCTCGTCTCCCCGGCGCGCAGCTGGGCGAAGGCAATGGCACGAATGGGCGTCGGCCCATCCATGGTCACCGCATAGAGCGGCAGCTGGGGCGCGGCAGGGCGCTCGCCGGCCCAGTCACCGATCGAGGCGCGGCCGGTCTTGTAGTCGATGATCATCAGCCCCCCGTCCGCCAGGCGATCCACCCGGTCGAGCTTGACGTGCAGCTGGAGGCCGGCGATCCCGACGGTCCTGGCTTGCTCGCGCGCCTCGACCACGAAGGGCGGCCGCGCGCGCTCAATGACGAGCCAGGCCAGGGCCAAACCGGTCAGGCGCTCGACCTCCAGGCGCTGCAGCCGCTCCGGCCACAGGTTGCGTCGCCGCCGGGCCTCCTCGGCCACCGCCTCGCGGGCGTGCTCCCGCACCCGCGCGTCCAGGGTCTCGTCATCCAGCGCCAGCAGACCTGCCTGATCCCGCAGTTCGCCCCACACCCGCTCCAGCAGGGCATGCAGCAGCACGCCGCGAACGCGGGCATCGGGGCCGAGGTCGGGTTCCTCCAGCGGCCGGGCCGCGAGGCGCAGTTCGGCGAAGGCGCGGAACGGACAAGCGGACTGCAGTTCCAGCATGCGCGCCCCCCCGGGCGCCGCCTCCCCCTCCGCCAAGGGTGGCGCCTGGGTATCCGCGACGGTTTCCAGTTCCACGCCATCCCCCCACTTCTCGGGCATGGGCGGGCCCGAGGGATCGGACAGGCCCTCCACCTCCGGCAGGTGTTCGAACAGCGGACTCGGCTCCAGTTCGCGCCCCCCGTCCTGCCACGGATGGCTGACGATCACCTCGGGCGCCAGTTCCAGCAGGCGCGTGCTGATGCGGCGCAGGTAGTCGAGCTCGCGCTTTGGTGAGGCATGCGGCAGCCCGAGGCGGGCCTGCAGGCGCATGGGCAGGAAGGGGTTGGGGCGCGCGTCCGGCGGCCATTGCTCGTGGTGCATGCCGAGCAGCCAGACGGCATCGAAACGCAGGCCGACGGCCTCCAGCGGGCCGAGCACCTGCACCCGCGCATCCCGCGCCGCCTCCGGCTGGAACAGGGTGTCGGCGGCCAGCTCGCGCAGGCGGGCGAGGGCCTCGCCGCGCGTCATGACCGGCCGCACGACCTCCAGTCGCGCAAGCTGGCCCATGGCATCAAGCCAGGCCTGGCGCAGCTGGAAGGACTGGCTGTCGAGCGCCGCATCGCCGGGCCAGCCGGCGAGTTCCAGTTCCTCGCGCAGGGTCTGCACCCAGGCCGCGGGGGACTGCTGCCGCGGCTGCTCCTGTTGGTGGGCGTGCAGGCGAACGAGCATCCGCCCGAGCAGGGGGCAGCCGCCCTCCGCGGCCTGCCGGCGCGCATGCTCGCGCGAGACCACCCGCTCACCCCGCTTGCGCAGGCGTGCGTCCAGCAGGGCGCGGTCGTCTCTCTCCTCCCCGAAGCCGCCCAGGAACGGACTGCGCAGGGCCTTGCCGAGGGTGTCGAGGTCGAGGCGGGCATCGCCCAGGGCGAAGACCAGGAAGGCAGCGCGCACCATGCCGTGCTCGCGCAGCGGCATGCCGAGCGACACGTTCCATGGCCGGGGTGTGTCGATCTCGCCGGGCAGCAGGGACTGGGGGACGAGCTGGGCGTCGAGCAGGCGGACCAGGCGCGCGCGGCGCGCGGCAAGGTCGGGGGCGACGATGGCGAGGCGGGAGCCAGGTGCGCGATCCAGCCACGCCCGCGCCCAGCGGGCTGCGGCCTCGTCCTCGCTTGCGGCATCGGGGAAGCGGAGGCGGCGGAATCCATCCCTGGATTCCGCCCTTCGGGTGACGCTTCGCGTCCCAACGCCGTTCCAGACGGCGTTGTTGCGGAATCCATCCCTGGATTCCGCCCTTCGGGTGTCGCCTGACGGCGACCCAACGACGCTCCCGGCGACGTTGTCAAACGCGCGGGGCCGCTCTTCGGACAGAAGCGGAAGCTGGATGGCCTCCCCTTCTCCTGACGCAGGGACAACGCGGGTAGCCTGGATGGCGGCCGGCTGGCCGGAGTCCGGGGAGGACGGGACGATGGGCTCGACCTCCGTTCCGCGCGTCCGCAGGGCCTCCAGCACGGCCTGCTGCTGCGGCGTCCAGTCCTCGAAACCAAGCAGCAGGACACGGGCGGGCGGCGTGATGCGGCCATCATCGAGCTCATCGACGATGCGGGCGGCCAAGCAGGCCTCGTCCAGCCAGCCGCGCCTCGCGCATTCGCGCGAGAACCGCTCCGCCCAGCGCTGGAAGTGGAGCACGTCGTCGTTGCATTCGAGCGGATCGAAGGGCAGCGACAAACGCCACGCCTGCATCAGCCCCCAGGCCTCCTGCGCCAGCCTGGCGGAGCCCGAGACCTGCAGCAGGGCGGGCGCATCGTCCTGGATGATGTCCTGCCAGACCAGCGCGGCCTGGCGCGCATCGAGCAGCAGCGGGGCATCCACGTCCAGCCAGCTCGCATCACTCCACAGGCGGCGCAGCCAGATTCCCCAGGGCAGGATGTCCGGCGCGGGCCAGACGGCCTGCACGCCACCCTCTGCAACAGCAGGGCTGGCTTCCGCCGCCGCGGCAAAAGCCGTGCGCCAGTAACGCGCCAGGCGGTTGTTGACGGTGACGAGGGTGGCGCCCTCGCGCAGGGCGCGCAGGATGGTCTGCGAAGGATCGTCCATGGACTGCATGTTCATGCCCGTCAGGATAACGACGGGCATGATCCCATGTCAGCCGCTCAGACCGCGAGGTCAAGCTGCTGGACCAGCCCCGCGCGGCCATCCTCAGCCAGCCATACCCCGCTCTGGCGCAGTTTGGCCAGCAGGGTCTGGTCGGCGTCGCGCCGTTCGAAGGGCGTGGACAGAGCGGTCAGCGACAGCGCCCCGACGCCCAGTTCCCGCAGGCTGGCGAGCCGGTCGCCGCCCGACCCCGCGTCCAGCCAGACGCGCAACCGGTCGAAGGCCGCATCGCCCTCGTCGATCCAGCCATTGCCGTCCCCGTCCAGGCGCGCAAGCTCGGCGAAGCCATCGCCGCTTGTGGCTCCGAACAGCTCGCGTCCGTCGCGGATGCGTCCGTCGCCGTTGCGGTCGAGGGCAAGGAACCCCTGGCCGGCCACCAACCCGGGCAGGCTTTCGGCCTGCCCGTCGGCATCCAGGTCGAAAGCAAGGCGGTGGCCGGCCACGCCCGCCGGGCCGCCATCGAGGCTGATCACCAGCGGATCCTTCAGCCGCTCGCGCACCTCGCTGGCGCTCACGGCGGTCATCTCGAAGAAGCTGCGCTCGAGGGTGAAGCCAAGCTCGAAGCTGATCGAGCGCCCGTCCGCCGTCTGCACCATGCCCCGCGCCTGGAAGGAGACCGCCTCGTATTCCATGCGCATGCTCAGGGCCGAGCGTTCCACCCGCACAGGCCCCTCATCCGCAGCCCCGGGCGGAGGCGCGGACTCGGACGGGCGTGCCGCAGCCGCCTTGTCGCCCACCGGCTCGGCGAGGCGCAGGGCCTGGCCGGTGATGCGCTCGATGAGGGCGGCGAGCACGCGCAGGCGCGCCTCGACGTGTTCGAGCGGATCCTTAGTCTCGCCTTCGGGCGGGGTGGGCTGACCGGAAGCGGAGGGGGCGGGCGCGCTGGCCGCAGGCGGCGCGACGGGACGCGCGAGCGGCGTGACCTTCTCCCGCACCTCTTCATGGCGCGCGCTGGCGAACTGGTGGTGGGCCCTCATGTCGAGGGCGGCGGACTGGATGCGCATGGGGCAGCTCCGTGGAGGTGGAGTGACCCCAAGATATCGACTGGAAGAGAAAAACCTTTAGCCTACAGCCACTTGCCTGCCATCAGCCTTGTCTCCACCAGCCGGTCAGGCTCAGCCGCTCACGGTGCGCGGGGAGGACCTCGTGCGGGAATTTCTCTGAGAGGAAGGCGACGAAAGTGCCCGCCTCGGGTTGCACCTCGCACAGCAGGCGGCTCTCGTCCTGCGGGTCGAAGATGTGCAGCTGGCCGCCCTGCTCGGGACGCCAGCCGGGGTTCAGGTAGAGCAGCACGGTGACGGTGCGCGCGGAGCGCCCCTGTGGGTTGTCGTAGTGGCGCTGGTAGCCGCCCCCCGGCGGGTAGAGGGCGAAGTGGCACTCCAGTTCGCGCAGGCCGAGGTAGAGGCCTCGGTTGACCGCCTCGCGCATCGCTTCCATGGCCTGCCAGAAGGGCTGCATCGCTGCGCCGCCTTCACCCCACTCCAGCCAGTCGATGGCATCGCCGCGCACCGCCTGCACGCGCACGGCCTGGTTGCCGATGCCCGCCGGGCGGAAGTTCTCGCGCCTGGAAAGCGCCTCCGCGCGCACCGCCTCGACCACGTCGGGCGGGAAGGCCTCCGGCACCACGACGTAGCCGGGCCCGGCCAGCCCGTCGACCACGGCTTTCCACAGTGCTTCACTGTCCATCGTCATACCCTCGTTCATGGCCGCCATTGTGCAACGAGCGCCGCCAGGCGGGTACACCCTGGAATCCACTTAGCCCGGATGAAGCACCAGCGAAATCCGGGAGGGCGCTCCGCAACCTCCCAGCCCCCGGACTCCTACCTCTGGCCGCCCCTCCGGCCTGCATGCGTCGGATCGTGCCTGGCGCGGCCCGCCCGGGCGTGCACAAGCCGGACGCTGGCGGGTATAGTTCCCCGATCTTCCGATCACGCCCGCCCCCATGCACGCCGATACCGTTCTCCACCCCCGCTGGATCATCCCCGTCCGGCCCCATGCCCAGGTGCTTGAAGGCCACAGCCTGGTCATCCGCGACGGCCTGATCAAGGCCATCCTGCCCACCGCGCAGGCCCGCACCCTGGATGCACGCGGCATCGAGCTGCCCAGCCACGCCCTGCTGCCCGGACTGGTCAACGCCCACACCCACGTGGCCATGAACCTGCTGCGCGGCGTGGCGGACGACCTGCCGCTGATGACCTGGCTGTCCGAGCACATCTGGCCGCTCGAGGGCCGCTTCCTGGCCGACGCCTTCGTGCACGACGGCTCGCGCCTGGCGATGGCCGAGCTGATCCGCGGCGGGGTCACCTGCTTCAACGACATGTACTTCTTCCCGGAGGCGACTATCCGCGCCGCCCAGGACGCCGGACTGCGCGCCTCCATCGGCCTACCGGTGATCGACTTCCCCACCCCCTGGGGCGCCGGCCCGGACGAATACCTGAGCAAGGGCATCCGCCTGCGCGACGAGTGGCGCGACGAGCCCACGGTCAGCTTCATGCTCGCCCCGCACGCCCCCTACACCGTGGGCGACGAGCCGCTCGGACGCATCCGCGTGCTGGCCGACCAGCTCGGCCTCGGCGTGCACATGCACGTGCACGAGACCGCGTTCGAGATCAGCGAGGCCGAGCGCCTCACCGGCGAGCGTCCGCTCGCGCGCCTCGACCGCCTCGGCCTGCTCAACGAGCAGTTCCTCGCCGTGCACATGACCCAGCTCACCGAGAGCGAGATGGTGCTGCTGGCCGAGCGCGGCGTGCACATCGCCCACTGCCCGGAATCCAACCTCAAGCTCGCCTCCGGCATCGCCCCCGTCGCCCGCCTCAAGCAACTCGGCGTGAACATCGCCATCGGCACCGACGGCGCCGCCAGCAACAACGACCTCGACCTTCTGGGCGAGACCCGCACCGCCGCCCTGCTGGCCAAGGGCGCCTCTGGTGACGCCTCCGCCGTGCCCGCGGCCGAGGCGCTGTACATGGCCACCCTCGGCGGGGCGCGCGCACTGGGGCTGGACGACCGCATCGGCTCGCTGGAGCCGGGCAAGGCCGCCGACCTGATCGCCATCGACCTCGGCCAGCTCGAGACCCAGCCGCTGTACGACCCCATCGCCCAGATCATCTACGCCGCCGGCCGCCACCAGATCACCCACAGTTGGGTCGCCGGCCGCATGCTGATGAACGAGCGCCGCCTGCTCATGCTGGACGAGGACGAGTTGCTCGCCAATGCCGGCGCATGGAGCGCCCGAATCATGGAGCGGAACAACGCATGAACAACCAGGACGCCGCCGAGATCGCCCAGTTCGACGCCCTCGCTGGGCAATGGTGGGACCCGAACGGCCCGCTGTGGACCCTGCACGCCATCAACCCGCTGCGCATGGACTTCGTACGCGGACATGCCGCACTGCACGGCCGGCGCGTGCTGGACGTCGGCTGCGGCGGCGGCATCCTGACCGAGGCGCTGGCGCGCGAGGGGGCAGAGGCCACCGGCGTCGACCTCGCCGCCAGCAGCCTGGCCACCGCGCGCCTGCACGCAGAAAGCCAGGGCCTGGCGATCCAGTACCGCCTGATGCCGGTCGAGGAACTGGCCGCTGCCGAACCCGAGAGCTTCGACGTCGTCACCTGCATGGAGATGCTGGAGCACGTGCCCGATCCGGCCGCCATCGTGCAGGCCTGTGCCGCGCTGGTGAAGCCGGGCGGCTGGCTGTTCCTGTCCACCCTCAACCGCACGCCCAAGGCCTTCGCGCTCGCCATCGTCGGCGCGGAATACATCTTGGGCATGATCCCGCGCGGCACGCACTCCTTCCGCAAGTTCATCCGCCCGGCGGAGCTCGCCGGCTGGCTGCGCGCGGCCGGCATGGACATCGCCGACCAGCAGGGTCTGCACTACGACCCGCTGGCGCGCCAGTTCAGCCTGGGTCCCGGGGTGGATGTGAACTACCTGGTGGCGGCCCGCAAGCCGTCCTAACCTACGCCTTCCTTGATGCCCATGAACCTCCAGGCCTTCCTCTTCGACCTCGACGGCACCCTGGTCGACACCGCCCCCGACATGGCCGGGGCGCTGAACATCATGCGTGCCGAGCACGACCTGCCGGCCCTGCCCTTTGATGCCATACGCCCCTGGGTTTCGCATGGCGCGGGAGCGCTGGTGAAACTCGGCTTCGGCCAGGACCTCGAGGCCGAGCGCATGGAGGCGCTACGCCTGCGCTACCTGGACATCTACGCCGCCCGGCTGTGCGTGGAGAGCACGCTCTTCCCCGGCATGGCGGAGGTACTCGCCGCGCTGGAAGCCAAGGGGCGCTCCTGGGGCGTGGTGACCAACAAGCCCGCTTTCCTGACCGAACCCCTGCTCGAGGGGCTGGGACTGCGCAAACGCGCCGGCTGCATCGTCAGTGGCGACACCCTGCCCCAGCGCAAGCCGGACCCTGCCCCGGTGCGCCATGCCTGCGCCCTGCTCGGCCTGCCGGAAGCGACCTGTGTGATGGTGGGCGACGCCGAGCGCGACATCGCCTCCGCCCGCGCCGCCGGCAGCCCGTCCATCGCCGCCGCCTTCGGCTACGTGCTGGATGACGACGACCCGCACGCCTGGGGGGCGGATGCGGTGGTGGAGCATGCCGGGGAGTTGCTCGCATGGATATGAAATCCGCGCCCGCCAACCATCGTCATCGCGAGGAGCGTAGCGACGTGGCGATCCAGAGCGCCGCCGCATGGATTGCTTCGCTCCGCTCGCAATGACGACCAAGGATCAAGCACTGTGCTGAATGCCAACCTTCCCCCCGAACAACTCCTGATCCTGGTCGCCGTCGGCAGCCTCCTGATCGGAATCCTGCTGACCTGGCTCGTCATGCGCGCAAGTCGCAACGCCCTCGCGGCCACCCTGACGGAACGCCTGAACGCCGCCGAGACCGAGGTGGCGGAGCAGCTCGGCGGACGGCAGAAGGCCGAAGGAGAAAACCAGCAGCTGCGCGAGGCCCTGCAGCGCGCGGGCGAGGAGCGCGCCGCGCTGCACGAGCGCGCCAGCCGCGTCCCCGTGCTCGAACGCGAGACCGCCGATCTGCGCGCCCAGCTGGAACGGCTGGAGGACGAGCGCCGCCGCCAGGGCGAGCGTGCGGCCAGCCTCGCGGCGGAGCTTGAGCCCCTGCGCGTCCGCTTCGCGGCCGTCGAGAAAACCCTGCACGAGACCACCGGCGAGCGGGAGCGCCTGCGCGAATCGCTCGCGCATACTCAGACCCAACTCGAGGCCGAGCGCCAGCAGGCGCAGGAGAAGCTTGCCCTGCTGCTCGAGGCCAAGGAGCAGCTCGCGGAGCAGTTCAAGGTCCTGGCCTCCGAGATCCTCGAGGAGAAGACCCGCCGCTTCACCGAGCAGAACCAGTCCCAGCTCGGCCAGCTGCTCGACCCGCTGCGCGAGCGGCTAGGCGAGTTCCAGAAGAAGGTCGAGGACAGCTACGGCCAGGAGGCGCGCGAGCGCCACGCCCTGCGCGAGGAGCTCAAGCGCCTGGCGGAGATGAACACCCGCCTGGGCGAGGAGGCGCACAACCTGACCCGCGCCCTCAAGGGCGAGCGCAAGACCCAGGGCCTGTGGGGCGAGATGATCCTCGAGACCGTGCTGGAGAGCTCCGGCCTGCGCAAGGGGCACGAGTACGAGACCCAGGTCAGCCTGCCCGGCAGCGGCGGCCGCGTCCTGCCCGACGCGCTGATCCATCTTCCCGAAAACCGGGTGGTGATCGTCGATGCCAAGGTGTCGCTGTCCGCCTACGAGCGCCACGTCAACAGCGACGATCCGGCCGAGCGCGCCCGCCACCTCAAGGAGCACATCGCCGCCCTGCGCAACCACGTGGCCGGGCTGTCCGACAAGGCCTACGAGAACCTGCCCGACCTGCGCACGCTGGACTTCGTGCTGCTGTTCGTGCCCGTCGAGCCCGCCCTCATGCTGGCCATGGAGCACGACAAGGAGCTGTTCCAGGACGCGCTCAGGCGCAACATCGTGCTGGTCTCGCCCACCACCCTGCTCGCCGTGCTGCGCACCATCGCCCACCTCTGGCGCCAGGAGCAGCAGAACCGCAACGCACAGGAGATCGCCCGCCAGGCCGGCGACCTGTACGACAAGCTGGTGGGCTTCGTGGACGACATGCAGAAGCTCGGCGAACGCCTCGATCAGGCGTCGAGGAGCTTTGATGGCGCGTTCAACAAACTCCAGAGCGGCCGCGGCAACATCATCGGACGCGCCCAGCGCCTGCACAAACTCGGCGTGCAGCCGACCAAGGCGCTGCCGGAGGCCCTGGTGCAAAGCGCGCTCGAAAGCGACGAAGAGGAATCGACCGCATGAACCTCATGCCTGCCTTCCGCAAGCGCCACCCCCTATTGACCCTCGCCCTGCCGGTGCAGTCCCGCTCGCCCCTCGAGCGCGCGGCGCAGGGCATGGATGCCGCCTGGAACGCGGCCGAGGCCGCGCTGCATGCCGGTCATGAGGACATCGCCGCGCTGATGCACTCGGCCCGCAGCCTGGGCGGGGAGCTGGCGCAGCAGCAACTTCAGCATCTGTGGCCGGAGGCCGGGGCGCATGACCTCGCGCTGGCGAAGGGCCTCGGGGTGGCGCTGTGGCTAACGGAAATGCTTCTGTTCCTGCGTGAGGATGCAGCCGACGGACGCATCCTCCCCCCCCGCGATGCGATGCGGCGTTTCATGGTCGAGGAGAGTCAGATCAATGAGGGCCGCCACGATTTCGCCCTGCGCCGCCTGGCCGGCCATCTGGCGGAGCAGGCGATCAAGATCCTGCAGGGCAGTGCGCCGCTCGGGCTGTCCGCCCCCCTCCCGCTGCGCCTGCGCCTGCGCTGGGCAATGCTCTACACCGGCTTCCTGCTCGAGGCCATGCGCCGCGATCCGGACGCGCCTTTCATCCACCCGAAGCTGCCGCCGCGCGAGTTCCTGCGCCTGGTCGGCCGCGCCCTGTCCCCGGATTCGCGAGGGAAAAACAAGGGCGGCAGCTGCGGCTGCTGACCCCCTTCAGCAGATTGTTTCAAAAGGGCTTTCCTGCCCTTTTGAAACTCGCTTGGTCCCTCCTCTCACGCCCTTCCGGCATCCATGCCGAAAGCCCCTGCGGGGTTGATCCCGCATCGAAGGCCCATCGGCCATCCATGGCCGACGCCCCTTCGGGGTGCGGCCGTCGAGAGCGGCCTTCGAGAGCGTCGCGGTACATGCCAACATCGTTGGCTGGAGCAACGATGGAACGCCTTGCGTTCCCCGAAGGGCTGGGCACAGGGATGTGCCCAGCCGCGACGGGCTCGGAAGATCAAGCACTTATCGTGCTTGATCTTCGTGCAACCCATCCATGGCTTGCACCTCCAGGCTGTTCCAAAGGGTTTTGAAACAGCCTGTCAGGCCCGGGCGGACTTGTTCATCACCGCCAGGGCGGCCTGGTTGCGCAGGGTCTTGACCACCTTGAGCGCCTCGGGGGGCATGTTGGCACCGCGCCCCTCGGCATAGAACAGTGCCACCGGGCGGCGGTTGACGTAGACGGGGTAGATCAGGGCCGTGTCAGACTCGGCGGAACCCCACTGCCAGGGCTCCATGCGTGCCGCCGGGACATCCCGCCTGTGGATCAGGCGGTCCTCGCCGCCATGTAGGCTGGTACGATCGGGTTGCTCGAATCCAGCGACAGCATCCCCCCCTTGAGGATCTTCGCGCTGTGTTCGCCGAAGGCCATGCTGGGGCGCAGTGTCCGGCTGCGCGCGTCCTGCACGAAGAAAACGGCGAGGGAGAGGTCCAGGCCCTGGTACAAGGTTTCCAGGATGCTCGACAGCAGTTCCGGCAGCGCATAGTCCTCGAGCAGCGACGCGGTGACGTCCTCGATGCCGCGCAGCAGGCGCTCCGAACCACTCGTCGGCGAGGCGGCCGCCGGCGCCTCGGGCAAGACCACCGCTTCCGGCAGCTGGCCACCCAGGCGGGCGAGCAGGCCGCGGGCGCCATCCGTCGCCTCGAACAGGCCGACGTAGATGCCCATGCGCTCGCGCGCCTCCGCCAGCGCCTGATGCACGGCCTCCGGCTCGATGCCTCCCCGCCGCGCCAGCTCATCCAGGGCGGCATCGGCCTTCGCGGACGAGGTCGCGGTCAGCAGGATGGCCGTGCCGGCATTGGCGAACGAGGCCACCCACGCGGCCTGCTGCACGGGCGGCACCGTGCCCGGGCGGGCCGTGAGCGGCACGGGACGCATGTCCGCCCGCAGGCTGTCGGGGAGGCCCCAGCGCGCCGCCACCTCGCGTCCGAGATGGTCGGCGACGATCCCGGTCGCACGCAGGATGGCGGCCCGCTCGTCCAGCCCCTCGTCCTGGCACAGCCGCTCGATCTCCGGCGGCGCCTCGGGAAGGTGACGATAGACCAGCATGGGACCGAGGTGCTGGAACAGGGCTGCGAGGAAAACCTGCTCACCGCCCCGCCCCGCCATCGGACGGGACAAGGCCTGGGCCAGCAGGGCGCCGAACAGGGCCTGCAGCATCCTGCCCCGTAGCCGGCCGACATGGTCCTGCCCCTGCAGGTGCTCGAACAGCATGAGGGTGAGGGCGATCTCCCTCACCTCCTCGAAACCGAGCAGCATCACGGCCCGCGACACGGTGTGCACCGTGCCCCGCGCCTCGCGCACGCTGAAGGTGTTCGCCACCGCGAGGACCTTCTTGGTCAGGGCGACATCGCGCAGGATGAGGGAGCACAGGTCGTTGATCGAGCGCTGGTCCTCGTCGGCGATGAGGGCGCCAACCTCCCGCACGGTGCGCGAGAAGGCTGGAAAGTCCGGCGCCTCTTGAATCTTGTTGAGCAGGGTTTCCAGCATCGGCGTAACCGGGAGGTGAGGCAAAGGCGCGATTGTAGCGACCGCCCGAGGGCGGACCAATCGGTCATCGCATGGGGAAGCCCCCATCAGGGAAATGCTTATGTCTTGACACGCTCCCCCCTGGAGTGTGTCCTCCGGCTGATCCCTCCTCTCAAGCTCTTCCGGCATCCCTGCCGGAAGGCCCTTTGGGCTTCAGCCTTCGAGAGCGTCGCGGCACATGTCACCATCGTTGCCGGGAGCAACGATGGAACGCCTTGCGTTCCCCGAAGGGCTGGACACAGGGATGTGTCCAGCCGCGACGGCCTCCGCGAATCAACGACTTGAGTCGTTGTTCGCGTTGGGGCGTCCTGCCCCAAACGGTAAACGCTGAATTTTTCAGCGTTTCCCTCAGGAGACAATCACGGCCGCTGCTTCGCCTCGCTGATCAGGGCTTCCAGTGCCGCTTGGCCGAGGCTGTCCAGGGCATCGAAGCGGATGCCAACATCGAAGCCACCCTCGACCTTCTCCTTGCGGACGATGCGTCCCGGCAGCAAGACGCGCTCGGTCCAGGTCGAGGCGTGCAGAGGCCGGATCTCCAGCTGGATGTCGCCCCCCGCACCGATGTCCTCACCGACGTGCAGCAGCGCACCGCTGCTGCTCAGGTCCATAGCCACCGCCTGCAGCTCGCGCCCCACGCCGTCCTTGGCCTTGGCCCGCAGGAAGCAGGTGTGGCGCGCCCCATGGCGCTGCTCGAAAAGCCGGATTTCCCGTTCCCCCTCGCCAAAGGTGAAGTGGCCGAGGATCTCGTTGAGACGGTCGGCCGCCTCGTCCAGTGTGCCGACCACCACCTGGGTTGCCCGCATCCGCTCGGCGTTGTCGTCGAGCACCTGGAACAGGTGCTCGAGCTCGCGCCGCAGCCCTTCGACGCGACTGGACTGTTCCTGGGTCTGGCCGGCGATGTTCTGGTTCGCGGCCTCGGTCACGCGGACCTGCTCGTCGATGCCGCTCATCGCCAGGGTGATGTCTTCGGCCAGGCGCCCGCTCTCGCGCACCCGCTCCACCACCCGGCCCATCACCGTCACGCCCTCGTCGGCCCGCTGGGTGAGATGCTCGATCAGTCGGCGGATCTCTAGCGTCGACTCCTGGGTCTTGCTCGCAAGGCCTCGCACTTCGTCCGCCACCACGGCGAAGCCGCGGCCGTGTTCCCCCGCCCGCGCGGCCTCGATGGCGGCATTCAGAGCCAGCAGGTTGGTCTGCTCGGCAATCGCGCTGATGACCCCGGTGATGCGCTGGATGCCCTGCACGGCCTCCTGCAGGGCCTGGATGCCGTTGGCGGCCAGCTCCACCTCGCGCACGCTCTCCTCCACGGCATGACGGCTGGCCTGCAGGGTCGACTGTCCGGCGCGCACATGCTCCATCGCCATCTGGGCCGCAAGCTGGGCGCGTGCCGCGGAATCCTGCACTTCCACCGCCAGATCGCCGACGAGGGCGGCCACCGCCGCGACCTCGCTCTGGCGGCTGCGCTCAAGTTCGCCATGGCGCACGATCTCCTCGGAGATGGTGCTCATCTGCCGCGCCCCCGCCCGCACCCTGTCGCTCTGGCGGGTAATCTGACGCATGTAGCCGGCCAGCTGGCCCACCATGCCGTTGAAGGCGTCAATAATCTGACCAATCATGTCTGCGCTGCGCATGCTGCACTCGTGGGTCAGGTTGCCCTCGCGGATGCTCCCCGCCACCTCGGCGATCCGGCCCAGCTTGCGCAGCAGCACGACATGCGTGACCACGTAATTGAAGATGCCGACCATCACCCCCGCCACCAGGCAGCCGGCGACGAACCACCACTTCATGCCCGGCCGGTATTCGACGAAGAACGCGGCATAGAGGGGAAAGATCACCCCCATCGCCAACCCGAAGCCGAGGAAGGCGAACCTGAGGCGACGCAGCAGACTGGGTTCAGACCACATGGCGAATATTCCTGAAAGGTCGTTGACGCTGTATCGGAAAGAACTGGCTTTTCTTGACCCATGCAAGAGGCAGGCCAGAATCCCTCATCGACCAAGCGGTGGTACCATGCGCACATGGACGTTCTCAGCTATTGCCGCGACCAGGCCGCACCAAAGGGATCGGCGCCCTACTATGCCTGCCTGTTCCTGCCCGAGCAGCAAAAACCTGCCACTTTGGCGGTACTTGCCCTGCGCGCGGAGTTGGAGGAAGCGAGCACCCGCATCCCCGAGCCCAGCGTCGCCCAGGCAAGGCTGGACTGGTGGCTGGCCGAGCTGCGGACCGCGGCGGGGGGCTCAGCCCAGCACCCCGTCGCCCAGGCACTGATGCAGTATGTGCTGCACCTACCGGGGCGCCAGGAACTACTGGAGGAGATGGTAGCCGGCGCGCAGGACCGCCTGCGCCATGGCCACCTGGAACGTGAGAGCGATTTCGGCCTGCATGCCTACCGGCACGAGGTCGCCCCCTGGCTGATCCTGACCGACCCCGAGGGGCAGGCCGGCCGCACGGAGCGCGACTTCGCCCACGCCATCGGACAGGCGCTGGCCTGGATCCGCGTCCTGCACCAGCTGGGGCGCGACGCCGCGCGCGGCCAGGTGCTGATCCCGCGCGAGATACTCGCCCGGCACGGACTGGACGTCGCCGACCTGCTGCATCCTCGAACGAGCGATGCCGTCCGCTCCATGCTGGCCGCTCTGGGGGAGCAGACGCGCGAGCGGCTGCGCCAGGCCCGTGCCATGCTGCCGCGCGAGGCGCAGCCGCGGCAGGCCATGGCACTGGTCAGCCTGGCCCAGGCCGAAGCCCTGTGCGATGCGATGGCCCAGGACGACTGGCGGCTGCTCGACCAGCGCCCGGAACTCACCCCCCTGCGCCTGCTGTGGCTCAGCTGGCGCGCCGCCCGCAAGGCTCGCTCGAGGAAAGCCTGATGACGACGACCACCCTCCTGCTCACCGGCGCCACCGGCGGCCTCGGCCGCGCCACGGTCATGGAGGCCGCGCGACGCGGTGCCCGCCTGATCCTGCTCGGCCGCAAGCCCGAAGCGCTGATGCAGCTCGCCGACGAGGTGGCCGCCGCCGGCCACCAAGAGCCGCTGCTGCACGCCATCGACCTTTCCGGCGCCCAGGCCGAGGACTACGCCCAGCTGGCCGAGCTGGTCGCGGCCCACGCCGGCCGGCTGGACGGCCTGCTCCACCTCGCGGCCGATGCCGGCGCCCCGGCTCCGCTGGCGCACGTCGACCCCACGGTGTGGAACCGCCTGCTGCGCGTCAACCTGACCGCCCCCTTCCTGCTCACCCGCGCCTGCCTGCCGCTGCTCAAGGCATCGAAGGGCCGGGCCGTGTTCATCGGCGATGCCTGCGAGGCGGCCTACCTCGGGGCCTACGGCGTGGCCAAGGCGGGCCTCGCGCGCCAGGCGGCGCAATGGGCGGAGGAGCAGCCCGGCATCCGTGTGGAGCTGTTCACCCCGCCGCCCATGCCCACCCCTCTGCGCGCGCGCCTGTTCCCCGGCGAAGGGCCGGCGGCAGGGCTGACGCCGGTGATGGATGTGGCGCGCGCCCTGCTCGACCGCATCACGCAGGAAGGAACAAGCATGTAGCCGGATGGAACGCAGTGGAATCCGGGATGAGGCGTGCGCCGGATAGCGCCCCCGGATTCTGGCCTTAAGGCCTTCATCCGGGCTCCAGATCATCGGCCCGGGGCGAGCCTCCTACAGTTCCGCCGAAAGGCAGCCATCCCTCAGCACGCAGGCCCCGCAGCGCGGGCGCGGGCGGCATATCTCCTTGCCATGCGCGACGAGCAGGGCGTGATACTGGTTGAACAGCGGGACGTCGGCCCCGAGTTCGGCCTCGATCGCCACGCGCAGGTGCTCGTAGCCCATGGTGGGGTCGATCAGCCCGAGCCGGCCGAGGATGCGACGGGTGTAGGCATCGATGACGAACACCGGGCGCCCGAAGGCATAGAGCATGATGTCGTCCGCCGTCTCCGGCCCAACTCCGTGCACGTCGAGCAACCCCGCCCGCAGCGCATCATCCGGCCAGCCGGACAGAGCCTCGACGCTGCCCGCCTCCCGCACCCACTCCAGCAGGGCCCGCAGGCGCCGCGCCTTGACGTTGAAATAGCCGGCCGGGCGGATCAGCGCGGCCAGCTCGTCCACGGGCAGGGCCAGCATCACATCGAGGGACAGCGCCCCCGCGGCCTTGAGGTTGGCGATCGCCCGCTCGACGTTGCTCCAGGCGGTGTTCTGGGTCAGCACCGCGCCGACCATGATCTCCAGCGGCGAATCCCCCGGCCACCAGTGCTGGGGCCCCCAGGCGTCATCCAGCCTCCGGTATGTCCCCAGCAAAGTCATAGGGCGTAGCTGGCCCCGCGCCTGGGCACCTCCACCCGCCAGCCGAGTTGCTTGTGCACCAGCGCGCCGAACCCCTGCGCGGTCTCGGATTCGCCATGCACGATGAAGGTCTGGCGCGGCGGCTTGCGGAAGTGGCCCAGCCACCCCATCAGGGCGTCGCGGTCACCGTGCGCCGAGAGGCCGCCGACGGTGTAGAGCTCGGCATGCACCGGGATGCGCTCGCCGAACAGGGTGACCTCCTTCGCTCCATCCACCAGGCGGCGGCCGAGCGTGCCCGCCGCCTGGAAGCCGGTGATCAGGATGGTGCAGGCCCGGCAGGGCAGGTTGTGGCGCAAGTGGTGGCGGATGCGCCCCCCCTCGCACATGCCCGAAGCGGCGATGATGACCGCGCCATGCTTGATCCGGTTGAGCGCCATCGACTCCTCGACGCTCTCGGTGAAGCGCACGCGTATGCCCTGCCCCCGGGTCCGCAGGGCCTTCTGCGCATCCTCGTCCAGCCATTGGTGATACTTGAGGGTGATGCGCGTGGCCTCGGTCGCCATCGGTGAATCGACGTACACGTCGAGGCCCTGCGGAATGCGGCCCGCCTCGGCCAGCTCGTGCAGCATATAGATCACCTCCTGCGTGCGGCCGATGGCAAAGGCCGGCATGATCACATTGCCGCGCTTCTTGAACAGGGTGTCGTTGATCGCGTGCGCGAGTTCCTCGCGGGTGGAATCGAGCGGCTTGTGCAGCCGGTTGCCATAGGTGGACTCGACCAGCAGGATGTCGGCCTCCTCGATCGGGGTCGGGTCGTGCATCAGCGGGCGACCGGGCTGGCCGAGGTCGCCCGAGAACACCAGCTTGGTGGTCGCCCCCGCCTCATCCACCCACACTTCGAGGATGGCGGAGCCGAGGATGTGACCGGCGTCGCGGAACTGGACCCGCACCTGCGGGTGGGGGTGCAGGGGCGCGTCGTAGGCATGGCCGTGCAGGCGCCTCAGGCTCGCATGGGCCTGGGCCACGGTGTAGAGCGGGGCGACGTCCTGCCTGCGCCCGGTCTTCGCCCGGCGCCGGTGCCGCGTCTCCCATTCCGCCTCCTTCTCCTGCAGGTGGGCCGAGTCCGGCAGCATCACCCCGAGCAGGTCGCGCGTCGGCTCGGTGCAGTAGACCGGCCCCTTGAAGCCCATCGCCACCAGCCGGGGCAGCAGGCCGGAGTGGTCGATGTGCGCATGGGTGAGGAGGATGAAGTCAATGTCCTCGGGGTCGAATCCCGGAGCCTCGCGGTTGCTGGAGTCCGCCGTGCGTCCGCCCTGGAACATGCCGCAGTCGACAAGGAAGCGGACGCCGTCGGTCTCGACCAGATAGCAGGAACCGGTGACTTCGCGCGCGGCGCCGAGGAAGGTGAGGTTCATGACGCTCTCTCCGTTGCAGACGGTTTCAGGGTCTTTTTACGAAGTTAGCATCTGGCACGGGTGCACGGGCAGCCGGCTTGGGGAAACGCTGAACAATTCAGCGTTTCCCGTTTGGGGCAGGATGCCCCAACGCGAACAACGACGTAAGTCGTTGACTCGCGGAGCCCGTCGCGGACATGCGCCGCGACGAGGCGAGCTGCAAAAATCCAAGGATGGATTTTTGCAGTGTTTACTTGGGGGGATTCGCACTCTCGATTCGGGGGATGTGGGCTTGGACAGGGCGTCCGCGAAACGAAGGTTTTCTGGACGCACTCAGGTCCGCCTGCGCGGCGGCCGGCCTCCCGGCGTCCCGCCCGTCCGCCCGCGCCCCGGCCCCTCCCTGCGCTCCGAGCGGTCCCGCGGGGCGCCACCCCGGGACTTCCGCTCCGGCGCGGGCGCGGGCGCTGACTCGTCACGCACTGCTTTCCCCTCGCGCACTACGTAGGTCTTGCGTTCTGTCGCTGTCGGGCGCGCCTCGGCCCGGCGTGGGGCGGGTTTGCCGCGCTCCCCGCCCGGCGGCCGGCGCGGGCCGCGCGCCGGGGCTGCCGGCGCGGCCTTCTTCACCTCCATGCCGAGACTCGCTGCCAGGGCATCGACCTCCTCCGGACTCAGCATCTTCCACTTGCCCGGGCGCAAACGCGGCGGCAGGGTGAGATCACCGTACTGGATGCGGATCAGGCGGCTGACGGTCAGGCCCACCGCCTCGAACATGCGCCGCACCTCGCGGTTGCGCCCTTCGCGCAAACCAACGTGATACCAGTGGTTCATGCCGGTGCCGCCCTCGTCGACGATCGACTCGAAGCGCGCCATGCCATCTTCCAACTCCACCCCGTCGAGCAGCTGCTTGCGCATGACCGGGGTCAGCTCGCCGAAGATGCGCGCGGCATAGACACGCAGCAGCTCCCGTGAGGGATGCATCATGCGGTTGGCCAGCTCGCCGTCGTTGGTGACAATCAGAAGGCCAGAGGTGTTGAAGTCCAGCCGACCGACGGTGATCCAGCGCCCGTCGCGGATCGGCGGCAAGCTCTCGAACACGGTCGGGCGCCCCTCCGGGTCGGAGCGGGTGGTCAGCTCACCTTCGGGCTTGTGATAGACCAGCACGCGGCGGGTGAAGGTCTCGGCGCGGGTGCGCACCGGCTGGCCACGCACCTCGATGCGGTCGGTCGGCAGCACCCGCGTGCCGAGGGTGGCGACCTCACCGTTGACCGTGACCTCGCCGGCGGCGATCCATTCCTCGATCGCGCGGCGCGACCCCAGCCCCCAGCCCGCCAGCACCTTCTGTAAGCGTTCGCCCTGCATCATGTAACCTCGATATCAATGGAGGGATGATACACCGTGGCGGGCCCTGCACCGGTGCTATGCTTCCCCCATGCACAAGGATCTCTCATCCCGCGGTCGCGACATGGCGAGCCTGGACTGGCAGGGCGCGGCCGGCGTGCTCACCGCACGCGGCGCATGGGATGCGCATGGCTGCGGCGGTCTCGCCCGCCGGCTGCCCACGGTCTTCCCGGAAGCGCGCCCCTGGCGTCTCGACACCGAGGGCGTCACCCGCATGGACACCGCCGGCGCGCTGCTGCTGCTGCACCTGATCGAGCGGCTGGAAGGCGCGGGCGGAACGGTCGACCTGACATCACTGCCGCAGCGGCACCGCGAGCTGCTGGAGCTGGTGCGCCGCCCCGGCGATCTCCAGCCACCCGCCGCGGCGAACCCGCTGAATCCGCTGGAACGGCTGGGCGAGGTGACCCTGGCCATCCTGCTCCACTTCTACGCCATCCTGACCTTCACCGGCGAGGTCGCACGCCACGCCGCCCCCCTGTTGCTGCGTCCCTGGCGGGTGCGCTGGGCAAGCGTGATCAACGAGGTCCATGCCGCCGGGGTGCTCGCGATTCCCATCGTCGCCCTGCTCTCATTCCTGATCGGCGTGGTGATCGCCTACCAGGCCGGGGCGACACTGGACCGCTTCGGCGCCAACATCTTCCTTGCCGACATGGTGGGCATCGTCACCCTGCGCGAGATGGCGCCGATGATCACCGCCATTGTCATCGCCGGCCGCACCGGCTCCAGCTACACCGCGCGCATCGGCACCATGCGCGTGACGCAGGAAGTGGATGCCCTGCGCGCGCTTGCCCTTCCGCCGATCGAGATGCTGGTCATCCCGCGCGTCATCGCGCTGGTGATCGCCCTGCCTCTGCTGACCGTGCTGGCCAACGCCGCCGGGCTGTTCGGTGGCCTGCTGGTCTCGCACGAGATGTTCGGCCTCGACCTCAACGTCGCCTTCGACCGGCTGGAGCAGATGAAGAACACCCATCTCTGGGTCGGCCTGGTCAAGGCGCCGGTGTTCGCCGCCATCATCGCCCTGATCGGCTGCCACGAGGGCATGAAAGTCCGCGGCAGCGCGGCCGAGGTCGGCCAGGCCACCACATCGAGCGTGGTGCAGGCGATCTTCTGGGTGATCGTGGTCGACGCAATCTTCTCCATCGTGTTCCGGGAGCTGGACCTGTGATGACCAAGGTTCGGCCGGAGCTGGCCATAGAAGTCCGCGGCCTGGTCAACCGTTTCGGCAGCCAGACCGTGCACGAAGGCCTCGACCTCTTTGTTCCGCGCGGCAGCGTGATCGCCCTGGTTGGAGGCAGCGGCACCGGCAAGACCGTGCTGCTCAACAACCTGATCATGCTCACCCGCCCGACCGCCGGCCGCATCCGCGTGCTCGGCCAGGACCTCGACCGCCTCGGCCTGCGCCAACGCCAGGCCCTGCAGCTTCGCCTCGGGGTGATGTTCCAGATGGGCGCCCTGTTCACCTCGCTGTCCGTGCTGGAGAATGTCTGCCTGCCGCTGGCCGAGCACACCGACCTCCCCCCTCGCCTGCGCGAGGAGGTGGGCATGCTCAAGATCCGCCTCGCCGGACTGTCCCCGGATGCCGCGCACAAGCGGCCGGACGAGCTATCCGGCGGCATGGTCAAGCGCGCCGCGCTGGCCCGCGCTCTGGCCCTGGATCCGGAGATCCTGTTCCTCGACGAGCCGACCTCCGGGCTCGATCCGGTCGGTGCGCGCGCCTTCGACGCGCTGGTGCTGGAACTGCGCGAGCTGCTCGGCCTGACCGTGTTCCAGATCACCCATGACCTGGACTCGATCTGGCACGGCGTGGACAGCGTCGCCTTCCTCGCCCGCCGGCGCGTGCTGGCCATGGCCCCCGCGGCGGAGCTGGCGCGCCGCGAAGAACCCGAACTGCGTGCCTATTTCGGCACCCGTCCACTGCAGGAAGCCCCCTGATGGAAACCCGTGTCGCCTATGCCGCCGTCGGCGTCTTTGTCATCGCCCTCACCGCCATCCTGGTCGGACTGGGTCTGTGGCTGGGCGCCGACATCGAGACCAAGCGCTACACTCCCTACATGTTCCTGACCAGCGAATCCGCCTCCGGCATCAACCCCGGCACCGTGGTGCGCTACCGCGGGGTCGAGGTCGGCCGGGTGAACCGCCTCTATCTCGACAATCCGGAGCAGGTGCGCATCCTGCTGGACATCGTGGAGGGCACGCCGATCAAGACCGACACCCGGGCCTCGATCGCCACCCAGGGCGTGACCGGGCTGGCCTTCATCGAGCTGACCGGAGGAACGGTCGGCTCCCCCGACCTGCGACCCGGCCCGGACGGCGCGCCCGCGCTCATTCCCCCCTCGCCCTCGCTACTGCGTCGGCTGGACGTCGCGGT
This sequence comes from Pseudomonadota bacterium, assembly GCA_049322715.1. Classification (GTDB taxonomy): domain Bacteria; phylum Pseudomonadota; class Gammaproteobacteria; order Halothiobacillales; family Halothiobacillaceae; genus Thiofaba. The sequence continues at coordinate 86,053 of JBMOQP010000044.1, forward strand.
GAGCCGCAACCTCGAGAACCTCGACCGGATCGCCCTGCAGCTGCAGGACCTACTCAACGAGGAGAACCGCGCCGCCTTCTCCACCCTCGTCCGCAATCTCGCCGTGCTCAGCGAGACCCTGGCGCAGGAGCGCGGGCGCATGGGCGAGGTGCTGGCCAACAGCGAGCGCATGACACGTGCCGGCGCCGAGACCCTCGAGCGCCTGCCCGAGACCATCGCCCGGCTGGAAGGCACGCTGGACGAGGTGCGCACCGCCGCCGCGACCTTCCGCGAGACCAGCCGCACCCTGGGCGAGGTCTCGCGCGCCACCCAGCAGGAGATCAGCGAGATGCGGCGCGGCATCGAGCCCGGCCTGGACACCCTGCTGCGCCAGGTCGAGGCCGCCACCGGCGTGGTCGAGGATCTCGCGCGCCGGCTCCGGCGCGACCCCGCCCAGCTGCTGCGCGGCGCCCCCGTCAAGGAACCCGGACCGGGCGAACAATGACTTCTCCTTTGGTAAGTGCTGAAAAAATCCATCCTTGGATTTTTTCAGCTTGGCTCAACCGCGAAGTGAATTCGCGGTGGCCTCCGCGAATCAAGGGCTTACGCCCTTGTTCGCGTTGCGTCCTCCTGCCGCAAACAGGAATCGCTGATTTTTCAGCGATTCCCTTTGAACTGTGACACCCATCATTGCGACACCCATCATGATGCTCCGCCTCCTCCCTGCCCTCGCGCTCGCCGGTCTGCTCGCCGGCTGCGGCGCCATACCCGAACGCCAGGTCGCGCAGACCAGTTACCGCCTGGAGCCGCCCCTTCCCCCGGCGGCCACGGATGCCACCCCCGCCCCCCTGACCCTGCAAGTGCTTCGCCCGGAGGCCGGCACCAGCTTCGACACCGAGCAGATCGCCTATCGCCGCGAGCCCTACCGGATCGACTACTACAGCCGCAGCCGCTGGGCCGAGCCACCCGCCGAGATGCTGGGCGACCTGATGGCCCGCGCGCTGGAGGATGCCAGCCTGTACCGCGTGGTGCTCGGCCCGGCGGCCCGCCTGCCGGCCGACCTGCGCCTGCACAGCGAACTGACTGCGCTCGAGCACGTCATCCGCGATCCGAGCCAGACCCAGGGCAGCGAGGTGCGGCTGGCCATGCGCGTGCAGCTGGTCGAAGCCCGCTCGGCACGCGTGCTGGCCACCCACACCTTCGAGATCATCCGCCCGGCCTTCAGCGCGGACGCGCCCGGTGCCGTGGCCGCCGCCAACGATGCCGCGCGCGAAGCCCTGGCGACCATCATCGCCTTCTGCCGCGAACACACCCCGAACTGAACGCCGCACCGCGAAGCGGCCTCGGGCAGGATGCCCGAGGGGCGGGATGCCAGGACGAGCTGAGCGACTCTCCCGCGCATGGGGGACACAGCGGGGATCCGACGACCCCGGGGAGGAACACCCATGACGACACGCCTGCTCAAGCCGCTCCTGCTCGCCGCGGGCCTGGCCTTTGCCGCCGCCTCCCCGGCTGCCGGAAAGCCCGATGATCGCGTCGCCCTGCAGGGGATCGAGGCCGCGCGCGTGGTGTGGGACGTGACCACCGCCGACCCGCAGCGGTTGAACACCCACCTCGCCCTGGTGGGGGAGACATGGGATGACCTGCAGCGCCAGAAGATCAAGCCGGAGATGGTCTTCGCCTTCCGCGAGGGATCGGTGCGCATCCTGAGCGAGGATACCGGCCTGCTGCCGTTCGAGGTCTCGACCGATGCCGAGCAGGCGCGCGAGCGGCTCGCCCGCCTCTCCGCCCGGCCCGGGGTGAGGATGGAGGCCTGCGCCATCTCCATGCGCGGCCATGGAGTCGAGGCCGACACCCTCCCCCCCTGGGTCAGCGTGGTCGGCAACACATTCAACTCCATCATCGGCCGCGCCCCGAAGGGCTTTGCAGTGATCACACTGCCTTGAGAGAATAAACACCCATTGGACACCCCCGTCCGAAAACCTCCACCGACCACGATCATGCGCCGCCCATTCCCCACCCTGCTGGCCCTGGGCCTGCTGCTGTGTGCGCCGCTGGCCGCCTCCGCCTTCGGCCTGGACGATGTCTCCCGCCAGGCCGAGCAGCTGGCGAAGAAGCCCTATGCCGCGCCGGCCTCCCTGGTTCCGGAATACCTCGCCTCGCTCGACTACGCCCATTACCGCGAGATCCGCTTCCGCCCCGAACAGGCCCTGTGGCGCAAGGAGGGACTGCCCTTCCAGCTGCAGTTCTTCCACCCCGGGCACCACTACACCCGGCCGGTGCGCATCCACCTGATCGAGCAGGGTCGCGTCCAGCGCCTGCCCTTCCGGCCGGAGGCCTTCGACTACGGCTCGCTGCCGTTCAAGGGCCGCGTGCCGCCCGACCTTGGCTGGGCGGGCTTCCGCATCCATGCCGACCTCCATGCCCCAGGCAGCATGGACGAAACGGCGGTGTTCCTCGGTGGCACCTATTTCCGCGCGGTGGGGCAGGGCCAGCACTACGGCCTGTCCGCGCGCGGGATTGCGATCGACACCGCCGAGGCGAAGGGCGAGGAATTCCCCGCCTTCACCGACTTCTGGATCGAGCAACCCGCCGCCGGCGGCAAGAAACTGACCGTTCTCGCCCTCATGGACAGCCCCAGCCTTGCCGGGGCCTACCGCTTCATCATCGAGCCCGGCCGCGAGACGGTGATGCAGGTCGAGGCGCGCCTGTACGCCCGCACGGGCGTCCGCAAGCTCGGCCTGGCCCCGCTGACCAGCATGTTTCTGCACGGCGAGGCGACCGGCAACACCTTCGGCGACTTTCGCCCGGAGGAGCACGATTCCGATGGCCTGCTGATCCATGCGGCAAGCGGCGAATGGCTGTGGCGCCCGCTGGAGAACGCCCCGCAGATCCGCATCAACCGCTTCGCCGCCGACCACGTGCGCGGCTTCGGCTTGATGCAGCGCGACCGCGACTTCGACCACTACCAGGACCTGGCGTGGCGCTACGAGGACCGCCCCAGCCTGTGGATCGAGCCGCAGGGCGACTGGGGCGCGGGCGGGGTGGAGCTGGTGCGGCTGCCGAGCGACAACAGCACGCTCGACAACGTGGTCGCCTACTTCGTCCCGGCGCAGCCCCTGCAGGCGGGGCAGACCCTGCGCCTTGCCTGGCGCATGCGCTGGCTGAAGGATGATGCGGCCCTGCCCGGCGGGGCGCGGGTGATCGCGAGCCGCCTGTCCACCTCCAACACCGAACGCCTGCCGGAGAACCAGGGCGTGGTGCGCTTCGTGATCGACTTCGCCGGCGGAGACCTGGGGCGCCTGCGCACCCCGGGCGAGGTCGAGGCGGTCAGCAGCCTGCAGGGGACGGGGAGGATCCGCAGCCAGAGGCTGGAACCCAACCCCCATACCGGCGGCTGGCGCCTGACCCTGTTCGTCGAACCGCCCGGCGAGGGCACCGCCGAGTTGCGCGCCTTCCTCAAGCGCGGCGAAGCGGTGCTGAGCGAGACCTGGAGCGCGGCCTATCCGCCCTGATCCAGATTTGTTGCAAAAGGGCTTTCCTGCCCTTTTGCAACTCGTTTCGTCGCGGCACATGCCCGCGCTGACGGGGCCCGCGCCCTGCTAGAATAGGATTCAGTACACTCCATCAAGGAAATGGTGATCGTGCCCCATTCCCCCTTTCAGGACCTGCCGAGCGCCTGGGCCGAGGCCGAGCGGCGCGTGGAGACCTATCTGCGTGCCATGCTGGTACCGGCCAAGGTGCGCCAGGAGATGGTCACGGCCATCATCGAACGCGCCCGCGCCCACGGCGACGAGTTGCCCCTGGTCGCCTCCATGCGCGAGGTGCATGCCCTGCTCAGCCGCCAGGTCGCCCGCACCCAGGGAGTCATCCCGGCCGACCAGATGACCGGCTCGGCCGCCTGGCGGGTGGCCGTCTGGCGCCACTCCACCTGCACCCAGTGCACCTGGCGCGCGGTCCCCTGGGGCGCCCTGCAGCTCTCCCACGAAGGCAAGCATTTCCGCTGGACCGGGGGGGCCGCCATGCCGGAGATGCGGCGCGCGGTGGTCACCCCGGCGGAGATCCGCCCCGCCCCCGAGGGCCTCCTCTCACGCCTGCTCGGTCTCAACGAAGACTCCCCGGAATCGTGATGCGCATCCGCCCCAACGACATCGAAACCATCGCCGGCGACCGCCGCCTGGCGCTCGTGCTCATGGTCATCCTGCCCACCCTCGTCGGGACCTGGACCCTCAGCAACATCCTGCCCTTCGGCGGCCGACACCTGCTCGAGATCCTCCTCCTCGGCCTGTTTGCCATCCTGTTCGCCTGGCTGTGGATCGGCCTGTGGACCGCGCTGATCGGCTTCTGGCTGTCCCTGACCGGGCGAGACTGGCTGAAGATCAGCACCCTCAACGCGCGGCTGGACGGCAAGCCCACGCCGCTGGCCTCGACCGCCGTGGTGATGCCGATCTGCAACGAGGACGCCGACGAGGTGTTCGCCCGCATTCGCGCAACCTTCCTCTCGCTCAAGGAGACCGGCCAGCTGGAGCACTTCCGCTTCTACATCCTGTCCGACTCCAGCCAGCCGGAGAAGTGGGTCGACGAGGAACTCGCCTGGGCGCGCCTGTGCCGCGAGGTGGACGGCTTCGAGCGCATCTTCTACCGCCGCCGCAAGTACCGGGTGAAGAAGAAGAGCGGCAACATCATCGATTTCCTGCGCCGCTGGGGCAAACAGCACGAGTACATGATCGTGCTCGACGCCGACAGCGTGATGGGTGGCGAGACCCTGGTGCGCATGGTGCAGGCCATGGAGCGCAACCTGCACGTCGGCATCATCCAGACCCTCCCCTTCTCACAGGGCATGGACACCCTTTATGCCCGCATCCAGCAGTTCGCCGGCCGGCTGTACTCGCCCATGTTCGCCGCGGGGCTCGCCTGGTGGTGGCTGGGCAACGGCCAGTACTGGGGCCACAACGTCATCATCCGCATCGCCCCGTTCATGAGCCACTGCAACCTGCCGCGCATGCCGGGGATCAAGCCGTTCGGCGGCGAGATCCTCAGCCACGACTTCGTCGAGGCGGCGCTGATGAACCGTGCGGGCTTCGAGGTGTGGGTCGCCTACGACCTCGGCGGGAGCTGGGAGGAATACCCGCCCTCGCTCACCGACGACCTCAAGCGCGACCGCCGCTGGTGCCAGGGCAACCTGCAGCACGCCGGGGTGATGATCGCCGAAGGCCTGCCGCCGATGCAGCGCTTCCTGCTCATCAACGGCATCATGAGCTATGCCGGCTCGCTGCTCTGGTTCGGCCTGCTGCTCCTCACCACCGCGCTGGCCTGGATCGCCCCGCGCGAGGCGCAGGTGAATGTCGACGTGGAGATGGCCCTGAAGCTGTTCTACGTCACCCTCGGCCTGCTATTCCTGCCCAAGATCCTCAGCCTGCTCGGCACCCTGCGCGACAAATCGCGCGCCGAGCAGTTCGGCGGGCGGATCGGCGTGAGCGCGAGCGTACTGCTCGAGACATTGCTGTCGGCCCTGTCCGCCCCGGTGCGGATGGTGTTCCACAGCCGCTTCATCATCCTCACCCTGATGAACAAGACCGTTGCCTGGGGCACCCAGCAGCGCGGCGAGTTCGTCATGAGCTGGCGCGAGGCGGCGGCCAACTACGGCACCACCACCCTGCTGGGCATCGTATGGGGCGTGCTCGCCTGGTATGCCAGCCCGGTGTTCTTCGCCTGGCTCTCCCCGGTGCTGCTCGGCCTTGTGCTGTCGATCCCGCTCGCGCGGCTGACCAGCCTGGGCTCGCTCGGCCGCCGCGCGCGCGCGGCGCACCTGTTCGTCACCCCCGAGGAGGTCAGCGCCCCGCCAGAGCTGGCCGAGTACCGCAGGGGCCTCGCCCTGTACCAGGCCGAGCGCGAGAAGCTCGGCGATGTCGACGGCTTCGTGCTGGCGGTGGTCGAGCCGATCGCCAATGCCATCCACGCCGCCTTCCTCAAGCCGCGCCGCAACCTGCCGGAGAGCGTGCGCCTGCGGCGTGCATGGATGATGGACAAGGCCCTGCACGAGGGACCAGCGCAGCTGAGCACGGCCGAACGGGCGGAACTGCTGAACGACCTGGACGCCATGCACACCCTGCACCAGCGCGTCTGGTCGCTGCCGGACGTGGCGTTCAAGAAGTACTGGCCGGTGCCGGGCCTGAATGCCTGACGGCCGGGTCAGTGGTCAGTGGCTAGTTAGAGGGTTTCAGGTTTGCTGGCCACTGGCCTGCATCGCTCGGCCCGCGCGCTGAAGGAGAAACGTCGTGCATCCATCCTCCTGGCCCTTTGCCACCGCCCTGCGCGAGAGCCTGAGGGGCTACGGGCGGGGGGATCTGCGTGCCGACCTGCTGGCCGGAGTGACCCTGGGCATGCTGGCCCTGCCCCTGGCCATGGCGCTCGCCATCGCCATCGACGTGCCGCCGCAGCATGGCCTCTACACCGCGATCATCGCCGGTGCGCTGATCGCCCTCACCGGCGGCTCGCGCTTCAACATCTCCGGCCCCACCGCGGCCTTCATCGTCCTGCTCATCCCCATCGTGCACCAGTTCGGCCTCGGCGGGCTGCTGGTCACCACCCTGCTGACCGGGGCGATCCTGATCGCCATGGGCCTGCTGCGCCTTGGGGTACTGATCCAGTACATCCCCTACCCCGTGGTGCTCGGCTTCACCTCCGGCATCGCGGTGGTGATCGCCTTCCTGCAGATCAAGGACCTGCTCGGCCTGACCACGGCGGAGATGCCCGAGCACTTCATCGACCGCCTGCAGGTGCTGATCGAGGCCCTGCCCACCGCGCGCTGGGCGGACATCGCCACCGGGCTTTTCACCCTCGCCATCCTGCTCGGCTGGAATCGCCTGGGCACCCCCGTCCCGCGCCAGCTCGCCGCGCTCGTGCTGGCGGGCCTCGCCGCCTTCGGCCTGCAGTGGCTGTGGCCGGCGTTCGATCCGATCACCCTCGGCGACAAATTTCGTTGGGAGATGGCCGGCCAGAGCGGCGCGGGCATCCCGCCGTTCGCGCCGCAGTTCGTCCTGCCCTGGAGCCTGCCGGACGCCTCCGGCCAGCCAATCGGCCTGTCCTGGACCCTGCTGCGCGACCTGCTGGTGCCGGCGCTGACGCTCGCCATGCTGGCGGCGATCGAGTCGCTGCTGTGCGCGGTGGTGGCCGACGGCATGAGCCGCACCCGCCACGATCCGAACGCGGAACTGGTCGGCCAGGGCATCGGCAACCTCGCCGTGCCCTTCTTCGGTGGCATCACCGCCACCGCCGCCATCGCACGCACCGCCACCAACGTGCGCGCCGGCGCCCGCTCGCCGCTGGCCGCCGTCTTCCACGCCCTCACCATCCTGCTTGCGGTGGTGGTCTTCGCTCCCTGGCTCGCGCACGTGCCGATGGCCACACTGGCCGCCATCCTCGTCCTCACCGCCTGGAACCTGAGCGAGGCGCCTCATTTCGCGCACATGGTCAAGGTCGCTCCGCGTACCGACGTGGCCGTGCTGCTGACCTGCTTCGGCCTGACCATCTTCATCGACATGGTGGCCGCGGTCGGCGTCGGCATGGTGCTAGCGGCCTTCATCTTCATGCACCAGATGGCCAGCCTGACCGGCGCGCGCGAGCGCAGGCGCGGCGAGCCGATGCCGTTCGAGCTGCCGGAATGGGCGGTGTTCTACGAGTTCAGCGGCCCACTGTTCTTCGGCGCCGCCGAGCAGGCCTTCGCCGCGCTGGACCGCGCGGCACGCGAGCACAAGGAGGCGAGCGTGATCATCATCGACTTCACCCACGTGCCTACCCTGGACATGAGCGGCATCCACGCGCTCGAGTCGGCCCTCGGCCGGCTGCACGACCGGCGCATCGGCGTGGTTCTGAGCGGCATGCATCCGGCGGTATACCGCCCCCTGCGCAAGGCCGGCCTGCATGACATACCGGGCCGGCTGGCCTTCGCCACCGATGCCACCCAGACCGCCCTCGCCGCCGCCGCGCTGCGCCAGATGCAGCGCGAGGCGGAATAGCCCCGCTGCGGGAGACAAGTCTGCCTCAGCCCAGCAGGGCTTCGCGTCCGCAGCCGTCGCGCTCCATGGCCTTGCGCAGGCCGCGCAGGGCCTCGATCTGGATCTGCCGCACCCGCTCGCGCGTGAGCCCGAGGGCCTGCCCCACCTGCTCCAGCGTCTGCGCCTCGTGGCCGAACAGGCCGAAACGGCGGGCGATCACCTCGCGCTGCCGCTCGTCGCGCTGCTCCAGCCAGTGCAGCAGGTGCTCCGCCACGTCATCCTCCGCCAGCTGCTCGATGGGGTTGACGTTGTGCTCGTCGGGGATGAGTTCCTGCAGCGGCTGATCGGTGTCCTGGTTGATGTGCGCATCGAGCGACAGGGGCTGCTCGTTGAGCTCGTACGCGCGCCGGACCTCCGCCACGGGGCGCTGGGTCGCCCGGGCCAACTCCTCGGCGCCGACGTCGTGACCCAGCTTCTGGCTCAGGTTCCGCGCCGTGCGCAGGATGCCGCCAATGTCCTTGGCGACATGGATCGGCAGGCGGATGGTGCGCGCCTGGTTCATGAGCCCGCGCTCGATGCTCTGGCGGATCCACCAGGTGGCATAGGTGGAGAAGCGGAAGCCGCGCTCGGGGTCGAACTTCTCCACCGCATGCATGAGGCCGAGGTTGCCCTCCTCCACCAGGTCGTTCAGGTCCAGCCCCCGATGCTGGTAACGGCGGGCGATCATGACCACCAGGCGCAGGTTGGCGACGATCATGCGCTGGCGGGCAACCTCGTCCCCCTGCCGGGCCAGGCGCGCGAGACGGACCTCTTCCCCTGCGTCGAGGAGCGGCTGGCCGCTGATCTCGTTGAGGTAGAAGCGGGTGATGTCCGGCCCCTCCGCGCCGTAGCTTCCTGCGGCGAAGACGGCCCCGGCAGGCGCGTCGACCGGGTCCTCATCGGGGCACTCGTCCGGTTCCGTCGCTTCGTCGGGCAGGATGTCGTCCTCATCCCCTGTTTCCGCGACGCGGGTATCGGCCATGTACTCAACTCCTTCAGGCAAGCGGTCGATCGACGAAGCGCCGCCCGGCCAACGACTGGCGGGCGGATGCGTGGGCATGGAGGGGAATGTAAGGGTTGCGAAGGGGCCGCGGTATACGTGGCAGCACCTACCCCGCGAAGAATCAGGCGCCAGCCTGTTCGAGCTCGCTCGCGCAGTCCTTGGCCAGGTGAACGAGCTCGACCAGGTTGGCCGCCCCGGTCTTGCGCATGACGCGGGCGCGGTGGATTTCCACCGTGCGGTGGCTGATGCCAAGCCGCTGGGCGATCTCCTTGTTGGCGTGCCCGGTCACGGCCAGCCGCATCACCTCGCGCTCGCGCGCGGTCAGCCCGGCCACGCCCGCGCAGCGGCTGCGGTTCGCCACCGCCCGCCGCTGGTCCGCGGAAGACATGGCCAGCGCCGCCTGCACCCGGCCGATGAGCAGGTCGCCATCGACCGGCTTGGTGAGGAAGTCCGCCGCGCCGGCCTTGATGGCCTGCACCGCGGTGGGGATGTCACCATGGGCGGAAAGGAAGATGATGGGCAGGTCGATGCCCCGCCGAGCGAGTTCGGCCTGCAGCTCTGGACCGCTCATGTCCGGCATCCGCATGTCCAGCAGCAGGCAGGCCCCGCGAGGAATGGCATGCGCGTCCGCCAGAAAATCGCCGGCGCTGGCGTAGACGTCGATCGCGAAGCCGGCGCTCTCGAGCAGGAGCACCAGGCCATCGCGCACGGCGGCATCGTCATCGACCACGTAGACCTTGGGCGGGCTGGACATCATCGGGCGGGGCATGCGTCTCTGGGGGAACGGGACGCAACCTTAACCGCCGGGAACGGGGTTGATGAATACGTGATAACCCCTACTCACTCCGCCAGCGGCAGGGTGAAGCAGAAACGGCACCCCTGCGGGGCCGCGCTTTCCACCCACATGCTGCCCCCATGGGCGAGGATCAGGGCCCGGCTGATGGCCAGCCCCATGCCGATGCCATGGGCCTTGGTGGTGAAGAAGGGCTCGAACACCCGCTGTGCCGCCTGCGGCTCGAGGCCGGGGCCGTCGTCTTCCACGCAGACCCGCGCCATGCCTTCCGAGACATCGGTGCGCACCGTGACCACCCCCCGCGCGCGGCCGCAACCGTGGATCGCCTCCACCCCATTGCGCAGCAGGTTGACCAGCACCTTCTGCACCTGCAGGCGGTTGGCCCTCACCCGCGGCAGGTCCGGCATCAGGTCCACCATCGCACGGACCCCGTCGATGTAGCCGTCGGCCACGAGGATGGACACGGCCTCGCGCACCGCCGCGTTGAGATAGCCCCCTTCCGTCGCCGTCTCCCCCTTGTGCAGCAGGGCGAGCAGGTCGCGCATGGCCCGCCCGGCCCGCTGAACCTGTTCCGCCCCCTGCTCCAGGGCATGCTGCAGACGCTCCGGCCGCGGATTCCCGGCGCGCAGCAAGCGCAGGGCAGCAGTGTTGTAGGAGGCGATGGCGTTGAGCGGCTGGTTCAGCTCGTGGGCAATGGCGGCGGCGGTCTGGGCCGCCACCTGCAGCCCCACCAGCCGCTCCATCTCCTCGTGCCACTCCCGCATCTCGGCCTCGGCATGGCGGCGCTCGGTCACATCCAGAAGAAGCCCCTGCATGCAGAGCAGCCGGCCGTCCCCGTCCAGCACCGGCGAGCACTCGTCGCTCAGCCACAGGATCCGCCCGCAGCGAGCCTGCATCCGGTATTCGCAGGCCAGCGTTCGTCTTCCGGCGTGCGCCTCCGCATGGGCCACCAGCACTCTTTCGCGATCCTCGGGATGGATTATCCGGTGCCAGAGCCCGGGATCCCGCAGCCACTCCCCGGCCGTGTAACCCAACAGGATATCGCTCTGCGGGCTGACGTAGAGCATGCGGCCAGGCGCATCCGGTGCGACGGCGTAGACGATGCCGGGGATCCGCTCCAGCATGTCCCGATAGTGCCCATCGCCTGCCATCCACGGCACGGTGGCATCGCGACTGGACTCGCCGGCCGCGACGCTCCGGTCGCGCGGGCTCTCGTCATCAAAGGCAACGGTCATGATCGGAGGTGGCAAAAGTGAGGCTGTGGGCGTCGCGCCAGCATACAAGATAAAGGCCAGGGCAGCGCCCTGCCCCCGGCTGCGGCACTCAGGCCACGGCGTCCCCGTGCACGCATGCCTGCAGCAGGGAGCCGACCTCGGGGAGCACGTCGCGCACCCGCGCCCAATGGGGGATCTGCGCCAGCTCGCCCGGATTGGCGAGGAACTCCTGCCCTGCGGTGATGATGCTCCTGGCGAACAGCTCGATCATCTTCTCCTCGGCCTGCAGGTCCAGCACCAGGCCATTGAAGGTCGCGTCCGCCCTGAACTGGCCGAGCATGCCCACCGCCGTCCAATAATAGGCCTCCTTGATCGAGCGCAGGCTCGCCTCGCTCAGCACCACGCCCTCGGCCGCCAGGCGGCAGAACAGGGTCCGGCCGATCTCGACCGTCATGCGCGCCAGGCCCCGCTCACGTTCCTCGGCAGACAGGCGCTGGTGCGCGTGGTCGTACAGGGCGGCGATGTCGACCTGGCAGATACGATTCCGGGCAATGCTGCGATAGGCCTCCGACAGCACGCTCACCTCCAGCCCCAGCCCCGGCTGGATGCGCAGACCGGCGAGCATGCTGGAACGCAGCGCGAACTCGCCCGCGAGCGGGTAGCGAAAGCTGTCGAGATACTCGATGAAATCCAGCGGACCGAGCACCTTCTTCAGGGCCCGGAGCAGCGGGGTGATGAACAGGCGCGTGACCCGCCCTGAGAAATGATCGCCCTCCACCCGGGCGTAGTAGCCCTTGCAGAAGTCGAACGTGAAGGACGGATTGGCCACCGGGTAAAACAGACGCGCCGGCAGGTCGCGGCTGAAGGTCGTGATGTCGCAGTCGTGCAGGGCCACCGCCTCGGAGCGGCACTGCATCAGCACATGGCCGAAGGCGTACCACACCGCCCGCCCTTTGCCCGGCTGCCGCGGCGCAAGCCCGGTCTCGGCCAGCCTCGCCTCCAGCGCCGTGAAGCGCGGCCCGTCGAGCCAGAGCAGATGGGTGCGCTGGGGAAGGACGGCGAACAATTCCCGCGCGTGCCGGTATTGCTCGGGCGTCGCATCCTCGAGGGCGATGACCACATCGGCGATGTAGGGAATCTGCCTCAGGTGCTCGATGATACCGGCCAGCTCCGGGCGCCCGAGTTCAACCGAGGGGGTCGGCAGCACGAGCGCCATGGGTCGCACGCTGGAGAAACGCACGAGCTCACGTTCGATTTGCTCCAGCGGGCGATCGTGCATCCAGTGCAGGGTGCGTTCGCGCAGCCAGTGCAGCGTCGTAATCTGGCCGTTCTGGAAAAAATCCGACATCTCACCCCCTCTCGTCCATCTCCCCCAGCAGCTGCCCGACGGCCTCATGCCAGCCGTGGGGGCCGATGCCACGCGTGTAGACCGCCCGCGGCACCGACGCCGCATCCAGCCACGAACCATCCGGATGCCGCACGACCACCGGGCGGTCTGCGTTGTGCAGCATGCCGAGGTCGCTGGGACTGTCCCCGAGCGCCATGGTGGCCCGTACCGGCCAGTCGTGCAGGCGGTACAGTCCGAGCAGGCCGCGCATGGCCCGCCCTTTGTCCGCCCCCACCCCCAGTACATGCAGGAAGCGGCCTCCTTCATCCAGGCGCAGCCCGCGCTCCGCCAGCGCCTGCTCGAAGTCGGCTCGGCGCCGAGGGCTCTCCCGCCAGAGGATGGGTTCCGAACCGCGACGCTGGCGTGCAAGACTGGCCTGAGCGGGGGAAAGGCCCGTCCGCCGCGCGATGCCTTCGTCGTCCCAGTCTGCAAGGCCCTCGAAGGCAAAGCCCATCTCGCGCAACTCTCCGAGCTGGCGGAGAATGCGTTCGCGCGGTGGGGAATAGCACACCAGGCGGTATCCCTCCTCGCAGCCGTCGCCGTCGAAACCGGGGAAATAACGCTCCGGCACCGCCAGCAGCGCCCCGCTCTCGAGGATGAGCGGCTGGAGCGGGCCGGGCAGGGCCAGCGCCCGCACTTCGGCGAGGGTCTTGCTGCTGGCCACGATCAGCGGGATGTGCAGATGTGCCAGCCGCTCGACCTGCGGCCGGGCGGCGCCCATGCAATGGGTGTCATGGTCCAGCAGCGTGCCATCGAGGTCGCTGAAGATCACCCAATCGGCATAACAATGCATTCCCGCACCTCCTGCCTCCTGCCCCGCCAGGCGGGACATCCCCCCGCAAGCTGGCCTATCCTTGAAGGGGCGCGGCGCGCAGGAGGAGAAAAATGCAACTGATCCTGATCCGTCATGCCCCGGCGGGCGACCGAGTGGAGTGGGCACTCAGCGGCCGACCCGACGGGGACAGACCATTGACCAAGGAAGGTAGTACAAAAATGCGCCGGGTGGTGCGCGGCCTGCGGCGTGTGCTGGAGAGCCCCGAACGGCTGTTCAGCAGCCCCCTGTTGCGCGCCCGCCAGACTGCCGAGCTGCTGCTCGAGCGCTATCCCGACCTGCGCGTCGAGACCGCCGCCGAGCTCCAGCCCGATGCCGATCCCGCGGCCACACTCGCCTGGCTCAAGTCCCTCGACGACTGCCAGCGGATCGCCCTGGTCGGCCACGAGCCCCACATCTCGGGCCTGCTCGCCCTGCTGGTGCACGGCGATGCCGGCCTGGGCACGCTGCCCTTCCGCAAGGGGGGCGTGGCGATCCTCGAGCTCGACGCCATCCGCCCTGCCAGCGCCCGCCTGACCGCCTTCCTGCCGCCCCGCGTGCTGCGCGCCCTCGGCTGAGCGGGGCTATAATTCTGCTGAATCCAAGGCTGGAAACCCTCCGCATGACCGACTCAGGCAGCCTGCTGGCCGCGATCGACCTCGGCTCCAACAGCTTTCACATGGTGGTGATGCGCGTGCTCGACGGCCAGGTGCAAGTGGTGGACCGCCTCAAGGAGATGGTGCGCCTCGGTGGCGGCCTGGACGATGCCAACAATCTCAGCCCGGAGGCCGCCGAGCGCGCGCTGGACTGCCTGGCCCGCTTCGGCCAGCGCCTGCGCGACATGCCGCGCGGCAGCGTGCGCGCGGTCGGCACCAACACCCTGCGCCAGGCGAAGAACTCCGCCCAGTTCCTCAGGCAGGCGCAGAAGGCCCTCGGTCACCCGATCGAAATCATCGCCGGCCGCGAGGAGGCACGCCTGATCTACCTCGGCGTGGCCCATACCGACCTCGAGACGGACGAGAAGCGGCTTGTGGCGGACATTGGCGGCGGCAGCACCGAGGTCATCGTCGGACAGGGCTTCACTCCGGAATTCATGGAGAGCATGCCGCTCGGCTGCGTGAGCATGACCCGCCGCTTCCTCGCCGACGGGCTGTACACGCGCGACTCGCTCAAGCGTGCGGAAAGCGAGGCGCGGCTGGAAACCCGTCCCTACGAATACGCCTTCCGCCACCACCGCTGGCAACGCGCGGTCGGCGCCTCCGGCACCGCCAAGGCCCTGGCGGCGGTTTGCCAGGCCAGCGGCTGGTGCGAGGCAGGACAGCTGACGGCCGATGGCCTCGCCCGCATCCGCAAGGCGCTGCTCAAGGCCGGGCGCATGGAGCAGCTCGACCTGCCCGGCTTGAGCGAGGAACGCCGCCCGGTGTTCGCCGGCGGCTTTGTCGTGATGCAGGCGGTATTCGACGCCTTCGAGATCGACACCATGCACATCTCGGAGGGCGCCCTGCGCGAGGGGCTGATCTTCGACCGCGTCGGCCGCATGCGCGGAAACAATGTCCGGAACACCACCCTGGAACGGCTGCAGCGCGACTTCCGCGTGGATCGCGCCCATGCCCAGCGGGTGGCCGAGACCTCCCGGCGCCTGTTCGAACTGGTACGCGAGGACTGGAACCTGGACCCCGAGCAGGATGGCAAGGTGTTGCGCAAGGCCGCCCTGCTGCATGAAGTCGGCATGATGCTGGCGCACAGCGGCTATCACGAGCACGGGGCCTACATCCTGCGTTACGCCGACATGCCGGGCTTCACCCAGCAGGAGCAGCAGCGCCTGGCCGCCGTCGTGCTCGCCCACCGGCGCAAGCTGAAGAAGAGCTGGATGAACGACCAGCCGGACGAATTGCGCGACGCCAACCTGCGCCTGGCCGCACTGCTGCGCCTGGCCGTGACCCTCCACCGCTCGCGCTCGCCGCGCGGAGGCATCCCCATGCTTGCCATGGAGGCCGCCGGCAACGAGCTGCGCCTGCACTTCCCCCCCGAGTGGCTGGAACGCCACCCCCTGACCCGCTCCGACCTCGAACGCGAAGCCGAGTACCTGGCCCCTCAGCTGCGCCTCAGCTTCCGCTGATCCCGTACCGAAGGCCCTCCGACCTTCCCTGGCCGAAGCCCCTGCGGGGTATGGCTGTCGAGATGATCGCGAGCCGGACGGGGCCTCGCGGGAGCAACCATCTTCGCGGAAGGCTCCGCTTTCGGCCCGGGGCGGGCCGCCTACACGCCCCCTGACCCTTCGGGAAATCTGAAAAAAATCCATCCATGAACTTTTTCAGCCCGGCTTGCCGCTAAGTGAATTTTCTCGAGGGCCGCACCCGCAGGGCTTCCGACATGGAAGTCGGAAGGGACCGAGAGGAGGAACCCGCGTCAGCCTCCGCTAATCAATGACGTAGATCGTTGATTAGCGTTGAGGCATCCTGCCCCAACCAGGACGCGCCGAATTTTTCAGCGCGTCCTTCAGCTCGCTTGCGCCAGCCGCTCGAGCAGGATGCGCTGCGCCGAACGCGGCTCCTCGCCCGGGGCAGGCTGCACCCGCAGGTACTCGCCGTCCGGCTGCAGCTCCCAGCTGCCGCGCGTGTCGGCGAAGGCCTGCTCGAACACCTCTTCGTTGATCCGCTCGCGCAGGGCCTTCTCCTCGATCGGGAAGCAGGTCTCGACGCGCGAGTAGAGGTTGCGCGGCATCCAGTCGGCACTGGAGACGAACACCTCCTCATTGCCGCCGTTGGCGAACATGAACACGCGGGCGTGCTCAAGGAAGCGCCCCATCAGCGAACGCACGCGGATGTTCTCCGACATGCCCGGCACACCGGGCCGCAGGCAGCAGATGCCGCGCACCACCAGCTCGATCCGCACCCCCGCCATTGAGGCCTCGTACAGGGCGTGGATGATGCTCGGGTCGATCAGCGCGTTCATCTTGGCGCGGATCAGGGCCGGGCGGCCGGCACGGGCATGCTCGGCCTCGCGCCGGATGCGCTCGAGCATGCCCTCGCGCAGGGTGAACGGCGACTGCAGCAGCTTCTTCAGCCGGATCCCGCGCGACAGGCCGGTGAGCTGGACGAACAGCTTGTGCACGTCCTCGCCGATCTGCCGATCATCGGTCAGCAGGCCATAGTCCGTGTAGGCGCGCGCGGTGCCGGCGTGGTAGTTGCCGGAACCGAGGTGGACGAAGCGCTTGAGCGTATCCCCCTCGCGCCGCACCACCAGGGTCATCTTGGCGTGGGTCTTGTAGCCGACGATTCCGTAGGCGACATAGGCGCCGGCCTTCTGCAGGCGGGTCGCCATGCCGATGTTGGCGGCCTCGTCGAAGCGGGCGCGCAGCTCGATCACCGCGGTGACCTCCTTGCCCGCGCGCGCGGCCTGCTCCAGCGCATCGACGATGGCCGAATTGCTGCCGGTGCGGTACAGGGTCTGCTTGATCGCCACGACCTTCGGATCCTGCGCAGCCTGGCGGATGAAGTCCACCACCGGGGCGAAGGACTGGTAGGGATGGTGCATGAGAATGCGGCGATGCTTGGCGATCGCATCGAAGATGCTCTCGAAGCCCGCAAGCTCGCGCGGCATGCCGGGGGTGAAGGGAGCGAACTTGAGGTCACCGCGCTCGATCAGGTCATACACCGCCACCAGGCGGTTGAGGTTGACCGGCCCGTGCACCCTGAACAGCGCGCGGCGGGACAGGTCGAACTCCTCGAGCAGGTAGTCCGCCACCTCGTCCGGGCAGTTGTCCGCCACCTCGAGCCGCACCGCGTCGCCGTAGTTGCGCTCCAGCAGCTCGCCCTGCAGCACCTCGAGCAGGTCCTCGTCCACGTCCACATCGACAAGCAGGTCGCTGTTGCGGGTGACGCGGAACTGGTAGCAGCCGGTCACCTTCATGCCGGGGAACAGTTCGTCCACGTGGGCGTGGATGATCGAGCTGAGGAAGACGAAGTCATGCGGACCGCTTCCTGCCGGCTCGGGCATGCGCACGATGCGCGGCAGGCTGCGCGGCGCCTGCACCACGGCCATCTGCGCCTCGCGACCGAAGTCGTCCTCCCCCTCGAGGGTGACGACGAAGTTGAGGCTCTTGTTGAGCACGCGCGGGAAGGGATGCGCGGGATCGAGGCCCAGCGGAGTGATGACCGGCGCCAGCTCCTGCAGGAAGTAGTCCCGCACCCAGTCGGCCTGGCGCCTGTTCCAGTGGGTGCGGCGCACGAAGCGGATGCCCGCCTCGCGCAGGGCCGGGATCATCACGTCGTTCAACACCCGGTACTGGTCCGCCACCAGCAGATGGGCCTCGTGGTAGACCCGTTCGAGCTGTTCGGCCGGGGTCATGCCGCACTCCCCGGCGCGCGTCACGCCGGCACGCAGCTGCTGGATCAGGCTCGCGACGCGCACCTCGAAGAACTCGTCCAGGTTGCTCGACGAGATGCACAGGAAACGCAACCGCTCGAGCAGGGCAACCCCCTCGTCCGTCGCCAGCTCGAGCACGCGACGGTTGAATTTCAGCAGGCTCAGCTCGCGATTGATGACCGGCGGCAGGGTGGTTTCGGCGGACGTTTCGGCCGGGGATTCAGGCGTCATGTTTTTGCAAAAAATTTCAGGTTAATATTAAGTTTGTTCAAAAACTTACCGGTCGATTGGGGCATCAAACGCCCTGATATACCCTAGCCCATTCGCCGCATGGCGAGCAATCGTGCCACGCCAGGAGACCCCATGGACAAGCAGACCCCGCACATTACCCGCGCCTATGACCTCGAGCTCCAGCAGGCCCGCGGCATGGTGATGAACATGGGGGGGCTGGTCGAGCAGCAGGTCGACAGCGCCCTGCGCGCCCTGTTCGAGCACAACGCCGAGCTCGGCCAGTCCGCGGCCACCGGGGACTACAAGGTCAACGAGTTCGAGGTCAAGATCGACGAACTGGTGGTCCAGACCATCGCCCTGCGCCAGCCGGCCGCGAACGACCTGCGCTTCCTGTTCACCATCATCAAGATCATCACCGACCTCGAGCGCATCGGCGACAAGGCGGAGAAGATCGGCCGCCTGTCCATCGCCCTGGCACCGGTACTGGATGGCTTCAGCTTCGTCAACGACCTGCGCGCCATGGGCGAGCAGGTGCAGAAGATGCTGCACGAGGCGCTGGACGCCTTCGCCCGCATGGACGCAGAGGCCGCAGCGCGCATCAGCGGCGAGGACCTGGAGGTCAACAAGACCTACAAGAAAGCCCTCAACGAACTGATGAAGCACATGGCCGAGAACCCGAACACCATCGATGTCAGCCTGGACATCCTGTGGTGCCTGCGCGCCATCGAGCGCATCGGCGACCATGTCACCAACCTGTGCGAATACGTGATCTTCCTGGTCAAGGGCAAGGACGTGCGCCACCTGACCCACGAGGACATGCTGCGCGAGGTGACCGGCTGAATCAGTGGTCAGTGGTCAGTGGTCAGTGGTCAGTGGTCAGTGGTCAGTGGTCAGTGGTCAGTGGTCAGTGGTCAGTATGAGATTGACTGGCTGACCTGAACGGAACAAGGCAAAGACAGGAAAGGGGCCAACGGCCCCTTTCCTTTTTCCAGCCTTGCCAGGCGGGGACGCTGGTCAGCCGAAGCGGCCGGTGATGTAGTCCTCGGTTTCCTTCTTGCCCGGCTTGGTGAAGATGATGTTGGTGTGATCGTATTCCACCAGCTTGCCGAGGTACATGAAGGCGGTGTAGTCGGACACGCGTGCCGCCTGCTGCATGTTGTGGGTCACGATCACCACGGTGAACTCGGTCTTGAGCTCGTGGATCAGTTCCTCGATCTTGAGGGTGGAGATCGGGTCGAGGGCCGAGGTCGGCTCGTCGAACAGGATCACCTCGGGCTTCACCGCGATGCTGCGCGCGATGCACAGGCGCTGCTGCTGGCCGCCGGAAAGCGCGGTGCCGGACTGCTTGAGCTTGTCCTTCACCTCGTCCCAGATCGCCGCCTTCTGCAGCGCCCACTCGACGCGGTCATCCATCTCCGACTTGGACATCTTCTCGTACAGCTTCACGCCGAAGGCCACGTTGTCGTAGATCGACATCGGGAACGGGGTCGGCTTCTGGAACACCATGCCGACCTTGGCGCGCAGCAGGTTCACGTCCACGCCCTTCTCGAGCAGGTTCCTGCCATCCATGATGATCTCGCCCTCGGCGCGCTGGCCGGGGTAGAGGTCATAGATGCGGTTCATGGTGCGCAGCAGGGTGGACTTGCCGCAGCCGGACGGGCCGATCAGGGCGGTGACCTGGCGATCCGGCACGTTCATGCTGATGCCGTGCAGCCCCTGGAACTTGCCGTAGAAGAAGTTCAGGTTGCGCAGCGCGAGCTTGGGATGCTCGACGTGACGGATGCCGTCGACCTTCGCGGTCAGGGCATGGCCATGATGCATGCTGGCGCCGACAGCCGCGGACATGTTGAAGTTCACGCCACTGCCCTGCGATGTCGCCGTGGTGCTCATGCTCGGGTTCTCCGTTAGCTGGGATTACTTGTGGCCGCGCAGCAGGCTGCGCGCCAGGATGTTCATGCCAAGGACCAGCACCGTGATCAGCAGCGCGGCCGCCCAGGCGAGTTCGCGCCAGTCGTCATACGGGCTCATGGCGAACTGGAAGATCACCACCGGCAGGTTGGCGATCGGCTCGTTCATGTTCAGGGTCCAGAACTGGTTGTTCAGCGCGGTGAACAGCAGCGGCGCGGTCTCGCCGGTGATGCGCGCGGTGGCGAGGATGATGCCGGTCACCATGCCAGCGACCGCCGCCTTGTACACCACCTGCATGATGACCATCCACTGCGGCGCCCCGAGGGCGGCCGCGGCCTCGCGCATCTGGGTAGGCACCAGCTTGAGCATGTTCTCGGTGGTGCGCAGCACGACCGGGATCACGATGATCGCCAGCGCCACCGAACCGGCCCAGCCGGAATAGTGCCCCTGGCGCACGACCATCAGCTCGTAGACGAACACCCCGATGATGATCGAGGGGGCGGACAGCAGCACGTCATTGATGGTGCGCACGATCTCGGGGAAGGCGCCGCTCTTGCCGTACTCGGCCAGGTAGGTGCCGGCAAGGATGCCGATCGGCGTGCCGATGACCACGGCCGCGAGGGTCAGCATCAGGCTGCCGATCAGGGCGTTGGCGATGCCCCCCTCGCTGCCGGGGGGCGGAGTCATCTGGGTGAACAGGTCCCAGTCGATCACCGAGACCCCCTTCATGACCAGCACGGTCAGGATCCAGGCAAGGAAGAACAGACCCGCCAGGGTGGTCAGCACCGAGGCGGTCATGTTGATGCGATTGATCAGGCGGCGGCGGGTATAGAGTTCCATCATGGCTTCCTCAGGTCTTGCGCCCTTCCTGGGTGGCCGCCAGGCGCATCAGCATCAGCTTGGACAGCATCAGGACGATGAAGGTGATGACGAACAGGATCAGGCCCATCGCGATGAGGGAGTCCATCTGTAGGCCGTCGGCCTCGTTGAACTCGTTGGCGAGCTTCGCGGCGATGGTGTTGCCCGGCTCCAGCAGGCTGGTCGCCAGCACGGTGGCGTTGCCGATCACGAAGGTGACCGCCATGGTCTCGCCCAACGCTCGGCCCAGGCCGAGCATGACGCCACCGACCACGCCGGCCTTGGTGTAGGGCAGCACGACGTTCCACACCACCTCCCAGGTGGTGGCACCGATGCCATAGGCCGACTCCTTCAGCACGCCCGGGACGATGTCGAACACGTCGCGCATCACCGAGGCCATGAAGGGCACGATCATCAGGGCGAGGATAATGCCGGCGGTCAGCACGCTCACCCCGCTGGCGCCACCGACCAGCGGCATCTGGAACAGTGCGCCGATCAGCGGCACGTTGCCGAGGGTGGCGACCAGGACCGGCTGAATGTGCTGGGCGAAGAACGGGGCGAAGAAGAACAGCCCCCACATGCCGTAGATGATCGACGGCACGGCCGCGAGCAGCTCGATCGCCATGCCGACCGGGCGCTTGAGCCACTGCGGCGCCATCTCGGTAATGAAGATGGCGATGCCGAAGGACAGCGGCAGGCCGATGACCATGGCGATCAGGGCGGCGATCAGGGTGCCCATGATCGGCGCCCATGCACCGTACTCTTCCTTGACCGGATCCCAGGTCTCATTGGTCAGGAAGCCCAGGCCGAATTCCTGGAAGGCCGGCATGGCGCCCTGCACCAGCATGAAGATGATGCCCGCGAGCAGCAGCAGCACCAGGAAAGCGAAGGACAGCGCGGTCCAGCGGAAGGCGAGATCGCCTAGCGCGAACTTGCGCGAGGAACGTTCCATGGGCATGGGTATGTCGGCCTCGTTGATGACGCTTTCGATGGAGTTGGACATGGCTCGCAGGTCTCAAAAAAAGAGGGGCCCAGGCTTCCCTGGACCCCTGCTGCGTCCATCCCTGGACGCGGATTCTATCATCCTTACTTCTGGTAGGCGGAAACGCCCGGGCACTTGATCTCTTCGGCCCAGGTGGCCTCGATCTGCTGCACGACGTTGGCCGGCATCGGCACGTAGTCCAGGTCCAGGGCAGCCTGGGAACCTTTCTTGAAGGAATAGTCGAAGAACTTCAGCGCGGCCTCGGTCTGCTCGCAGCTCTTCGGCTCCTTGTACACCAGGATGAAGCTGGCGCCGGTGATCGGCCATGCCTGCGCACCGGCCTGGTCGGTCAGCACCACGCCGTAGCCCGGCTCGGATTTCCAGTCGGCGTTGGCAGCGGCGGCGGCGAAGGTGTCGCCATCCGGCAGAACGTAGTTGCCTTCCTTGTTCTTCAGGGCAACGTAGGCCAGCTTGTTCTGCTTGGCGTAGGCGTACTCGACATAGCCGATGGCGCCGTCGATCTGCTTCACATAGGAGGCCACGCCCTCGTTGCCCTTGCCGCCCATGCCGACCGGCCAATTGACGGCCTTGCCTGCGCCGACCTTCTCCTTCCACTCCGGGCTGATCTTGGCCAGGTAGTTGGTGAACAGGGCGGTGGTGCCGGAACCATCGGAACGGCGGACCACGGAGATCAGCTTCTCCGGCAGGTTCATGCCCGGGTTGAGAGCGGCGATCTTCTCGTCATTCCACTTGGTGATCTTGCCCAGGTAGATGTCGGCCAGCACGGCCTGGTCCAGCTTGAGCTTGCCGGCCTCGACGCCGACCACGTTCACGACCGGCACCACGCCGCCCATGATGGCCGGGAACTGCACCAGACCGATCTCAGCCAGCTCCTCGCCCTTCATCGGATCATCGGTCGCGCCGAAATCGACGGTCTTGGCCTTGATCTGCTTGATGCCGCCACCGGAACCGATGGACTGGTAGTTCAGCTTGACGCCGGCATCCTTGTTGTAGGCCTCGGCCCACTTGGCATAGATCGGGTACGGGAAGGTCGCGCCCGCGCCGTTGATGGTGCTCACCTCGGCGGCCTGGACGGCGCCGGCTGCCAGCACGGCGCCGGCGATCAGGGTCATGCGAAACATGGTCATGGTCTATTCCTCAGTTCGGTTGGCTGCTCGACCTGGGCTCGGCCCGGTCAATCAAATGGCCTTGGGAAGCATAAGCTCGAGGGTCATCTTCGCGGCGAGGCGTGTCTATTCCATGAAGGAATCATGAAGGTTTTATGACAGGGAACGGGAATTCGCCAGCGCGGCCGGGAAAATGCAGCGGAACACACTGCCCTTGCCGAGCGCGCTCTCGATCTCCAGCCGCCCCTGGTGGCGCAGCAGCACGTGCTTGACGATCGCGAGCCCCAGGCCGGTGCCGCCGCGCGCGCGCGAGCGCCCCACGTCGACGCGGTAGAAGCGCTCGGTCAGGCGCGGGATGTGCTGCGGGGCGATGCCGATGCCCGTGTCCTGCACCTCGAATACCAGGCCACGCGCATCCTCCAGCCAGCGCACCGTGACCACCCCGGCCGCCGGCGTGTATTTCACCGCATTGAACACCAGGTTGGAAAACAGGCTGTCGAGTTCGCGCGGCATGCCGCGCATGCGCAGGGCGGGCGAGATCTCGCGCACCAGCAGGTGCCTCTCGCCGGCGCTCAACTGTTCGGCCACGCCGACGATGGTCTCGAGCATCGCCGGCACGTTGACCGGCTCGAACTGGTCCTCGCTCGGCGAGGTGGTCTCCAGGCGCGAGAGCAGGAGCAGGTCCTCGACGATACGCCGCATGCGCTCGGACTGCAGGTGCATGTGCTCGAGGATGCGCAGCAGGTCGTCGGGCAACTCGTCCCCCGTGTCGAGAAGGGTCTCGATGTAGCCCGCCAGCACGGTCAGGGGGGTGCGCAATTCGTGCGAGACGTTGGCAACGAAGTCCTGCCGCATCGCCTGCAGGCGCTGCAGTCGGGTCACGTCGCGCGCGACCAGCAGTCGGCGCCCCTGCACGTAGGGGAAGATGTGCATGTTGAGGATGCGCTCGGGGTCGTCGCTGGCCGGCACCTCGACATCGCGCGACCAGTCCTCGCCATGCAGGTAGTCGATGAAGGCCGGCTGGCGGATCAGGTGGGCGACGGGCAGGCCGACGTCGCGCTGGCGCAGGCCGAGCTGCTGGCGGGAGGGCGGATTGAAGCCGAGGATGCGGTTGTCCACATCAAGGGCGACCACGGCATCCGGCAGGGCATCCGCGGCGCGGCGGTATTCGCGAATCAGGCGCAGCCAGCGGCGCTCGCACCGGCGCTGGACGGCGCGCGTGCGGCGCAGTCGCTGGCCGAGGTCCGCCAGCCAGCCACCGGCGTAGCGGCCGGGCGGGGCCTCGGGCCGGTCCAGCCAGCGGGCCAGGCGTGCCACCACCCACAACAGGCGCATGACGACCAGCGCGAGGCCCAGGCTCAGCCCCGCCCACACATGCCCCGCCAGCAGGCCGAGGACGACCCCCAGGGCGGCCAGCGCCCCGACCAGGAGGATTTCCGCGCGGAGGCCGGCCATCCCTGGCCGCCCCCCTGCGGGCTCGCCTTTCGGCGATCCTCGATGCGCTCCCGACGCATCGTTGAAACCGCCAGGCATCAGACGCGGCTGGAGAAGCGGTAGCCCGCGCCGCGCACGGTCTGGATCATGGCGTCATGCCCGCTCGGCGAGAGCGCCTTGCGCAGGCGCAGGATGTGCACGTCCACGGTACGCTCCTCGACGAAGCTGTTGCGCCCCCACACGCGGTCGAGCAGCTGGCCGCGGCTGTAGACCCGCTCGGGATGGGTCATGAAGAACTCGAGCAGGCGGAACTCGGTCGGCCCCATCTCCAGCGACTGCCCCTGGGCCGTGACCCGGTGCCCGCCGGCATCCAGCTCCAGTCCCTCGACGCGGATCACGCTGGCCTCGCCCTCCGGCGTCGCGCGGCGAAGGACGGCCTTGATGCGCGCCTGCAACTCGCGCGGCGAGAACGGCTTGGTGATGTAGTCATCCGCACCGGCCTCGAGGCCGGTCACCTTGTCCTCCTCCTCGCCGCGCGCGGTGAGCATGATGATCGGCACGTCGCGGGTGAGCTCGTCCTTCTTCAGCCGGCGAGCCAGCTCCAGGCCACTCGCGCCCGGCAACATCCAGTCGAGCAGGATCAGGTCCGGCACCTCGCGGGCCAGGCACTCGAAGGCCTCGGCGATGTCGCCGGCCTCCACCAGGGTATAGCCCGCCCGGCCGAGGGCAAAGCTCACCATCTCGCGGATGGGCTTCTCGTCTTCAACAATCAGGATGGTCTTGCCGGACATGGGGGCCTCACAGCGATGTCATGTTGCGCGCTGCTTTTTACGACAATAGCGTGACATTTGCGTGACAGGCTAGGAGCCTGTCGGACTTGAACGGCTGAAGCGAAAAAGTCGCTGGCCGAGGCCAGATTTTGACGATTTTGCCGGGCAATAGTGAGTACTATTGCCCAAGCAAGAAAGCGGCGAAATATGGACCGGACCGAACAACGCCGCCTGGAGAGGCGTTGGGATGCGAAGCATCACCCGAAGGGCGGATGCCGACCATCCATGGCCGGCCCCCTCCGGGTTCACCTTACGGCGAATCCCGATCCACTGGTCCCTCCTCTCAGTCCCTTCCGGCATCCATGCCGGAAGCCCCTTCGGGGTACGGCTTTCGAGAGCCCGACGGATCGGTGAATCCAGGGATGGATTCCGCAAGCTTTTGCAGCCAGTTCGGCTCAAGTCCGACAGGCTCCTAGGGTAGCCGCCATGCCCGGCGCTACCATTGCCGTATTGCCAAGGAGACCCGCCATGAACCTGCCATCCGCCCAGATCATCCATCAGGACGTCGCCCGCGCGCTCGAGGAGGACGTCGGCAGTGGCGACCTGTCCGCCCAGCTGGTGCCGGAAGCGGTGCTTGCCGGGGCGCGCGTTATCACGCGCGAGCACATGCACCTGGCCGGCACGGCCTGGTTCGACGAAGTGTTCCGCCAGGTCGACCCGCGCATCGAGGTACGCTGGGCCGCGGCCGATGGCGACCACCTTGCCCCGGGCGCCCTGCTCTGCACCCTGCGCGGCCCCGCGCGCGGCATCCTCAGCGGGGAGCGCGCGGCGCTGAACTTCGTGCAGACCCTGTCCGCCACCGCCACCCGCACGCACAAGTTCGTACGCGCCGTGCACGGCACCCGCACGCGCATCCTCGACACGCGCAAGACCCTGCCCGGCCTGCGCCAGGCGCAGAAGTACGCGGTGACCTGCGGCGGCGGCTGGAACCACCGCATGGGGCTGTATGACGCCATCCTGATCAAGGAGAACCACATCGCCGCGGCTGGCGG
Organism: Pseudomonadota bacterium; assembly: GCA_049322715.1. Lineage (GTDB taxonomy): Bacteria > Pseudomonadota > Gammaproteobacteria > Halothiobacillales > Halothiobacillaceae > Thiofaba. The sequence continues at coordinate 112,006 of JBMOQP010000044.1, forward strand.
CATCACCCCCGCCGTGGTCCATGCCCGCCACCAGAGTCCGGGCGTGCCGATCGAGGTGGAAGTGGAGAACATGGAGCAGCTGGAAGAGGCCCTGATGGCCGGAGTGCCGCGCATCCTGCTCGACAACTTCGACCTCGACCAGCTGCGCGCGGCGGTCGCCCTGACCGCCGGCCGCGCCGAACTGGAGGCCTCGGGCGGAGTGAATCTGGAGACCGTGCGCGCCATCGCCGAGACCGGGGTCGACTTCATCTCCATTGGCAGCCTGACCAAGGACATCCAGGCCATCGATCTGTCGATGCGTTTCGACGGGCTTTAACAGGCTGCTGAAATACTTGTTTCAGCAGACTGATAAGGCGGGACATGGATGTCCCGCACGCAAATCAATCATGTAAGTGATTGATTTGCGAATACCGAGTACGGGCGTGTACCGGACCCGGTAGGGCTGAAAAACTCATGGATGAGTTTTTCAGCAGCCTATTAAGGGGCTGTCCCGCCACCCCCCAAAAAAAACAAAGGGGCCCGAAGACCCCTTGAGGAAGCGCCGGATGGAGACCGGATCAGTCGGCCTGGCGACGCAGGAAGGCCGGAATGTCGACCAGATCCAGGTTCAGCGCGGTGTTGCCCACCATCGGGGCGACGACCGGCTCGGCGCGCATCTGGGCGCGGCCCTCGTTGTTGACCACCACGCGCGGACGCTCGCCCTGGGCCGCCTGCTTGGCGTTGAGGCCGGTGGCGACCACGGTGACGCGGATTTCGCCAGCCATGTCCATGTCGATCGCAGTGCCAATCTTGACGTTGGCCTCCTCGGCGGCCATCTCGCGAATGATCTCGCCAATCTCGTTGTAGTCGCCGATGGTGAGATCCGGGCCGGCGGTGACGTTGACCAGGATGCCGCGCGCGCCCATCAGCTCGATGTCCTCCAGGAACGGACTGTGGATGGCGGCCTCGGCGGCCTCGCGGGCACGGTTCTCGCCGGAGGCGACGCCGCTGCCCATCATCGCGGTGCCCATGCTTTCCATCACGGTGCGCACGTCGGCGAAGTCGACGTTGATCAGGCCCGGACGGGTGATCAGCTCGGAGATGCCCTGCACGGCCGAGAACAGCACGTCATTGGCGGCGTTGAAGGCATCCATGAGGGAGGCCGACTTGCCCATCACGGCGAGCAGCTTCTCGTTCGGGATGACGATCAGCGAATCCACCTGCTTTTCCAGCTCGCGGATGCCGTTCATCGCCTGCTCCATGCGACGCTTGCCCTCGAACGGGAAGGGTTTGGTGACCACAGCGACGGTCAGGATGCCCATGTCCTTGGCGATCTGGGCGATCACCGGAGCGGCGCCGGTGCCGGTACCACCGCCCATGCCGGTGGTGATGAACACCATGTCGGCACCGGACAGCACCTCCTGGATACGGTCACGGTCCTCCAGCGCGGCCTGACGGCCGAGTTCCGGGTTGGCGCCCGCGCCCAGTCCCTTGGTGATGTTGGCGCCGATCTGCAGCTGCACGCGTGCCTGCGACTTCTTCAGCGCCTGCACGTCGGTGTTCGCGCAGATGAAATCCACGCCCTCGATGGCGGTCTGCAGCATGTGCGCCACGGCGTTGCCACCGCCACCGCCGACGCCGACCACCTTGATGTTGGCGCTGTCGGAATACGAATCGACCAGTTCAAACATGTTCATCTCCACTTCCCCCTCTTCTCTGCCCCGAAGGTCAAAAAAAACCAAACCAGAAACCGTTGTCAGAAATTGCCCTGGAACCAGCTCTTCATGCGCTCCCAAGTGGAGGCGCCTCCGGCTGGCTGACGCCGCGTGGTGGCGGGACGTGTTCCCCCCTGGCCAAACAGCAGCAAGCCCACCCCCGTGGCATGCATCGGATTGCGCGCCACGTCCTTCATGCCCGACACCCGCTGCGGAATACCAAGGCGAACCGGCATGTGCAGGATCTCCTCAGCCAATTCCACCGCCCCATCCATCAGCGCACAGCCACCGGTGAGCACCACGCCCGCGGTGACGCGCTCCTCGAAGCCGCTGCGGCGGAGTTCCTCGCGCACGTGCATGAGGATCTCCTCGTAGCGCGCCTCGACGATCTCGCCCAGGCTGTTGCGCGACAGGCGCCTCGCCGGGCGGTCGCCCACGCTCGGCACCTCGATGAACTCGCTGCCGGACGGGTCGTGCCCCAGGGCGGCGTGCTCAAGCTTGATCTTCTCGGCGAACTGAGTCGGCGTGCGCAGACCCACGGCGATGTCGTTGGTGACCTGGTCGCCGGCGATCGGGATCACCGCGGTATGGCGGATGGCTCCGTCGAGGAACACCGCCATGTCGGTCGTGCCGCCGCCGATGTCCACCAGGCACACGCCCAGCTGGCGCTCGTCGTCATGCAGCACCGCGTCGGCACTGGCGAGCTGCTCGAGGATCATCTCGTCCACACGCAGGCCGCAGCGCTCGATGCACTTGCTGATGTTCTGCGCCGCGCTGACCGCGCCGGTGACGAGGTGCACCTTCACCTCCAGGCGCACGCCGGACATGCCGATCGGCTGGCGGATGCCCTCCTGGCCGTCGATGATGAACTCCTGCGGCAGCACGTGGATGATCTGCTGGTCGGCAGGCAGGGCGATGGCGCGTGCCGCGTCGATGGCACGGTCCACGTCATCCTGGGTGACCTCCTGCTCCTTGATCGCGACGATGCCGTGCGAGTTGCGGCTCTGCACGTGGCTTCCGGCAATCCCCGCGCGCACCGCGTGGATCTGGCAGTCGGCCATCAGCTCCGCCTCGCTCACCGCGCGCTGGATGGACTGCACGGTGGACTCGATGTCCACCACCACCCCGCGCTTGAGCCCGCGCGATGCGCTCTGACCGAGGCCGATGACCTCAATCGCGCCGTCGCTCCCTACCTCTCCGACGATGGCAACCACCTTGGAAGTGCCGATATCGAGCCCCACCACGAGGTTCTTGTCGGTTTTCTTGGACATGCAGAAACGCCCTTACTCGTTGAACCTAACCGCCGGAAGACGTCTTCCAGCGGACACTGAAACCATGCGCATAGCGCAGATCGACCTCGTCCACCTCGTCGATTCTCGGTGCGAGGGTCTTGTCGAACACATCGAGGAAGCGGCGCATGCGCTCCTCGGTATCCACCCGTCCCATGCGGATCGCCGTACCGTTGTCCAGCACCACGGTCAGCGAGCCGCGCTGATCCTCGCGCAAGGCCCGCGGCCGCAGCCCGGCTAGCGCAAGCTGCTGGCGCAGGCCGCTGAAACGCTCCCACAACCGCAGCTCGCGCCCGTCCGCGCCGCTCAGGGCTGGCAGGGTGCTGAGCTCGCCCTGCACCCCGGGATAGATCAGCGTGCCATCGGCGGTCAGCACCCCGTCGCCGCGCCACAGCGCCAGCGGGGTGTGCTCCTCGACCCACAGGTGCAGGGTGTCCGGCCACTCGCGACGCACGCGCGCCTCGCGCACCCAGGCCAGCCCCCCCAGTCCCTCCAGCACGCCATCAAGGTCCAGGCCGAAGAAACTCATCCCGTTGAGGCGGTTGTCGACCGCCGACTGCACGGCGGCGGGCGGCAGGCGCTGCAGTTCGCCGTCCACCTTCACCACCCGGATCGGGAAGGTCCACGGGTCGTGCAGCGTGCGCCACCCCCAGGCCAGCAGCGCGACCATCCCCCCCAGCACCAGCAGGTGCAGGGTGTGCCGGCCGATCAGTCCCCACGGCAGGCGACGCACTGGCGTCGCTGCCCTGCCCGGGGCTCGGCGGAATCCTTCCCTGGATTTCGCCCTTCGGGTGTCGCCAAGTGGCGACCCAGCGCCGTTCCCTACGGCGCTGTTAGCGGATGCCGACCATCCATGGTCGGCCCCCTCCGGGTTCGCCTTACGGCGAATCCCGATCCGTTCCCGACGGATCGGTGCGGCGTAACCGGCCATCAGCCCGCACGTCCCTGGTCGAGGGTGGTCGCGAGGATGGCCAGGACCAGATCCACGAAGTCCATCCCGTCCGCACGGGCGGCCATCGGCACCAGACTATGGTCAGTCATGCCCGGCACGGTATTGATCTCCAGCAGCCAGAAACGGCCGGCGCCATCGCGCATCACGTCCACCCGGCCCCAGCCGCTCGCCCCGACCGCGCGGAAGGCCGCAAGGGCGAGGGACTTCAGCTCATCTTCCGCGTCAGACGGCAGACCACAGGGACAGTGGTAGCGGGTATCGTCCGCGAGGTACTTGGCATCGAAGTCGTAGAAGTCGTGACTGGTCTCCAGCCTGATCGGCGGCAGGGCCCGGTCGCCGAGGATGGCGACGGTGTATTCCCCGCCCTCGATGAACTGCTCCGCCAGCACGGGGCCGAAACCGGCAGCCTTGTCGAATGCGGCCGGCAGGTCGGCGACCGTCCGGACCTTGCTCATGCCGATGCTCGACCCCTCGAGGGCCGGCTTGACCATCAACGGCAGGGCCAAGGCCCGGCCCGCTTCCTCGGCATCCTGGCGGCTATTGAGCACGCGGAAGGCCGGGGTCGGCAGGCCGGCGCCGAGCCACAGCTGCTTGGTGCGCAGCTTGTCCATGCCGAGCGCGGAGGCCAGCACGCCGCTGCCGGTATAGGGCAGGCCGATCAGTTCCAGCGCCCCCTGGATCACGCCATCCTCGCCGCCGCGGCCGTGCATGACGATGAAAGCCCGCTCGAACCCCCCGGTCTTGAGCAGTTCGACCACATCACGCCCGGCGTCGATGCCGTGCGCATCCACACCGCGCGCCCGCAGGGCCTCCAGCACGGCGCGCCCGCTCTTGAGGGAGACCTCGCGCTCGGCGGACCAGCCGCCGTACAGCACGGCCACGCGACCGAACTGTTTCGGATCGCCCATCATCACTTCTCCTCCTTCACCGATTTGCCGGGAGCGGATCGGGGATCGCCGTCAGGCGAACCCGCAGGGGGCCGGCCAAGGATGGTCGGCCTCCACAAATCCGCCAGGCGCGGGGCCAGCTGGCCGATGTTGCCCGCGCCCATCACCAGCAGGACGTCACCGTCGTGCAGCAAGCCCGCGAGGATCTCCGGCATCTCGTCCACCTTGTCCACGAACACCGGCTCCAGCCGTCCGCGCGCGCGCACCGCACGCGCCAGGGCACGGCCGTCGGCATTGGGAATCGGCGCCTCGCCGGCGGCGTAGACCTCGGTCAGCAGCAGCACGTCGGGCTCGGACAGCACGGTGGCGAAGTCATCGAGCAGGTCGCGGGTTCGGGTGTAGCGGTGCGGCTGGAAGGCCAGCACCAGGCGGCGGCCGGGCCAGGCCCCGCGCACCGCCTCGAGGGTGGCGGCGAGCTCGCGCGGATGATGGCCGTAGTCGTCGATCAGTTCGATGCGGCGGCCATCCAGCTGGGCGGTGCCATAGGACTGCTGGCGGCGGCCGATGCCCTGGAAGCCGGCCAGGGCGCGCTGCATGACCGGGATGTCGACCCCGAGCTCATGCGCCACCACCATGGCCGCGAGGGCGTTGAGCACGTTGTGCCGGCCCGGCTGGTTGAGGCGTGCCTCGAAGGGCTCGACGCCCGGCAACTGGACGGTGAAGCGCATGCCGCCCCCATCAGCGCGCACATCGACGGCACGGGTGTCGTTGTCCTCGCCGAAACCGTAGGTCACCACCGGGCGGGCGGCGCGCGGCAGCAGTTCGCGCACCACCGGGTCGTCGCCGCACATTACCGCCATGCCGTAGAACGGCAGGTTGTGCAGGAACTCGACGAAGGTGTCCTTCAGGCGCTCGAAGTCGCCGCCGTAGGTCTCCAGGTGATCGGCATCGATGTTGGTGACGATGGCGATCATCGGCTGCAGGTGCAGGAAGGAGGCGTCGCTCTCGTCGGCCTCGGCCACCAGGTAGTGGCCCGCGCCGAGGCGCGCATGGCTGTTGCTGCTGTTGAGCCGGCCGCCGATGACGTAGGTCGGGTCGAGCCCCCCCTCGGCCAGCAGCGAGGCTACAAGGCTCGTGGTGGTGGTCTTGCCGTGCGTACCGGCCACCGCGATGCCATAACGGAAGCGCATCAGCTCGGCCAGCATCTCGGCGCGGCGGATGACCGGGATGCGCTGGGCGTGGGCCTCGGCCACCTCCGGGTTGTCGGTGCGCACGGCGGTGGAGGTGACCACCACATCCGCGCCGTGCACCAGCTCGGCGTCGTGGCCGATCCACACCTGCGCCCCGCGTTCGCGCAGGCGGCGCACGGAACCGCTCTCGGCCACGTCACTGCCGCTGACCATGTACCCGAGGTTGAGCAGCACCTCGGCGATGCCGCTCATGCCCACCCCGCCGATGCCGACGAAGTGGATGCGCCTGACGCGGCGCATGGACGGTTTGTGGGTCAGGAGCGGGGTCATTCGTTTTCCTCCAGCCAGGGCGCGCACAGATCCAGCACGCGCTCGGCGGCGTCCGGTCGGGCCTGGGCGCGCGCGCGGCGGGCCATCTCCAGCAGGCGCGCACGGTCCGTGCCAAGCAGGCGCAGACGCTCGGCCAGCCGCCCGGCGGTCAGTTCGTTCTGTTGAATCAGTTCGGCGGCACCGGCATCGGCCAGCACCGCGGCGTTGTGGGTCTGGTGGTCGTCAACCGCATGCGGGAACGGCACCAGGATGCTGCCGACGCCCGCCGCGGCGAGTTCGGCCACGGTCAGCGCCCCGGCGCGGCAGAGCACGAGGTCCGCCCAGCCGTAGGCCGCTGCCATGTCGGCGATGAACGGCTCGACGCGTCCGCCCACGCCCGCCCGCCCATAGGCGGCATAGGCCTCGTCGACCATCTTGCCGCCCGCCTGGTGCCAGACCTCGGGGCGTTCGGCCGGATCGAGCAGCGCCAGGGCCTGCGGCACGGTCTCGTTCAGCGCGCGCGCGCCCAGGCTGCCGCCCACCACCAGCAGGCGCATCGGCCCGCCGCGGCCGGCCATGCGCTCGTCCGGCCCCGGCAGGTCGGCGATGTCCGGGCGCACGGGGTTGCCGATGACCTCGGCACCTTCCGCAAACGCGCCGGGATAGCCTGCCAGCACCCGGTTGGCCATCCGCGCGAGCACGCGATTGGTCAGCCCGGCGATGGCGTTCTGCTCGTGGATCACCAGCGGAATGCCGAGTGCGCGCGCCGCAAGGCCACCGGGACCGGCGACGAAGCCGCCGAAGCCCAGCACCAGCCGCGGACGATGGGCCCGCATGATCGTCATGGACTGGATCACGGCCTTGAGCAGGCGCCAGGGCGCGGCCAGGCGCGTGCCCAGACCCTTGCCGCGCACGCCGCCAATCTCGACCGCAGCGAGCTCGAACCCTGATTCGGGCGCCATCCGCGCCTCCATGCCGCCCCGGCTGCCCAGCCAGAGCACGGGGATGCCCCGCTCGCGGAGGAGCCGCGCGACCGCCAGGGCCGGAAGGATGTGACCGCCGGTGCCGCCAGCCATGATCATCACGGGCCGCGTCACGATGCGCCCCTCCTGGCCAGGACCGATTTGCCCGGGGCAAATCGGGAATCGCCGTCTGGCGAACTCGAAGAGCGGCGCCCTTGGACGGATGCCAACCGCACCGGATCGGTCGCCTCGTGATAGACCCGCAGCAGCAGCGCCGTGGCGATGCACATCATGACCAGCGAGCTTCCGCCGTAGCTTATGAACGGCAGGGTCAGGCCCTTGGTCGGCAGCAGGCCCATGTTCACGCCCATGTTGATGAAGGCCTGCAGCCCGATCCAGGTGCTGATGCCGTAGGCCATGAAGGCCCCGAACTGCAGCCCCACCTGCTCGGCCAGCCGGCCGATGGCGAAGCCGCGCTGCAGAAACAGGCCGTACAGCAGGATCAAACCCACCATCCCCGGCAGCCCCAGCTCCTCGGCCAGCACCGAGAAGATGAAATCGGTGTGCGCCTCGGGCAGGTAGAACAGCTTCTGCACGCTTTCGCCCAGGCCCACGCCGGTCCAGCCGCCGCGACCGATGGCGATCAGCGCCATGGACAACTGGAAGCCAGTATTGAGCGGGTCGGCCCAGGGATCGGAAAAACCGGTGAAGCGGCGCATGCGGTAGGGCTCGAGGACCACCGCGAGGTACAGCAGGCCGATGCCGCCGAGGATCAGCAGAATCATCCAGCGCAGCTGGCCGCCCGCGAGGAACAGCATGGTCAGGCCGGTGGCCATCAGCACCACCGTGGCGCCCAGGTCCGGCTCCAGCATCAGCAGGCCAGCGGCCACCACCAGCGCAATGATCGGCATGCCGAAGCCCTTGAGGGTGGTGCTCACGAGATCGCGCTTGGCCGCCAGATAGGCGGAGAGATAGAAGATCAGAAGCAGGCGGGCCGGCTCCGAGGCCTGCAGGTTGACCGGACCGAAGCCGATCCAGCGGCGCGAGCCGTTGACCACATGGCCGATGCCCGGCAGCAGCACCGCGACCAGCACCAGCCACGCCAGCAGCAGCCACAGGTAGCGATGCCGCTCGAGGAAGGCGAGGTCCACCCGCCACAGGGTGTACATGCCGAACACGAGCCCCGCCGCCGCGAACAGGGCCTGGCGGAGGGCATAGTGGTACGGCGATCCGATCTTGTCGGACAGGGCCACCGAGGCGGAGGTCACCATCACCAGGCCGACGCTCAGCAGCCCGAGCGCGGCCACCAGCAGCAGGCCATCGATGCGCGTACCCTCGCCGCGGCGGAATCCATCCCTGGATTCCGCCCTGCGGGTCTCGCCCTGCGGCGATCCAACGCCGTTCCCGACGGCGTTGCTCAGGGCGAGGCTGGCCGTATCCATGGCCTTGCGCGGATCGATGCGGCTGGCCAGGCTGGAACCCGCGTCCGGCGTCATCATGCCCCGAACCTCCGGCGAACCTCGGCGGCGAACACCTCGCCCCGATGATCGTATCCCTTGAACATGTCGAAGCTCGCGCAGGCAGGCGAGAGCAACACGACATCGCCAGGCCGGCCAAGCTCCGCCGCCACCGAGACCGCCTCGCCCATGTCCGCCGCCCGGACGATGGGCGCCGCACCGGCCCAGGCCTGCGCGATCAATCCGGCGTCCTGGCCGATCAGCACCACCCCGCGGGCCTTCTCGGCGATCAGCGGGCGCAGCACGGTGAAGTCCTGGCCCTTGCCGAGCCCGCCGGCGATCAGCACCACCGGCACGGTCTGCCCGGCCAGCGCGGCCGCGGTGGCGCCCACGTTGGTGCCCTTCGAATCGTTGACCCAGTCGAGCCCGTGGAAGTGGCCGACGAACTGGCTGCGGTGCGGCAGGCCGGCGAAGCGGCGCAGGGCGTCGAGGACGGCAGCAGGCTCCACGCCCACCGCCTCGACCAGGGCCAGGGAGGCCAGGGCGTTGGCCATGTTGTGCCGGCCGCGCAGGGTCAGTTCACGCTCGCGCACCAGCGGCCGGTCCCCGTGGGCGAGCCAGGTTTGGCCATCGCGGATGCCGACCATCCCTGGGCGGCCCCCTTCGGGTTCGCCCAAGGGCGACTCCCGATCTGCTCCCAGCGGATCGGTCTCCACCATGCCCCATTGCCCCGCCGCCGGGGCATCGAGGCCGAAGCTGACCGTGTGTGCCGCGTTCGAGCAGCCTGCCAGGCGCAGGCTCCAGTCATCGTCCCGGTTGACCACCGCAACCGCCGCTCCCTGATACACCCGTCCCTTGGCCTCGGCGTAGGCGGCGAGGTCCGGGTAACGGTCCATGTGGTCCTCGCTCACGTTCAGCACCACGCTGGCCGCCGGCCTGAGGCTGGATGTCGTCTCCAGCTGGAAGCTGGAGAGCTCGAGGACGTAGATCTCCGCATCGTTGGGGCCGGCCAGCAGGTCGAGCGCCGGCGTGCCGAGGTTGCCGCCAACCAGAACCTTGCGGCCGGCGGCGGCCAGAAGCTCGCCCACCAGGGTGGTCACGGTGCTCTTGCCGTTCGAGCCGGTGATGGCGATGACCGGAGCCTTGACGTGACGAGCAAACAGCTCGATGTCGCCGATGATCTCCGCGCCTGCAGCCGCCGCGGCCTGGATGGCGGGCTCGGCCACCGCGATGCCCGGGCTGACCACCAGGGTGCGGAAGCCCCTGAACAGCTCCGCCTCGAACGGGCCGAGGTGGACGGCGGCCAGCGGACATTCGGCGCGCAGTTCCGCCAGGCCCGGCGGCTCCATGCGGCTGTCGGCCACGGCGAAGACCAGCCCCCGGCGCGCAAGGAAGCGCGCCACCGAGAGCCCGGTCTTGCCGAGGCCGACGATCAGGATGTCCGCAGCGTTGCCCATCTTCAGCGCACCTTCAGGGTGGCCAGCCCGATCAGCACCAGGATCACGGTGATGATCCAGAAGCGCACGATGACCTTCGGCTCGGGCCAGCCCTTGAGCTCGAAGTGATGGTGGATGGGCGCCATGCGGAAGATGCGCTTGCCGGTGAGCTTGAACGAAGCCACCTGCAGCATCACCGACACGGTCTCCAGCACGAAGATGCCGCCCATGATGAACAGCACGATCTCCTGGCGCACCATCACGGCCACGGTGCCGAGCGCCGCACCAAGGGCCAGCGCGCCGACATCGCCCATGAACACCTGGGCCGGATAGGTGTTGAACCAGAGGAAGCCGAGGCCCGCGCCGACCATGGCGGCGCAGAACACCACCAGTTCCCCCACCCCGGCGACATAGGGAATGCCCAGGTACTCGGCGAACTTGATGTTGCCGGTCAGATAGGCGAACACCGCCAGGGCGCCCGCGACCAGCACGGTCGGCAGGATGGCGAGGCCGTCCAGGCCATCGGTGAGGTTAACCGCGTTGCTGGTGCCGACAATGACGAAATAGGTCAGCACGACGTAGCCGAAGCCGAGCGGGATCAGCACGTCCTTGAGCATCGGGATGATCAGGCTGGTCTCGACCGGGGTCTGCGCGCTGGCGTACAGGTAGATGGCCGCGGTCAGACCGATCACCGACTGCCAGAAATACTTCCAGCGCGCCGGCAGCCCCTTGCTGTTCTTCTTGCTGATCTTGAGCCAGTCGTCCATCCAGCCGACCACGCCGAAGGCCAGGGTCACCAGCAGCACGATCCACACGTAGTGGTTGGCGAGGTTGCCCCACAGCAGGGTGGAGGTCGCGATCGCCACCAGGATCAGCGCCCCGCCCATGGTCGGCGTGCCGGACTTGGACAGGTGGGTCTGCGGGCCGTCGGTACGTACCTGCTGGCCGAACTTCAGCTCCGCCAGCTTGCGGATCATCCACGGGCCGACCAGCAGGGCGATCGCGAGCGCGGTCAGCACGCCGAGGATGGCGCGCAGGGTGATGTACTGGAAGACATTGAAGCCGCTGTAATAGTGGCTCAGCGCCTCGAACAGCGCGGTCAGCATGGATGCTCCTCCAGGGCCTGCGTCACTCGCTCCATGCGTGACGAGCGCGACCCCTTGATCAAGACGTGGACACCGGGCCGCAGCGCCTCGTCAAGGGCGGCGACCAGGGTTTCGATATCGGTGAAATGTTCCGCGCCGGGGCCGAAGGCCTCGGCGGCATGGGCTGCGAGCCCTCCGACGGCAAACAGGCGGGCCACGCCCAGCTCGCGCGCGAGGCGGCCGGACTCGGCATGCAGCACGCTGCTGTCCGGTCCGAGCTCGCCCATGTCGCCCAGCACCAGCCAGGTCTCCCCGCCCTGCCCGCGCACGGCCTCGATGCCGGCGCGCAGCGAATCCGGGTTGGCGTTGTAGGTGTCGTCCCAAAGCACGCTGTCTTCCGGGCCGCGCTTGCGCTGCAGGCGTCCCGGCACGCCGCCGAAAGACTCCAGGCCGGCCTTGATCTCGGCCAGCTCGAAGCCGAGCGCGATGGCCGCGCTGGCGGCGGCCAGTGCGTTGCGGGCGTTGTGCTCGCCGGCCACGTTCAGGTCGATGGTCTCCTCCTGCCCCGCGCCCAGCAGCACCAGCCGACCGCCCGCCGGGCTGGCCTGCCAGCGCCCCTGGATGTCGGCCGGACGGGCCATGCCGAAGGTGAGCATGGCCCGGTCCTTGTTCAGCGCCTGCCAGTAGGCGGCGCCGGCGTCGTCGACATTGACCAGCGCCACGCCGCCCAATCGCAGGCCGCCGTAGATCTCACCCTTGGCGCGGATGACACCCTCCGGGCCGCCGAACCCTTCCAGGTGCGCGCGGCCGGTGTTGGTCACCAGCGCCACGTCGGGGCGGGCAAGTCCGGTGAGGTAGGCGATCTCGCCGCTGTGGTTGGCGCCCATCTCGATCACGGCGAAGGGCTGGTCGGGATCAAGCTCCGCCAGCATCAGCGGCACGCCGATGTCGTTGTTCAGGTTGCCGCGCGTCGCCAGGGTCGGTCCGCGCTCGCGCAGGATGGCGGCGAGCATCTCCTTGGTGGTCGTCTTGCCGTTGGAGCCGGTCAGGGCAGCCAGCCGGCCCGGCCAGGCGACGCGCCAGGCGGCGGCCAGGCGGCCGAGGGCCAGGCGGGTGTCGTCGACCACGATCTGCGGCAGCGCGATCTCCTGCCTGCGCTCGACCAGCGCGGCCACGGCACCGTCCTCGGAGGCCGTGGCGAGGAACTCGTGCGCATCGAAGCGCGGACCGCGCAAAGCGACAAACAAAGCCCCGGGCAGCGGCTTGCGGGTATCGGTGAACAGGCCGCGCACCTCGAGGTCGGCCGGCCCGTGCAGGGTGCCACCCACGGCGTGGGCAACCTGGGCGAGGGTCATTTTCAGCATGCGGCCTCCCCCAGAAGTTCGAGCACGACGGCGCGATCGCTGAAGGGGCGGCGTTCCCCGGCGACCTCCTGGTAGTCCTCGTGCCCCTTGCCGGCGACGAGGACGATGTCTTCCGGCGCAGCCTCCGTCATGGCGAGGGCGATCGCGCGGCGGCGGTCGCGCTCGACAAGGATGCCGGCCATCCTTGGCCGGTCCCCTTCGGGCTTGCCATGCGGCAAGTCCCGATTCGCTGATCCCGTACCGAAGACCCTTCCGGCATCCATGCCGGAAGCCCCTGCGGGGTACGGCCGTCGGGATCCAGACGATGCGGTCACTTCGAAGTCCTGCGGCATGCCGGCGCGGATGGCGCGGATGATCTCGTCGCCATCCTCGCCGCGGGGATTGTCGTCGGTCAGCACCACGCGGTCCGCCAGTCCGGCCGCCACGGCGCCCATGCGCGGGCGCTTGGCCGCGTCCCGCTCGCCGCCGCAGCCGAACACGACGAACAGCCGGCCCCGGGCATGGCGGCGCAAGGTGCGCAAGGTCTTGTCGAGGGCATCCGGGGTGTGGGCGTAGTCGATCACGACCAGCGGATGTCCCGGCGCCGCGAAGCGTTCCATCCGCCCGGCCGGGGCCTCGACGCGGCCGAGATGGGCCAGCGCGTCCTCCATCGGCATGCCGAGCTCCAGCAGCGTGGCGAGGGCGGCGAGCAGGTTGCTGGCATTGAACTCGCCCAGCAGCGGGCTCTCCAGCACACCGTTGCCCAGCGGGGTGTGCAGGTCGATACGGAGCCCATCGGCGTCCAGGCGCAGGCCGCGAGCCTCGACCACCGAAGCGCCACCAGCGGACCAGGGCTGCGCCCCGAGGCCATAGGCCCACAGCGGCATGCGCCCCTGCAGGCCTTCCAGCAGCTCGCGGCCGAGGGCGTCGTCCATGTTCAGGATGGCGGCCTCCGGCTGCAGCTCCTCGAACAGGCGGCACTTGGCCCGTGCATAGGCATGCAGGTCGCCGTGGTAGTCGAGGTGGTCGTGGGTCAGGTTGGTGAACACCGCGGCACGGAAGCGCACCCCGGTCACACGCCCCTGATCGAGGGCGTGGGAGGAAACCTCCATCGCCACGTAGCGCACGCCCAGGTCGCGCTGGCGCGCAAGCTCCGCGTGCACGGACAGCACGTCCGGGGTGGTGTGGGTGGCGGCGGCCAGCTCCCCCCAGGGCCCCATGCCGAGGGTGCCGACCAGGCCGGAAGGCTGCCCCGCCAGGGCGAGGGCCTGGGCGATGAAGTGGGTCACCGAGGTCTTGCCGTTGGTGCCGGTGACGCCGATCACGCGCACCTCCCTTGACGGCTCGCCGTGGAAGCGGTCGGCCACCTTTCCGAGCGCCGGAACAAGGTCCTCCAGTACGAACACCGGCACGCCGAGGGCGGCGCGCAACCCGGCGGCATCGCCCTCGGCGGCAAGGATGGCGACCGCCCCGCGACCGACGGCCTCCGGCGCATGATCGAGCGCGTGGAAGCGTCCGCCCCGGCGGGCGATGAACAGATGGCCCGGCTGGACGCGGCGGCTGTCAGCGCACAGCCCTTCGATCGGTCGATCATCCTTTGCTGCGACCGGGACCAGCCCATCCAGGAGACGCGAGAGCATCATGGCCATCAGCCCTGCCCCCCCTTTGACGGCGCACTGACCACCGTGGCCGGAGTCATGGCATCGGGCGCGACATTGAGGATGCGCAGGGCCTCTTCCATGATGGCGGAGAACACCGGGCCGGCCACCTGGCCGCCGTAGTACACCCCGGTGCCGGGCTCGTCGATCATGATCGCCAGCGCGAGGCGGGGATTGGAGGCCGGCGCGAGCCCCGCGAACACGGACACGTACTTGTCTTCCGCATAGCCGCCGGCCTCCGACTTGTGCGCGGTGCCGGTCTTGCCCGCCACGCGATAGCCGGACACCTGTGCCTTGGTGCCGGTGCCGCCGCTCTTGACCACCTCTTCCATCATGGTACGCAGGGCCACGGCCACGGGAGCATCCATCACACGCTTGCCCTCGGGGGGCTGCTCCACCTTGAGGAAGGAGACGGGCATCAGCACCCCGTCATGGGCGATCGCGCCGTAGGCGCGCACGAGTTGCAGGGCGGTCACGCTCATGCCGTAGCCGTAGGCATGGGTGGCGATGTCCGAGCCGCTCCAGTCACGGAAATGACGCAGGCGCCCGCTCGACTCGCCCGGGAAGCCGGTGCCGGACACCCGCCCCAGGCCGAGCGAATCGTAGAAGCCCCACAGCGCCTCCGGACCGACCGCCATGGCGATCTTGGTCACGCCGATGTTGCTCGACTTGCGGATCACGCCGGTCACGTCCAGCAGGCCGTAGTTGTGGTGGTCGCGGATGGTGAAGCGGTCCACCCGCATGGTGCCGGGGTGGGTGTCGATCGGAGTGTCCGGCCTGAACTTGCCGCTCTCCAACCCCACCGCCACCGAGAACGGCTTCATGGTCGAGCCCGGCTCGAAGGCATCGATCACCGCGCGGTTGCGGGTCAGGTCCGGACGGATGCTGGCGCGGTCGTTCGGATTGAAGGACGGCTGGTTGACCATGGCGAGGATCTCGCCGGTGCGCACATCGAGCAGCACCGCGGTGCCGCCCTTCGCCTTGTTCGCCTGCACCGCGGCCTTGAGCTCGCGGTAGGCGAGGTACTGCAGGCGACGATCGAGCGACAGCACCAGGTCGTTACCCGGACGGGCCTCGCGGATCAGCTCGCGGGTCTCGATCACGCCGCCGTGAAGGTCCTTGATGACACGCCGCGCGCCCGGCTCGCCGCGCAGCCAGTGGTCGTAGGTGCGCTCGATGCCTTCCAGCGCCTCGTCGTCGATGTTGGTGAAGCCGAGGATGTGAGCGGTCACCTCGCCGGTCGGGTAGAAACGCCGGTATTCCCGGCGGGTGTTGACCCCGGGAATGCGCAGCGCCTTGACCCGCGCCCCCTCCTCGGGGGTGATCTGGCGCTTGATGTAGAGGAAGCGGCGCTCAGCGTTCTGCTGCACCTGGGCGCGCAGCCGGCTGGCCTCGAGCCCCAGGGCATGCGCCAGCTCGGGCACGCGGTCGATCGCGGGCATGAGCTCGCGCGGATTGACCCACACCGTCTCCATCGGCGTACTGACCGCCAGCGGTTCGCCGTTGCGATCAAGCACCTGGCCACGGTGCGCGGAGATCTCCTGCACGCGCTCGTAGCGCATGCCGCCCTGCTGCTCGAGGAAATCGCGCTCGGTGATCTTGAGATAGACCGCGCGCCAGAGCATGACGTTGGCCAGCACGAAGAACAGCACGACGACCATGCCGTAGCGCCAGCCGCAACGCCCCGCTGCCCGCATGAGTGCGCGAAGCCCTGTCATCGAACCACCATCGACACGGCATCACGCCCCGGGGGCCCCATGCGCAGGCGCTCGCGGGCGAGGGCATCCACCCGCCCGTGGGCAGCCAGGGCCGCCTCCTCCAGCTGCAGGCGCTCCCATTCGATCTCAAGTTCGTCGCGATGCTGGACGGCCTTCTCCTGCGCGAGCACGTACTTGCGCTCGCGGTGCTCGGCCTGCACCACGCCGATGGCGGACAGCAGGCAACCGACCCACAGCAGCAGCGCCACCAGCCTCATGACAGCTTCTCCGCCACGCGCAGCACCGCGCTGCGGGCGCGCGGGTTGGCCTTCACCTCGGCGGCGGAAGCCTTTTGAGCCCGGCCGAGCGTGCGCCAGACGGCGGGCGCCTGCTCGACCATCAGCGGGATCTCGGGCGGCAGGTCGGGGGCCCGCTCGCCGCGCAGGAAATTCTTGACCATGCGGTCTTCCAGCGAATGGAAGCTGATCACCGCCAGACGGCCGCCTTTGGTGAGCGCCTCGCGCGCCTGGGGCAGCACCGCCTCGAGCTCCGCCAGCTCCTGGTTGATCCACAGGCGCAGGGCCTGGAAGCTGCGCGTAGCCGGATGCTTGCCGGGCTCGCGCCTGGGCACGGCGGAGGCGATCAGTTCGGCCAGCTGGGCGGTACGGGTGATCGGGGTCTCGGCACGAGACTGGACGATCGCGCGGGCGATGCGGCGCGAGAAGCGCTCCTCGCCGAGGCGCCAGAGGATATCGGCCAGCTCGGCCTCGTCGATGTGCGCAAGGAGATCGGCGGCGCTCTCGCCGTGCGAGGGATCCATGCGCATGTCGAGAGGGCCGTCGCGCATGAAGCTGAAGCCGCGCTCGGCCTCGTCCAGCTGGGGCGAGGAGACACCCAGGTCGAGCAGGAGGCCATCGACCCGCCCCCATACGCCGAGCGGCTCGAGCGCCTTGCGCAGGGATGAGAAGGGGGCGTGGACGATGGTGAAGCGCGCGTCCATGCCGAAGCGGCGGCGCGCCTCGGCCACCGCCGAGGGATCGCGATCCAGCCCGATCAGGCGGCCGGCCGGCCCCAGGTGCTCGAGAATGGCCCCGCTGTGACCGCCGCGACCGAAGGTGCCATCCACATAGATGCCATCGGGCCGAAGCGAGAGCGCCTCGAGCACCTCGTCCAGCATGACCGGGAGATGAGCCGCGGGAACCGTCATAGCGCGATCTGCTCCAGCGCCGCGGGCCCCTCGCCCTCGTCCTCGTCGTCCGCCAGCCAGTCCTCGCGCGCCGCGCGCCAGGTGTCCTCGTCCCACAGCTCGAACTTCTTGCCCTGCCCCACCAGCACCGCACCCTTGGTCAGGCCAGCGTGATCACGCAACTCGGGCGGCACCAGCAGGCGACCGTTGGCATCGAGGGAGACTTCGGTGGCGTGACCGATCAGCATGCGCTTGATGCGGCTGACCTTGCGATTGAGGCCGGAGAGGGCGTCGATCTGTCGCTCGATCTCGAGCCAGACCGGCATGGGATAGATGACCAGGCAGCGCTCCTCGGTGTCGATGGTGATGATCAGCTCGCCATTGCATTGCGCGGCCAAGGGCTCGCGGTAGCGCGTCGGCACCGCGAAACGTCCCTTACCGTCAAGACTGAGGTTGCTGATCCCACGGAACATGGCGGAAGCCCCACCTTTTCCCACTTATTTCCACTTGCCACCACTATATCCACCCACCTTGGCATCCGCAACTGCATTCCAAGAAAAAATTCTTTATTCACAATGAGTTAGCGGCATCTAATAAGCGGAAAACGCAACCCACATACCCACGTAATTCAGTCACTTAAACGCAGGTATTGAGACCCGGGTTTAAAAGAAAACGCCCTCCGCGAGGGAGGGCGCCAGGAAGAAGTCGAGTCAGCCGATAAGCCGGGTTCTGTCGAGGACCATCATTCATCTGGGCCGCGTGTCACCACGCGGCTCGAGCAACCTACCCGGGGACTCTGCGGGCCGCATCGATGTCCCCCTATTTGGTCTTGCTCCGGACGGGGTTTTCCCTGCCGACGCTGTTACCAGCGTTCGCGGTGCGCTCTTACCGCACCTTTTCACCCTTACCGGCCCGGCACCGAAGCGCGGGGCTTAGGCGGTATGTTTTCTGTGGCACTTTCCGTGGGCTCGCGCCCCCCAGGCGTTACCTGGCGCCCTGCCCTATGGAGCCCGGACTTTCCTCCATGCCCGCAAGGGACACAGCGATGGTCTGGCCGACTCGGGGCGCACTGTATGGGCTACGGCCTGCCGATGCAAGCCCGCCCAGTGGTCAGTGGTCAGTGGTCAGTGGTCAGTGGTCAGTGGTCAGGGGTCGGGGGTCGGGGGTCGGGGGTCGGGGGTCGGGGGTCGGGGGTCGGGGGTCGGGGGTCGGACACAATGATGTAGGAGGCCCGCCCCCGGGCCGATTTTCTGCAATGGTTATCGCGACGAGGGCGTCGCTCCTACATCGGGATCACCCGCGCAGCCCCCACCCCTTGCGCAGGATCAGCACGCACGCCCCGAGCAGCACGACGAGCAGGCCGGCCAGCAGCGCCAGGGCCAACCCCGCGGGCACGTCCGACACCCCGATCAGCGCCTGGCGGAAGGCGTTGATCATGTGCAGCAGCGGGTTGAACAGGGCGATGTCTCGCCACGGTTGCGGCAGCAGGTCGATGCTGAAGAACACCCCGCCGAGGTAGGTCAGCGGCGTGAGGACGAAGGTCGGAATGATGGAGATATCGTCGAAGGTCTTGGCGAAGATGGCGTTGAGCATACCCGCCAGCGAGAACACGGCCGAGGTCAGCAGCATGACCAGGATGGCGAGCCCCCAGTCGCGCACCTGCAGGTCGGTGAACAGCAGGGTGACGGCGGTGACCGCCAGCCCGACCGCCAGGCCGCGCGCCATGCCGCCCGCCATGAAGCCGAGGATGAGACTGAAATTGCTCATCGGCGCGATCATCAGTTCCTCGATGTGGCGGTGCATCTTGGCGCTGAAGAAGGAGGACACGACGTTGGCGTAGCTGTTGCTGATCACCGCCATGAGGATGAGCCCCGGGGCGATGAAGTCCATGTAGCGCACCCCGCCGACCTCGCCCACGCGCGCGCCGATCAGGCCACCGAAGATGATGAAGTAGAGCGCGGTAGTCACCATCGGCGGGATGATGGTCTGCGGCCAGATGCGCACGAAGCGCAGGGTCTCGCGCTCGAGCAGGGTCCACAGGGCGCGCAGTTCGAGCACGACGTTCATGACAGCCCCACAATATCGTCATTGCGAGCCCCGCAGGAGCGTGGCAATCCATGCGCCCGATTCGTGGATCGCCACGTCGCTCCGCTCCTAACGCGAAGCTGGCGGCGGAATCCATCCATGGATTCCGCCCTTCGGGTGTCGCCTTGCGGCGACCCAACGCCCTTCCCGACGGCGTTGTTCAAGCCCGCGATGACGACACTCATCATGCTTTGTCCTCCACGCCATGGCCGGTCAGCTTCATGAACAGGGCCTCCAGGCGGTTGCTCTTGTTGCGCAGGCTCATCACCCTTACCCCGGCCTCATGCAGCGCGGCGAAGACCTGGTCCAGCGGCTGGCCGCGGCGGATCTCCAGCTCCAGGGTGCCCGGGTTGACGAGATGCAGGCGCACGCCGGGGATCACCGGCGCGTCCGCGACCGGCTCCACCAGGTCGAGCACGAAGCTCTCCTCCGGCAGCTGCTCGAGCAGTTCGCGCAGCGGGCTGCTCACCACGATCCGCCCGCCGTCGATGATGGCGACATGACGGCACAGCGCCTCGGCCTCCTCGAGGTAGTGGGTGGTCAGCAGGATGGTCACCCCCTCCTCGCGGTTGAGGCGGGTGAGGAAGTCCCACATCCCGCGCCGCAGCTCGACATCCACCCCGGCGGTCGGCTCGTCGAGGATGAGCAGGCGCGGACGGTGGGCCAGGGCGCGGGCGATCATGAGGCGCCGCTTCATGCCCCCGGAGAGTTGGCGCGCCTGGCTGCGCGCCTTGTCGGCAAGCCCCAACTCCCGCAGCAGCCAGGCGGTGCGGCTGCGAGCTTCACCGCGCGCAACGCCATAGAAACCGGCCTGGTGGCGGACAATCTCCTCCACCGGCTCGAAGCTGTTGAAGTTGAATTCCTGCGGCACCAGGCCGATCAGCGACTTGACCGTCGCCCGCTCGCGCACCAGGTCATGACCGAAGACCCGCACCTCGCCCGAGGTCGGCGTGACCAGCGAGGACAGCACGCCGATGGTGGTGGTCTTGCCGGCGCCATTCGGCCCGAGCAGGGCGAAGAAGTCGCCGGCGGGGACGGCCAGATCAATGCCGGACAGGGCCCGAGTGCCACTGCGGTAGGTCTTGGTCAGGCCGCGGATTTCAAGCGCATCCATCAGGCTTCACTCCTCGGGAAGGCCGGCAGGTGCAGCCCGTAGACGATGCCCAGCCCACGCATGAGCAAAGTGGCGAAGAAACCGGCGGTCAGGGTCAACAGCGCCGGCGCGGCCAGCTCGTGCAGCACGACGAACACGATCGCGCCAACGGCGGCGGCCGAGGCATACACCTCGCGGTGCAGGATCATGGGTGGCTCGCCGCACAGCATGTCGCGGATCAGGCCACCGAAGCTTGCGGTCATCATGCCCATCACCACCGCGATGAAGGGCGAAGTGCCCATCGCCAGCGCGGCCTGCGCGCCAATCAGGCTGAACGCCGCGAGTCCCACGGCGTCCGCCCAGTTGAGCCACGCGGCGGCGGTGCGCGTCGTGAAGGCACGGGCGAACAGGAACACGCTCCAGGCGGCCAGCACGGTCAGCAGCACGTACTCCCACTCGGTCAGCCAGTAGACCGGCTTGTCGAGCAGCAGGTCCCGCAGGGTGCCGCCGCCGATGCCGGTCACGGTGCCGATCAGGGCGAAGCCCACCAGGTCCATGCCCTTGCGCGCGGCCGTCAGCCCGCCGCTGATGGCAAAAACCACAACGCCAAAGTAGTCTAGGGCCTTCAATAACTCGTCCATCACGCCGCACCGCTTGAGATGCGGCGCATTGTAGCCGCACATGAACCAAGACCTCATCTTCGACGCCGACCTGATCAAGCGCTACGACACCGCCGGCCCGCGCTACACCTCCTACCCGACCGCCGTGCAGTTCCACGACCGGTTCGGCGAGACCGAGCACCGCGAGGCCCTCGCGCGCAGCAATACCCTCGGCGGCCCGCTGTCGCTCTACTTCCACATCCCGTTCTGCGACACGGTCTGCTTCTACTGCGCCTGCAACAAGATCGCCACCAAGGACCGCGCCCGCTCCGCCCCCTACCTTGACCTGCTCGAAAAAGAGATGGACCTGGTCGCCCGCGACGTGGACGCCTCCCGCGTCGTCGACCAGCTGCACTGGGGCGGCGGCACCCCCACATTCCTCAGCCACGACGAGATGCGCCGCCTGATGGCCGCCACCCGCGAGCGCTTCGCGCTGCGCGACGACGACAAGGGGGAGTACTCGATCGAGATCGACCCGCGCGAGGCCAACGCCGCCACCGTCCGACTGCTGCGCGAGCTCGGCTTCAACCGCATGAGCCTCGGCGTGCAGGACTTCGACCCGGTGGTGCAAAAGGCGGTCAACCGCATCCAGTCGCCGGAGGAGACCTTCGCCGTGCTCGACGCCGCGCGCGCCGAGGGCTTCCACGGCATCAGCGTGGACCTGATCTACGGCCTGCCGCACCAGAACGTGACGAGCTTCCTCAAGACCCTCGACCGCGTACTGGAGGCGCGCCCGGACCGCCTGTCGGTGTTCAACTACGCCCACCTGCCGACCCGCTTCAAGCCGCAGCGCCGCATCAACGACGCCGACCTGCCCGCCCCGGCCGAGAAGCTCGCCATCCTCCAGGCAAGCATCGAGCACCTGACCGCCGCGGGCTACGTGTTCATCGGCATGGACCACTTCGCCCTGCCCGACGACAGCCTCGCCATCGCCCAGCGCGAAGGCAGCCTGCACCGCAACTTCCAGGGCTACACCACCCACGCCGAGTGCGACCTGCTGGCCTTCGGCGTGTCCTCGATCAGCCAGGTGGCCGGCTGCTACAGCCAGAACGTGAAGGAAATGGATGCCTACGAGGCGGCGCTCAAGGAGGGCAGGCTGCCGATCGAGCGCGGCCTGTGCATGACCGAGGACGACCACATCCGGCGTGACCTGATCATGGAACTGATCTGCCAGTTCGGCCTCGACTACGCGAGCTTCGGCGCCCGCCACGGCATCCATGTCCAGGACTACTTCGCCCACGCGCTCGAGCGTCTGCAGCCCATGGTGGCCGACGGCCTGATCGAGATGAGTGATGCCGGCATCCGCGTCCTGCCGCGTGGCCGCCTGCTGATCCGCAACATCTGCATGCCGTTCGACCGTTATCTGGGCGGACAGGCCATGCAGCGGTTCTCGAAGGTCATTTGAAGCGGCTGTCAAGCCGGTTCGACGCCCCTCAGTGGGAGCCGCGTGCCGCGGCGATGAGGGCTCGGCTCTTAGGCTGGAACTGATCGCGGCGACACGCCGCTCCCACCTTCCCCCGAATCCTCCCCTGTGGGAGCCGCGTGCCGCGGCGATGGGGGCCTTGGTTAGGGCTGGGGTGATCGCGGCGACACGCCGCTCCCACCCCCCCGAATCCTCCCCCTGTGGGAGCCGCGTGCCGCGGCGATCAGGCGGCGTACAGGATCATGAGACAGGTTCATGGGGCGATCCGGCGCCCCTCCCCCAGAACCTCGCGCGCAAGCCCAAGGCTGAGCTTGCGGTGCAGCTCCATCGACGCACGGTCCAGGCGCTCCAGCCCCTCGAGCAGGCTCGGCAGGTCGCGCGGCAGGTGGTCCAGAAGGTAGCGCCCTACCTCATCCGGCAGGATGAGCCCACGCTCCACGGCGCGGCGGCGCAACAGCTCGAGCTTGGCGGCATCGTCCAGCCCCTCGAGCCGCAGGATCGGCCCCCACCCAAGGCGCGAGGCCAGATCCGGCAAGGCGACGGGCAAGGCGGACGGGGGCCGGTCCGCCGCCAGCAGCAGCGGCACGGCGTGCTCGCGCAGGCGGTTGATCAGGTCGAACAGGGCTTCCTCCCACACCGCCTGACCAACCACGGCCTGCACGTCGTCGAGGGCCACCAGGCCAAGCCTCTCGAGCCCCTCGAGCACGCCCGGGTGAGGGGCATCAAGCAGGGCGATGTAGGCCGCGGGCAGGCCATGCTCGCCCGCGCGCTGACAGGCAGCCTGGAGCAGGTGCGTCTTGCCGCAACCCCTCGCCCCCCAGAGGTAGAGCTGCGGCTCTCCCCTGCCCTGGGCCTGCTGGGCGACGAGCCCGGCGGCCACGCCGTTGGCCCCGGGCAGGAACTGCTCCAGGGTGCGCGACGGCGCAAGGCCGAAATCCAGGACCTGTTGCTGGGCGAAGAGCATGGGTAAAAGACGCGCTCAGAGCCTGTGAAAATATCCCCTGCCGTCGCGAGGGTGGCCCTGGGCGTGTCCGGCAAGGCGCGGGGTGCAAAAAATGGCGAGCATAGCAGGGCCTATGTGAGCGATTTTTGGGGTCCCCGCAACGCCGCCGGGCGCGTCCTGGGACAGCCGCAGTAGGTGAGGGGATATTTTCACAGGCTCTCAGCGAGCCGGAGCCCGAGGCCCGGACGACGGAGCCTCGTCGGAAGTGGCCCGCGGCGGGAGCGGGGCACCCTCCGTTTCTTGTCCTGAGGGAGACTCCCGCGGCCCGTACAGGCTGCTCGCCTTATAGCGATCGTGCGCATGGCGGATCAGCACCGCCAGCACGGCGGCCACCGGCAGGGCCATCAGCACGCCGGTGAAGCCGAACAGCTGCCCGCCCGCCATGATGGCGAAGATCACGGTGACCGGATGCAGGCCGACGCGGTCGCCCACAAGCCAAGGGGTGAGCACGAAGCCCTCCAGCAGCTGGCCCACGGCGAACACCGCCAGCACCGGCAGCAGGCTCATAAGATCCTGGGCCTGAATCAGCATCGCGAGCCCCGCGCCGAGGCCGCCCACGATCACGCCGAGATAGGGCACGAAGCTCACCAGCCCGGCCAGCATGCCGAACAGCAGGGCCTGCTCCAGGCCCGCGAGCCACAGGCCGATGGTGTAGATGCTGCCGAGCGCCAGCATCACGGTGAGCTGGCCGCGCAGGAAGGAACCGAGCACGTCGTCCGACTCGCGCGCCAGCCGGCTGACGGTCGGCTCCACGTTCCGAGGCAGGAAGTCGCGTACCCAGGCGACCAGGGCATCCCAGTCGCGCAGCAGGTAGAAGGTCACCACAGGGATCACCACCAGGTTCGCCAGCCAGGCCACGGCGCTCATGCCGGAACCGAACAGCCAGCCCGCCACGTCGGCGGTCACCGCCCCGGCCTGCGCCCAGTGCTTCGCCAGCGCGTCCTTGAGCGTGTCGAGGTTCACCGTCATGCCGGTCAATTCGGTGAAACGCGGCAGCAGGTTGTGCTGCACCCACTCCACCGCCAGCGGCCACTTGGTCGACATCTGCACCACCTGCTGGGCCACCTGCGGCACGACGATCAATACCAGCAGCCCCAGCAACAGGGTCAGGCCCAGAAACACCAGCGACACCGCCGCCGTGCGCGGCATGCGCCGCTCCAGGCGGTCGGCCAGCGGGTCGCCGAGGTAGGCCAGCAACATGGCGATGAGGAATGGCGTGAGGATAGGTTGCAGGGCGGCGACCAACCAGACGACCAGCCCGAGCCCGAGGGCTGCCGCCACCCACGGGGGCAATCCGAAATTCATGCGTCAGAATCCTTGCGCGGCAACGCGCTCCATTGGCGGTAATAACCGTAGGCGCTGATGACGGTGGAAAGGGCGACCAGGACGATGAGCGCGTCGCGCGCCTGGCCGAGCGCCCAGCCCTGCCAGGCGGAGGCAATGACCACCAGGATCAGCATCGCCACCAGGAAGACATGCAGCTTGCCGACCAGCAGCGGGCGCGGGACGAAGCCGTCGTGGACAAAGAAGTTGTAGTGGGTCGCCCCGGCGACGATGCCGAGATCCCGCACCAGCAGCAGGACCAGCAGCCACATGGGAAGCAGGCCGGCCGCCACCAGCGCGACCATCGCCGCGAGGATCATCGCCTTGTCGGCCAGCGGATCGAGGATTGCCCCGAGCCGGGTCTGCCAGCCGAAGCGACGCGCGAGGAACCCGTCCACCCCGTCACTCACCACCGCCACCGCGAACAGTGCGGCCGCCTCGGCATGGCGCGCCTCGAACAGCGCCAGCGCGATCCAGGGGATCAGCAGCATGCGCGCCGCGGTGATGAGGTTGGGGATGTGCTTGAGCATGCCTTAAGCATCGTCCAAGGATGGCGTGTACAATAGCACACCCCCTTTTTGCCGCCGCATGCCCCCATCATGAGCAAGCCCCCCGCTGATCGAACCCCGTCCCTCAGTTACCGTGACGCCGGCGTGGACATCGACGCAGGCAACGCCCTGGTCGACCGCATCAAGCCCTTTGTTGCCCGCACCCGCCGCCCCGAAGTCCTCGGCGGCCTGGGCGGCTTCGGCGCCCTGTTCGAACTGCCGGAAGGCTACAGGAAGCCGGTACTGGTCTCCGGCACCGACGGCGTCGGCACCAAGCTGAGGCTGGCCATCGACCTGGACCGCCACGACCACATCGGCGTCGATCTGGTCGCCATGTGCGTCAACGACATCCTGGTGCAGGGCGCCGAACCGCTGTTCTTCCTCGACTACTACGCCACCGGCAAGCTGTCGGTCGACGTCGCCGCGCGCGTCGTCACCGGCATCGCCGAGGGCTGCCAGCTTGCCGGCTGCGCCCTGGTGGGCGGCGAGACCGCCGAGATGCCCGGCATGTACGAAGAAGGCGACTACGACCTCGCCGGCTTCTCCGTCGGCATCGTCGAGAAGGACCAGATGCTGGACGGCAGCAAGGTGCGCGAGGGCGACGTGCTGCTCGGCCTGCCCTCCTCCGGCCCGCACTCCAACGGCTACTCGCTGATTCGCAAGGTGCTGGCCGTGACCGGCGCCGACCTGAACCAGCCCCTTCCTTCATCGGATGGCGGCGATACCACCCTGGCCGACGCCCTGCTCGCGCCGACCCGCATCTACGTCAAGAGCCTGCTGCCGCTGCTGCGCGACGCCGAGTCCGGCGTGCACGGCCTGTGCCACATCACCGGCGGCGGACTGACCGAAAACCTGCCGCGCGTGTACGGCGAGGACCTCGCCGCCGAGGTCGACACCGCCTCCTGGACCCCGGCCCCGGTGTTCCAGTGGATCCGCGAGGGCGGCAACGTCGAGCCGCGCGAGATGTACCGCACCTTCAACAACGGCGTCGGCATGGTGCTGATGGTCGATGCCGCCAAGGTCGACGCCATCATCGACCGCCTGAAGGACGCCGGCGAGCAGCCGTGGGTGATGGGCCGCATGGTCAAGCGCGCAGGTGGCGAAGGCGTGATCCTGGCCTGATCCGGCATGTAGATGCAGGAACCCATCCCCCGTCATTGCGAGCGCGCCTTTAGCCGCGAGGTCGAAGACCGTGGCGGGAAGCAATCCACCTCGCCAGCAAGATCGGCAAGGCATGGATCGCCACGGCCCTTCGGACCTAACGCGAAGCTGGCGTAAGCCCGCGATGACGGCTCTACTCCAGTTCCGCAATACCCCCATGCACCAGACCCGCATCGTCGTACTCATCTCAGGCCAAGGCAGCAACCTGCAGGCCCTGATCGACGCCGAGCAGAACGGCGAATTGAATGGCGGCCACATCGTCGCCGTCATCAGCAACCGGGGCGAAGCCTTCGGCCTGGAACGCGCCCGCAAGGCCGGCATCCCGACGGAGGTCCTCAGCCACAAGGACTTCCCCGAGCGCGCGGACTTTGATGCCGCCCTCATGGCCCGCATCGACGCCCACCGCCCCGACCTCGTGGTGCTCGCCGGCTTCATGCGCATCCTCACCCCTGCCTTCGTGCACCACTATGCCGGGCGCCTGATCAACATCCACCCTTCCCTGCTGCCCAAATACCCCGGCATGAACACCCACGCCCGCGCCATCGAGGCGGGCGAGGCGGAGCACGGCGCCACCGTGCACTTCGTCACCGAAGGCGTGGACGAAGGCCCCGTCATCCTGCAGGGCCGCGTGCCGGTGCTGCCGGACGACACCCCGGAAACCCTGCAACAGCGCGTGCACGCCATCGAGCACAAGATCTACCCGGAAGCGGTACGGATGCTGTGCCAGAGACAAAAGCCGTCGTGATGTAATATCTGGGCAAGCAAGCTCGCCCCCGGCTCCCATCGGCACCACGCCGTTCAAGCCAAGCCCCAAGGAAAGCCAGAACGCCATGCAGAACCAGCAAGTCCCGCAGCCGCCCCAGCCGCTCGATCCCCGTATCATCCCCGCCTACTACCGCGACGACGAGATCAGCCTGGTCGACCTGTGGATCGCCATCGCGCGGCGCAAGAAGCTGGTGCTCGGCGTGGCCGGCGCGGTGCTGCTGATCGGCCTCGCAGCCGCCCTCGTCATGCCCAAGAAATACGACTACAGCGCAGTGATCGAGATCGGCGGCAAGCTGCAGCGGCGGGATGGCGTCAGCACCTTCACGGCGATCGAGTCTCCCGACACCGTCAAGTCCAAGCTCGAATCCGCCTATCTCCCCGATGCCATCCGCAAGCATCTGGGCGAAGCCGGGACCGCTGACTTCATCCCCCGCGTCAAGGTCCAGGCTCCCAAGGGCAGCAACACCCTGATCATCTCGAGCACGGTCCCGGAGGAGCGGGGCGACGCCATCAAGGCGATCATGCAGGACACCGCCCAAGCGCTCATCAAGGACCACGATCGCGTCACCGCCACAGACATCGCCCAGCTCCAGAACGAGCTCTCGGACGCCCAGCGCGCGCTGGATGCCCTGAGCGACCCCGACGCGCGCTCCGCGAAGATCAAGGCCGTAGAAAAGCAACTGGAAGACGCCAAGGCCCGCCTGTTCTCGCTGGAAAGAGAACGCAAGCTCATTGAGAACGATTTATCCCGCCTGGATATTCAAGAAGAACAGGTAAACAAACAGCTGCTTGAGGTACAGGGACTCATCAAGGAACAAGAGCAGCAACGCAGGAAGCTGCTAAACGGCACAAGAAACACCCTGGACCCCGCAGTCCAGATGCTGAGCGACAACTTGCTGCAGCAGCTTTTGACCCGCCAGTCCGCCCTCGAAGAGCGACTGAACGTCCGGCAGGCTTCAGAGCGCGAAACGCTTCACAAAAGACGCGAGGAAAACGCTCAGGAGTTCACCTCCACCAAGGCCTTCGTGGAGCAGCGGCAGGCAGAGTTGGCCTCTTTCATGAAGGATCTCGACCGCCAGACCCTCGCCCAGGAGGACCAGGTCAAGAGCATCAAGGTCGCCATGGACAACATCCTCGCGACCCGCCTCATCCTTGAACCCGCGCAAGGCAACGCGCCTGCGGGCCCTCGCAAGGCCCTGATCCTCGCCCTCGCCGGCTTCCTCGGCCTGTGCGCCGGCCTGTTCGCCGCCTTCATCGCCGAGTTCCGCGACAAGGTGCTCGAGCGCATGGCCGAGCAAGGGGAAGAATCAGCTAGTGCCTAGCCAAGTTCATCATCACGAGGCCCCAAGGGCCGTGGCGATCCGTAGCGCCCTGACTGCACGGGCATGCCGGATTGCCGCCAGCCGGGAACCGGCATAAGGTCCCCGCCATCCTGACACACCCCGAACTGCCCATGACCATCCTCGTCACCGGCGCCGCCGGCTTCATCGGTTTCCATGTCACCCAGGCCCTGCTTGCGCGCGGCGAGCGCATCGTCGGCATCGACAACCTGAACGACTATTACGACGTCCGCCTGAAGCACGCCCGCCTCGCGCAGATCGGCGAGCATCCGAACTTCGAGTTCCTCCGCCTCGACCTCGCCGACCGCGCGGGCATGGCCGATCTCTTCGCGCAGCACAAGCCGAGTCGCGTGGTCCACCTCGCCGCCCAGGCCGGGGTGCGCTACTCCCTCGAGAACCCGCACGCCTATGTCGACAGCAATCTCGTCGGCTTCATGAACATCCTCGAGGGCTGCCGGCACAACGCGGTGGAACATCTGGTCTATGCATCCTCGAGCTCGGTCTACGGGCTGAATACCGCCATGCCCTACTCGGTGCACCACAACGTGGACCACCCCATCAGCCTCTACGCCGCCACCAAGAAGGCCAACGAGCTGATGGCGCACAGCTATTCGCACCTCTACCGCCTGCCCACCACCGGCCTGCGCTTCTTCACCGTGTACGGTCCCTGGGGGCGGCCGGACATGGCCTACTTCAAGTTCGCCCAGGCCATCCTCGCGGGCAAGCCGATCGAGGTCTACAACCACGGCAAGATGCAGCGCGACTTCACCTACATCGATGACATCGTGGAAGGCGTCGTCCGCGTGCTCGACCACGAGCCGCAGCCGAACCCGGACTGGAACGGCCAGCACCCAGACCCCGGCAGCAGCCCCGCGCCCTACCGCATCTACAACATCGGCAACCACAGCCCGGTCGAGCTGTCCCGCTTCATCGAAGCCCTTGAGAGCGCCATCGGCCGCAAGGCGGAGAAGATCATGCTGCCCATGCAACCGGGCGATGTGCCCGCCACCTATGCCGATGTGGATGACCTTGTGCGCGACACCGGCTTCGCGCCCAAGACCAGCATCGAGGACGGCCTTGCCCGCTTCGCCGAGTGGTATCGCGGCTATCATGCTTAAGCAATCGTGGCCCTTTTTCCGTGGATCACCATGCGCCTGACCGCCGAACAAGCCGCCATCATCCGTCAGTCAGCCCGCGCCAGCTTCGGGCCGCGGGCGCGTGTGTGGCTGTTCGGCTCACGCACGGATGACCGCAAGCGCGGCGGCGATATTGACCTGCTGGTCAAGCCTGACCAGGACATGAGCGACAGCCTTCTGCTGCGCAAAATCCGCTTTCTCGGCCAGTTGGAACGCGCCTTGGGCGAGCAAAAGATCGACGTGGTGATCGAACACGAGCACGATCCACGCCCCATTGTCGAGATCGCCCACCAGACGGGTATCGAACTATGAATGGGCACCTTGAAAAACCGTTACGAGCGGACAGAGTGCAAGGAGACCCGCAGCGAATCCCCGAGACATATCAAGAAGATAGGCGAGGGATGAGCGAGGAAGCGACGCTGCAATCTGTTCGCGGAGTAGGTTTTTCGAGGTACCCGAACATGACGCCATCCCAACTCGCCCTCGAACAAGCCCAAAGCGCCTGTGCGGCGCACAAGGAAGCGCTTGTCGATGCCCTGACCGACATGGACAGGCGGCACCTCACCCCGGCGGATATCGACGCGCCGGCCAAGGATGATCGTCGCCTGCTGGATCAATTCGCCTATCGTTTTACGCGGCTTCAGGACGACATGGGGGCCAGGCTTCTTCCTGCCATTCTCCGCTCGCTCGGTGAAGACGTCGCCCACATGTCCGTCATCGACCGACTCCATCGTCTTGAGCAACTCAACTGGCTTGACTCCGCTGACGAGTGGCTTGATCTGCGCCGCATTCGGAATGAATTCAGCCACGACTATCCCGCTACCGCTGAAGAACGATTTGAGCGCCTGACGCTCGCCACCCAGGCGGCACAACGCCTGCTTGACATCCTCGACGTCCTCACCGAGAAACTTCATCAGCGCGCCACCTCAAACCCCGCTACCCAGCCATGAAAATCGCCGTCGCCGGAACCGGATACGTAGGCCTTTCAAACGCCCTGCTGCTCGCCCAGCACCACGAGGTCGTGGCGCTGGACATCATGCCGGAGAAGGTCGCGATGCTGAACGAGGGCCGCTCGCCCATCGTCGACACCGAGATCGAGGCCTTCCTGCGGCGGGACGACCTCCACTTCCGCGCCACGCTGGACAAGGAAGAGGCCTACCGCGACGCCGAATTCGTCGTCATCGCCACCCCGACCGACTACGACACGGAAACCAACTACTTCGACACCCGTTCGGTCGAGGCCGTGATCCGCGACGTGAGGGCCATCAACCCGGACGCGGTCATGGTCATCAAGTCCACCGTCCCGGTCGGCTACACCGCGCGCATCAGGCAGGATCTGGGCACGGAGAACATCCTCTTCTCCCCCGAATTCCTGCGCGAGGGCAAGGCCCTGCACGACAACCTCTATCCCTCGCGCATCATCGTGGGCGAGAAGTCGGAGCGGGCCGAACGCTTCGCACAGCTGCTGGTGCAGGGCGCGCGCAAGGAGGACATCCCTGTCCTCTTCACCCACCCCACCGAAGCCGAGGCGATCAAGCTGTTCGCCAACACCTACCTCGCCATGCGCGTGGCCTACTTCAACGAGCTGGACACCTACGCCGAAACCCACGGCCTGGACACCCGCCAGATCATCCAGGGCGTCGGCCTCGATCCGCGCATCGGCATGCACTACAACAACCCCTCCTTCGGCTACGGCGGCTACTGCCTGCCCAAGGACACCAAGCAGCTGCTCGCAAACTACCGCGAGGTGCCACAGAACCTGATCCACGCCATCGTCGAGGCCAACACCACCCGCAAGGACTTCATCGCGGACTCCATCATCCGCCGCAACCCCAAGGTGGTCGGCATCTACCGCCTGATCATGAAGAGCGGCTCGGACAACTTCCGCGCCTCTTCCATCCAGGGAATCATGAAACGGATCAAGGCCAAGGGCATCGAGGTGGTGATCTACGAACCCGTGCTGAAGGACGAGACCTTCTTCAATTCGCGCGTCATCACGGATCTCGACGAATTCAAGCTTGTCTCGGACGTCATCGTCGCCAACCGCATGACCGACAACATTCGGGACGTGGCCGACAAGGTCTACACACGCGATCTCTTTGGCAGTGATTAAACGATCACAAACACACTCATTACGATTAATCAACCGCAATCAGGACTATTGAATAATGCTCAACGGGAAATCCATCCTCATCACCGGCGGCACCGGCTCTTTTGGCAAGCAATACGTTCGCACCATCCTCGAACGCTACGCCCCCAAGCGGGTCGTAATCTATTCACGCGACGAGCTCAAGCAATTCGAAATGCAGCAGGAGTTCAATAGCCCCGAGATGCGCTACTTCATCGGGGATGTACGCGACAAGGCGCGCCTGAGCCAGGCCATGAAGGGGATTGACTACGTCATCCACGCCGCTGCCCTCAAGCAGGTCCCGGCTGCGGAATACAACCCCATGGAGTGCATCAAGACCAACGTCCATGGCGCCGAGAACGTCATCCATGCAGCGCTGGAGAACAATGTGGAGAAGGTGATCGCCCTCTCCACCGACAAGGCGGCCAACCCGATCAACCTGTACGGCGCAACGAAGCTTGCCTCCGACAAGCTGTTTGTCGCGGCCAACAACATGGCGGGCGGTCATCGCACCACCTTCGGTGTCGTGCGCTATGGCAACGTCGTGGGCTCCCGTGGCTCCGTCGTCCCCTTCTTCAAGAAGCTGATCGCCCAGGGGGCCGACCATCTGCCCATCACCGACGAGCGCATGACCCGTTTCTGGATCACCCTCCAGCAGGGGGTGGATTTCGTTCTCAAGAACTTCGAACGCATGCACGGTGGCGAAATCTTCGTGCCCAAGATCCCGTCCATCCGCATCACGGACCTGGCCGAGGCCATGGCCCCCGGCATGCCGCAGAAAGTCATCGGCATTCGTCCGGGCGAGAAGCTGCACGAAATCATGTGCCCGGCCGATGATTCCCATCTCACGCTGGAATTCGATGACCACTACGTGATCTGCCCGACCATCAAATTCCATCACCGCGAGGTGGACTACGCCGTGAACAACCTGGGCGAGAAGGGCGAGCTGGTGCCGCAAGGATTCGAGTACAACTCCGGCAACAACCCCCACTTCCTCTCCGTTGAAGAAGCGCGGGAGTTCAACCGCATGGCCGGAGAGTCCTGAGAGGCAGCTTCATGTCCCCAGCATGGGCGCCACGCCTCCTGAACGTGGCGCTGCGCCTTATGGCCATGGGCAGCCGCTTTGCCCTGATCTTTGTCCTTGCCAAGCTTCTAGAGCCGGCCGAGGTGGGCTTGTTCGGCCTTTTCCTCGCCACGGTCGGTTTCAGCATGCTCGTCATCGGCGGGGACTACTACACCTACAGCCAGCGGGAACTAATGTCCCTGCCGCGTGAGCGCTGGTCGTTTGTCCTGCAGCACCAGATCCTGGCCACGGGGATGCTCTACATCATCCTCATCCCGCCTCAACTGCTGCTGTTCACCCTTGACCTGCTTCCCGCGCACTTGATGTTCTGGTTTTTCGCCCTTCTTGTGGCAGAACATCTTGCCCAGGAGATCAACCGCCTCCTTGTCGCGATGCAGCGTCCGCTGCTTGCAAGCTGGGTGCTGTTCATACGCATGGGGGCCTGGGTGTGGGGGCTGCTGCCCATCATCTGGTTCCTGCCGGACACCCGGAACCTCGAAACAACCTTCATCGCCTGGCTGGCCGGAGGACTGTTCGCCATCCTTGTCGGAGGCTTGGGCATCCTGCGTGAAGTCTCTCCATGGCGCTCCTGGCCCGTGGATTTCACATGGCTGAAGCGCGGATTCGGCGTCGGTCTGCTGTTCCTTGTCGCCACCATGTGCTTCAAGGCTCTGACGACCGTCGACCGATTCGTCGTCGAGGCGCTCAATGGCATGGATCTGCTCGGTGTCTATGTCCTCTACATGGGCATGGCGATGGCGATCATGAGCTTCCTCGACGCCGCCGTCTTCTCCTTCCTGTATCCACGCATGGTCAGCGCCTATCGTCACGGCGATCACCCTACCTACCAGCGCCTCAAGAAGGAAATGCTCTGGTCGACGCTCGGCATTAGTGCCGGCCTCGCGGCCGGGATCGCCGCGGCCGCCCCCTTCGTGCTGGACTGGATCGGACGGCCGCTCTACGCCGAACACATGCATCTGCTATGGCTGCTGCTTGCCGTCGCCGTGATCTACACAGCGGGCATGATCCCCCACTATGGCCTTTACGCACGCGGAGCGGATCGTAGCATCGTCGCTGCACACATCTCGTCGCTTGTGGTCTTCATTCTCACCATCGCCCTGCTTGCCCGCGTAGCACCGCTTGAAGCCGCCGCCTACGGCCTTATCGCCGCATTCGTGTGGATGGGCGGACTCAAGCTTGTGCAATATCGGCGACAAAGCGGTGACCTGACACCGGCAAGTGCCACAACCTCGCCTTCCCAAGGAGCCACCTGAATCATGATCCCTTACGGACGTCAGGAGATAACCCAAGCCGATATAGACGCCGTGGTCGAGGTGCTCCGCTCGGACTTCCTCACCCAGGGCCCGATGGTGCCGCGCTTCGAGAAGGCCGTGGCCGACTACTGCGGCGCGCAGCACGCCGTGGCCGTCAACAGCGCCACCTCGGCCCTGCACATCGCCTGCCTTGCCCTTGGCCTTGGTCCCGGCGACAGGCTGTGGACCAGTCCGATCACCTTCGTGGCCTCCGCCAACTGCGGCCTGTATTGCGGTGCCGAGGTTGACTTTGTCGACATCGACCCGCGCACGTACAACCTTTGCCCCAAGGCACTCGAGCGCAAACTGGTGGAGGCCGAAAAACAAGGACGCCTGCCGAAGATCGTGATCCCAGTCCACCTGTGCGGCCAACCGTGCGATATGCAGGCCATCCACACCCTGAGCCAGCGTTTCGGTTTTCGCATCATTGAGGACGCCTCGCATGCCATCGGCGGCAGGTATCGGGGCGAGCCCATCGGCAACGGCCGCTACAGCGACATCACGGTCTTCAGTTTCCACCCGGTAAAGATCATCACCACCGCCGAGGGGGGGATGGCCCTGACCAACGATGCGGAGCTGGCGGAGCGCATGGCCCTGCTACGCAGCCATGGCATTACCCGCGATCAGGCCCAGATGACTCATGCGCCAGATGGCCCCTGGTACTACCAGCAGATCGACCTGGGCTTCAACTACCGCATGACCGAGCTGCAGGCCGCCCTTGGTGTCAGCCAGATGGAACGCCTGGATGATTACGTAAGTCGCCGCCATGCCCTGGCAAAACGCTACGATGAAATGCTCGCGGACCTGCCCGTGACCCTGCCATGGCAACACCCGGACAGTTACTCCGGCCTGCACCTCTATGTCATCCGCCTGAAGCTGGATCAGATTGACCGAACCCATCGGGAGGTTTTCGAGGCCTTGCGGGAGCAGGGTATCGGCGTCAACCTGCACTACATCCCTGTACACACCCAGCCCTACTATCAGCGTATGGGCTTTAAGATCGGGGATTTTCCTGAGACCGAGCGCTACTACGCGGAGGCCATCAGCCTGCCGATGTATCCGACCATGACCACAGAGGAGCAGGATCAGGTCATCACTGCACTGAGCAAGGCGCTGCGGACATGAGACTCGCCGTCATCCCCGCCCGCGGCGGCAGCAAGCGCATCCCGCGCAAGAACATTAGGCCCTTCGGCGGAAAGCCGATGATCGCCTGGTCGATCGAGGCCGCGCTGCAGAGCGGCTGTTTCGACCACGTGATCGTCTCCACCGACGACGCCGAGATTGCCGACGTCGCCCGTGCCCATGGCGCTGCCGTGCCCTTCATGCGCCCCGCCGAACTGTCGGATGACCACACCGGAACCATCCCGGTCATCCGCCATGCCATCGAGTGGTTCCAGCGACAGGGCACAGCGCCCGAGAAGGTCTGCTGCATCTATGCGACGGCGCCGTTTGTCCGGGTGGAAGATATCCGGCAGGGGCTGGATGTACTGGGCTCGACCGGCTGCGACTACGCCTTCTCCGTCACCAGTTACGCCTTCCCCATCCAGCGCGCCCTCCGCCTCACGGCGACAGGCCGGGTGGAAATGTTCCACCCCGAACACTTCAACACCCGCTCGCAAGATCTGGAAGAGGCCTACCACGATGCCGGCCAGTTCTACTGGGGCCAAAATTCGGCATGGCTGGCGGGCAAGCCGATCTTCTCCCCCGCTGCTGCGCCCGTGATCCTCCCGCGTCACCGGGTGCAGGACATCGACACCCCCGAGGACTGGGAGCGTGCCGAGTGGATGTTCAAGGCCATGAGGGAGGTTGCGGCATGACGGCAAGCCGCCCGATATCCGTGGCCTTCCGTGTCGACGCCTCGCTCGACATCGGCACCGGCCACGTCATGCGCTGCCTGACCCTTGCCGACGCCCTCGCCACCAGTGGTGCGGAGTGCCGCTTCATCTGTCGCGAGCACCCCGGCCACCTGATCGAACACATCCGCGGCAAGGGCTACCGTGTCGATACACTCCCCGCAGGAGCGAGCTTGCTCGCGATGGGAGGTGAGACCCACCCCAGGGACAACCCACCGCATGCCCACTGGTTGGGTTGCCCCTGGGAAACCGATGCGGCGGAAACCAGGGCCATCCTCAGCCAAGATGAGCCGGACTGGCTCGTGGTTGACCACTACGCCCTCGACTCGCGCTGGGAGCAGGCACTGCAAGGCTGTTACCAGAAGCTCATGGTCATCGACGACCTGGCCGATCGCCCCCATGCCTGTGACCTTCTGCTCGACCAGAATCTGGGGCGCGAACCGGGCGACTACGAAGCGCTTGTGCCCGCATACTGCCGACGCCTTATCGGCCCCCAATATGCCTTGCTGCGTCCCGAATTCGCCGCCCTGCGCGAATACAGCCTGCAGCGTCGCCAGCGACCTGCGCTGAAACGCCTGCTCATCACCATGGGCGGCGTAGACCAACCGAATGCAACCGGCAAGGTCCTAGAAGCACTGAAGGCATGCCCACTTCCATCCGACTGCCAGATCACCGTGGTCATGGGCGCAAGTGCGCCGTGGCTTGATCAGGTGCGCAGCCTTGCGGCCACGATGCCTTGGCCGACCACGGTGCGCGTCAGCATCAGCGACATGGCCCAAGTGATGGCGGATAGCGACCTCGCCATCGGGGCGGCGGGCGGCACGTCATGGGAGAGGTGCTGTCTTGGCCTGCCCACGCTGCTCGTTATCCTGGCGGAAAATCAGGAAGAGGGGGCACTTGCCCTGCAACAGAGGGGCGCAGCCCGTTTGCTCGGGAAGCCCGATGCCATCCCGCATGAATTGAAATCCATCTTTCCCATGTTGCTGGAAGAACGATCGTTGGCTGACATGATTCACGCCGCCAGCGAGGTCACGGATGGTCGAGGAGCACCCCATGTCCTGGAGCAGATGGGGAAACTGGCATGACTCCCGAATCCATCATCGCCGATCGCATGCGCCCCATGACCACTGATGATCTTGCCTTGGTTCTTTCGTGGCGCAATCACCCTGATGTTCGTCGCTACATGTACACCCAGCATGAGATTGCGCTGACCGAGCATCAGAGTTGGTTCGAGCAGGCATCAGAGAACCCCCACAAGCACCTGTTGATCTTCGAGGCAGCGGGGACCCCCATGGGCTTCGTTCAACTCAGCCAACTGAGCGGTGGCCCCATCGCCGAATGGGGATTCTATGCGGCACCGGGGGCCCCCAAGGGAACGGGACGACGTCTCGGAAAGGCTGCGCTACGCTATGCCTTCGAACACGTCCGCGTGCACAAGATCTGTGGCCAGGCCCTGGCTTTCAACGAACCATCCATCCGATTTCATCGCGCACTTGGATTTCAGCAGGAAGGCCTGCTGCGCGATCAGCACTATGACGGGCAGGGCTTCCATGACGTACTCTGCTTCGGTCTGCTGACGTCCGAGTGGCAACTGCTTGATTGAGAGAAACCCCATGTCGAACACGCCGGAAATCCACATCGCCGGACGCCGCATCGCCTCGGATGCACCGCCCTACGTCATCGCCGAGCTATCCGCCAACCATAACGGCCGCCTCGAAACGGCCATGCGTATCATTGAGGAAGCCAAGAAGGCCGGTGCCGACGCGGTCAAGCTCCAGACCTACCGGCCGGATACGATCACGCTTGATTGCGACACTGAGGACTTCAAGATCCACGGCGGGCTGTGGGATGGTCGCACTCTGTACGAGCTGTATCAGGAAGCCCACATGCCCTGGGAATGGCACAAGCCGCTGTTCGAGCATGCGCGGTCGCTTGGCATCACCATCTTCAGCTCGCCCTTCGACAACACCGCCGTCGACCTGCTCGAAGACCTCAACGCCCCGGCCTACAAGATCGCCTCCTTCGAGGCCATCGACCTGCCTCTGATCAAGTACGTCGCCAGCACCGGCAAGCCGATGATCATCTCCACCGGCATGGCCGATGCCGAGGAAATCCAGGAGGCCATCGATGCCGCACGCGAAGGCGGCTGCAAGGAACTCGCCATCCTTCACTGCGTGAGCGGCTACCCCGCCCCGGCGTCCGACTACAACCTGCGCACCATCCCCGACATGATCCAGCGCTTCGGCCTGGTCACCGGCCTGTCCGACCACACGCTGGACAACACCACCGCCATTGTCAGCGTGGCCATGGGCGCCTCCATCATCGAAAAGCACTTCACCCTGGACCGCAATGGCGGCGGCCCGGATGACAGCTTTTCACTGGAACCACCAGAAATGGCAGCCCTGTGCCGGGACAGCAAGACTGCCTGGGAGGCCCTGGGCAAAGTGGATTATGGACGCAAGTCCAGCGAACAAGGCAACGTGAAGTTCAGGCGTTCGCTCTACTTCGTGAAAGATCTCAAGGCCGGTGATGTCATCACGCCTGATACGGTGCGCAGTGTAAGGCCGGGTTATGGGCTGCCACCAAAATCATTACATCTGCTTATAGGAAAAATCCTAAAACGCGATGTAAAAGCCAACACACCAACAACCCCTCTGGACCTGAAATAAAGCCTTGTTATGAAATTTTTGATACTCATTGACATGTCACCACTTACGGTGATGTTGACAGAGCTGGGTAAAGAGCTCACTCGCAGGGGGCATGTTGTTGAATGGGCGTGCGAAAGCCGAATCCCTATAATTAAGTACGACCTGACATTCGAAGGAAAAACAACCTTCCTAACCGACTTCACCAAGGCAAACCACGAAACAAACAGCTCATTTGTGGACTATGGTCATATAATGTTCCCGAACTACGACAGAGACACTGAGCTAGGCCTAACAAGGCCCGGCAGATATAACCAGGAATCGTCAAAAAAAATTTTGAAATATTTCGATCAAATTTTTATGTCATCCAATCCGGATTTTGTTATTTACGAAAACGTTTCCAACTCGTTCGCCTATGCTGCATACACGGCCGCAAAAAAACACAACAAGAACTATATTGGATTGATAGGATCAAGAATCCCCGGAAGATTCGAGATATGGCCAACGCCATTTGGCATTCAGGAACTCATCCATCGCGAAATGAGCTCAGAAAAAAAAGTTTGCGACCCGTTAACAGAAAACCTCATCAAATCTTGGATAGACGAAAAGCGCCCGCCAATTCCAGATTACATGAAGAACAACCCATTCTCATATAAAACAAAATACATTAAACACTACATTGACAAGATAAAAAACGACCCAAAAATTATTAAAAAATTGCTTAACCCCATCGCCCGAGAAGAAGGAAGATACGCAATCCAATCCCCCCCTCTTATCGACGCAACACTTGCAAGGCTAAAGAGAAACATCAGACGAAAGCTAACGCTAACCCAACTGGACAAGCTATTTACCCACCCTCAACCCGGCGAAAAATACTTAATTTATCCACTGCACTATCATCCAGAGTCATCCACATCAGTACTATCACCCGAATTCGTAGACGAAGATGCTGTAATAAAAAACCTCGCATTCAATCTGCCAGATGGAATTATGCTGTACATCAAGGATCACCCAAATGCAGCGGGCTTTAAGAAGCTATCGTATTACAAAAGGCTATACAACCTCCCAAACGTCCGACTAATTCACTACAAACATTCAACGAAATCTCTTTTAGAGAACAGCGAAGGGGTAGTGACACTAACCAGCACAATGGGATTTGAGGCTCTTCTGCACGAAAAACCAGTCTACTGTCTTGGAGAAGCCTTCTATACCCCACACAAGATGTGCATCAAACTGACGCATGCCTCCGAACTAAAAAAAGCGCACGAGACATTTACCAAGCAAAGACCTTCTTCATCAAGGTTTCATGAAGAAAATAAGCGCTTCGTTAAAGCATATTACATTCAAACACATGAGGGCCAACTCTTCACCGACCGCAGATCTGTGACCTGCGACACAATAACGAAAGTAACAAACGCCATAGAGTCACACTCGAATGCAGCTTTACACAAACACCCTCAACACACCCCCTGAACACAAAATCAAAAACGCAAGCGTTTTAACACTATGTATATTGCTTGCATTAATACTCATCCTCCCAAGCGGGAGCGTCGGCCCAATCAACATAAAGGCAATAATTATCGGGATCTTAGCAACCCCACTAACACTTCGGGCGATCACATTCCGCCACATACCCGCGTGGCTAGTAAATCTTTTTTTATTTTCAACTCTTTTCATGGCGGGATATGCGTTACTTTCGCTTTTAAACGGATTCGGAAGCCAAGCAATTGGCTCGGCCATAAAAGCCTGGACAACAACACTCGCGATCCCATCTTTAATAATCGCATCAATTGGTCTTGGCATCATTTCAATAAGAGAATCATCAGTGGCCTTCTTGTACGCCACATCCGCATACTCAATTACTAAAATCACCATTTTTACCCTAGGCGCAGCAGGATTAATTGATATAGCATCACTATTTGAAAGGCTTTACAACATTTTTGGCTACTCCCCAATCACATACAACTATGGATGGTTCACAAGAATCAACACCCCTGCCGACTTTGCACTTATCCCGGCGACACTGCTTATTCATCTAACCTATAAAAACACAAGAAGATACAAACCAACCTCCAATATACTAAATTTACTCTTCCTGACCGCAATTATAATTTCATTCTCTCGATATCTTTGGGCCCTTTACGCCCTAACCTTAGCCTCATCTTGGATCGTAAACAACAACCCCAAAACAACAATTTCATCTATACTAAAATTTTTTGTGATAATGGCAACCCTAATCGCAATAACCGTAACAACAGGCGACAGGGCAATGGAATTTATGCGTGACAGATACTTTGGTGACTACGCGCAAAGCAGCGACTCCATTCGCCACATTCTACTGCCCGCGCTTTGGGAGATGTTCACATCAAGCCCATTCTATGGCCACGGCATCGGCGCACACCTTGACAACCTAATCTATTTCGAGAAAGCACCATGGAACTACGTCTTGCAATGGCTTTCCTTTTTGACACAGTTTGGCATAATAGGTGTCGCAGTTATCTTAATAGCACTTAACCTACCCCTGTGGCCGCTATACAAAAACACACAAAAGACACAACAACCAAAAAAAATCATTCTGGCAATATCAATAGTTTACATCGCCTGGTTATCCACCGGCTTGTTCAATACATTTCTACTATCCTCGCCTGCAGGCTTAGTTTATCTTGGCTTTACTCTGGCATCTCTTTTAATTACAAAAAAACAGGATCAACATGAAGGTCATCGCGTTTTATCTCCCACAATTCCATCCCATCAATGAAAACAACGAATGGTGGGGCACAGGCTTCACCGAATGGACCAATGTCTCTCAGGCCAGGCCGCGCTTCGATGGGCATCACCAACCCCAGATACCTGCTGACCTCGGGTTCTATGATCTCAGGCTTGATGAAACCCGCGAGGCCCAGGCCAACCTTGCAAAAGAGCACGGGGTTCACGGATTTTGCTATTACCATTATTGGTTCAACGGCCACATGCTCCTTGACAGACCTTTCAACGAGGTAATGGCCAGCGGGAAACCTGATTTTCCATTTTGCCTTTGCTGGGCCAACGAGAATTGGACGCGGGCCTGGGATGGCCTCGACCGGCAGGTTTTGATCAAGCAGGATTACACCAAAGAGGATGCGGACGATCACATCCAGTGGTTCATCAACGCATTCCGGGATGATCGCTACATAAAGATTGACGGACGGCCGTTGTTGCTGATCTACCGCCTCGATCACATCCCAGATATCAAGGATATGATTGTGTCCTGGCGCAATGCCGTTCGCGAAGCCGGTTTCCCCGATTTGTACCTTAGCGCCGTCAAGAACGGATTCGTGGAGATCGAGGACAATGACATCCTTGCTCTTGGCTTCGATGCGATCGTCGATTTCCAACCCGACCGTCGGGACTTCCCTGCTCCGCAAGGGTTCAAGCCATGGCTGTATCGTCTTGCCCGGCGTGTTCTTCCAGATGGACTTTATCAGCACATCAAACTGTCCGTTCAAGCGAACAACATTGTCAACTACCGCGCCATGGTGGAGGGACTGATGCGGAAGACATGGCCATCTTCCTATCGCAAGTTCCCATGCGTATTCCCTTCATGGGACAACAGTGCGCGAAGAAAGTCAGCGACGATCATTCAGAATGACGATCCTGCCCTGTACGGAGAATGGCTCAAGCACGCCATCAGAGATGTGCAGTCGTACCCCGAATCCGAACGTTTCGTTTTTATCAACGCATGGAACGAGTGGGCAGAAGGATGCCATCTCGAACCGGATCGCAAGCATGGTCATGCATTCCTCGAACAAACAAGGGATGCCATCAACTCATTTGACCCGGCTGAGTAGCCCTCATGTCGATACTGAAGGCCATGCTTGTCATTCCGACACGCAACGGCGCCAATGATCTCGAACGCCTCTTGGCATCACTCTCGACCCAAACCCTGAAAGCAGATGCCTGTGTCGTAGATTCCAATTCTTCGGATGCCACCGTTGACGTTGCTCGTAATCATCATGCACAGGTCCACGGCATCCAGGTATCCGAGTTCAACCACGGCGGAACACGCCAATTGATGGTCGACCAACATCCCGACCATGAAATTTATGTCTTCATGACGCAGGATGCCTACCTTGCCGACGAACATGCGATCGAGCGTATCGTTGCGCCATTCGTAGATCCTTCTGTGGGCGCCGTATGCGGCCGCCAGCTTCCTCATCTGGATGCAAATCCATTGGCAACGCATGCGCGACTGTTCAACTACCCGCCCGAGTCGCGCGTCAAGTCGATGGATGATGCAGCGGAACT
This sequence comes from Pseudomonadota bacterium, assembly GCA_049322715.1. Lineage (GTDB taxonomy): Bacteria > Pseudomonadota > Gammaproteobacteria > Halothiobacillales > Halothiobacillaceae > Thiofaba. The sequence continues at coordinate 154,973 of JBMOQP010000044.1, forward strand.
TGGGATCAAGACCCCGTTCATCTCCAACTCGTTTGCGGCCTATAGGCGTGAAGCGCTGACAGATGTTGGAGGCTTCCCAACTGACGTCATCCTGTCTGAAGACATGTACGTGGCCGCCCGAATGCTCATGAAGGGGTGGAAGGTTGCCTATGCGGGTGATGCCCTTTGTCGGCACTCGCACAACTACACCCTGCTTGAGGAGTTCCGCCGCTACTTCGATACGGGAGTGTTTCATGCGCGCGAGCCATGGATCCGTGACAACTTTGGCGGCGCGGGTGGCGAAGGCCTGCGGTTTGTGAAGTCTGAGTTACGTTTTCTCGGCTGGCGACGGATTCATCTGTGGCCGGGGGCGCTCTTGAGGAACGCCTTTAAACTTGCCGGGTTCAAATTGGGGCTGAATGAAAAGCGGCTTCCATTGGCACTCAAGCGGCGGATGAGCATGCATCAGCGGTTTTGGGATGGGGCGCACGCTTGAGGCAGGGGCGAGTCAGCCTGCTCATGATGTGCGTTTGGACCTCCAGGATCACCTTGATTACTTCGCCTGCAGTGGTGAAATACGGCTTGCCCATCGCCAAGTCAACGTGAGCTTGTGACTGGCTCTATGCTTGCCACGTGCGATCATTTTTTAGGTCATGTCTCTGTGCGGCCTCGCTGACCGCAAGCATTGGAATCCTCTTATGCCTTATGGAAATGCCTTGAAAAGCACACATGACATCCTCTCCCTCATGGTCAGATCGAGTGATGTTCTGGCGGTGGCCCTTGCCGGCGTCCTCGCCTATCTCTGGCGCTTTGGTATCGCGGGCTTCCCCATACCCCCAAGTTACACGTTGCTGATTCTGACCAGCGCCCTGCTGCTCCTGGTGTTCTTCAGCGGGCTGGGCGTCTACCACTCTTGGCGCGGCGGCAATCTGGCCAACATGTTCGGTCGCGTATTGCTTGGCTGGGCATCCGTGGTAGCAACCCTGCTCGTCCTCCTGTTCATGCTCAAGGTATCAGACACCTATTCGCGTCTATGGATCAGCACCTGGGCGCTCTTGGCGGGTGGTTTTTTGCTGGCTGAAAGGTTCGCGATGTATGGCCTGCTGCGCTGGTTACGTCTTCGCGGTCGGAATCACAAGAAGGTCGTGATGGTCGGCCAGTCGGAGGTTGCGCGGGAACTGCTGCGCCGCGTCAGATCCTCAGGCTGGACCGGCTTTGATGTTGTCGCTGTATTTGATGACCAGGCCTCGTCGAACGGGACGTTTGACGGCATTCCCCTTCATCATGAATGGGTCGGGCTTGATGGCTATCTGCGCGAGCATGACGTTGCCGAGGTATGGATTACCCTCCCCCTGAGGGACGAGGCTCGGGTGCGGGATGTGTTGCACCTGCTGCGCCACAGCACCGTCAATATTCGCTATGTGCCGGACATCTTTGCCTTCCGCCTGATCAATCATGGGGTGAGTGAGGTCGCCGGCATGCCGATGCTTGATCTATCCACCACGCCCATGACGGGCATGAACCGGCTGGTAAAGGCTGTGGAGGATCGGCTGATATCGCTGCTGATCCTGACACTGATCAGCCCGGTGATGATTACACTGGCCATAGGGGTCAAGCTCACGTCACCCGGCCCCGTATTTTACCGGCAGGAGCGGGTCGGCTGGAACGGCAAGCCCTTCATGATGCTCAAGTTCCGCTCCATGCCGGTCGATACCGAGAAGAACGGCGTGCAATGGGGCAATGCCCAGGCAAAGACCAACACATGGTTCGGTGCCTTCATCCGCCGCACCAGCCTTGATGAGCTCCCGCAGTTTCTCAACGTGTTGAAGGGGGACATGTCGATCGTGGGCCCCCGCCCTGAACGCACCATTTTTGTGGAGCAGTTCAAGGACGAGATTCCCGACTACATGAAGAAGCATCTGGTAAAAGCCGGAATCACTGGCTGGGCGCAGGTGAACGGCTGGCGAGGCGACACGGATCTTGCGAAGAGGATCGAATACGACCTCTACTACATCGAACACTGGTCGCTGTGGTTCGACCTGAAGATCATCTTCCTGACGATCTTCAAGGGCTTCGTCAATCAGAATGCCCGTTGATTCCATCCTTCCGGGAGGCTAACCGGCCTTATCCGGTGGAATAACAGCCTGGATTGCTTCGCTACGCTCGCAATGACGATGATCCGACGTCGTTGTGGATGCCGGGCTCCCCTGCCCGGCCCCCTTCGGGGCGCATTGGCACCCCCTCGCTGTATCCATACAGCGCTTTTAGGCCCAAGGGGCCGTGGCACCTTATGCACATGCAAGGTGGCAATGAATGGTTTTGGCCTTCAGCCGCGATGATGCGGCCTTTGTTTCACACAAGCAGGACAGATGAACATTCTCGTTGTCGGCGGGGCCGGCTATATCGGCTCGCACATGGTCAAGATGCTGGCTCGCGCCGGGCACCGGGTCACTACCCTGGACAACCTGGCCACCGGGCACGCGGATGCGGTGCGTTACGGCGAATTCGTTCAGGGCGACATGGCGGACACCGCGCTGCTGGACAGGTTGTTTGTCTCCAGCCGTTTCGATGCGGTGATGCACTTCGCCGCCTTCAGCCTGGTCGGTGAGTCGATGACTGATCCTGCGAAGTACTACCGCAACAACGTGGCAAACACGCTGAACCTGCTGGATGCGATGGTGCGCCACGGGGTGCTGAACTTCATCTTCTCGTCCACCGCCGCCACCTTCGGCGAGCCGGTGCGCATGCCGATGGGCGAGTCGCATCCGCAGCAGCCGATCAACCCCTACGGGCGCAGCAAGCTGATGGTGGAGCAGATCCTGGAGGACTACAACCGGGCCTACGGCCTGAAGTCCACGGCCCTGCGCTACTTCAACGCCGCCGGAGCGGATCCGGAGGGCGAGATTGGCGAGCGGCATGATCCGGAAACGCATCTGATCCCGCTGATCCTGCAGGCCGCCTCCGGCCGCCGCGCGGCCATCACCGTGTTTGGCACGGACTACGACACGCCGGACGGCACCTGCATCCGCGACTACATCCATGTGCAGGACCTGTGTGAGGCCCACCTGCTCGGCCTCGAGCGCATGATGGAGACGGGCGAGAGCGCCCGTTACAACCTGGGCAACGGGAACGGCTTCTCGGTGAAGGAAGTCATCGACACAGCGCGCGAGGTGACCGGCCTGGATATCCCCATCCAGTACGGCGAACACCGTCCAGGCGACCCGGGCCGCCTGGTGGCGGATGCCGCGGCTGCCAGTCGCGATCTTGGCTGGACGCCAAAGTTCGATGCCTTGGGCACCATCATCGAGCATGCTTGGGCGTGGGAGGTGAAGCATTTCTGCGGTAGCCGGCCCGGTAGGCATCGCTAGTCCACTCTGATGACTCGAGCCACTTTCCTGTGAGAGCATTCACAATCTTTTGACCCTTGAAGGCCAATTTGGCGGACTCGCATGAGCTGCATTGATGCCCCGCGCATGCCTTACATCATTCATCGGATAGAACACGCACCCTCATGACCATACTGGTGACCGGCGGAGCCGGCTTTATTGGCGGCAACTTCGTGCTCGACTGGCTCGCGCTTGGCGACGAGCCGGTGGTGAACCTGGACCGCCTGACCTACGCAGGCAACCTCGAGACCCTGCAGGACGTGATGGAGGATCCCCGCCATCACTTCGTGCACGGGGACATCGGCGACCAGGACCTGGTAAGCCAGCTGCTGGCCGAATACCAGCCGCGTGCGATCGTGAACTTTGCGGCCGAGAGCCACGTCGACCGCTCCATCGCGGGGCCGGAGGACTTCATCCAGACCAACATCGCCGGCACCTTCCGCCTGCTGGAAGCCGCGCGCGCCTACTGGAACGACCTTGGCGACCAAGACAAGGCCGCCTTCCGATTCCTCCACGTCTCCACCGACGAGGTGTACGGCTCGCTCGAGAAGGACGATCCCCCCTTCACCGAGACGAACCGCTACGAGCCCAACAGCCCCTACTCGGCGAGCAAGGCCGCGTCCGACCATCTGGTGCGGGCCTACCACCACACCTACGGCCTGCCGGTGCTGACCACCAACTGCTCGAACAACTATGGGCCTTACCACTTCCCCGAGAAGCTCATCCCGCTCTGCATCCACAACGCCCTGGCAGGCAAGCCGCTGCCGATCTACGGCGATGGCCAGCAGATCCGCGACTGGCTCTACGTGAAGGACCACTGCAGCGCGATCCGCCGCGTGCTCGAGGCTGGCACAGTGGGCGAGGTCTACAACGTCGGCGGCTGGAACGAGAAGGCCAACCTGGACGTGGTGAAGACCCTGTGCGCCATCCTCGACGAGGAGAGTCCCCGCGCCGATGGCCGTTCCTATGCCGAGCAGATCACCTTCGTCAAGGACCGCCCCGGCCACGACCGCCGCTACGCCATCGATGCACGCAAGCTCGAGCGCGAGCTCGGCTGGAAGCCGGCCGAGACCTTCGAGACCGGCATCCGCAAGACCGTGCGCTGGTACCTCGAGCATCAGGAGTGGGTGCAGCACATCACGAGCGGCGCCTACCGCGACTGGACCCAGATGCAGTACGGCGGATGAAGATCCTGCTCCTTGGCAAGAACGGCCAGGTCGGCTGGGAACTCCAGCGCGCGCTGGCCCCGCTCGGGGAGCTCGTCGCGCTGGACCGGGAAGGGAAGGACGGGATGTGTGGCGACCTGAGCCGCCCGGACGACCTCCCCCGGACCGTGCGTGACCTCGCCCCCGACGTCATCGTCAACGCGGCCGCCTACACCGCCGTCGACAAGGCCGAGGGCGACGCCGACCAGGCCCGCCGGATCAACGCCGAGGCCGTCGGGGCACTGTCCGCCGAGGCCGCAAGGCTCGATGCCCTGCTCGTCCACTATTCCACCGACTACGTCTTCGACGGCTCGGGCGCCACGCCCTGGAGGGAAGAGGACGCCCCCGCCCCGCTCTCGGTCTACGGACGAACTAAGCTCGAGGGCGAACAGTCCATCGTGGCGAGCGGTTGCCGGCACCTGATCTTCCGCACGAGCTGGGTGTACGCCGCGCGCGGCCACAACTTCGCCAGGACCATGCTGCGCCTGGCGGCCGAGCGTGAGCGCCTGACGGTGATCGACGACCAGCATGGCGCTCCGACCGGGGCCGAGCTGATCGCGGACGTGACCGCCCACGCCATCCGCGCCACCATGCCGCGCCCGGAGCTGGGCGGCCTCTATCACCTGGCCGCCAGTGGTGAGACGACCTGGCACGGCTACGCCACCTACGTGATCGAGCAGGCCCGTGCCCTGGGGCGGTCACTCGCGGTGCAGGAGATCGCCCCGATCCCGACCAGCGCCTATCCCACCCCGGCGAGGCGGCCGCTCAACTCCCGTCTGGACACGTCCAGGCTGACCGCCGCCTTCGACCTGACCATGCCCCACTGGTCGGTCGGCGTGGCACGCATGCTTCATGAAATCCTGGAATCCTGACATGACCCAACGGAAAGGCATCATCCTTGCCGGCGGCTCCGGTACCCGCCTCCATCCCGTCACCCTCGCCGTGAGCAAGCAGCTCATGCCGGTGTATGACAAGCCCATGATCTACTACCCGCTGAGCACCCTGCTGCTCGCCGGGATCCGCGACATCCTGATCATCTCCACCCCGCAGGACACGCCGCGCTTCGAGCAGCTGCTCGGCGACGGCAGCCAGTGGGGCATCAACCTCGAGTATGCCGTCCAGCCCTCGCCGGACGGCCTGGCCCAGGCCTTCGTCATCGGCGCCGACTTCCTCGACGGCGCCCCCTCGGCGCTGGTGCTCGGCGACAACATCTTTTACGGCCACGACCTGCAGAACCGCCTCAAGGCCGCGGACCGCAGCCCGAACGGCGCCACCGTCTTCGCCTACCCGGTGCACGACCCCGAGCGCTACGGCGTGGTCGAGTTCGATGCCGAGGGCCGGGCCATCAGCCTCGAGGAGAAGCCTTCGAAGCCGAAGAGCCGCTACGCCGTCACCGGCCTGTACTTCTACGATCAGGCGGTCGTCGGCATGGCGCGCGACCTCAAGCCCTCCCCGCGTGGCGAGCTCGAGATCACCGATATCAACCGCCTCTACATGGAGCAGGGCCGACTTGACGTGCAGCTCATGGGCCGCGGGGATGCCTGGCTCGACACCGGCACGCACGAGTCCCTGCTCGAGGCCAGCCAGTTCATACAGACACTGGAGAAGCGCCAAGGCCTCAAGATCGCCTGCCCGGAAGAGATCGTCTGGCGGCAGAAGTGGATCAGCGACGAGGCACTGGAAGCGCTGGCCCAGCCGCTCGCCAAGAACGGCTATGGCCAATACCTGCAGCGCCTCCTGACCGAACAGGTGTTCTGATGAACGTGATCAGGACAGCCATCCCCGAGGTGCTCATCCTGGAGCCGAAGGTGTTCGGGGATGCGCGCGGATTCTTCATGGAGAGCTACAACGCGAAGACCTTCCGCGATGCCACCGGCCTCGACGTCAACTTCGTCCAGGACAACCACTCGCGCTCGGCGAAGGGCGTGCTGCGCGGCCTGCACTACCAGCTGCGGCAGCCCCAGGGGAAGCTCGTGCGCGTCGTGCGCGGTGCGGTGTTCGACGTGGCCGTCGACGTGCGCAAGTCCTCCCCGACCTTCGGCCAGTGGGTCGGGGTCGAGCTCTCCGAAGACAACCATCGCCAGCTCTGGGTCCCGGAGGGCTTTGCCCACGGCTTCCTCGTCCTCAGCGATTCGGCCGACTTCCTCTACAAGACCACCGACTACTACGCCCCCGAGCACGAGCGCTGCATCGCCTGGGATGACCCGGCGATCGGCATCCTGTGGCCACTGGACGCACCTCCCCGGCTCTCGGTGAAAGACCAAGCTGGAATCCCATTTATTGAAGCTGAAATTTTCAGCTGAAAGTTCTGGTGCAACTGGGAGAGGGAAATATAGATGGGCGGGTTTGTGCACTACCGCAACCTGCCCGATGCAAGATGCGCAGACAACCTGCTTGTCGAGGCACCCCCCCCATTCAGAGCAGGTTGTGTGGGGGCCTATCTGATTGTCCGCTTGAACGGCGATTGCGAGCATCGCTCAAGGAGTGCCCATCGCCGCTTTCAGCTATCATAAGTCTTTCATTTTCCTGATTGCCCATCATGTGCGGAATTGTCGGCGCCATCGCGGAACGTAACATCGCCCCCATCCTGCTAGAGGGGCTGCGGCGGCTGGAATATCGCGGCTATGACTCGGCGGGTCTGGTGGTACTCGGGGCCGACGGGCGCCTGGATCGCCGGCGGGCGCTGGGGAAGGTGGATGCGCTGGCTGGGCTGGTGTTGCCCCTACCCTCTCCCTCAGGGGGAGAGGGGGCAAAGCAGACGCTCGGTGGCCCCCTTGGCATCGCCCACACCCGCTGGGCCACCCACGGCGCGCCGGCCGAGCGCAATGCCCACCCGCACGTGTCCTGCGACCGGCTGGCGCTGGTGCACAACGGCATCATCGAGAACCATGCGGAGCTGCGCGCGAAGCTGACCGCGCTCGGCTACACCTTCACCTCCGAGACCGACACCGAGGTGGCGGCGCACTGGATCGAGCATCGCCTGCGCGAGACGGGCGACCTGTTCCGCGCCGTGCAGCAGGCCGTGGCGGATTTCGAGGGCGCCTATGCGCTGGGGGTGATCACCGTTGATGAGCCGGACCGCCTCATCGCCGCGCGCAAGGGCAGCCCGCTGGTGATCGGGCTCGGCATCGGCGAGAACTTCATCGCCTCGGACGTCGCCGCCCTGCTGCCGGTCACCCAGCGCTTCATCTTCCTGGAGGACGGGGATCTCGCCGAGCTGCGCCGCGAGTCGGTCGTGGTGCATGACGCAAGGGGCGCCATCGTGGAGCGCCCGGTGAAGCTATCCAGCCTGACCGCAGCCGCCGCCGAGAAGGGCGAATACCGCCACTTCATGCAGAAGGAGATCCACGAGCAGCCGCGCGCGGTGGCCGACACGCTCGAGGGGAGGATCGCCGGCGCCCACGTGCTCGAGGGCATCTTCGGCGTGTCCTCGACGGACATCTTCCGGCGCATCCGGCGGGTGCAGGTCATCGCCTGCGGCACCAGTTTCCATGCCGGACTGACCGCGCGCTACTGGTTCGAGGACATCCTCGGACTGCCTTGCCAGGTGGAGGTGGCGAGCGAGTTCCGCTACCGCAACCCGGTGATCAGCGAGGACGCGTTGTTCGTCACCATCTCCCAGTCCGGGGAGACCGCCGACACCCTGGCCGCGCTGAAGAATGTGAAGGAGCGCTGCCCCGGCGCGGCGACGCTGACGATCTGCAACGTGCCGGAATCATCGCTGGTGCGCGAGTCGGACCTGGTGTTCATGACCCATGCCGGGCCCGAGATCGGCGTCGCCTCGACCAAGGCCTTCACCACCCAGCTCATCGCGCTGGCGCTGCTGCTGGTGTCGGTCGGCAAGGCGCAGGGGCGGTTGGGCGAGGCGCAGGAGGCGCGTATCGTGCAGGGCCTGTCGCGCATCCCGGGCAAGATCGCCGATGCGCTGGCGCACGAGGACCGCATCCTCGCCCTGTCCGAGAAGCTGGTGAACAAGCAGCACGCGCTGTTCCTTGGCCGCGGGGCGATGTACCCGATCGCGCTGGAAGGCGCGCTGAAGCTCAAGGAGATCTCCTACATCCATGCCGAGGCCTATCCCGCGGGCGAGCTCAAGCACGGCCCGCTGGCGCTGGTGGACGAGTCCATGCCGGTGATCGCCATCGCCCCGCAGGATGACCTGCTGGCCAAGCTCAAGTCCAACCTCGAGGAGGTGCGCGCGCGTGGCGGCGAGCTGTTCGTGTTCGAGGACGAGACGGCGGACGTGGAGGAGTCGGAGGGCATCCACGTGGTGCCGGTCACATCCAATGTCGGGCGCATCAGCGCGCCGATCATCTTCAACATCCCGCTCCAGCTGCTCGCCTACCACGTGGCCGTGCTGCGCGGCACGGATGTCGACAAGCCGCGCAACCTGGCCAAGTCGGTGACGGTGGAGTGAGAGCTTGGGAAAATACCCCCTCACCTACTGCGACTGTCCCAGGACGCGCCCGGCGGCGTTGCGGGGACCCCAAAAATCGCTCACGTAGGCCCGGCTACGCTCACGATTTTTTGCACCCCGCGCCTTGCCGGACACGCCCTGGGCCACCCTCGCGACGGCAGGGGGTATTTTCACAAGCTCTGCCACCATCCTGATGTTGCATGTAACGAACCCCTTCTGCTAGGTTTGTTGTTACATGCAACTTTTCAGGAATAACCCATGGCCACCCCCGTCAACGAACGCGTACAGAAGCGCCGCCAAGCCCTTCGCATGGCGGGGTTGCGCCCCATCCAGATATGGGTGCCTGACACCCGCCGCCAAGGCTTTGCAGAAGAATGTCTACGTCAGTCGCTGATGCTTCATGGTGACCAGAAGGAATCTGACATGCTCAACTGGATTGAAGAGGCGGCCGACACGGAAGGCTGGGAATGAAGCGTGGGGATCTGGTGACTGTTTCGCTACCCGGAGACTATGGCAAACCTCGCCCAGCCCTGATCATCCAGTCGGATCTCTTTGGCATGCACCCATCCGTGATCGTTCTGCCCATTACCAGCGAACTACGAAACACCCCCCTGTTCAGGATCAACCTTCATCCTGCTGACGGAAATGGACTGCACAGGCCATCGCAGATCATGGTGGACAAGCCGTTCGCCATAGCCAAGGCCAAGGTTGGCAGCCCTTTCGGAAGCCTCGACGAAGGCACGATGATCGAAGTCGAGCGCGCGCTTGCCGTGTTCCTTGGGATTGCCAAGTAAGCCCGCTTCCATATCGAGTTGAGGCACCATGTCGGCTCCGCGCATTGGCTTGCTCGCACCGCCCATCCCCAACCCTCTCCCGCCAGGGGAAGGGGACAAATCCATCATCTTCACGAAAAGTTGCATCGATTTTTTGCATGTTGGCAACGACTTGATTTTGTAACCCCCCTCTCAGGCCAGCAGCATCTTCAGACCCACCGCCAGCAGCACCAGCGAGAACACCTGCCGCAGCCTGAAGACATCCAGCCGCTGGCACCAGTGCACGCCGAGCGGGGCGAACAGCATCGTCATCGGCACCAGGGCGGCGAAGGCCAGCCAGTTGACGTAGCCCGTCGACCCCGGCGGCAGCGAGGAAAGCCCCCAGCCCGTCGCGACGTAGCCCAGTGCGGCCGGCAGGCTGACAATCATGCCCACCACCGCGGCCGAGCCGACCGCGCGATGCATCGGATAGCTGAAGAAGTTGAGCAGCGGGACGACCAGGGTGCCCCCGCCGATTCCCAGCATCGCCGCGACCGTGCCCACCCCGCTCGCCATCATCCGCTGCCACCGGGACGCGGGGAGATGGTCGCTCACGGTGAGCTTGCGCCGCGAGGTGACGAACATGTGGATGGCGACCAGGGTCATGAAGGCGCCGAACACCATCCGCAGCGTTTCGCCGGGCAGGGCGCTGCCCAGCCAGGTGCCGAGCAGCACGCCGAGGACCACCCCCGGAAGCCAGCGCCGCACCAGGGCGCTGTCCACGTTGCCGCGTGCATGGTGTCCGCGCGCGGACATGACCGAGCTGACGATGATGGTCGCCAGCGAGGTGCCGATGGCGAGCGGCATCACCACCGCCTTGTCCACCCCCACGAAGGTGAACACGTGGTAGAGCATTGGCACGATGACGATGCCCCCGCCCACGCCCAGCAGCCCGGCCAGCAGCCCCGCGACGGCGCCGCACAGCAGCAGGAGGGGCAACAAGATGATCAGCAATTCCATGTATCTCTCTCAGAAGGCTGCGACCGAACCGTCGCCGCGGGGGTCGGCGGCACCGGCGAGGACGCCATGTGCGTCGCGCACGATGGCGCCCGCATGGCCCATCATCTCGTCGAACTCCCGCACGACCTCGGTCTCATGCCCCTTCGTGCCCAATGCGCGGATCACGCCCGCGGGGAGGCGCGACTCGAGCTTCAGCGTGTTGGAGTTGCTCCCCCAGGTCCGGCCTAGCAGCCAGCGGGGCGCGGTGACCGCCGCCTGCAGCTCTTGGCCGTACATGGCGTAGCGGCTGAAGACGGCCGCCTGCGTCTGAGGTTGGCCGTCGCCCCCCATGGTCCCGCAGACCATGAGGCGACCGTCCCGGAGCTCGGCCATCGCCGGGTTCAGGGTGTGGAACGGCTTGCGGCCGGGCTGCAGGACGCGCGGCGAGGCGGGGTCGAGCGCGAAGGCCAGGCCCCGGTTCTGCCACACGATCCCGGTCTGCGGCAGCACGACGCCGCTGCCGTACTCGTGGTAGATGCTCTGGATGGCCGACACTGCCCTCCCCTCGCCGTCAATGACGCCGAACCAGGTGGTATCGCCCATGTCCCCTGCCCCGCCCCACGGCGCGGCGCGGGCGGGATCGAACCCTTGCACGAGGCCGTCCAGCACCCCGTCCTGCAATAGGCTTTCCACCTCCAGTTGCATGTCGCGCGGATCCCGCACATGGCGATCGCGCATGCGGAAGGCCATCTTGGTCGCTTCGACCAGCCGGTGGATATGCTCGGCGCCATCGGGCTCGACGGCCTGACCGCCCATCCTCTCGAACAGGGCGAGGATCATGAGGGACGCCACCCCCTGGGTGGGCGGCGGGGCGTTGTAGACCCGGCCGCAGGCCAGGTCGACGGACAGCGGGGCGGCCAGGGACGCGCGATGCGCCTCGAGGTCGCCGCGGCCGAGCGGACTGCCCACGGCATCGAGGTCCGCGGCCAGGGATGCCGCCAGTTCGCCCCGGTAGAAGTCGTCCACGCCGGCCCGCCCCAACTGCTCGAGCGTCGCGGCAAGCCGTGGCTGCTGCTCCAGTGCTCCGCCCGGACGGGCCGAATCCTTCGCCAGGAAGGTGTCGGCGAAACCCGGCACGGCGCGCAGCTCATCCAGCCGCGCGGCTGTGGTGCGGGACTGGCTCGCGGTGACCGGATAGCCCCGCGCGGCATGCTCGACCGCGTCCTCCAGCAGCCGGGCCATGGGCATGCGCCCCCCCCAGTCGTTGCGGGAGATCGTCCCGGCCGCATGCCAGGCGGATACGGCCCCCGCCGTGGTGAGGGCCGCGAGGGGGCCGCGCGTGGGGATTTCGCCCAGACCATGCCCTGCGTAGAAGGCTGGCGTGGCCCGCAGGGCGGCGGCGCCGCAGGCGTCAATGAAGACCGGCTCCGTGCCGGGGGCACGCACCAGCCAGAAGGCGTCGCCACCGATGCCTGTCATGTGCGGGTAGACCACGGCCAGTGAGGCTGCGGTCGCGATGGCCGCCTCAATGGCGTTGCCGCCGTCGCGCAGGACATCGAGCCCGGCCTGGGCCGCCAGGGCATGCGGCGCGACCACCATGCCGCGTCGTGCCCGTATCGTATTCAACATGTCGGAGTCCTTGTGGGGGCTACCAGCCCATGCTCTGCGGCAGGGCGGTCGCGATGGCGGGAAAGGCCAGCACGATGGCGAGGGTGAACAGCTGCAGGCCGATGAACGGGATCACCCCAAGGTAGATATCCCGTGTGCGCACCTCGGGCGGAGCCACGCCCTTGAGGAAGAACAAGGCCCAACCGAAGGGCGGCGTCAGGAAGGAGGTCTGCAGCACGATGGTCACCAGCATGGCCAGCCAGACCATGTCCACGTCGGCGGCCGCGAAGATGGGCAGCATCAGCGGCAGCACGATGTAGGAGATCTCGATCCACTCCAGGAAGAAACCGAGGACGAACAGGATCGCCATCATGAACAGGATGGCCCCCATCGTGCCGCCGGGCACCCAGTCGAACATGGCGTTGATCAGCTCCTCTCCCTCCAGACTGCGGAAGCTGAGGCTGAAGGCCTGTGCCGCGATCAGGACGAACATGATCATGCCGGTGATTTTCAGGGTGTCGCGCATCGTTTCGTGCAGGGTGGCCCGGGTGAGCTTGCCCATCGCCGCCACCATCAACAGGGCACCCAGCGCGCCCAGCGATGCGGCCTCGGTGGGCGCCGCCACGCCGCCGATGATCGAGCCGAGGACGGCGATGACGAGCACCAGGGGCGGCACCACCACCTTGACCAGCTGCAGCATCAGCTCGCGTCGGCCGACCGCATCGCGCTCGGCCTGGGGAAGCGGAGGGGCGAGCCCCGGACGCAGCTTGCCCAGCACCAGCAGGTAGACGATATAGAGCCCCGAGAGCAGCAGGGAGGGCACGACGGCGGCGGCGAACAGCTCGCCCACCGATTCGCCCATGATGTCGGCCAGCAGGATGATGATGAGGCTGGGCGGGATGATCTGGCCGAGGGTGCCGGAGGCGCAGATCGTCCCGCAGGCCAGGGCCGGGTGGTACCCCCGCGCGAGCAGTTTCGGCAGGGTGATCAGCCCCACGGCCACCACGGTGGCCCCGACGATGCCGGTCGATGCGCCCATCAGGACCCCGACCACGATGATGGCGATGGCCATGCCGCCCGCGCGATTTCCGGCGAGGTGCCCCACTACGTCCATCGCGTGTTCGGCGATCCGCGACTTCTCCAGCAGCACCCCCATGAACACGAACAGGGGGACGGCCAGCATGGTGTAGTTGGTCAGCACGCCGTATATGCGCGCCGGCAGGAGATGGAACAGCCCATCGCCCATGCCGATGTAGCCGAACACCAGCCCGGTCGCGGCGATGGAAAAGGCCACGGGCACCCCTGCGAAAAGCAGGACCAGCAGCCCCAGCACCATCAGCATGGCAAGCGTTTGCGGGTCCACTTCAATACTCCTTCACGATTTGGGGCAGCTCAGGGCCCTCGAGGGGCAGGGACAACTCCTGCGTCGACTCCTGCGTCGACATGGCGGCCGCCGCCGAGCCCCGGGGTTGGGAAACCCACAGGGCGAGTCCATCCCGGATCGCAATCGCCAGCCCTTGCAGAGCGATGAGGGCAAATCCGGCCGGGATGACCGACTTGATCAGATAGCGATAGGGCAACCCGCCCGGGTCGGGGGATATCTCGCCGTTGCGGTAGGACTGCATGACGTAGTCCAGCGACAGCCAGCCTATCCAGAGCGACATCGGCACGATGACCAGCAGCGCCGTGCCCACGCTGAGCAGAAGCCTGGCCCGCGCGCTGTAGCGGTGGGAGAACAGGTCCACCTGGACATGCTCGTTCTGCTGCAGGGTGTAGAGCGATCCAAGCATGGCCAGCAGGGCCAGCAGGTGCCACTCGAGTTCCTGCGTGGCCACCGAGCTGAGGTGGAAGAAATAGCGGGCGAGGACATTGCCGGCGATCAGCAGCACGAGCAGCAGGGTGAGCCACGCGCCCACCCTGCCGAGCCGTTCGATGCCGTTGTCCAGGGCCCTCGCCCAGCGGTCGAGAACGCTCACCATGGCCGGTTACGCCAGGTCGGTCTGCAGCACGGTTTCGCTGCGACGCTGCCAGCCGTCGTGCTTCTTCTTGAAGGCGAAATAGCTGTCGTAGACCCTCTTCGTCAGCGGATCCTTGGCCGCTTCGGTGGTGAGGGCGTCATGGGTGATCTCCCTCATGCGCTTGACGATCTCCGGCGAGAGGGCGCCGAGGATGACGCCATGATTGGAGACGAGATCCTCCAGCGCATCGGCGTTGTTGGCCTCCGACCAGGTGTGGCTGAGGACGTTGCACGCCGCGGCCGCCGTCCTGACGATGGACTGCAGGTCCTCCGGCAGGCTGGCCCACGCCGCCTTGTTGACGAGCAGTTCGGTGACGTTGTTCGGCTCGTGCCAGCCGGTGGTGTAGTAGTGCTTGGCCGCCTTGTGCAGACCAAGGCGGCGGTCCTGATACGGTCCGACGAACTCGGCGGCATCGATGACGCCGCGCTCGAGGGCCGGGAAAATCTCGCCGCCGGGCAGCAGCTTCACGCTCACGCCCAGCTGCTCGTACACCTTGCCGGCCAGCCCCGGGATGCGCATCCGCAATCCCTTGAAGTCCTCCAGGGTGTTGATCGGCTTGCGGAACCAGCCGGTCATCTGGACGCCCGTGTTGCCGGCAGGCATGCCAATCACGTTGAACGGGGCATAGACCTCGTCCCACAGCTTCTGGCCTTCGCCGTGATACAGCCAGGCGTTCATGCCCTGGAAATTCATGCCGAACGGCACGGCCGTGAAGAACTGCGCGGCGAAGGTCTTGCCGGCCCAGAAATAGGAGTTGGCCCAGTTCATCTCGACCGTCCCCTTGGACACCGCATCGAACCCCTCGAGAGCGGGGATCAGCTCGCCGGCGGCGTAATGCTTGATCTTGAGCCGACCGTCGGAGAGAGACTCGACCATCTTGCAGAAGTCGGTGGCGCTTCCCGGCCCCGTCGTATAGAACGGTGCCCCCGCGGGGTAGGCATTGGTCATCTTCCAGTGGAAGGTCTTTTTCGAATCCGCCTTGGCAATCATGGGGGCGGAGATGGCCCCTAGGGCAACGCCAGATTTGAGGAACCCGCGGCGAGAGATGGACATGAAGGCGCTCCTTACGAGAAGAGATGATCGACCCGAACGCTTACAAACGTTCGCTTCAGAAAGGCCTATGCGAACTCCATGCCACATCCATATAAACGACAACAATCACAGATAAATCAATGACTTGAAAACAATTCAAGGACGGATGACGCCGGGCGTGCCACGCACCCCTTTGAGGCAATGCCCCGGCCCACGATGATTCGCTTGTAAACAAAACAACGACTAAATTAACTTTTGTAAAGTCACGCCCCCTGCCACCGGGGGCGATGCTTGCTCGGCGAGCCGGCACGGGAACAGATGTAGGGCCTGCATGAAAGCAGGCAGCCACGCACCACTCGGGTGCATCGAGGGAAGGCGGGGATGAACAAGCTCGATACAGAGATCATCAGCATGCTGATCAAGAACGGACGACTGTCCTTCGCCGAGATCGCCCGCCAGCTTGGCGTGACTCGCGCCCACGTCCGTGATCGCGTCCAGGCCCTGCTCGAAGAGGGATATATCGAGCAGTTCACCGCCGTGATCAATCCCGAGAAGCTCGGCAAGACCGTGTCCGCCTTCCTTGACGTGAAGGTTGCCCCGCAAGGACTCGAAGCCATCGCCCAGGAGCTTGCCGACCAGCCCGAGGTGGTGAGTCTGTACATCATGAGCGACATGCGCAGCCTGCATGTGCACACCCTGACCGACAGCCAGGAAACGCTTCTGGCCTTCGTGAGCCGACAGCTGTTCGCCCGGGAGCACGTCATCAGCGTGGAGAGCCACACCCTGCTCAAGCGCATCAAGCACCGGAGAGGCGGCCCCCGTCTCTAGCAGCCTCTGTGCGCGCTGCATGCCCCTCGCGCAAGGCGAGGCCGGAGAACCGCATGCCATGGCGCATGAAAAATCCCGGCCTTCTTGGATTTTTCTGATGGCGAATGGCTTGTGCGCCATCTAAACAAGGGTGTACCGGCACTGTCGCCGGTTTGATGAACAAGGAGTTCAGGATGAAGAAGTTCATGCGCCCGTTCGTGCTTGCCCTCGCCCTCGGCCCGCTGGCGGCCATGGCCGTCGAGCCGATCGACATCAACAGCGCCGACGCGCCCCAGTTCGAGAAGATCAACGGCATCGGCCCGGCCAAGGCGCAGGCGATCGTCGACTACCGCGCCAAGCACGGCCCGTTCCAGCAGGTCGACGACCTGGAGAAGGTCGCGGGCATCGGGCCGAAAATGCTGGAGAAGATCAGGGCGGAGGTGACCGTCAAGGGCGCGTCGGCCGGCGCGAAGAAGTAAGTCACCATCGCGGGATCAAGGGCGGCCCCGGCCGCCCTTTTTGTTGCGCATGCTATTGTTTGAACCCGGATTGTTCATTGGAACACGGGAGTATGGCGCAGCCGAGGGCGAGCGGATTGGCGCACGGACGACGAACCCATAGCCTGGTCTATGGGTGAGGAGCACGGGCGCAAAGACGCCGCCAACATCGTTGCAAGGAGCAACGATGGAACGCCATGCGTTCCCCAAAGGGCTGGACACAGGGAGGTGTCCAGCCGCAGGCCGCCAGACCCCGCGGATGCCGGCCATCCATGGCCGCCCCCCTACGGGCTCGCCTTCGGCGCCCCCCCGATTTGTTCCCGACAAATCGGCTAGGCCAGGCGCCAGCCCATCCAGCCGGCGCAAAGGGGGTTGGCCGGTCCAATGGACAATCCGGGTTGCGGGTTGAATGAATGATTTGAAGGAGTCCTCCCATGGGCCAGCCACAACCGGTCGAACACATCGGTATCGACGAATACCTGCGCGGCGAGGAAACCGCGAGGATCAAGCACGAATTCCTGGATGGCCGCGTCTATGCCATGGCGGGGGCCAGTGAAAGACACAACCGGATTGCGCTTAACATTGCCTTCCAGCTTCGCGGCGTCACGCGCGGTAGCCGCTGCGGCGTCTTCATGTCCGACATGAAAGTGCGGGAGCGGAGTTCCAACATCTTCTACTACCCGGACGTGATGCTGGTCTGCGATCCGGAGGACGATCATCCCTATTACAAGGAGCGCCCCTGCCTGATCGTCGAGGTGCTCTCGTCGTCCACAGCCGCCATCGACCGCCGGGAAAAATGGCGCACCTACCGGGACATGCCGTCGCTGAAGTATTACCTGATCGTGGATGCCGACCAGGTAGCGGTGGAGGTCTACAGCCGGGCGTCCGAGGGCTCTTGGCAGGTCGCGCCGCTGGAGGGCGGCGAGGTGCTCGCCATCGACTGCCCGCCTGTGCAGGCCGCGCTGTCGCTGGAAGACATCTACGAGGACACGGGGCTGGCCCTGCCCGTTTGACATGTCAGGGGCGATAGCCATGGCCTTGGCCAGATCAAGGGCTTAGAATGCCGCCCCTCCGACCCACTGCGACTGGTTAACCTCCATGACTCGCGACAATACCGCCGATACCACCCAGAACGCCCCGGCCAAGAAGGTCTACATCAAGACCTGGGGCTGCCAGATGAACGAGTACGACGCCCAGAAGATGGGCGACGTGCTGGAGGCCTTCGAGGGCATGGAGCGCGCCGAGACGCCGGAAGAGGCGGACGTGATCCTGCTCAACACCTGCTCGATCCGCGAGAAGGCGCAGGAGAAGGTGTTCTCCCAGCTCGGCCAGTGGAAGGAGCTCAAGCGCGCGAAGCCCGAGCTCGTGATCGGCGTGGGCGGCTGCGTCGCCAGCCAGGAGGGCGAGGCGCTGCGTGACCGCGCGCCGTTCGTCGACGTGGTGTTCGGCCCGCAGACCCTGCACCGCCTGCCGGAGATGATCCGCGAGGTGCGCAGCTCAGGCCACGCGGTGGTCGACATCTCCTTCCCGGAGATCGAGAAGTTCGACCGCCTGCCCGAGCCGCGCGCGGAAGGCCCGACCGCCTTCGTCTCGATCATGGAGGGCTGCTCCAAGTACTGCACCTTCTGCGTGGTGCCCTACACCCGCGGCGAGGAGGTCTCCCGCCCGTTCGACGACGTGCTGGCCGAATGCGCCCAGCTTGCCGCGCAGGGCGTGCGCGAGATCAACTTGCTCGGCCAGAACGTGAACGCCTACCGGGGCGCGATGCACGACGGCGGCGTCGCCGACCTCGCGCTCCTGATCGAGTTCGTCGCCGCCATCGACGGCATCGAGCGCATCCGCTTCACCACCTCGCACCCGGTCGAATTCACAGACCGGCTGATCGAGGCCTACCGCAACGTGCCGCAGCTCGCGAGCTTCCTGCACCTGCCGGTGCAGTCCGGTTCCGACCGCGTGCTCGCGGCGATGAAGCGCGGCCACACCGCCATCGAGTACAAGTCGAAGATCCGCAAGCTGCGCGAGGCGCGCCCGGACATCTGCCTGTCGTCCGACTTCATCGTCGGCTTTCCCGGCGAGACCGAGGCCGACTTTGAGGCGACCATGAAGCTGATCATGGATGTGGGCTTCGACCAGTCGTTCAGCTTCATCTACAGCGCCCGCCCCGGCACCCCGGCGGCGAGCCTTGAGGATGACACCCCGCTCGAGGTGAAGAAGGAGCGCCTGTACCGCCTGCAGGAGCTGATCAACAGCCAGGCCCGCGCGATCAGCGAGGCGATGCTCGGCACCATCCAGCGCATCCTGGTCGAGGGCCCCTCCAAGAAGGATGCTGCCGAGCTGATGGGCCGCACCGAGAACAACCGCGTGGTGAACTTCAAGGGCGGCGAGCGACTGATCGGCCACTTCGTCGACGTGCGCATCACCGAGGTGTTGCCCAACTCGCTGCGGGGCGAGGTGATTTGAGCTTGCGGGAGCGACGCCTCGTCGCGATCCCCCCTTCGGCCCTCGGGCTGCGATGGCCAATGATTCAATCGCGTCCCGAGGGCCGCTTCTGCAATCGCCCCCTGCCGGTTGAATTTTCCCCCTCCCCGCCCCATGATCGTGGTCACTCCCCCTAGCCACTCCCGAACTTGAGCACTCAGCTACAGACCCGCTCCTTCCTCCTCGCCCCCGAGGACAACACCCGCCTCGCCAACCTCTGCGGCCAGCTCGACGGCCATCTGCGCATGATCGAGCGCCGCCTGGGCGTGGAGATCAACAACCGCGGCTTCCAGTTCCAGGTCATCGGCCCGGAGGATGCGGCCGTCGTCGCCGCCAAGCTGCTGAACGACCTGTACGCACAGACCGAACAGGCCGTGCTCAACTCCGGCGCCGTGCATCTCGCGCTGGTCGAGAGCGGCTTCGGCGACGAGGCCGAGGGCGCGCCGGAAGAGGCACTGCCCGAGGAGTTCAGCATCCGCACCCCGCGCAGCATCATCCGCGGGCGCGGCACCAACCAGGTGCGCTACCTGCGCGACATCCGCACCCACGACCTGTCCTTCGGCATCGGCCCGGCCGGCACCGGCAAGACCTACCTTGCGGTTGCCTCGGCGGTCGAGGCGCTGGAGAAGGAAGAGGTGCGCCGCATCGTGCTGGTGCGCCCGGCGGTCGAGGCCGGCGAGCGGCTCGGGTTCCTGCCAGGCGACATGGCGCAGAAGATCGACCCCTACCTGCGGCCAATGTATGACGCCCTGTACGAGATGTTCGGTTTCGAACGCGTGGCGAAATACATCGAACGCAACGTGATCGAGGTCGCCCCGCTGGCGTTCATGCGCGGCCGCACCCTGAACGAGGCGTTCATCATCCTCGACGAGGCACAGAACACCACGGTCGAGCAGATGAAAATGTTCCTCACCCGCATCGGCTTTGGCTCGCGCGCGGTGGTGACCGGCGACGTGACCCAGATCGACCTGCCGCGCGCGCAGACCTCCGGCCTGCGGCACGTGATCGAGATCCTCAAGGACGTGGACGGGGTGAGCTTCACCTTCTTCCAGGCCCGCGACGTGGTCCGTCACCCGCTGGTCAAGCGCATCGTCGCGGCCTACGAAAAGGCTGACATCCATGCTTGATCTCGAAATCCAGTACCCCGAGGCGGGCCCCGTCGGCCTGCCCGACGAGACCTCCTTCACCCGGTGGGTGCGCGAAGCCCTCGGCGAGCGCGCCACCGGCCTGACCCTTCGCCTGACCTCGGCCTCCGAGATGGCGGCCCTGAACCAGCAGTACCGCGGCAAGGCTTACGCCACCAACGTGCTGTCCTTCCCGCTCGAGTTCCCGCTGGAGAGCGGCATCCAGTACATCGGCGACATCGTGATCTGCCCCGAGGTAGTCGCGCGCGAGGCCGCCGAGCAGGGCAAGCCGCTCGAGGCCCATTACGCTCACCTCACCGTGCATGGCGTGCTGCATCTTCTGGGCTACGATCATGAGACCGAGGACGAGGCCGTGGAGATGGAAACTCTGGAAACACAAATCCTCGCCAGACTCGGCTACCCCGACCCCTACCAACCCATTGACGACTAATGGACGATTCCTCACAAAGTGAAAACGCAGGCCAGCCCCGAAGTTGGCTTGACCGTATCTCCCAGCTGCTCGGCGGCGAACCCCGCAATCGGGAAGACCTGATCGAGACCCTCGAGGGGGCCCAGGAGCGCGGCCTGCTCGACACCGGCGCGCTCGCCATGATGGAGGGCGTGCTCGAACTGCACGACCTGCGTGCCCGCGACATCATGATTCCCCGCGGCCAGATGGACGTGGTCACCCTGGACGCCCCCTTCGAGGACATTCTGCGCCAGGTGCTGGCCTCGGGCCACTCGCGCTATCCGGTGATCGGAGAGGACCGCGACGAGGTGGTGGGCATCCTGCTGGTCAAGGACCTGCTGCACGCCATCCCGCTGCAGGCCAACGGGGAGGGGAACGGCGAGGGCCAGGCCCCGTTCGACATCGCCGCCCACCTCCGCCCGGTGCTGTTCGTGCCGGAGAGCAAGCGGGTCGACACGCTGCTGGCCGAGCTGCGCGCCTCGCGCAACCACATGACCGTGGTCATCGACGAGTACGGCGGCGTGGCCGGCCTGATCACCATCGAGGACATCCTCGAGCAGATCGTCGGCAACATCGAGGACGAGTACGATGTGGAGGAGGATGTCCATATCCGCGCCGCCGGCAGCGGCCGCTACATCGTCCATGCGCTGACGCCGATCGGCGAGTTCAACGAACAGGTGGGCGCAAACCTGCCCGACGAGGACTTCGACACCGTCGGCGGACTGGTCACCCACACCCTCGGCCACCTGCCGCAGAAGGACGAGCGCATCGTGCTGGATGGCTTCGAGTTCCGCGTGGTCAGCGCCGACAGCCGCCGCCTGCACCGCCTGCGGGTGACCCGGATGGCGCCTGGCGCACCGGCCGAAGAAGCCTGATGCCCTGGCTCCAGCGGTATGGCTCCGGCAAGGCGACCACGATGACAACGCGCTGGACGCCCCGCCTGACCGCCCTCGCCCTAGGCGGCCTCCTGCCGCTGGCCTTTGCCCCGTTTGGACTGTGGCCCGTCGCCATCCTCGCCCTCGCCGGGCTGTTCTGGCTGTGGCAGGGGTCCGCGCCACGCGAGGCGCGCTGGCTCGGCTATGCCTTCGGCCTCGGCCAGTTCGGCGTCGGGGTCAGCTGGATCTTCAACAGCCTGCACCTGTTCGGCGACGCCATCGCCCCGGTCGCAGGCCTCATCACCTTCATCTTCGTCGCCGTGG
Source organism: Pseudomonadota bacterium (assembly GCA_049322715.1). GTDB lineage: Bacteria > Pseudomonadota > Gammaproteobacteria > Halothiobacillales > Halothiobacillaceae > Thiofaba. Next base: position 176,940 of record JBMOQP010000044.1, read on the forward strand.
CGGCGGCCTTCCCCGCCCTCGCGGGCGATCTCGCCGCGCGGCTGAGCGCGCCCGGCTCGCGGGCGCGCCTGTTCCTCGCCCTGCCGCTGGCCTGGCTGCTACTCGAACTCATGCGCGGCATCTTCCTCGGCGGATTCCCGTGGCTGAACCTCGGCGCGAGCATGCTTGCCACGCCCCTCGCCGGCTACGGGCCTGTGCTGGGCGAGTACGGCATGAGCCTGGCCGTGGTGCTCAGCGCGGCGGCTCTGGTCGCACTGGTCCAGAACAACGCCGTCGGGCTCTCGAGGGCCGAACCCCGAAGGGGCTTCGGCCATGGATGGCCGAAGGGACCGAGAGGAGGGACCAACGGCGTTGGGTCGCCGTCAGGCGACACCCTTAGGGCGGAATCCAGGGATGGATTCCGCCGCCGCGATGCGCTCGTCGTCCTGCCCCTGCTGGCCGTGGTGTGGGGCGCGAGCTTCGGGCTGGCGCGCATCGACTGGGTGCAGCCTGCGGGTGATCCCGTCTCCGTAGCCATCGTGCAGGGGAATGTCGAGCAGGCGCGCAAATTCGACCCCGAGCGCTTCGAGGCCACCTTGGATGCCTACCGCACGCTCACCGAGGCGAACAGTGATGCGCGACTGATCCTGTGGCCGGAAACGGCGGTGCCGGACCTCGTCTCCCAGGCCGCGCCGTTCCTGGTCGAGATGCAGGACCAGGCCCGGGAGCACGGCTTCCAGCTGGTCGCGGGGGTGTTCGACGAGGATCGATTCGGCAACTACTACAACGCCCTGCTCACCCTCCCCATCGAGGGCGGCAACAACGCCGTCGGGAACGGCGTTGGGACGCCGCCAGGCGTCACCCAAGGGGCCGAACCCATGGAGGGGTTCGGCCGCTACCGCAAACGCCACCTCGTGGCCTTCGGGGAGTTCCTGCCGCTGCGTTTCCTGATCGAGCCGTTCAAGGCCTTCATCCAGGTGCCGATGTCGGACCTCACCTCCGGGGCGGAGGAGCAGCCCCTGCTGCAGCTGGCCGGCCACGCCGCCGGGGCCTCGATCTGCTACGAGGCGGCGCTCTCGCGCGAGATCCGCCTCGCCCTGCCGCAAGCGACCTTCCTCATCAATGCCAGCAACGATGCTTGGTTCGGCGACTCGCTCGCCCCGCACCAGCACCTGCAGATCGCCGGGATGCGCAGCCTGGAGAGCGGGCGCTGGATGGCCCGTGCCACCAACACCGGCGTTTCAGCCCTGATCGACCCGCATGGCCGGGTGGTGGCGCGCACGCCCCAGTTCGAGCAGGCTGTGCTGCGCGGCGAGATCACGCCCATGCAGGGCACCACCCCGTTCGTGCGCTGGGGAGAGTGGCCGATGTGGCTGCTGGCCGGCCTGGGACTGGCCGGCCTCGCCCTGCGCGGCCTGATCCGGAAGCGCCGGGGCTGACGTCCTTACAGCGACACCCGGCCAAGGGCGACCATGGCCCCGAGTAGCAGCAGGAAAACCCCTGCCCCGCGTTCCAGCATGCCCCGCCAGCGCCCCACCCGCATGCGCAGCTCGTGCGCCAGCACGGAGGCGCCGAAGCCAAGCAGCAGGGCCGGAAGCAGGGCCGCCCCGAGGCCAAAACCCGCTCCCAGCAGCATGCCCCCGGCGAGGCTTCCCGCGGTCGCGGCGGCGAGCAGGATCGTCGCCAGCGGCGCGCAGGGGCTGAAGGCCATGCCGAGGCCCGTGGCGTAGGCCCCGAGCAGATGCAGGCCCCGGCGCGTGGTCCTGGGACGCGTCGCAGGCATGGGAAGGGGCACATCGCTCCTCGCGGAAGGCCTGGTCGCCCGGCAGGCGCCGCCCCGCCCCGCACGCAGGATCACGAGCGCGCCCAGAGCCATCGTGCCACCGCCGACGAACAGGCGCATGACCCACTGGACGTCCAGCCCCGCAATCCAGTGCCCCAGCAGGGCGGAGGCAGAGGCCATGCCCATGTAGCCGCTGACCCGCCCCAACGAGAAGGCGGCCACCATCCGCCACGACTCGCGCGCACCGCCCCCGCGCCCCAGCAGGGCGGGACCGACCAGGGGCACGCAGGCGATGCTGCACGCCGTCGCCCCGTAGGAGAGCCCGAGCAGCAAGGCGGAGACGAACCCGAGCGGGGCAAGCTCGTTCATGGACGCTCCTCGCTGCCGGCAGGATCATCCCGCGCGGGGACGATGGGGATCACCCGTCCCTTGAACGGAGGCACTCGCACCGCCTCCCACTCGGTCTGGGCCTTCTTGCGCGCCTTGAAGTAGGCCGGGCTCGAGCGGAACAGCGGCAGGCCGAGGTAGCGGATCTGCAGCACGTCCTTGTCCGGGCAGAATTCCACGCAGCGCCCGCACAGCGTGCAGTCCGCGAAGGTGACGTCCTTGCGCGTCATGTCGGTGTGGATCTCGCGGATGTCCATCGGGCAGGCCTTCGCGCACAGGCCGCACCGGTCGCAGCGCGGGGTGGCGTTCTTCACCAGCCGGGCAAGGCCTAGCCTGCGGAACACCGCATGCAGGGCAAGCATTGGGCAGATGCGGCAGAACGGCTGGCGCAGGGTCATGCCCAGGGCCATCATCAGGCCGAACAGGAAGGTGCCGAGCATGGACAGGACGATGGTGGTGGTGCTGGTCGTGTCGACGACCAATTGCCCGGTGTCGCCGGTGGCCAGGGTGGTGAGGATGCGGCTCGGGCAGATGTCGCAGAACGGGTTGCCCAGCTCGTGCGCCGCCACACCCATCCCAGCCAGCACCGGCAGGCCGAACACGAGGCCGCCGAGCATCGCCCACTTCCATGGCCGGATGCGGCCCACGGCCTTGTCGGACAGCGATTCCACCTGCCTGAGACCGAGCTTCTGCCCCAGCACGTGGGTCATCTCCTGGAAGAATCCGAGAGGGCAGATCCAGCCGCAGAAGGCCTTGTTCAGCAGGACGAACAGCATGAGGAAGGTGCCGAGCGAGATCAGGGTGGGCATCAACGCCTTGAGGATCTCGCCGCCGCCCACCAGGGCCTCGCCCAGGCGGTGATGCATCTGGTGCTGGACGGGGACCAGAACGCAGTAGTCCGCGGTCTGGCCGTCGTAGGCGCAGGCCAGGGCGGGCAACGCGCCCGAAATCTTGTCGGCGGCGTAGAAGCCCACGACGGCGGAGCCGTAGACCAGGAAGACGAAGGCGGCGAGTTGCACCAGCTTGCGCAGCACGGACAGGTTCTTCAGCGGGTTCATGGTGTCTTCCTCTTGGGAAGGGTCTTGGCGGCGCGGAGGAGCAGGGGCCGGGCGGCGAGGCCGCCCACAAGGCCTGCCAGCCCCATGAAGGCGCCGAGCGGCAGGGACTTCCAGTGCGCGGGCGAGGGCGCGTAGGCCGCGCTCAGGGTGGTGACGTGCAGAACGCCCTGCACATCCCTGTGCTCGGCGATGAGGGTCATCTCCCCGGCCTGCCGCTGGCCGGCGGCGGGGTCCAGGTCGTCCGGAACAACGATCTCGGCCCGGCCGCGCGCATCCGTCTGTATGACAAGCTCGCTCCTTTTCGCGGTCGTCAGGCGCATGGCCCGCCCCGGCAGGGGCTGGCCGTCGAAGCGCAGGGCGAAGCGCGCCGCCTGGTCGCCCTGGTAGCGCCAGTGCTCGCGCGGCAGGGGATCGGGCACGATCTCGAGCTGCGCCTTGGGCAGCGCCACGACCTCCGTCGGGCTGTGCCCGGAGGGGCGGCCGCCCAGAGGGACGTAGCGGATGGCGGTCTCCACCCGCCCCTCCGCCGTACGGCTGGCCACCAGCGCGTGGTAGTAGTCCATTCCCGTGCGCGGCATGGGGAAGGCTACGCCGCGTGCCTCCAGTGTGTGGACGGCCAGGTCCGGGGCGATCATGCGCGCCTGCACGCCCTCCCCCATCCCATCCAGTCGCCAGCCCGAGGACTTTGTGGCGTGACCTCCGTGGGAGGCATGTCCGGCCGCCGGGGCGGGAGGACGCCAGGCCAGCTCGCCGCCCGCCCGGGCGGGCATGACGAGACCGAGCCCCAACAGGGCCAGAAATATCCTGTTCATGCAGCCTCCTCAGAACTGGGCATTGAAGCCCGCCGTCCAGACCCGGCCGGGATTGACGGTCAGGCTGGTATCCTCCAGGTCGAACACGCCATCGCCGTTGGCGTCGTAGTGGGCGCGCGCGGTGTTGAAGTAGTCGCGGTCGAACAGGTTGTCGATGCGCGCGAACAGCGTCCAGCGCACGCCGTTGCCATGGCTGATCTCGTAGGAGCCGAACAGGTTGACGAGGGTGTGCCCACCGATGCGCAGGCGGTTCAGCTCGTCAGCGAAGTAGCCGGAAACGGCATCGAGTTCCGCGGTGATCAGCCAGGGCGTGGAGGGGCGGTAGTGCATGCGCAGGTTGGCGTGGTGCCTAGGGGTGCGCGGGAGGGTGTTGCCGAGCAGGTCGTAGTGCTCGATCACGTAGTTCCCGCCCCAGCGATCGCCCAGCAGCAGGTTGAAGTTGGCGTGGCTGGTGTATTCCGCATCGAGCAGGGTGTAGGCCAGATCGAAGGACCATCGCGGATTCACGATGCCGTTCAGGGCCAGTTCCAGGCCGCGCGAGCGCGCGCCGCCGACGTTTTCGTAGCGGTTGACCTCCCCCGTCTCCGGCACGGCGTACTGGCCGGCCGTGGCGACGATGTAGTCGTCGCGGTCGATCTGGAACAGGGCTGCCTCGTAGCGCAGCGGGATGCCCGCGGCAATACGCCCGCGCACGCCGATCTCCTTGGTCAGCGAGCGCTCGGGCGCGAGGTCCGGGTTGCTCGCCGTGCTGCCCTGCGGGTCGATGGTGCCGGCGAACAGCTGCTGGATGGTGGGGATGCGGAAACCCGTGGAGACATTGGCGAACAGGTCCGCGTCCTTGCCGAGGGCATGGCTCGCCCCCAGCCGCCAGGATGTTTCGTCGAAGCTGCGGTCGAGGGCCAGGTCGCCGAGCCGGTCGTCGTAGTCGAGCGCGATGCGCTCCTGGCGCAGATTGGCGGTGAGGGTCAGTGCGTCGGTGGCGCGGTAGCGCAGCTCGCCGTAGGCGGCGGTGACGGTCTCGTCGGTGGTGTCCCGCGAGGTCACGTCCCCCGCATGCCGCACCGGGGCGCGCGGGGATGGCGAGGACTTGTAGTCGACCAGGTTGAAGGTGCGATTGTCATAGGTGTTGAAGCGCAGGTCGACCGCGCCGAGCCAGGCCAGGCGGCCCATGCCGCCGCGCAGCTCGGACTTGAGCCCCTGCTGGACCTGCTCGTAGTCGTTGCCGGTGGTGTAGGCGTCGGGGTCGTCGACCGCCCGGCCGCGAGCGTCGAAGCGCTGGGGGGAGGAGACGAAGCGGGTGTGGTCGGTGAAGCGATAGACGTTCGTCAGCCAGTTCATGCCGGAGGCGAGATCGCGGTTGTAGTTGAGGAAGACCTTGCCGAGGTCCACGTCGTACATGCGCGCATAGTCCCGACCCTCGACGCTGCGCGGATCGATCTCGGCCTGCGTGATGCCGTCCACCGTGCCGTGGCTGTCCTTCTCGCGCCAGGAGCGCTCGAAGCCGAGCGTCACGTCGCTCTGCTCGTCCGCGAACCATTGCAGCTTGCCGGTCAGGTAATCGGCACGGTAGCCGGAATCCTCCCAGTAACCGTCCGACTGGCGGGTGGAGGCCTGGAGGTGCCCGACGACATCGCCCCACTGGCCGGCGGCGCGCGCCAGCCCCTTGCGGTAGCCGAAGCTGCCCGCCTCGGCCTCGACCTTGTTCTTCTGCGCGCCGCGCTTGGTGGTGATGATGACCGCGCCGGATAGGGCATCCTCGCCGAACAGGTAGGAGGCCCCGCCCTTGATGACCCGCACCGACTCGATGTCGTCGAGGTCGATGTTGACCCGGCCGGTGCGCTCGAACACCGGCACGCCGTCGATCACGACCGCCACGCCCGGCTTCTCCCCCATGTAGCGCTGGTTCTCGACCCCGCGGATGTGGATCTTGATCGAGTCACCGCCCTGGAGTTCGGTGGTGATGCCGGGGATCGCCTGCAGGATCTGCTGCAGGTTCTCGGCGTGGCTTCGGTCCACTTCCTCGCCACTGATGACCGCGACGCTCGAGGGTTCGTCGCGACGCTCGCCGAATCGATCGTCGATGGTGGTGGACTCGATGCGAAGCGCGTCGAGGGCGGTGGGCTCGGCGGCGGCGGCGAGGGCCCAGGCCCCCGCCACGATCGTCGCCAGGGGAATCACTGAACGGTGCATGACGCATGAACTCCTTGCGCGAAAAAAGCGCAGCAAGGAGGGCAACCATCATGCCAACATCCAAGTCACTGATTTATTGGACACCCTACGGATGCCCAAAGGTGAAAAGGCCCAAAGACCACATGGTGAATATGGTCAAAAACCCATGACCATAAGTTTTGTGCGTGATCGATAGATTCCGCTTGGGCTACATCACCGCCGAACGGATCGGCCGGAAGCGCGTACCCTTGCAGCGCGGACAGGGCGGGACAGTGGCAGCATGTTCCAGATGGATGATCTCGCCGCAGGCCACGCACTCGAAGGCCCCCTTTGATGCTTCCGCGCCGGCATGCACCGGAGCCCGCTCGCGCTCCGCCCAGGTCTCCTTCAGGCGCAGCAGCTCGAGGGTGGTGGGGTCGGCGCCGGACAGGGCGCGTTCGAGCAGGCTGCGTTCGGCGACGGTCAGGTCGGTGTCCATCCACTGCTTCGCCCCGACCTCGGCCTGCATCATGGTCAGCGCCACGCCCTCGACATCGCGCTTGAGCGCCGTCGCCACCACCTCCGCCTCCTCGCGGCTCAGCTCGCCCAGGGTGTAGGCCTGCTCGCGCGCCTTGAGCAGGGCCTCCTCCAGGGTGTGCACCACCCCCTCCCCGGCATGCTGCAGGATCTGGTGCACGCGCTCGCTCATCGCCCGGTAGCCTTCCCGCAGGCGCCCTTCGAAGTCATTCGGCATATCGCATCTCCTCTCAGGAAATGCTGAAAAAATCCATCCATGGATTTTTTCAGCTCGTCTCGTCGCGGCACATGTCTGCGGAGGACTCCGCGAAACAACGACTTACGTCGTTGTTCGCGTTGGGGCGTCCTGCCCCCAAAGGGACCTCATGGGGAGTTAAGCACATGACACGCAAGGAGGGCGGGGCATTTGGTATCCTTGCCCGTCTCGACTTCCAGACCCATCCGCCATGCACGAGCAGTACAGCCCCAGAGACATCGAACAGGACGCCCAGCAGCGCTGGGAGGCCGCCGGCATCTTCACCGCCAAGGAAGACCCGGCGAAGGAGAAGTTCTACTGCCTGTCGATGTTCCCCTACCCGAGCGGCAAGCTGCACATGGGGCATGTGCGCAACTACACCATCGGCGACGTGATCGCGCGCTTCCAGCGCATGCACGGCAGGAACGTGCTGCAGCCGATGGGCTGGGACGCCTTCGGCCTGCCGGCGGAGAACGCGGCGCTGGCCAACAACGTTGCCCCGGCGGCCTGGACCCTTTCAAACATCGACTACATGCGCGGCCAGTTGAAGGCGCTGGGCTTCGGCTACGACTGGTCGCGCGAGGTCACCACCTGCCTGCCCGACTACTACCGCTGGGAGCAATGGCTGTTCACCCGCCTGATGAAGAAGGGCCTCGCCTACAAGAAGACCGCGGTGGTGAACTGGGACCCGGTCGACCAGACCGTGCTCGCCAACGAGCAGGTGATCGACGGCCGCGGCTGGCGCTCCGGTGCCCTGGTCGAGCGTCGCGAGATCCCGCAGTGGTTCATCCGCATCACCGACTACGCGGAGCAGCTGCTCAACGACCTCGACACCCTCGAGGGCTGGCCCGAGCAGGTGCGCGCCATGCAGGCCAACTGGATCGGCCGCTCGGTCGGCGTGGAGTTGCACTTCGGCATCGAAGGCGGTGATCCGCTGACCGTCTACACCACCCGCGCGGACACCCTGATGGGCGTGTCCTACGTCGCCGTCGCCGCCGAGCACCCGCTGGCCAGGCAGGCCGCCGCGAACAACCCGGAACTGGCCGCCTTCATCGAGGAATGCCGCCACACCAAGGTGGCCGAGGCCGACATGGCAACCCTCGAGAAGAAGGGCCTGCCGCTCGGCATCGACGCCATCCACCCGATCACAGGCGAGAAGGTGCCGGTCTGGACCGCCAACTTCGTGCTCATGGAATACGGCACCGGCGCGGTCATGGCCGTCCCGGCGCACGATGCGCGCGACTGGGAGTTCGCCCAGAAATACGGCCTGCCGGTGAACCAGGTCATCGCCCCCGTGACCGGCGAGAGCTTCGACTTCACCCAGGCCGCCCTGACCGACAAGGGCGTGCTGGTCAACTCCGGCCCGTTCAGCGGCCTGAGTTCGCAGGATGCCATCGATGCCATCGCCGCCCATCTGGAAGAACACGGCAAGGGCCACAAGAAGGTCAACTACCGCCTGCGCGACTGGGGCGTTTCCCGCCAGCGCTACTGGGGCTGCCCGATCCCGGTCATCAACTGCAAGAGCTGCGGCGCGGTGCCGGTGCCCGAGGACCAGCTGCCGGTGGTGCTGCCGCTTGATGTCGAGATGGACGGCCCGCAGTCGCCGATCAAGCGCATGCCGGAATTCATCCACACCACCTGCCCGGTGTGCGGCGGGCCGGCCGAGCGCGAGACCGACACCTTCGACACCTTCTTCGAGTCAAGCTGGTACTACGCGCGCTACACCTCGCCCGACAACGACCAGGCCATGCTGGACGAGCGCGCCAAGTACTGGCTTCCGGTCGACCAGTACATCGGCGGCGTCGAGCACGCCGTGCTGCACCTTTTGTACGCGCGCTTCTTCCACAAGCTGCTGCGCGACGAGGGCCTGGTCGAGGGCGACGAGCCGTTCGCCCGCCTGCTTACCCAGGGCATGGTGGTGGCCGACACCTACTACCGCGAGGACGCCATCGGCAAGAAGACCTGGTACAACCCGGCCGAGGTCGAGGTGGAACGTGACGAGCGCGGCCGCATCACCGGCGCCAGGCTGATCGCCGACGGCCAGCCGGTCATCGTCGGCGGCACCGAGAAGATGTCCAAGTCCAAGAACAACGGCGTCGACCCGCAGGCCATGATCGACCGCTACGGCGCGGACACCGTGCGCCTGTTCATGATGTTCGCCGCCCCGCCGGAGCAGATGCTGGAGTGGTCGGACGCGGGCGTGGAGGGTGCCAACCGCTTCCTGCGCCGCCTGTGGCGCATGGTCGGCGAGCATGTCGCCCAGGGCGCGGCCCCCGCCGTGGACAAGGCGCTGCTTGCCGACGCGCAGAAGGCCGCGCGCCGCAAGCTGCACGAGACCATCCAGAAGATCACCGACGACATCGGCCGCCGCCAGACTTTCAACACTGCCATCGCCGCAGTGATGGAGCTTCTCAACGAAATCGGCAAGCTGGACGACGCCGAGCAGAGCCGCGCCGTGCGCCAGGAGGCGCTGGAGGCGACCGTGCTGATGCTCTCCCCGATCGTGCCGCACATCGCCGAAACGCTTTGGAACGCCCTCGGCCACGAGGGGCTCGTCGCCACCGCCGCCTGGCCGGTGGTCGATCAGGACGCGCTGGTGCGCGACGCCATCACCCTCGCGGTGCAGGTCAACGGCAAGCTGCGCGGACAGGTCGAGGTTCCGGTGGACGCCTCGCGCGAGGCGATCGAGCAGGCCGCGCTGGCGGATGCCAACGTGCGGCACTTCCTCGAAGGCAAGAGCGTGAAGAAGGTCATCGTCGTGCCGGGCCGCCTGATCAACCTGGTGGCGGGTTGAAACTCTCCTCCCCCTTGGCGGGAGGCGGCTTGGGGCAGGATGCCCCAACGCGAACAACGACTTTTGTCGCTGTTCGCGGAGGCCGTCGCGGCTGGACACATCCCTGTGTCCAGCCCTCCGGGGAACGCTTAACGCGGGCTATCGCCAGCTTCGCGTTAAGCTGGCGTAAGCCCGCGTTCCATCGTTGTTCCCATACAACGAGGTTGGCGTGCGCCGCGACGTGCCGAGCTGAATCCATCCAAGGATGGATGGATTCAGCAGCAAACAGCCAGGAGAGGGGGAATGAGCGCAAAAAACACTGACCACATCCGAGTCTCGCGCCGAACCGTCCTTCTCGGACTGTTGGGTCTCGGCCTCTCCGCCTGCGGCTTCCAGCCGCGCGGCATGGTCGAATTGCCGCCCGTCCTGCAGCGAGTCCACCTCGGCGGCCGCCTTCCCGACCGCGGCCTGGCCAGCGCCCTCGAGCGCCTGCTGCGGCAGAACGGCGGCGAGCTGGTGAGCGATGCGCGCGAGGCCAGCCTGCGCCTGACCGTCACCGACTACGGCACCAGCCGCCGCCAGGTCGTGCTCGACCCCCGTGCCCGCTCCCGCGAGGTGGAACTGACCCTGCGGCTGCGGGTGAAGGCCGAGGATGCGCAGGGCTTGGTGCTACTGGACAACGAGGTGTTCGAGGCCGCCCGCAACATGCATGATGCCCCTGCCAACGTTCTCAGCCGAGGCTCGGAAGAGGCCCGCCTGCGCGGCGAGATGCAGGAGATCATCGCCCAGGCCCTGCTGGCACGCCTGAGAAGCGTGGCGACCCCGAGGTGAAGCGGCCATGAAGCTGCGCGCCGACCAGTTCATCCGCGCCCTTGAGCGTGGCCTGCCGACCGGCATCCTGATCACGGGCGACGAGCCGCAACAGAAGCTCGAGGCGCTCGACCATGCCCTGGCACTGGGACGGTCAGCCGGCATGGACGAGCGCCTGCGCTTCGAGATCGACAACGGCTTCGACTGGTCCAGCCTGATCGGCGAGTGGGCCGCCCCCTCCCTGTTTGCCCCTCGCCGCATCTTCGATTTGCGCCTCAACAGCCTGCGCCTGCCCAAGGAGGCGGCCGCCTGGCTGGCATCCGCCGCCAGCGAGCCGCCCGGCACCAATCTGCTGGTCGCAAGCTGCGCCCGCCTGGAGGCTGCGCAGAAGAAGTCCGCCTGGGTGCAGGCCTTCGAGAAGCACGGCATGTGGCTGGAGGTGTGGCCGCTCAAGGAGGGCGAGCTGCTGGCGTGGATGGAGCGCCGCCTGCGCGGCCAGGGGCTTGAGGCCGAGCGCGAGGCCCTGCGCCTCCTGGCCGAGCAGGTGGAGGGCAACCTGCTCGCCGCCGCGCAGGAGATCGACAAGCTCGCGCTGCTTTTCCCGCGCGGGCGGCGCCTCTCGGAGGAGGACATCCTCGGCACGGTGGCCGACTCCAGCCGCCACACCATCTTCGAGCTGAGCGATGCCGTGCTGCGCGGGGACGCGAAGCGTGCCCTGCGGGTGCTGCACGGCCTGCAGGGCGAAGGCGAGGAGCCGGTGCTGCTCGGCTGGGCGGTGACCCGCGAGATCCGCCTGCTGGCCGATCTGGCCTCCCGCCTCGAGCAGGGCGAGGCCCTCGCCCATGCGCAGAAGGCCCTCAAGATCCGCGACCCGCAGATCCGCCAGTACGCCGCGCGCGCCAGACTCGGCGCGCGCCGCTGGCAGGACCTCTTGGGCGAGGCCGCCATGCTCGACCGCATCGTCAAGGGCGTCGCTCCCGGCCGCCCCTGGCCCGCGCTGACCAGTCTCACGCTCAAGGCCTGCAGGGGCTGAGTGCTGTAGCCCGGACGGAGGCCCAGGCCGGAATCCGGGGCTACTCACTTAGGCATCCTCCGGCCATTTCTGCGACAATCCCGGCATCTGCAGAAATCGTCATCGCCATCCATGGAACAACTGATCCAGACCCTGGGCCAGCAGGCCCGCCAGGCCGCGCGCCAGCTGGCGCGCGCCGAGACCGCCGCCAAGAACAAGGCGCTGGAGGCCATCGCCCAGGCCCTGCTCGACGGGGCGGACGAGATCATCGCCGCCAACGCGCAGGACCTCGAGGCCGGCAAGGCCGTCGGCCTTGATGCCGCCATGCTCGACCGCCTGTCCATCGACACCGCGCGCGTCCAAGCCATGGCCGAAGGCGTGCGCCAGATCGTCGCCCTGCCCGACCCGGTCGGCGCCATCGACGACATGAACTACCGCCCCTCCGGCATCCAGCTCGGCAAGATGCGCGTGCCCATCGGCGTGATCGGCATCATCTACGAGTCGCGCCCGAACGTGACCGTGGACGCCGCCGCGCTGTGCCTGAAGTCCGGCAACGCCGCCATCCTGCGCGGCGGCTCGGAGGCGGCGCACTCCAACCGCGCGCTCGCAGCCTGCATCCAGAACGGCCTTCGCAAGGCCGGCCTGCCGGAGGCCGCGGTGCAGGTCATCCCCACCACCGACCGCGAGGCGGTGGTCGCCATGCTGCGCGCGCGCGGCCTGATCGACGTGATCATCCCGCGCGGCGGCAAGGGCCTGATCGAACGCGTGGCGAGCGAGAGCCTGATCCCGGTCATCAAGCACCTGGACGGCAACTGCCACGTCTACATCGACGACACCGCCGACGTGCAGAAGGCGCTGCGCGTCGCCGTCAACGCCAAGACCCACCGCTACGGCGTGTGCAACGCGATGGAGACCCTGCTGGTGGCCGAGGGCATCGCCGAGGAGGTCCTGCCCGCGCTGGCCGACGCCTACCTCGCCAAGGGGGTCGAGCTGCGCGGCTGCAACCGCACGCGCGCCATCCTCGAAGGCGTGGCCGTGAAGGCCGCGACCGAGGACGACTGGTACACCGAGTACCTCGCCCCGATCCTGGCGATCAAGGTGGTGGACGACCTCGACATGGCGATCAGCCACATCGAGCAGTACGGCTCGCACCACACCGACGCCATCATCACCGAGGACTACACCCGCGCCCGCCGCTTCCTGCGCGAGGTGGACTCCAGCAGCGTGATGGTCAACGCCTCCACCCGCTTCGCCGATGGCTTCGAGTACGGCCTCGGCGCGGAGATCGGCATCTCCACCGACAAGCTGCACGCACGCGGTCCGGTGGGCCTCGAGGGGCTGACCACGCAGAAATGGATCGTGTTCGGCGACGGGCACATCCGCGGCTAGGGCGCGCGAGACTTGATCGGAATCCTCGGCGGCACCTTCGACCCTGTCCATCATGGGCACCTGCGCCTGGCGGAGGAGGTGCGCGAGGCGCTGGGGCTCGGGCAGGTGCGTTTCATCCCGGCCTTCCAGCCGCCGCACCGCGAAGCCCCTGTCGCCTCGGCGCGCCACCGGCTGGCCATGCTGCACCTTGCGGTCCAAGACAACGAGGCTTTCGTCGTCGACACGCGCGAATACGACCGGGGCGGGCCGTCGTGGATGGTCGACACCTGCGCCTCGCTGCGCGACGAGTTCGCCGACCGGCCCCTGGTGCTGATCATGGGCATGGACGCCTTCAACGGCTTCACCCGCTGGCGGGACTGGCGTGGCATCCTCGAGCGGGTGCACCTGGCCGTGGCCTCCCGCCCCGGGGCGCGGGCCGAGGGCGAGGCCGCCGCGCTGCTCGCAGCGCGGGGCTGCACGCCCGACGGGCTTGACCGATGCGTCTGGAACGCATCGGGACTTGCCGCAGGCAAGCCCGAAGGGGGGCCGCCCATGGATGGGCGGCATCAACCGCCCCCGGCCGGCCGCATTGTCGAGGTGCCGATCTCCGCGCTGGATATCTCGGCGACCCGCCTCCGCGAGCTGGCCGCGCAGAACCACAGTACCCGCTACCTTTTACCGGAAGCGGTGCGCGAGTACCTTCTCGAGCACCGCCTCTACCGTACAAACCCTTGAATCCCCCGAGAACCGCATGGAACTTGAACAACTTCGCGACACCGTGGTGCACGCGCTGGAAGACCTGAAGGGCACGGACGTGCGCGTGCTTGACGTACGCGGACGCTGCTCCTTCACCGACCTGATGATCTTCGCCTCCGGCACTTCCGACCGGCACGTCAAGTCGCTCGCCGCCAATGTCGAGGAGAAGGTGCGCGAGGCGGGCGTGCGCCCGCTGGGTGTCGAGGGCGCCGACCAGGCCCAGGCCAGCTGGGTACTGCTCGACCTCGGCGACATCGTCGTGCACGTGATGCTACCCGAGACGCGCGAGTTCTATCAGCTCGAGAAGCTGTGGGGAGCCGAGACCGCGGCCTGACCGACTTGTAGGAAAGCCCCCCTCGCCGCGATTCGATGCCACGAATCATGCCGGGGCGGCGCTCCTACAGGGGGGGATCACCACCATGCGCATCCACCTGATCGCCATCGGCGAGAAGATGTCCGCCTGGGTGCAGGCGGGCTTCGACGAGTACGCCCGCCGCCTGCCTCGCGAGTGCACGCTGGTGTTGCGCGAGCTGCCGCTTGCCACGCGCGGCAAGACGGGTGACCCTGCGCGCTGGAAGCGCGAGGAGGCCGAGGCCATCCGCGCGGCCATCCCGAAGGGGGCCCATGTCGTCGCCCTCGACGTGCTGGGCAAGGCCTGGGACACGCCCGAGCTTGCGCGCCGACTCGGCGCCTGGATGCAGGAATGCAGCGACGTGGCCCTGCTGGTCGGCGGACCGGACGGGCTGGACGAGTCTCTCCTGCGCGAGGCGCATGCTCGCTGGTCGCTCTCCCCCCTGACCTTCCCCCACCCGCTGGTGCGCATCGTGCTCGCCGAGCAGGTCTACCGGGCCTGGAGCCTGCTCAACAACCACCCCTACCATCGCGCATGAACCGACTGATCCTCGCCTCCACCTCGCCCCGCCGCGCCGAGCTCCTGCGCCAGATCGGCGTGGCGTTCGAGCAGCGGACGATCGAGGTGGACGAGTCGCCCCGAACCGGCGAGGTAGCGGCCGAGACCGCCCTGCGCCTGGCCGTGGCCAAGGCCCGGGCCGGACGGACCCTGGCGGGCCCGGGACAGGCGGTGCTGGCGGCAGACACCCTGGTGAGCGTCGACGGCGAGGCCCTCGGCAAGCCGCGCGACCGCGACGACTTCCTCGCCATGCTGCGCCGCCTGTCCGGCCGCCGGCACGAGGTCTATACCGCCGTGGCCCTGGCCTGGGAGGACGCTTCGAGCGCCGCACCCGCAAGGGCTTGGGGCATGGATGCCCCAAGGGTGCGAGAACAGGATGAGCCCCGTGCCTTCCTCTCGGTCAGCCACGTGGACTTCCGCCCCCTGCTGGATGCCGAGATGGCCGCCTACTGGGAGACCGGAGAGCCTGCCGACAAGGCCGGCGGCTATGCCATCCAGGGGCGTGCCGCGGTGTTCATCACCCGCCTCGAGGGCAGCTTCTCCGGGGTCATGGGCCTGCCTCTGTTCGAAACCGCGGAGCTGCTGAGGCAGGCCGGGATTGCCACATGGAACGCAAGTCATGAGTGAAGAGATCCTGATCAACGTCACGCCGCAGGAGACGCGCATCGCCTTCATCGAGAACGGCGTGCTGCAGGAGATCGCGGTCGAGCGCCAGCGCAGCCGGGGCATCGTCGGCAACATCTACAAGGGCCGGGTGAGCCGCGTGCTGCCGGGCATGGAGGCGGCCTTCATCGACATCGGCCTCGAGCGCGCAGCCTTCCTGCACGTCTCCGACCTTGACCTGACTCCGGAGGAGAAGCAGACCGGGGTGGAGACCACCCCGCCTCAGATCCAGGAGATCCTGCGCGCCGGGCAGGAGCTGCTGGTACAGGTGATCAAGGAACCGCTCGGCACCAAGGGCGCGCGCCTGACCTCCGAGATCACCATTCCCAGCCGCTACCTGGTCTACCTGCCGACCGGACGCAACATCGGCGTCTCCAGCCGGATCGAGGACGACGTGGAGCGCGCGCGGCTGAAGACCGTGCTGCAGGAGGCCCTGGCCGAGCATCCCGTGCCCGGCGGCTTCATCGTTCGCACCGCCGCCGAGGGCGTGGACGCGGAAAGCCTGCGCCGCGACATGATCTTCCTGCACAAGCTGTGGACCGACGTCGCCGACCGCGCCCAGCGCGTCTCCGCCGGCCGGCTGGTGCACGAGGACCTGCCGATCGTGCTCCGCACCCTGCGCGACCTGGTCGGCGGCGAGGTGGAGAAGGTGCGCATCGACTCGCGCGAGACCTACCACCGCGCCGCCCACTTCGCCGAGCGCATGGAGCCGGACCTGCTCCCCCTGCTGGAGCACTACACCGGCGAGCGGCCGATCTTCGAGCTGTACAACGTCGAGGAGGAGATCCAGCGCGCGCTGGAGCGCAAGGTGCCGCTCAAATCCGGCGGCTACCTGATCATCGACCAGACCGAGGCGATGACCACGGTGGACATCAACACCGGCGGCTACGTCGGCCACCGCACGCTCGAGGAGACGATCTTCAAGACCAACCTCGAGGCGGCGCAGGCCATCGCCCGCCAGCTGCGCCTGCGCAACCTCGGCGGCATCATCATCATCGACTTCATCGACATGCAGGAGCCGGAGCACCGCCAGCAGGTGCTGCGCGCCCTGCAGAAGGGACTGGAGCGCGACCACGCCAAGACCAAGGTGTGCGAGGTGTCGAGCCTGGGCCTCGTCGAGATGACCCGCAAGCGCACGCGCGAGAGCCTTGAGCACGTGCTCTGCCAGGGGTGCCCGACCTGCGGCGGGCGCGGCAGCATCAAGACCGCCGAGACGGTCTGCTACGAGATCTTCCGCGAGATCCTGCGCCTCTCGCGCCAGTACGACACCAAGCAGATGCTGGTGCTGGCCGCGCAGCCGGTGATCGACCGCCTGCTGGACGAGGACTCGACCGCCCTGGCCGAGCTGCAGGCCTTCACCGGCGTGCCGGTGCGCCTGCAGGTCGAGGCGCTGTACACGCCCGAGCAGTACGACATCGTACTCATCTGACATCCTTATGCCCCGTGTCACGGCCCTAGCGACGTTCCTGCAACGCATCCTGCTGCCGGGACTGGGGCTGCTGCTCATCCTGCTCGCGGTCCTGCTCAGCGGCGCCCGCCTGCTGCTGCCGCTGGTCGACGAGGATGCGCGCCACTGGATCGAGCGCACCGCCCAAGACCACGGCGTCGAGCTCGACGCAGGCCACATCGAACTCGACTGGCAGGGCATGGGGCCGCGCCTCTCCCTGACCGACGCCACCCTTTACGGCAAGGGCGGAGCCACCCCGCTGCGCCTGCGCCGGCTGTCGCTGACCCTGGACCTTCCGCGCAGCATGCTCGGCGCCCGGCTGCACTTCGGCGCGCTGGAAGTGGAGGGCGTGAGCCTCCAGCTCCTGCGCGATGGCGAGGGTCGCTGGCAGTTGCAGGGACTCGCCAACACTGTCGGCGCGGAGGGTGCGGGTGCAGACACCGCATGGCCCGCCTGGATGGGCATGGCCCGTCGCGTGCATCTGGTGGGCAGCCATCTGAGCCTGCGCGACGAGCGAAGCGGCATGGACCTGCGGATCGAGGACATCGAGGCCCTGTTCGAGGCAGGGCTGACGGGGCAGCGCATGGCCCTGCGGATGGCCCTCCCGCAGCAACTGGGGGGGCGGCTCGAGCTGCGCGCGCGTCTCGCGGGCAGCCTCGCGGAACTGCCCCAGCCCACCGGCGAGGTATGGCTGTCCACCTCCGGCCTCGACATGGCTGGCTGGAGCGCGCTGCTGGCGTCTCTTTCCTTTGACGCGGCGGCACTCCCCGTCGCCCTCGACGAGCTGCCCCGCTTCGAGAAGGGCGAGGTGCGCGGACAGGCCTGGCTCCAGCTGCGGGATGGCGCCCTGATTGACGCGCAGGCCCGACTGGAACTGGCCGACTGGCGCATCAATCCGCTCCAGGCCCTGCGCGCCGGGGAGCGGGAGGTGGCGCTGCACAGCCGCCTGGACCTTAGGTTGAGGCATGCCGGGAAGGACTGGAACCTCGACCTGAAGGCCACGCCGAGCGACCCCCGCCAGCCCCCGCAGCGCTTCTCCCTCCGCCGCCAGGAAGATCAGCTGGCCATGGCCGGAGAGAACTTCGACCTGGACCTCCTTCGCCCATGGCTGGTCGTCACCCCGGTCCTTCCCGATCCGTTGCGCCAGGCACTCATCCTGCACCGCCCCAGCGGTAACCTGCACGCGCTCAACCTGCACATGCGGTTGGGGGGGGAGGACGGCAACGGCTTGCCCGACCTGCATGGCCACGTGCGCTTCGACCAGATCGGCTGGCGCGGCCGGGACTACCTGCCGGACGTCGCAGCCCTGCGCGGCGAGGCCTGGCTCGCGGGCAAGGCGGCCCTGCTGCGGCTCGACAGCCCCGGGCTGCGCGCCGACTTCCACGGCAAGTTCCGCGAGCCGATGGCCTTCGACCAGGCGCGCGGCGACCTGGCCCTGTTCTGGGCCGACACCCCGCGACTGGCAGGCCGCGGCCTGAGTCTCGCCAACCGCGACCTCGCCCTGCAGGCCGAACTGCAGCTCGACCTGCCCGGGGGCACTCCTCCCCTGATCGCCCTCGATGGCCGTTTCCAGCGCGCCCGCGCCGAGCGCGTGCCCGCCTACCTGCCCGTCCACGAGCTCGGCGAGGAGGCCCTGGCCTGGCTGGACCACGCCCTGCCCGGCAGCGGCGGCATCGTGCCCGAGGGCACGCTGACCCTGCATGGCGACCTTGGCCGCTTCCCTTACTACGACGATGGCAGCGGCCTGTTCGAGGCGCGCTTCGGCTTCCACGGCCTGAACCTCGACTTCGCCCCCGGCTGGCGCCGAGCCGAAGGACTGCATGGCGAACTGGCCTTCATCAACAACGGCTTCCATGGCCGCATCGACGGCGGCAGCATGCACGGCGTCCCCCTGCGCTCCGGCACGGTCGGCATGCCGGACTTCGACCACCCCAGGCTGGACCTGCAGCTGGCGCTCGATGGCAAGGTCGAGTCCATGCTTGAAATCCTGAAAAGCAGCCCGCTGATCACCGATCGCTCGGAACTCGACCCGATCCGGCTCAGCGGACCCGCTGCCCTGCGCGTGCGGGCGGAGGTCCGCCTGGATGGCGCGGACCCGAAACCGAGCGTCGCCGAAGGCTGGCTCGACCTGGATGGCGCCCGCCTGGCGGCCCATGGGCAGCATGTCGAGCGCATCCAGGGCCGGCTGCATTTCGTGGATGACGCCCTGGATGCCAGCGACATCCGCGCCCGGTACAAGGAGGCCGAGGCCCGCCTGACCATCCGGACCGAACAGCTCGGTCCGAAGTTCGCCTACCGGATCGGCATGGAGACCCAGGCCCGCCCGCAGGACTGGCTGGAAACCGGCTCGCCCTGGCTCCGGCGCCTGAAGGGCCGGTTCCCGCTCTCGGCCGAACTGCTGATTCCGCCTGCCTCGGACGGCGGGCGCATCGTCCGCCTGGGGCTGAAAAGCTCGCTGGAGGGCCTCGCCATCGACCTGCCCGCGCCCTATGGCAAGACCGCCGGGGAGATGCGCGCGACCACGGCCGAACTGACCTGGAAGGCCGCCGTCCTCGACCAACTGAGACTGACCCAGCCGGACGCCCTGGACGCGCGCCTGAGGATGGAGGGTGAGCGCCTGCTCGGCGCACGCATCCAGCTGGGCGAGGGCGAGGCCCCGCTGCCCGGCGACGAGCCCCTCATCCGGGTCGAAGGGCATGTGCGGGTGTTCGAACTGGCGGCCTGGCAGACGGTGCTCGACCATCCCGAGGGCGCGAGCCAGCCGCTGCCGCCCAGGGTCGAGGTACACGCACGGGTCGGTCGCCTGATCGCGCTGGGCGGCGAATGGGAGGACATGGACGTGGACGGTGCGCGCGACCCGACCGGCTGGCGCCTGCGGCTGGAATCGCCTCGCCTGGCCGGCCTGGCCCGCGTCCCCCCGCGCCCCACCCCGGCCGAACCGCTGACTCTCGACCTCGTCCGCCTCGTCCTCAGCGGCGAAGACACGCCCGCCGACGCAGCCGCTCCCCCGCCCGACCCGGCCACACTCCCCCCCTTGCGCATCAGCATCGCCGAATTGAGCCAGGGCGAGCTGCGCCTGAAGGATGTCCGGCTGCGCACCCTGCCGCAGCCGCGCGGCCTGCTGCTGCAGGAGCTGCGTGCCGATACCGGCCATCTCGCCATCCACGGCGAAGGCAGCTGGATGCTCGACGACAAGAACCGTCACCAGACCAGCCTTACCCTCAACCTCGCCAGCGAGGATGTGGGCTCGGCACTGGACGAACTGGGCTTCCGGAACACCCTGCGCCGGGGGCGGCTGGAGGACACCCAGCTCAGGCTGCGCTGGGCGGATGCCCCGGACCGCTTCGACTGGGCCATCCTCGAGGGCGGGGCACGCCTCAACGTCCGGGATGGCGCCCTGGAGAGCGTCGAGCCCGGCGCCGGTCGGGTACTCGGCCTGCTCAGTGTCACGGAGTTGCCGCGCCGGCTTCTGCTCGACTTCGGCGACGTCTTTGGCGAGGGGCTGCGCTTCGACCGCATCGCATCCACCCTCAGCTTCCGCGAGGGGCGGGCGATCACCGAGCTGATGCAGCTCAACGGCCCCTCGGCGCAGATCTTCATGAAAGGCTACAGCGACATGCTCAACCGAACCCTGCACTACGACATGGTGGTCGTGCCGGCGCTGGGCAACGTCCTGCCGATCATTGGCACGGTGGCCGGAGGCCCTCTGGTCGGGGGCGCGGTATTCCTGCTGCAGAAGGTCTTCGACCAGCTCGGCGGCGAACGCAGCGGCTTTAACTACCGCGTCAGCGGAAGCTGGGATGAACCGCAGGTGGAGCGGGTGGAGGGCACGGAATGAGTCGACAGCCTCTCCCGGCGGGCTTACGCCAGCTTAACGCGAAGCTGGCGATAGCCCGCGTTAAGCCAGGCTTCGGCCATGGATGGCCGAAGGGTCGGAGACCAGGGATGAACGAACGGGTCGCGGTGATCCAGATGGTCAGCGGAGCGGATGTCGAGACCAACCTCGAACAGGCCGGACGACTGCTCGCCGAGGCTGCGGGTGCCGGCGCGAAGCTGGCCGTGCTGCCGGAAAACGTCGCCTGCATGACGCCGGACATGGAACACATCCGCTCAATCGCCGAGCGGGAGGGCGAAGGCCCGATCCAGCAGGCCCTCGCCGCCATGGCCCGCCGCCACGGCCTGTGGCTGGTGGCCGGGACCATCCCGCTCCAAGCGGGCGATGGGCGACTGACCAACACCGTTCTGGTGTTCGACGAGCGCGGCCAGGCCGTGGCGCGCTATGACAAGATTCACCTGTTCGACGTCGACGTGCCAGGTGGCGAGGCCCACCGGGAATCCGCCCACTTCGCCCCCGGCCGCGAGGTCGTCGTGCTCGACTCCCCCGTCGGCCGGCTGGGGCTCGCCGTCTGCTACGACCTGCGCTTCCCCGAGCTGTTCCGCGCCATGGCCGCGCAGGGCGCGGAGCTGATCGCCCTTCCCGCCGCCTTCACCCACGCCACGGGCATGGCGCACTGGGAGGTGCTGCTGCGCGCACGCGCCATCGAGAACCTGTGCTTCCTGCTCGCATCCGCCCAGGGGGGGGTTCATTTCGAGGGGCGCCGGACCTTCGGCCACAGCCAGGTCATCGGGCCGTGGGGCGAGCCCCTGGCCCTGCACGCGGAAGGCCCAGGCCTTGCGGTCGCCACTGTCGACCGGGGCGCACAACGCGAACTGCGAGAGCGCTTCCCGGTGCTGGGGCACCGCGTCTTGTAGAATACCCGTTAGCTTCTAGGGAAGCGCTGAATCATTCAGCGCTTCCTGACCCGGGCATGGATGCCCCGGCGCGAACAAGGGCGCAAGCCCTTGATTCGCGGAGGCCACCGCGGGTCCCTCCTCTCGGTCCCTTCCGACATCCATGTCGGAAGCCCTGCGGGTGCGGCCCTCGAGAAAATTCACTTCGCGGTGAACCGAACTGAAAAAATCCATGGATGGATTTTTTTTTCAGTGTTTCCCTAGGGCCCCGGAACCATGCTCAGCATCAAATCCCTGCTCGTCCTGATCGCCCTGTTCCTCGCTGGCCTCGCGCTGTGGCACAACTGGCACGCGCGCGAGCGCGCCGAGCGCCTGGCGCGCGAGACCTGCCGACGCATGGGCGTGCAGTTCCTGGACGAGTCCGTCGGCCAGAAGGAATGGCGCGTCGTGCGCGACCAGGGGCGCTGGAAACTGCGCCGCACCTACGCCTTCGAGTTCTCCCGCACCGGCGCCGACCGCTGGCCGGGCGAGCTGATCCTGCTTGGCGGGCAACTGGCCGGGGTCGAGTTCAACCTGGTGGATCCGGCCGTCGCACCGCCGCCGGTCACCCGCTCCGTCCCCCCCCACCCGGACCACGACAAGGTGGTTCCTCTCAGGAGAGATCGTCCATGAAGCGCCTGTTCGCCCTGCTTCCCGTATTCCTGCTCGCAGGCCTGCTGACCGCCTGTTCCAGCAAGCCCAGCGTCAACGAGCTGCGCGATCTGGTGGCGGACGAGCTCAATGCGGAAGGTCCGCAGGCTATCTACAAGATCGAGAACTTCAACAAGGTCAACGGCTACATGAAGGACGACCGCCGCTATGTGGCCGAGGTCACCTTTGATCTGGTCTTCACCAAGGGCCTCCAGGACATCGCCGCGGAAGCCCAGAGCCAGCCAGGCGGCCCACTGGAGAAGATGGGCAAGGGCATGGGCCTGATGTCCCTCGGACTGCTGTACGGCGATTTCAAGGCCGGCGACCGGCTGCCTCGCGCGCAGACCCTCCCCCTGATCAGGACCGAGCAGGGCTGGCGCATCGAGAAGGAATGACGACATGACAACTCCATCCCCCGGCATTGCCCTGGGCACCGCCCTCCGCCCCTCCGCCACACGCCTGATGCTGCTCGGCTCCGGCGAGCTGGGCAAGGAGGTCGCCATCGAGGCGCAGCGCCTCGGCGTCGAGGTCATCGCGGTCGACCGCTATGCCGATGCCCCCGCCATGCAGGTCGCGCACCGCAGCCATGTGATCGACATGCTCGACGGCCAGGCCCTGCGCGCCCTGGTCGAACGGGAGAGACCGGACCTGATCGTGCCCGAGATCGAGGCCATCGCCACCCCGACCCTGGTGGAGATGGAGAGCGAGGGCTGGAAGGTGATCCCGACCGCGCGCGCCGCCTTCCTGACCATGAACCGCGAGGGCATCCGCAGGCTCGCCGCCGAGGAGCTGGGCCTGCCCACCTCGCCCTACCGCTTCGCCGACAACGAGGCCGACTACCGCGCCGCGATCGCTACCCTGGGCATGCCCTGCGTGGTCAAGCCGATCATGTCCTCCTCCGGCAAGGGGCAGAGCGTGATCAAGTCGGCGGAGGACATCGGCCCGGCCTGGACCTACGCCCAGGAGGGCGGCCGTGCCGGCAAGGGGCGGGTGATCGTCGAGGGCTTCGTCGACTTCGACTACGAGATCACCCTGCTGACCGTGCGCCATCAAGGCGGCACCAGCTTCTGCCCACCGATCGGCCACCTGCAGATCAAGGGCGACTACCGCGAGTCCTGGCAGCCGCAGCCGATGAGCGAGGCCGCCCTGCGCGAGTCCGAGCGCATCGCCGAGGCGATCACCTCGGCCCTCGGCGGCCATGGCCTGTTCGGCGTGGAGCTGTTCGTCAAGGGCGACATGGTGTGGTTCTCCGAGGTCTCGCCTCGCCCGCACGACACCGGCCTTGTCACCCTCATCTCGCAGGACCTGTCCGAATTCGCCCTGCACGCGCGCGCCATCCTCGGCCTGCCCGTGCCCAACATCCGCACCCGCGGCCCGGCCGCATCCTGCGCCCTGCTGGTCGAAGGCGAGAGCGGGGACGTGCGCTTCGGCAACCTCGCCGAGGCCCTGGCGGAGCCCGACACCCAGCTGCGCCTGTTCGGCAAGCCGGAGATCAGGGGCAGCCGCCGCCTGGGCGTGGCCCTGGCGCTTGGCGAGGATGTGGAGGATGCACGCGCCAGGGCGCGACGGATGGTGGAGAAGATCGAAGTCGGCTTCTGAGCCACTCGGCGGTGATGCCCGGATGAAACGAAGTGGAATCCGGGAAAAAATGCCAGCGCCCCCGGATTCCGGCGGACGCCTGCCTCCGGGCTACATGAACGCGCCGGCTTCGCCTCAGATCAGGACCAGGTTATCCCGGTGGATAAGCTCGGGCTCGTCCTCGTAGCCCAGCAGCGCGGGCAACGCGTGGCTCGGCTGGCCCTGGATCCGGCGCGACTCGTCCGCACCATAGTTGACCAGTCCCCGGGCCACCTCCTGCCCGTCGGGCCCCATCACGGCGACCAGGTCGCCGCGATGGAACTGTCCCTCGACTCCCTTCACCCCGACCGGCAGCAGGCTGCGGCCCTGCTCGCGCAGGACCCGCACCGCGCCCTCGTCGACCAGCAGGCGGCCGGCGACGTGCAGCTGGCTGGCCAGCCACTGCTTGCGCGCCAGCAGCGGGGCCTGGTCGGGCAGGAACACGGTGCCAAGCTCCTCGCCACCGGAAAGACGGGTCAGCACGTCCGGCTCGCTGCCGGCGGCGATCAGGGTAGCGGCACCGGAGCGCGCGGCGCGCTGGGCGGCGCGCACCTTGGTCGCCATGCCACCGCGTCCGAGCGCCCCGCCCTCGGCGGAGGCCATGCCTGCCAGCGAGGGATCGCTGGCCTGGACCTCGTGCAGCAGGCGGGCCTCCGGATGCTTGCGCGGGTCGGCGGTGTACAGCCCCTGCTGGTCGGTGAGGATCACCAGCACGTCGGCCTCGACCAGGTTGGCAACCAGCGCGGCGAGGGTGTCGTTGTCGCCGAAGCGGATCTCCTCGGTGGCGACCGTGTCGTTCTCGTTCACCACCGGGATCACGTTATGCCCGAGCAGGGTGCGCAGGGTGCTGCGCGCGTTCAGGTAGCGCGAGCGGTTGGAGAGGTCATCATGGGTGAGCAGGATCTGCGCGGTCCGCACGCCATGGCGCTGGAATACGCTCTCGTAGGCCTGGGCGAGTCCCATCTGGCCGACGGCGGCCGCCGCCTGGAGCTCGTGCAGCGCGGTCGGACGGGTCTTCCAGCCGAGGCGCAGCATGCCCTCGGCGACCGCCCCGGAAGTGACGATCACCACCTCCTTGCCCGAGGCGCGCAGGGTCTGCACCTGGGCGGCCCAGCGGTCGATCGCATCGAGATCAACTCCCTGCCCGCCGCGCGTGACCATGGCGCTGCCGATCTTCACCACCCAGCGACGGGCACGGCTCAGCCGGGCGCGCGTTGCGCTTGTCGCGACGATGCTCATGATGCGGGCGTTCCTTCGCCGGCCCCTCCCGCCGCCTCTGCGCGGGCTGCCGCCTCACGCGACTGCTCGAGGAACTCCATGATGGCGTACACCAGTTCGCGCGTTCCCTCGCCGGAGATGGCGCTGATGCGGAACACGGGGCCGTCCCAGCCGAGACCGTCGAGGATGGCCTGGCAACGCGCCTCGCGCTCATCCTCGGGCAGCAGGTCGAGCTTGTTCAGCACCAGCCAGCGCGGGCGGTGCAGCAGCTCGTCGCTGTATTTCTCCACCTCGCCGAGGATGACCCTGGCGTCATGCACCGGGTCGGCCTCGGGATCCAGCGGCGCCACGTCCAGCACGTGCAGAAGGAGGCCGGTGCGGGAGAGGTGCTTGAGGAACTGGATGCCGAGTCCAGCCCCCTCCGCCGCGCCCTCGATCAGGCCGGGGATGTCGGCGACGACGAAGCTGCGGTGCGCCTCGACCCGCACCACGCCGAGGTTCGGGTACAGGGTGGTGAAGGGATAGTCCGCGACCTTGGGCCGCGCGGCGGAGATGGCGCGAATCAGGGTCGACTTGCCGGCGTTCGGCAGGCCGAGCAGGCCCACGTCGGCCAGCACCTTGAGTTCCATGCGCAGCTCGCGCTCGTCGCCTTCCGAGCCGTGCGTGCACTGGCGCGGAGCGCGGTTGGTGGAGCTCTTGAAGCGGGTGTTGCCGAGCCCGTGGAAGCCGCCGCGCGCGACCAGCACGCGCTGGCCGGCCTCGACCACGTCGCCGATCAGCTCCTCGGTGTCCGCGTCATAGACCATGGTGCCGACCGGCACCGGGATCTCCAGGTCGTCGCCCTTGGCGCCGGTCATGTTGCGGCCCATGCCGTTCTGCCCGCGCTTGGCCTCGAAGCGGCGCTGGAAGCGGAAGTCCGCCAGGGTGTTCAGATCGGGATGGCCGACCACGTACACGCTGCCGCCATCGCCACCGTCGCCGCCGTCGGGGCCGCCCATGGGGATGAACTTCTCGCGGCGGAAACTGACCACGCCGTTGCCGCCGTTGCCGGCCTTGACGTGGATGACTGCTTCGTCAACGAACTTCATAGGAACTTACCAGCAAAAAAGCCCCGTCGAGGCGGGGCTTGGTCGCGTCAGGATGCGTGCCGCGGATCAGGCGGGGATCACGCTCACGAAGCGGCGATTGTTCGGGCCCTTGACCTCGAACTTGATGGTACCGTCGACCTTTGCGAACAGGGTATAGTCCTTGCCGCAGCCGACGTTGGTGCCCGGATGGAACTGGGTGCCACGCTGACGGACGATGATGTTGCCCGCGGTGGCCATCTGGCCGCCGTAGAGCTTCACGCCCAGACGCTTGGATTCAGAATCACGACCGTTGCGGGAACTGCCCGCGGCCTTCTTGTGTGCCATGGCCCGTTACCTCGATTAAGCGGAAATACCGGTGATTTTCAGTTCGGTGAAATACTGGCGATGTCCCATGCGCTTCATGTGATGCTTGCGACGACGGAACTTCAGGATTTCGACCTTCTTGTGGCGGCCGTGGCCCAGCACCTCGGCAGACACCTTGGCGCCTTCGACCAGCGGGGAACCGACCTTGAACTGGGTGCCGTCAGCCACCAGCAGCACCTGATCGAGCTCGACGGTCGAGCCCACATCGGCGGTCAGCAGTTCGACGCGCAGGCGCTCGCCTTGCTCGACACGGTACTGCTTACCGCCAGTCACGATCACTGCGTACATGATGGTGTGCTC
The DNA here is from genome assembly GCA_049322715.1 of Pseudomonadota bacterium. Classification (GTDB taxonomy): domain Bacteria; phylum Pseudomonadota; class Gammaproteobacteria; order Halothiobacillales; family Halothiobacillaceae; genus Thiofaba. The sequence continues at coordinate 203,625 of JBMOQP010000044.1, forward strand.
CAAAAAATGAATGTGACAGTATAAAGGGCGCGCATTGTAAGCGCCCGATTCCGTCGCGTCAAACAAAAACCTGCCCGCCTTGACACCCCGCCATGGGCCTGCCTAGCATCGCGGGCGTTTCGAACCACCCACTATAAAGCCAAAGCGACTTCTGATGAATCTCGAGCAGGTGCGCCACGCGACGGCGGACGACATGGCCCGCGTCAATCAGCTGATTGAACGCAGCCTGCACTCCGAAGTCGCCCTTGTCCGGCAGATCGCGACCTACATCATACACGGTGGCGGCAAGCGCCTGCGCCCCCTCCTGCACCTGCTGGCCGCGCGCGCGGCCGGCTACGAGGGCGAGCACCACCACACCCTCGCGGCGGTGATCGAGTTCATCCACACATCCACCCTGCTGCACGACGACGTGGTGGACGAGTCCGGCATGCGCCGCGGCCGCGAGACCGCCAACGCCATGTTCGGCAATGCCGCGAGCGTGCTGGTCGGCGATTTCCTCTATTCGCGCGCGTTCCAGCTGATGGTCAGCGTGGGCAGCATGCGCGTGATGGAGATCCTCGCCGACTCCACCAACATCATCGCCGAGGGCGAGGTCATGCAGCTGATGAACTGCCATGACCCCGACACCACCGAAGAACGCTACATGGATGTCATCCGCTGCAAGACCGCGCAGCTGTTCGAGGCCGCCGGGCGCCTGGGCGGCGTGCTGGCCGGCGCCACACCCGAGGTGGAGGAGGCCCTCGCCGCCTACGGCCTGCACCTCGGCAATGCCTTCCAGCTGATGGATGACGCGCTGGACTACGAGGCCGACCCCGAGAAGCTCGGCAAGAACGTCGGCGACGACCTGGCCGAGGGCAAGCCCACCCTGCCCCTGATCCACGCCATGCGCCACGCTTCCCCCGAGCAGGCGGCGGTGATCCGCCAGGCCATCGAGCAGGGAGGCGTGGAGAATCTGCCGGTCGTGCTCGAGGCTATTGCAAACGCCGGATCACTCACCTATACTGCGCGCCTTGCGATGAACGAGGCCGAGCAAGCCATTGCCTCCCTCGCCATCCTGCCCCCGTCGCCGCATCGCGAAGCACTCGAGAGCATCGCTCGTTTCGCAGCAGCCCGGGATCACTAGTCGGAGTGTAGCTCAGCTTGGTAGAGCACTACGTTCGGGACGTAGGGGTCGTAGGTTCGAATCCTGTCACTCCGACCATCTCTTTTCCCGCTTCCTGATCCGCTGACCCAACCGCCGTCAAGCCGCCGCTTGCGGGCCTTGCCCTGGTTGCGCCGGTCGTTCGGGCCGTCCAAAGGCCCAGCCCTGCAGGTAGCTCACCCCCAACCTCTGGAAGTCCTGGCGCTGGGACTCGGTCTCGATGCCTTCGGCCACCACGGCGAAACCGCTGCCGCGCAACATGTCGACGACATGCACCACCATGCCTCGCAAGGCCGCGTCCTGGCTGTAGGACTCGATCAGGCTGCGATCGAGCTTGACGATATCGACCGGCATGCGGGCTAGGTAGCGCAGCGATGAGTAGCCGCTGCCGAAGTCATCCAGGGCCACCTTGATCCCCAGGGATCGATAATGCCGCAAGGCATGGCTCATCAGCTCGAAACGCGAGATGAGCGTGGTTTCCGTGATCTCGAGCACGAGCGTGTAAT
>JBMOQP010000045.1:0-44107 GCA_049322715.1 Pseudomonadota bacterium
AGGACGGGCGGATCACGCGCGTGCAGAGCCCGCGCTACCTGCCGCTGGACGCCGGTCCGGTGCAGCACAGCCTGGCCGCGCTGTACACCCACGCGTGGATGAAGTCCTTCACCGACGATTGCTTTGCGTAATCGGAACCACGACATCAGGAGAAGAGCATCATGACTCCGGAAGAAGAGAAAAAGATTCTCGAGAGCTCACCGGTTGGTACCTGGACGATCCTGGCCATCTACGGCGTGCTGTTCACGCTGGCCTGGCTGTGGATGTGGTTCCGCTTCATCAGCCACGGCCCGGTGAACTGAGGGAGAAGACGACATGGCAACGATTCATATCGATCCGCTCGAGAAACGCTGGATCTGGGTGGTGGGCGGCATCGTCGCCCTCTCCATCGCCATCCAGGTCTATTTCGCGGCGACCGCGAACATCCATCCGCCGAGCAACGTGGAGGTGATCGACTCCGCCAAGCTGCACCTGGATGGCGAGTTCGCCGAGGACAAGCTGGGCGTGAAGCAGGAGACCGACGGTTCCTACACCGTCACCATGGTCGCGGCACGCTACGGCTTCTATCCGCAGAACATCGAGGTGCCGATGAACACCCCGGTCAAGCTGCGCATCGCCAGCCTGGATGTGCTGCATGGCCTGCACGTGCCCTACAGCAACATGAACACGATGGTGGTGCCGGGCTACGTGTCCGAGGTCAACACCCAGTTCACCCGGGAGGGCGACTTCCCGATGATCTGCAACGAGTACTGCGGCCTGGGCCACGACTACATGTACGCCAAGGTGCATGTGACCGCCGGCAAGTCCTGAAGGAGATCTGAAGAATGAGCATTACTGCAGAACAAGCAGCGGATCTCGCGGCGGCAGCGCGCGAACCCTCCGCTGTCGTCAAGGCGCAGGGCAAAAGCCTCGGCCTGTCACACATGTGGGTTGGCTTCGCCGCCCTCGGACTCGGCCTGGTGATGGGGCTGTTCCAGGTGATGGAGCGCAGCGGCTTCTTCCCCGGCCTGGAGAGCACCGCCCTCTACTTCGCCTCGGTATCCACGCACGGCGTGCTGCTCGCCTTCGTGCTGTCCACCAACTTCATCATGGGCTTTGGCTATCACACGATGGCCAACAGCATCAAGCAGCCGCTGTGGAGCCCGCTGTTCTCCTGGGTGGGGTTCGGCGTCAACGTGCTGGGCATCGTGCTGGCGGCCTCGGTGCTGCTGACCGGCCAGGCCTCGGTGCTCTACACCTTCTATCCGCCGGAGATGGCGCATCCGCTGTTCTACATTGGCGCGACCTTGGTCGTGGTCGGCTCCTGGTTCTGGGTGGTCGACATGATCGTCGGCATGACCCAGTGGAAAAAGGCCAATCCGGGCAAGCCTGTGCCGGTGGTCATGTTCGGCACCACCATGAACGCGCTGCTGTGGATCTGGGCGAGTCTCGGCGTCGCTGCGGAGGCCCTTTTCCAGCTGCTGCCGCTTGCCCTGGGGCTGGTGGATACCATCGATCCGGGCCTGGCGCGCACCCTGTTCTCCTGGACCCTGCACCCGATCGTGTATTTCTGGCTGCTGCCGGCGTATGTCGCGCTGTACAGCATCCTGCCCAAGGAAGCCGGCGGCAAGCTGTTCTCCGATGAGATGGCGCGCGTGGCCTTTGTCATGCTGTTCATCTTCTCCGTGCCGATCGGCTTCCACCACCTGTACATGGACCCGCAGCAGGCCGCCGGCTGGAAGCTGCTGCACATGTTCGGCACCTTCATGGTGGCCGTGCCGACCTTCATCACCGGCTTCACCGTGCTGGCCTCGCTGGAGATCGCCGGCCGCCTGCGCGGCGGCAAGGGCCTGTTCGGCTGGATTGCCGCGCTCGACTGGGGCAATCCCGTCGTCCTCGCGGGCATCTTCGCCCTCCTGATGCTGACCGTCGGTGGCTGGGGTGGCGTGGTCAACGCGTCCTACTCCATGGATTCCATGGTCCACAACACCCAGTGGGTGACCGGCCACTTCCACCTGATCTTCGGCGGTACCACCGTGATCATGTACCTCGCCGCCGCCTACTGGCTGTGGCCGAAGATCACCGGCCGCCAGCTGCACTCGCGCAAGATGGCCGTGGTGCAGATGTGGACCTACTTCATCGGCATGGTGGTGCTGACCGGCCCCTGGCACATCCTGGGGCTCCTGTTCCAGCCGCGCCGGGTTTCCAGCACTCCCTACGACTCCGAGCTGGTCGCCCAGTGGGGCGGGCATGAGGCGCTGATGATCGTGGGCGCCGCGGTGCTGGTCTTCTCGGGCATCCTGTTCATCTACAACCTGGTCAGAACCCACTTCAACGAGGCTCCCGAGGCGGACACCCGGGTCGAGTACGCCGTGGCCATCCACGAGCCGATGCGCGTGCCCAACATCCTCAACAGCCTGACGTTCTGGAACTGGGCGATGCTGGCCTACATGATCGTCAGCTACGGCTACCCGATCCTGCAGTTCGCCTTCATCGGCACGCCTGGCGTCATCCCGTGGGGGTATTGATTCATGAAGAATAAGACCATGAAAAACAAGTTCGTTGCGAGCATGGCGGCCGTGGGGGCCACCCTCCTGGCTGCCCCGCTGATGGCCGCCGAGCACGGGGGCGCCGCGGCGCAGGGGCCTTCCAGCAATGTGGCCTGGACCGCCGAGCAGATGCGTTTCGTCGCCAAGGGTGATGCAGGCCGGGGTGGGCAGCTGAACCGCCAGCTGTTCTGCGCATCCTGCCACGGCGACGCGGGTGTCGCCCAGTCGGGCAACTGGCCCTCCATCGCCGGGCAGCGCGCCGAGTACACCTTCAAGATGCTGAAGGACTACAAGGACGGCAAGCGCCACGGCAGCCAGGCTGCCGAGATCATGGTGCGGGTCGCCCAGCAGATGAGCGACCAGGACATGGCCGACGTGGCGCAGTTCTACGCCAGCTTCGAGCTGCCCAAGCTGCCCACGGGAGTGAGCTTCGACGCCGCCATGGCCGAGCAGGCCAAGCCGGTGGTGGTGCGCGGCGACGGCAAGCGTCTGCTGGCCCCCTGCCAGGCCTGCCACGGGCCGAATGGCGAGGGTGCGGTGACCGACACGCCGGCCCTGGCCGGCCAGACGCCCGACTACTTCATCAAGACCATGCGTGAGTACAAGTCCGGTGCCCGCGCCAGCGACGTCTACTCGCGCATGCGCCTGATCGCGCAGTCGCTCTCGGACGAGGAGATCGTGCAGATGGCGCATTACTATGCGGGCATGACTGCGAAGTAAGCCGGCGCGCGATCACCCTCCGCAAAGGCCCCGCAAGCACCGTTTGCGGGGCCTTTTTCTTTTCCATACAGTGCCCCGATGGACAATTCTTCCTGTTTTCACTGCGGCCTGCCGGTGCCTGCCGGCATCGACCTGCGCCACCCGGTCCTCGGTCAGGAGCGCTCCTTCTGCTGTGCCGGCTGCCACGCGGCCTGCAAGACCATCGTCGATGCCGGTTTCGAGGACTACTACCGCTACCGGGAACAGCAGGGCGAGATCAGCCCGGGGGTCCTGCCGGACGTGCTCAGGAACCTCGCCCTCTATGACCGGCCGGAGATCCAGCAGGGCTTTGTCCGCACGGACGGGGAGTTGCGCGAGGCGGCGCTGATCCTGGAAAACATCCGCTGCGCCGCCTGCCTGTGGCTGAACGAGCAGCACCTGCGGGCGCAGCCCGGCGTGGTCGACGTGCAGCTGGACTACGCCAGCCAGCAGGCGCGGGTGAGGTGGGATCCCGCGCGCATCCGCCTGAGCGACATCCTGCATGCGATCACGGCCATCGGCTACGTGGCCCATCCCTACGACCCCGCCCATCGCGAGCGCCTGCTCGAGCAGGAGCGCAGGCGCAGCGTCGAGCGCCTGCTGTTCTCCGGCATGCTGGGCATGCAGGTCATGATGTTCGCCCTCGCCACCTACTGGATGGGCGGTGTCAATGCGCAGGGCGAGCTGGAGCTGTGGGAGACGATCGGCCGCTGGACCTCGCTCGCCATCACCTTCGTCATGCTGGTCTATTCCGGCGCCGATTTCTTCGTCGGCGCCTGGCGCGACCTGAGGAACCGGCAGCTTGGCATGGACGTCCCGGTCGTGCTCGGGCTGGTCACCGCCTGGGCCGGCAGCCTGTGGGCCACGATCGTGGCGGACGTGGATGTCTATTTCGACTCGATCGGCATGTTCATCTTCTTTGTCCTCCTCGCGCGGGTGGTCGAGCTGAAGGGGCGCATGGCGGCGGCCGATGCCCTCGACCGGCTGATGAAGGTCATCCCGCCCACGGCCCTGCGGGTGGAGGAGGGCAGGGAGGTCGAGGTGCCGGTGGTCGATCTCAGGCCGGGCGACGTCGTCCGCCTGCGCCCGGGCGACAGCGCGCCGGTGGACGGTCGTCTGTTGGGCGGGGCCAGCAGCTTCGACGAGTCGCATCTCACCGGGGAGTCGGTGCCGGCCTTGCGTCGCGACGGGGACTGGGTGAGCGCCGGCAGCTGCAATGTCGACCAGCCGGTACTGATGCGGGTCGAGCGGGTCAGTGCCGACTCCACCATGAACGAGCTGCAGCGCCTGATGGACCAGGGGCTATCCGTCAAGCCGAGGGTGGCGGAACTGGCCGAGCGCATCTCGGCGCCGTTCGTCGCAGGCGTGTTGATCCTGGCCGTGTTGACGGCCCTGGGTTGGTGGTTCATCGATCCCGCCCGGGTGCTGCCCATCGTCATCGCGGTGCTGATCATCACCTGCCCCTGCGCCCTCGCGCTCGCCACGCCGGTGGCGCTGGCCATCGCGGCGGGACGCTTCGCCTCGCTCGGCATCCTGCCGATGCGCATCGCCGCGGTCGAGGCCCTGGCCCTGGCCGATACCCTGGTGCTGGACAAGACCGGCACCCTGACTTCCGGCCGTCCCAGGCTGAGTGAGGTGCGGCTGCTGAACGGCATGGACGAACAGCAGGCGCGAGCCCTGGTCGCATGTATGGAACGCCACTACGAACACCCGCTGGCCCATGCCCTGCGCGAGGGTATCGCCCCGCTCGAGGCGGAGATCGCGGTGCGCAACCACCCCGGCCAGGGGCTGGAGGCGGAGCATGGAGGGGCAGTCTGGCGCCTGGGGACGCCCGAGTTCGCCCTCGCCGGGGGGGCGCTGGCGGACGCCGACCGCGACTGGCTGCGGGCACAGGTGGAGGACGGCGGGATCGTGGTGGCTCTCGGCCGGGCGGGCGAGGCGCGCGCCCTGTTCGTCCTGCACGACGCAGTGCGCGAGGGGGCGGAGGCGTTCGTGCGCGAGGCGAAGAAACTCAGGCTGCGCCGGGTGGTCATCCTCAGCGGCGACCAGCCCGGAGCTGTGGCCCATCTGGCGCGCCGGATCGGGGTCGATGAGTGGCATGGCGGAATGCGGCCGGAGGACAAGCTGGCCTGGATCCGCCAGGCCCAGGTGGAGGGGGCGACGGTGCTGATGGCCGGAGATGGCATCAACGATGCGCCGACCCTGGCTGCCGCGCAGGTCTCCGTTTCTTTCGGGGCGGCGACCACCCTGGCGCAGCTGCACAGCGATTTCGTCCTGCTCGGCGCGGACCTGCGCGTGCTGACCAGCGCGATCCTTCTGGCGCGCCACACGCGGCGCAACACCCGCCAGAACCTGGGCTGGGCCGCGGGCTACAACCTGCTCGCCGTGCCGTTCGCGGCGCTGGGTTTCGTCACCCCCTGGCTGGCGGCGATCGGCATGTCGCTCAGCTCGCTGCTGGTGGTGGGCAACGCCCTGCGCCTACGACGCCTGGGTTTGCCAAGCGGCAATAAATGACTATAAATTGCCCTGATGAATCATCACGCAGAAGGACATCGCCCATGACGCAGCGCATCTTTGGCAAGGCTCCGCTGGCGGTCACCATCTTCCTCCTGCTCATGGCGGCGCTGGTCGTTGCCGTCTACCTCAAGTGGCAGCGTGCCAACGTTGACCTGGCCGCCGTGGTGGAGCCGTCGGTGCTGCGCATCGTGCCGCAGCCCATCCCCGTGCCCGAGGCGACGCTTACCCGCATGGACGGCGCAGCCTTCGGCCGGAAGGACCTGACCGGCAAGTGGACCTTCCTCTACTTCGGCTACACCCTCTGCCCTGATGTGTGTCCGACCGAGCTGTCCGCCCTTGCCGGCGTGGCCGATATCCTGCGCCAGAAGGGCGTGCGGGCGCCTTGGCAGATGGTGTTCGTTTCGGTCGATCCGGAGCGCGACACGCCGGATCAGCTGGCGAAGTTCGTTACTTATTTCGATCCCGGCATCATCGCCGCGACCGGTGCGCAGACCGAGCTGCGCATCATGGCCCAACCGATCGGCGTGGGCTGGGAGAAGGCGGCCCTTCCGACCGCCAACGACGCGCCCTCCAGCGCCTACCTGATCAACCACACCACCTCGATCCTGCTGATCAACCCACAGGGGGAAATGGTGGGCGCGTTTCCCACCCCCCATGCCCCCGAGGCCATGGCCAAGGCCTTCCTGGCCGTCATCCACGAGTGAGTAACTTCATGCGTTCCTTCCCCCTGCGTTCAGTCATGCTCGCCACCGTACTGTCCCTGCCTCTCGCCGCCCTGGCCGAGGTGAAGGTAGTCGAGCCGTGGATCCCCGAGGCGCCGCCCACCGCCCACGCGATGGCCGCCTTCATGGTGCTGGAGAACGACGAAGACCGTCCGGTCAGGGTCGTCGCCGCTCACGCCCCCGGCTTCGACACCATCGAGCTGCACAAGTCGGTGGAGGAGAATGGTATGCACAAGATGCTCAGGCAGGACGCGCTGGTGATCCCGGAAATGGGTAGCCTCGAGCTGCGTCCCGGCGGCTACCACGTCATGCTCATCGGCGTGCACGAGCCCCGGCCCAAGGCCGGCGACGTCATCCCGATGCGCCTCGATCTCGAGGGAGGGAAGTCCATCGAGTTGAAGGTCCCGGTGAAGAGGCGCGCGGACATGATGCAGCGCATGCAGAACATGCAGGGGCACTGAACCCTTGTAATGGCGGCCAATGCCTCTATCCTTCATTTCCCCTTTTGACGAGGCAGAGGCATGGCCCGCAGCGTGAGCAGCCAGCGCTGGCTGCATGAACACTTCACCGATACCTACGTGCAGCGCGCCAAGCAGGAAGGCTGGCGCTCGCGCGCGGTCTACAAGCTGATCGAGATGCAGGAGAGGGACCGCGTCCTGCGCCCCGGCCAGGTCGTGGTCGACCTCGGCGCCGCGCCGGGCGGCTGGTCGCAGTACGCCGCGGGTGTGATCGGCGACCAGGGCCGCCTGTTCGCCCTCGACATCCTGCCGATGGACAGCTTCGCCGGGGTGGACTTCATCCGGGGCGACTTCACCGAACAGGCCGTGTTCGAGCAGTTGCTCGAACGTCTCGAGGGGCGCACCGTGGATGTGGTCCTGTCCGACATGGCACCCAACATGAGTGGCCAGGATTCGGTCGACCAGCCGCGCGCGATGTACCTCGCCGAACTTGCGGTCGACTTCGCCACCCGCGTGCTGGGGCCGCAGGGCGTCTACCTCGTCAAGCTGTTCCAGGGAGCGGGTTTCGATGCCTACCTGCGCGACCTGCGCAGCCAGTTCGCCAGCGTGACCATGCGCAAGCCCGGCGCTTCCCGCTCACGTTCCAGGGAGGTTTACGCCCTGGCACGGAACCCGCGCGTGGTATAGTCCTTCAAACCCTTACGTCCTTTAGATTGATCGAGGCCATCCCTTGAACGACCTGGTCAAAAACCTCCTGCTGTGGCTCGTCATCGCCGCCGTGCTGATGACCGTCTTCAACAGCTTCCAGAATCGCGGGCCCATAAGCCAGCCGCTGGCCTATTCGCAGTTCCTCGGCGATGTGAAGTCGGGCCGGGTCGAACGCGTGATCATCGACGAAAACGTGATCCGCGGCAGGACCACCGACGGCGGCGAGTTCGTCACCTACAGCCCGGAGACGGACAACAAGGCGATGATCGGCGACCTGCTCAACGCGGGGGTCAGCATCAACGCCCTGCCGCCCGAGCGTCCGTCGCTGCTGATGACCATCTTCATCCAGTGGTTCCCGTTCTTCCTGCTGATCGGCCTGTGGGTGTTCTTCATGCGCCAGATGCAGGGCGGCGGAGGCCGCGGGGCGATGAGCTTCGGCAAGAGCCGCGCGCGCCTGATGGGCGAGGACCAGATCAAGGTGACCTTCGCCGACGTGGCCGGCTGCGACGAGGCCAAGCAGGACGTGGCCGAGCTGGTCGACTTCCTGCGCGACCCGGGCAAATTCCAGCGCCTGGGTGGCAAGATCCCGCGTGGCGTGCTGATGGTGGGGCCCCCGGGCACCGGCAAGACCCTGCTCGCCAAGGCCATCGCCGGCGAGGCCAAGGTGCCGTTCTTCAGCATCTCCGGCTCTGACTTCGTCGAGATGTTCGTCGGCGTCGGCGCGGCGCGCGTGCGCGACATGTTCGAGCAGGCGAAGAAGAACGCCCCGTGCATCATCTTCATCGACGAGATCGACGCGGTCGGCCGCCAGCGCGGCGCGGGCCTCGGCGGCGGCCATGACGAGCGCGAGCAGACCCTCAACCAGATGTTGGTCGAGATGGACGGCTTCGAGGGGCACGAGGGCATCATCGTCATCGCCGCCACCAACCGTCCGGACGTGCTCGACCCGGCGCTGCTGCGCCCGGGCCGCTTCGACCGTCAGGTCGTGGTCGGCCTGCCGGACGTGCGCGGCCGCGAGCAGATCCTCAAGGTGCACCTGCGCAAGGTGCCGGCGGCGCCCGACGTCGATGCCATGACCATCGCGCGCGGAACCCCGGGCTTCTCGGGCGCGGACCTCGCCAACCTGGTCAACGAGGCGGCGCTGCACGCGGCGCGTTCCAGCAAGCATGACGTGACCATGGTCGACCTCGAGTGGGCCAAGGACAAGCTGATCATGGGTTCCGAGCGCCGTTCCATCCTCATGAGCGACGCCGAGAAGAAGCTCACCGCCTACCATGAGGCAGGCCACGCGATTGTCGGACGCCTGGTGCCAGAGCACGACCCGGTCTACAAGGTCAGCATCATACCGCGCGGTCGCGCGCTGGGGGTGACCATGTTCCTGCCCGAGCAGGACCGCTACAGCTACAGCAAGCGCAAGCTGGAGAGCCAGATCTCCAGCCTGTTCGGCGGGCGCCTGGCCGAGGAGCTGATCTTTGGGCCGGAGGCGATCACCACCGGCGCCTCGAACGACATCGAGCGTGCCACCGACATCGCGCGCAACATGGTCACCAAGTGGGGCATGTCCGAGAAGCTCGGCACGCTGGCCTACTCCGAGGAGGAGGGCGAGGTATTCCTCGGCCGCAGCGTGACCCAGCACAAGAACATCTCCGAAGGGACGGCGCGCGTCATCGACGAGGAGATCCGCGCGGTGATCGATCGCAACTACGAGCGGTCCCGGACCATCCTGGTCGAGAACATGGACATCCTGCATGCCATGTCCGAGGCGTTGCTCAAGTACGAGACCATCGATAGCGACCAGATCGACAAGCTGATGGCCCGTCTCGACCCGGGCGAGCCGAAGGGCTGGACGGAAAGCGATCGCGGCGCCCCGCCGCAGGATGGCGGCGGCGCCGTCGCGGTGACGGACGAGGCCGGCGCGAAGCCGCGCGATGGCTCGATCGGTGGTCCTGCCGAACAGCACTGATCTCGAAGGCCGTACCCCGCCCCGCGGGGTATTGGCCATGGTTGGCCAATGGGCCTGAGAGGAGGGACCAGCATGGCGGCCTTCGACCTGCATGCCTGGGCGCGCGAGCGACCGCGCGTCATGGGCATCCTCAACGTGACCCCCGACTCCTTCTCGGACGGGGGTCGATTTTTTTCGGCCGACGCGGCGCTCGCCCAGGCCGAGGCGATGATCGCGGACGGGGTCGACATACTCGATCTGGGCGCCGAGTCGACCCGCCCGGGGGCTACTCCGGTCAGTGCGCAGCAGGAACTCGATCGCCTCGGACCGGTGCTGGAGGGGCTGCATGGCTGCCCCGTGCCGCTCTCGCTTGATTCCAGCAAGCCCGAGGTGATGCGTGAGGCGATCCGCCTCGGGGTTGCCCTGGTCAACGACGTGCGCGCCCTGCGCCTGCCCGGTGCCGTCGAAGCCGTGGTGGACGGGGGGGTGGCGACTTGCCTCATGCACATGCGCGGCGAGCCGGGCGACATGCAACGGGCGCCGCATTATGACGACGTTGTGGGCGAGGTGGAGGCCTTCCTGCTGGATCGCGCGCATGCGTGCATCGCAGCCGGAATGCCTGCCCATGCCATCGCCCTCGACCCCGGATTTGGTTTCGCCAAGGACTTCGGCCACAATCGCGAACTTTTCAATGCCCTGCCACGCCTCGCGGAGCACGGCTTTCCGCTGCTGGTCGGGATGTCGCGCAAGCGCATGATCGGCCAGCTGACCGGCGCGGCTTCGCCTGCGGACCGGGATGCCGGATCGCTCGCGGCGCACGTGATGGCCCTGGACCGCGGAGCCCGCATCGTGCGCGTGCATGCCGTGCGTCCTGCGGTCGATGCAGTGCGCGTGTGGCAAGGGCTCACGCAAGGTGGGGATCTCTGATGAAGTATTTCGGCACGGACGGTATCCGGGGGCGGGTCGGGCAGTGGCCCATGACTCCGGACTTCGCCCTCAAGCTGGGCTGGGCCGCGGGCAAGGTGCTCGCAGACAGTGGAGCGCGCAAGGTCGTGCTCGGCAAGGACACGCGCATCTCCGGATACATGCTGGAATCGGCGCTCGAAGCCGGGTTGATCGCGGCCGGCGTGGACGTGCGCCTGCTCGGTCCCATGCCTACCCCGGCCATCGCCTATCTGACCCGCACCCTGCGAGCCTCCGCCGGGATCGTCATCTCCGCCTCGCACAATCCCTTCGAGGACAACGGAGTCAAGTTCTTCGGCGCCCAGGGCACCAAGCTGCCGGATGAAATGGAGCTGGCCATCGAGGCCCTGCTGGATGCTCCGCTCGAGGTCGAGTCCCCCGACCGGCTCGGCAAGGCACGCCGGATCGACGACGCCGCGGGACGCTACATCGAATTCTGCAAGGCCACCCTGCCGCTCGGCACGAGCCTGGCCGGCCTGCGTGTCGTGCTCGACTGCGCGCATGGTGCCACCTATCACATCGCGCCCAAGGTCTTCGCCGAGCTCGGAGCCGAGGTCGTCGCGCTCGGCGTTGCCCCCGATGGGTTCAACATCAACGCCGGGTGCGGTTCGACCCATCCCGAGGCGCTGCGTCAGGCGGTGCTGGAGCACGGCGCGCACATGGGCATCGCTTTTGACGGCGACGGCGACCGGGTGGTGATGGTCGACGAGACCGGTGCGGTGCTCGACGGCGACGAGATCCTGTATGCGATCGTGCGCGAGCGCGTCGAACAGGAGGGGTACCAGGGCGGGGTGGTCGGCACCCTGATGAGCAACCTCGGCCTGGAGCTCGCGGTGCAGGCGCTTGGTCTGTCCTTCGTGCGCGCCAAGGTGGGTGACCGGCATGTGCACGAGGCCCTGGTGAAGCATGGCTGGATGTACGGCGGGGAAAGCTCCGGCCACATTCTCTGCCTGGATCGCTCCGGAACGGGGGATGGCATCGTCTCCGCGCTGCAGGTGGTGGCCTCCATGCACCGCCGTGGGGAGCCGCTCAGCAGTCTGCGCCGGGCAGTGGTCAAGTATCCGCAGCTGATGGTCAATGTCCCGCTGATCCGGAAGGTTGATCTGGGGGCGCTGGACGAGGTCTGGCGCCGGGTGGCCGAGATCGAGAGCGATTTCGATGGGCGCGGGCGCGTTGTCCTGCGGGCCTCCGGAACCGAGCCGCTGGTGCGGGTGATGGTCGAGAGCGACGACGATGCACGCACCCGACAGGCGGCCGAGGAGCTGGCCGAGCTGGTGCGACGCGCGGTTGCCGACCTCTGACCCCATGCCGCAAGCGGGCCTTGTCGCCCGCCGTCCATTTGGCGACCCACCGCGCTCGCAGGCGGCGGTGACGGAATATCAGCCACTTGTGGTGCTTTCTCGTCCTCCAAGATTTGTCTTGGCAGGCCGCTGAAAGAGTTTTTCAATGACCCGTTAAACGGTTTGATTTCGGCCCCCGTTCTGAGTAATCTTGGCGGCCGTTTTTGAGAACCCTTCGATACCCATGCGCAGACCGATCGTTGTAGGAAACTGGAAGATGAATGGCCGGCGTGCGAGCGTTGACCAGCTCATCGCTGGTTTGCGCGCGGTGGACGGCGTGGATGTGGCGGTCTGCCCGCCGGCCGTCTTCATCCGGCAGGTCATCGAGGGGCTGGATGGCAAGGGCATCGGAGTCGGTGCCCAGGATGTCTCCCTGTATGAGCAGGATGGCGCCTACACCGGTGAAGTGTCGGCCTCCATGCTGAGCGATGCCGGTTGTTCCTATGTCATCATCGGTCACTCCGAGCGCCGCTCCCTGTGCGGCGAGACGGATGGGGATGTGGCCCGCAAGTTCGCCAATGCCCTGCGCGCCGGCCTGTGTCCCATCCTGTGCGTGGGTGAAACGCTGGAGGAGCGCGAGCAGGGTGTGACCGAGTCGGTCGTTGCGCGCCAGCTGGATGCGGTTCTCGAGGTTTCGGGCATCACGGCCTTCGAGCAGGCGCTGATCGCTTACGAGCCGGTCTGGGCGATCGGTACCGGGCGTACCGCCACGCCTGCACAGGCGCAGCAGGTCCATGCCTTTATCCGTGCCCGCCTGGCGGCGCATGACGCGGGCGTGGCCTCGCGTGCGCGCATCCAGTATGGTGGCAGCATGAAGCCGGAAAACGCGGTCGAGCTCATGGCCATGCCGGACATCGACGGCGGCCTGATCGGCGGGGCATCGCTCAAGGCGGAAGATTTCATGGCTATTTGTGCAGCAGCTGGGGGTGCGGCATGACAGCTCTGCTGGTGGGGTTTCATGTGCTCGTCGGCGTCGTGCTGATCGGACTTGTCCTGATGCAGCAAGGCAAGGGTGCGGACGCGGGTGCGGCCTTCGGTAGCGGCGCCTCGTCGACCGTTTTCGGTGCTCGTGGCGCGGCCACCTTCCTGAGCCGCACGACAGCTTGGCTGGTTGCGATTTTTTTCGTGACAAGCCTGCTTCTTGCGTATATTGTTACGTCCGCCCCGCAGCGGGGCAGCGTCGTATCCTCGGAGCCCTCCGTCAGCACGGAGGTTGTTCCGCAGGAAAGCAAGCCGGCGGATGTGCCGTCGGCAAAATGATCATCGCGGATGTGGTGGAATTGGTAGACACGCTATCTTGAGGGGGTAGTGTCGAAAGACGTGTGGGTTCGAGTCCCACCATCCGCACCATTTCAGGGTTCCGGTTCGCCGGGATTCATCGGTCGCCAGAACCGAGCATTACAATAACCACGATCAGGGCGTAGGCATGGAATGCGGCACCTCGGGTGCCCGGGTTTCTCCTGCGCCCAATTGTCCGGAGGAGTGAGGCGCGTGCTGGAGAACTACCTTCCTGTCCTGGTGTTCTTCGTGGTCGGCTTGGCGTTCAGTGTCGCCATGCTTGCCGCGGGCTTCGTATTTGCCCCCCGTCGTCCAGAGAAGGAGAAGGACTCGCCCTATGAGTGCGGCTTTGCCGCCTTCGAGGATTCGCGCATGAAGTTCGATGTGCGCTACTACCTCGTTGCCATCCTTTTCATCATCTTCGACCTCGAGATCGCATTTCTCTTTCCTTGGGCCGTGGCCCTGGATGAGATCGGCACCTTCGGTCTGCTGGCCATGGGGCTGTTCCTGCTCATCCTGGTGATCGGGTTCGTCTACGAGTGGAAGAAGGGAGCTCTGGAATGGGAATAGAAGGTGTTCTCGACAAGGGCTTTGTCACGACTTCTGCTGACAAGCTCATCAACTGGGCCCGTACCGGCTCACTGTGGCCGATGACTTTTGGTCTGGCCTGCTGTGCGGTCGAGATGATGCACGCCGGCGCATCGCGCTACGACCTCGACCGATTCGGAGTGGTGTTCCGCCCGAGTCCGCGCCAGTCGGACGTGATGATCGTCGCCGGCACTCTGGTCAACAAGATGGCCCCGGCCCTGCGCAAGGTCTACGACCAGATGGCGGAGCCGCGCTGGGTCATCTCCATGGGTTCCTGTGCCAACGGCGGTGGCTACTACCACTATTCCTATGCCGTGGTGCGCGGCTGCGACCGCATTGTGCCGGTGGACATCTACGTGCCTGGCTGCCCTCCCACGGCGGAGGCGCTGCTGTACGGCATCATCCAGCTTCAGAACAAGATCCGGCGCACCAGCACCATCGCGCGCCAGCCTGTCGAGGCATAAGCCATGGCCAAATCCCTTGAGCAACTGCGCGGCGAACTGCTCGCCCGCTTCACGGGGCGCGTCGCCAGCCTCGCCGAGGCGCACGATGAGCTGACCCTCGAGCTGCGCGCCGAGGAGTTGCTGCATGTCTGCGACGTGCTGAACTCGGCCCCCGAATTCGGCTTCGAGCAGCTGGTCGACCTGTGCGGCGTTGACTACAGCGACTACGGCAAGAGCGAGTGGCTGGCCGACGATACGGTCAGCAAGGGCGGCTTCAGCCGCGGCGTGCAGGAGTCGACCGCCGGCCGCCTGAAGTTCGGCGAGGACCTGCCGCTGGCCGCGCCGGAGCGTCCGCGCTTCGCCGTGGTTTACCACCTGCTTTCCTATCGCCACAACGCCCGCCTGCGGCTGCGCGTGTACTGCGAGGACGCCAGTCTGCCGGTCGTGCCCTCGGTATGCGGCATCTGGTCCTCCGCCAACTGGTTCGAGCGCGAGGCCTTCGACCTGTTCGGCATCCTGTTCGACGGCCATCCCGACCTGCGCCGCATCCTTACCGACTATGGCTTCGTCGGTCACCCGTTCCGCAAGGACTTCCCGCTCATCGGTCACGTCGAGATGCGGTACGACGAGGCCAAGGGGCGCGTGGTGTACGAGCCGGTCAGCATCGAGCCCCGCGTGCTGGTGCCGCGGGTGATTCGCGATGATCACCGCTACATCCTCTCTTCGCAGAAGAAGGGCTGAGTCATGCCCGAAATCCTGAACTACACTCTGAACTTCGGCCCGCAGCACCCCTCGGCCCATGGCGTGCTGCGCCTGGTCCTCGAACTGGACGGCGAGACGGTGGTGCGTGCCGATCCGCACATCGGCCTGCTGCACCGAGCGACCGAGAAGCTGGCCGAAAGCAAGCCGTACAACCAGAGCATCGGCTACATGGACCGTCTCGACTACGTGTCCATGATGTGCAACGAGCACGCCTACGTGATGGCGATGGAAAAGCTCGCCGGCATCCAGGTGCCGGAGCGCGCGCTCTACATCCGCACGATGTTCGACGAGATCACCCGCATCCTGAACCACCTGCTGTGGCTCGGCGCGCACGCCCTCGACATCGGCGCCATGTCGGTGTTCCTGTACTGCTTCCGCGAGCGCGAGGACCTGATGGACTGCTACGAGGCGGTATCGGGCGCACGCCTGCACGCGACCTACTACCGTCCCGGCGGAGTCGCCCGCGACCTGCCGGATTCCATGCCGCAATACAGTCCTTCCAAGTGGCACAACGCCAAGGACGTCGCGCGCATGAACGAGGTGCGCCAGGGCTCCATGCTCGACTTCCTCGAGGACTTCACCCAGCGCTTCCCGGCCCTGGTGGACGAATATGAGACCCTGCTGACCGACAACCGCATCTGGAAGCAGCGGACCGTTGGCATCGGCGTGGTCTCCCCCGAACGCGCGCTGGCCATGGGCTTCTCCGGGCCGATGATCCGTGGCTCCGGCATCGAGTGGGACCTGCGCAAGAAGCAGCCCTATGCCGCCTACGACAAGGTCGACTTCGACATCCCGGTGGGTGTCAACGGCGACTGCTACGACCGCTACCTGGTGCGTGTCGAGGAGATGCGCCAGTCCAACCGCATCATCAAGCAGTGCATCGACTGGCTGCGCAAGAACCCGGGTCCCGTGCTGACCGAGGACCACAAGTTCGCTCCGCCCCGCCGCGAGGAGATGAAGGCCGACATGGAGGCCCTCATCCACCACTTCAAGCTGTTTACCGAGGGCTTCTGCCTGCCGGAAGGCGAGGTGTACTCGGCGGTTGAGCACCCGAAAGGGGAGTTCGGCATCTATCTGGTGTCCGACGGCGCGAACAAGCCGTACCGCCTGAAGATCCGCGCGCCGGGCTTCGCCCACCTGTCCGGTCTGGACGAGATGTCGCGCGGACACATGATCGCCGACGTGGTCGCCATCATCGGTACGCAGGACATCGTCTTTGGTGAGGTTGACCGTTGATGAACGCGCAAGAACGTGAACGCAAGATCGCCGTGCTGAGCGAGGAAACCCGTGCCGATATCGAACACTGGCTCGCCAAGTATCCGGCGGATCGTCGCCAGTCAGCCCTGCTCGCCGCCCTGCGCGCCGCGCAGCACCAGAATCATGGCTACCTGACTACCGAGCTGATGGACGCCGTGGCGGCCTATCTTGGCGTCCCGGAGATCGCTGCCTACGAGGTCGCGACCTTCTACTCGATGTTCGAGACCAAGCCGGTCGGACGCCACAGCATTTCCGTCTGCACCAACATCTCCTGCTGGCTGATGGGCTCCGACCGCATCGTCGAGCATCTGGAGGGCAGGCTGGGCATCAAGACCGGCGAGAGCACCCCGGATGGCAAGTTCTTCCTCAAATGCGAGGAGGAGTGCCTGGCTGCCTGCGACGGTGGTCCGATGATGCAGGTCGACCACGTGTATTACGAGCGCCTCACGCCGGAAAAGGTGGACGCGATTCTCGACGCCGTGGCGCAACATGACGATGGGCACTAAGCAATGACCGTTCAGGTTTGTTTCGCAACCCGCCAGTTCGACGAGCCGTGGACCCTTGAGAACTACCTCAAGACCGGAGGCTATCAGGCCTGGCGCAAGATCCTGGCCGAGAAGACCGACCCCGCGGTCATCATCGAGGAGCTCAAGGCCTCCAATCTGCGCGGCCGGGGTGGCGCGGGCTTCCCGACCGGCCTGAAGTGGAGCTTCATGCCGCGGAATGCACCAGGCCAGAAGTACATCGTGTGCAACTCGGACGAGTCCGAGCCGGGCACGGCCAAGGATCGCCAGATCCTGCTCAACAACCCGCACGCCCTGGTCGAGGGCATGGCGATCGCCGGCTACACCATCGGCGCCACCGTCGGTTACAACTACATGCGCGGTGAGTTCGGCGATCTCCCGTTCCAGCGGTTCGAGCAGGCCCTGAAGGAGGCCTATGCGGCCGGCCTGCTGGGCAAGAACATCCAGGGATCCGGCATCGACATGGACCTGCACGGTTCGCTCGGCGCCGGTGCCTACATCTGCGGCGAGGAGACCGCGCTGCTCGAGTCGCTCGAGGGCAAGAAGGGGCAGCCGCGCTTCAAGCCACCGTTTCCTGCCAACTTTGGCCTGTACGGCCGTCCGACCACGATCAACAACACCGAGACCCTGTCCTCCGTGCCGGCGATCATGCGCAATGGTGGCAAGTGGTTCGCGGACCTCGGCGTGCCGAACAGCGGTGGCACCAAGATGTTCTCCGTCTCCGGCCACGTGAACAACCCGGGGGTGTTCGAGATCCCGATGGGCACTCCATTTGCCGATCTGCTGCAGATGGCGGGCGGTGTGCGCAACGGCCGCAAGCTCAAGGCCGTCATTCCCGGCGGCTCGTCCGTGCCGGTCGTTCCGGGTGACGTCATGATGCAGGTCAACATGGACTACGACTCCATCGCCAAGGCCGGGACCTTCCTCGGTTCCGGGGGCATGATCGTGATGGACGAAACCACCTGCATGGTGAAGGCCTTGCGCCGCATCTCGCGCTTCTATTTTTCCGAGTCCTGCGGCCAGTGCACCCCGTGCCGCGAGGGTACCGGCTGGCTGTACCGCATGCTGACCCGCATCGTCGAGGGCAAGGGCACGCTAGAGGACCTCCATCGCCTGGACGACGTGGCGAGCAAGATCGAGGGGCGCACCATCTGCGCCCTGGGCGATGCCGCCGCCATGCCGGTGCGCAGCTTCCTCAAGCACTTCCGCCCGGAATTCGAGTATTACATCGAGCACGGCCATAGCATGGTCGATGCCATGAGCCGCTGAAGGCCGCAAGGATCCTGAGAATGAGCGATGATCTGATCACCATCGAGGTCGATGGCCAGAAGCTGCACGGGCGCCAGGGTGACATGCTGATCGAGGTCACCGACGCGGCCGGCATCCACATCCCGCGTTTCTGCTACCACCGCAAGCTGTCCGTGGCGGCGAACTGCCGCATGTGCCTGGTAGAGGTCGAGCGTGCGCCCAAGCCGCTTCCGGCCTGTGCCACGCCCATCTCCGAAGGCATGCGCGTGTTCACAAAGTCGCCCAAGGCGATCGCCGCCCAGCGCGCGACCATGGAGTTCCTGCTCATCAACCACCCGCTGGACTGCCCGATCTGCGACCAGGGCGGGGAGTGCGAGCTGCAGGACGTCGCCATGGGTTATGGCGACGGCGTGGGCCAGTATTCCGAGACCAAGCGTGTGGTGAAGGACAAGGACATCGGTCCACTGATCGCCACCGACATGACCCGCTGCATTCACTGTACCCGTTGCGTGCGTTTCGGCGAGGAGATCGCCGGCTTGCGCGAGCTGGGCGCTACCGGTCGCAGCGAGCACATGGAGATCGGCACCTACATCGCCAAGGCGGTGACCTCGGAGATTTCCGGCAACGTCATCGACCTGTGCCCGGTCGGTGCCCTGACCGCCAAGCCGTCACGCTACACCTTCCGCCCGTGGGAGCTGGCCCAGCATGCGGCCATCGCCCCGCACGACGGCCTCGGCTCCAACATCTACGTCCACACCCGCGACGGCAACGTCATGCGCGTGGTCCCGCGCGAGAACGAGGTGGTCAACGAGGTGTGGCTGTCCGACCGCGACCGTTTCAGCTACATGGGCCTCCAGGCGGGCGACCGCCTGACCAGCCCGATGGTGCGCGTCGAGGCCGGCTGGCGCGAGGCGAGCTGGGAAGAGGCGCTGGAGATTGCTTCCCGCAGCCTCAAGGCCGCTGGCAGCTCGCTGTGCACCCTCGTCGCCCCGCACAGCACGCTTGAGGAGATCTACCTCGCGCAGAAGCTGACCCGCGCCCTTGGTTCGTCCAACATCGACCACCGCCTGCGCCAGCGCGACTTCCGCGACCAGGACGCCCTGCCCGCCATGCCCTGGCTGGGCCATGATGTCGCCGAACTCGACAACCGCCAGGCCGTGCTGGTGATCGGCAGCCACATCCGCCACGAGCAGCCCCTGCTGGCCCAGCGCGTGCGCAAGGCTGCCCTCGCCGGCGCCAAGGTCTCCTTCGTCAACCCGGCCGTGCTTCCGCAGACCTTCGAGGTGTTCGAGCAGTTCGCCTCCGGCAACGCCGGCATGGTCGACGACCTCGCCGCCATTCTCGCCGCGCTCAGGCCGGAAGGCCTGGGCGGCGCGCTGGCTACTCTCGTTGCCCAGGCCCGCGTCGAGGCGCGCCACGAGGCGGTGGCCGCGTCCCTCAAGCAGGCCAAGCGTGCCGGCATCTACCTTGGTGCTCTCGCCCAGGGCCATGCCGAACTCGCCGTGCTGCGTCAGCTCGCCCGTGCGATCTCGGCCGCCACGGGGGCCACGCTGGGCGAATTCGCCGTGAGTGGCAACAGTGCTGGCGCCTGGCTGGCCGGAGCCGTGCCCCACCGCCTGCCGGGTGGGAAGGCCGCAGGCGTGGCCGGCATGCACGCGGCTGCCATGCTCGCCGGCGCCGGCAAGGCCAACCTGCTGGTCGGCGTCGAGCCCGAGCATGACAGCCTGGCGGGTCAGGCCGCGCTCAAGGCGCTGGCCCAGGCCGAATGCAACGTCGTGCTCTCGCCGTTCATGACCGCCGCCATGCAGTCCTACGCCCACGTGGTCCTGCCGATCGCGGCCTTTGCCGAGACCTCCGGCACCTACGTCAACACCGAGGGGCGCTGGCAGGGCATGCGCGGCGTGGCCCGCCCACAGGGCGAGGCCCGCCCGGGCTGGAAGGTGCTACGCGTGCTCGGCAACCTGGCCAACCTGCAGGGGTTCGACTACCTGTCCTCGGAAGAGGTGCGTGACGAACTGCGCGCCCTCTGCCAGGACGTGGCGCTTGACCAAGGTCTCGCGGCCGTCGACGTCGCCCCCTCCGCCCAAGCGGCGGGCGAGGGCATGCAGCGCATCGGCGGCGTCGCCCTGTATGCCTCGGATGCCTTGGTGCGCCGCTCCCCGGCCCTGCAGGCGACCTTTGAGGGGGCCAACGTGGTCGTCCGCCTGCATCCGGCGGAGATCGCCCGTCTCGGGCTGGTTGACTCGGCCGTGATCGCCGCGGGCGATGCGCAGGTCACTCTGGCCGTGCAAGCTGATGAAGGCATTCCCGCAGGATGTGCATGGATCCCCTACGGCGCGGCGCAGACCGCCGCCCTCGGCGATGCGCTCCACGTTCAGGTTCGCAAGGTGTAAACGATGGCCGAGTTCCTCTCCCCACTGTTGAACCTCTTTCCCGAGGGCATGCAGCAGATCGTCCTGATCTTGATCCAGACCCTGCTGATCATCCTGCCCCTGACCGGTGCGGTCGCCTACCTGACCCTCGCCGAGCGCAAGGTGATCGGCTACATGCAGGTGCGCATCGGCCCGAACCGCGTGGGCCCGCGCGGCGCCTTCCAGCCGCTGGCAGACATGGTCAAGCTGGTTTTCAAGGAGATCATCGTCCCGAGCCAGGCGAACAAGTTCATCTTCTTCGCCTCGCCGGTCATCATCCTGATTGCCGCGCTGGTGGCCTGGGCCGTCGTGCCATTCGATGACGGCTGGGTTGTTGCCGACGTCAATGCCGGCCTGCTGTACGTGCTCGCCGTCGGCGCCGCGGGTGTCTATGGCGTGATCCTGGCCGGCTGGGCGTCCAACTCCAAGTACGCGCTGCTTGGCGGCATGCGTTCTGCCGCGCACAAGATCGCCTACGAACTGGCGATGGGCTTCGCCCTGGTTGGCGTGCTGATGGCGAGCAAGAGCCTTAACCTGCAGGAGATCGTGCGCGCCCAGGACGGCAGCATCCTGAACTGGTACTGGCTGCCGCTGCTGCCGATGTTCCTGGTCTACTTCATCTCCGGCGTGGCCGAGACCAACCGCGCACCGTTCGACATCGCCGAGGGCGAATCCGAGATCGTCGCGGGTTTCCACGTCGAGTACTCCGGCATGGCGTTCGCGATCTTCATGCTGGCCGAATACGCCAACATGATCCTGATCTCGGCCCTGACCGCGGTCATGTTCTTGGGCGGCTGGCTGTCGCCGTTCCAGGGGAGCTTCCTCGAGCAGGCCTTTGCCTGGGTACCGGGTATCTTCTGGATGTTCGCCAAGGTGGCCATCCTGCTGTTCCTCTTCCTGTGGTTCCGCGCCACTTTCCCGCGCTACCGCTATGACCAGATCATGCGCCTGGGCTGGAAGGTCTTCATCCCGCTGACGATCCTGTGGATCGTGGTCGAGGGTGTGGCCGTGTACTTCAAGCTTGGCCCCTGGTTTGCGTGACGGAGCCTTGCCCATGAACGCCATCAAACAATTCATCAAGACCTGGTTCCTGTGGGAACTGCTGCTGGGGATGAAACTGACCGGGCGCTACCTGTTCGCCCGCAAGTTCACCGTGCAGTACCCGGAGGAGAAGACCCCGATGTCGCCGCGCTTCCGCGGTCTCCACGCCCAGCGACGCTACGCGAGCGGCGAGGAGCGCTGCATCGCGTGCAAGCTGTGCGAGGCGGTCTGTCCTGCGCTGGCCATCACCATCGAATCCGAACAGCGCGAAGACGGTACCCGTCGCACCACGCGCTACGACATCGACCTGTTCAAGTGCATCTACTGCGGCTTCTGTGAGGAAGCCTGCCCGGTGGACGCGATCGTCGAGACTCGCGTTTTCGAGTACCACTTCGAGGAGCGCGGCGAGCACATCATGACCAAGGACAAGCTCCTGGCCATGGGTGACAAGTACGAGGCACAGATCGCGGCCGACCGTCTGGCCGATGCACGCTATCGCTGACCGGCCGGGTACGACAGGCCAGAAATGACAGGTTACATCGCATGAGCTTCATCAAGCTGCTGTTCTTCATCTTCGCCTCGATCGCGGTGCTGTCCGCTTTCCGCATGGTGACCACGCGCAATGCCGTGCATGCCGCGCTGTACCTCATCCTGACCTTCTTCAGCACCGCCCTTGTATGGCTGCTGCTCGAGGCCGAGTTTCTCGGCATCGTGCTGGTGCTCGTCTACGTGGGGGCTGTGATGGTCTTGTTCCTGTTCGTGGTGATGATGCTCGACATCAACACCGCGCCGATGCGCGAGGGCTTCATCCGCTTCCTGCCGGTCGGCGCCACCGTTGCGGCGGTGATGATCGTCGAGATGTCGCTGGTGCTGGGGCCGAAGCTGTTCGGCCTGGACATCTATCCTCAGCCTGCGCCGAAGCCGGCCGACTACAGCAATACGGCCGAACTTGGCGGCGTGCTGTACACCGTCTATGTCTATCCGTTCGAGATCGCGGCCGTGATCCTGCTGGTGGCGATGGTCGCCGCCATCATGCTCACTCTGCGTCGCCGTCCTGGCGTCAAGTATCAGGATGCCGCCGCGCAGGCCAAGGTGCGCCGCGATGATCGTATCCGCATGGTCAGCATGCCCGCCGAGACGCGTGCCAAGGCCACGAATGAAGGAGAAGGCGCATGATCGCCCTGTCTGATGTGCTGATCTTCGGCGCGGTCCTGTTCGGACTGTCGCTCGCCGGGATCTTCCTCAACCGCAAGAACGTGCTGATCCTGCTGATGAGCATCGAGCTGATGCTGCTGGCGGTGAACATCAACTTCGTCGGCTTCTCGCGCTTCCTGGGTGACACAGCCGGGCAGGCCTTCGTGTTCTTCATCCTGACCGTTGCCGCCGCCGAGGCCGCGATCGGCCTGGCCATCCTGGTCGTGCTGTTCCGCAATCGCCGCAGCATCAACGTGTCCGACCTCGACAGCGTGAAGGGCTAACACGCATGGAAACCCTGTACCTCTGGATTGTGCTCTCCCCGCTGATCGGCTCGATCATCGCCGGCCTGTTCGGTCGTCAGATCGGCCGTGCGGGTGCCCACGGCGTCACCATCGCCGGCGTCGCGGTGGCCTTCGTGCTCGCCCTGGTCGCATTCAAGTTCCACGTTCTCGACGGCGGTGCCGCCTTCAACGGCGCGGTCTACACCTGGCTTGCCAGCGACCTGTTCACCTTCGAGGTCGGCTTCCTGGTCGACAACCTGACTGCCGTGATGATGGTGATCGTCACCGGCGTGAGCCTGATGGTGCACATCTACACCATCGGCTACATGCACGACGACCCGGGCTACCAGCGCTTCTTCAGCTACATCTCGCTCTTCACCTTCTCCATGCTGATGCTGGTGATGAGCAACAACTTCATGCAGCTGTTCTTTGGCTGGGAAGCGGTGGGCCTCGTGTCCTACCTGCTGATCGGCTTCTGGTACAAGCGCGAGACCGCGATCTTCGCCAACCTGAAGGCCTTCATCGTCAACCGCGTGGGCGATTTCGGCTTCCTGCTCGGCATCGCCGCGATCCTGATCTACACCGGCACCCTGGACTACGCCAAGGTGTTCGAGCAGGCGAACACGCTTGCCGCGACCCAGATCCAGGTGATCCCGGGCCTCGACTGGTCGCTGATCTCGGTGATCTGCATCCTGCTGTTCATCGGCGCGATGGGCAAGTCCGCCCAGATCCCGCTGCATGTGTGGCTGCCGGACTCCATGGAGGGTCCGACCCCGATCTCCGCGCTGATCCACGCGGCGACCATGGTGACCGCTGGCATCTTCATGGTGGCGCGCATGTCGCCGATGTACGAGCTGTCCGAGGCGGCGCTCGCCTTCATCATGGTCATCGGTGCAATCACCGCGTTCTCCATGGGCCTGCTCGGCATCGTCGCCAACGACATCAAGCAGGTGGTGGCGTACTCCACCCTGTCCCAGCTCGGCTACATGACCGCCGCGCTTGGCGCCTCGGCCTACTCGGCGGCGATCTTCCACCTGATGACGCACGCCTTCTTCAAGGCCCTGCTATTCCTGGCCGCAGGCTCGGTGATCATCGCCATGCACCACGAGCAGGACATCCGCAAGATGGGCGGGCTGCGCAAGTACATGCCGATCACCTTCTGGACTTTCCTGATTGGCGCGCTGGCCCTGATCGGCTTCCCCGGCTTCTCCGGCTTCTTCTCGAAGGACGCGATCATCGAGTCGATCCATCACTCGACCCTGCCGGGTGCGGGGCTGGCCTACTGGCTGGTGCTGCTCGGCGTGTTCGTGACTGCCTTCTACACCTTCCGCATGTTCTTCCTGGTGTTCTTCGGCCAGGAGCGGATGGACGAGCACACCCGCAAGCATCTGCATGAGTCGCCGTGGGTCGTGACCCTGCCGCTGGTCGTGCTGGCCGTTCCGGCGGTCGTGATCGGCTGGATCGCGATCGAGCCGATGCTTTTCGGCGAGCTGTTCAAGGGCGTGATCACCGTTTCCGAGTCGCATGACGTGCTGGGCGTGCTCGGTGCCTCCTTCCATGGCGCGGCCGCCTTCGTCCTGCACGGACTGATGACGCCCGCCCTGTGGCTGGCGGCCGCTGGCGTCGCGCTCGCCTGGCTGATCACCCTCAAGGCCCCCCGCATCGCCGACCAGGCCGAGCAGCGCTTTGCCTGGCTCAACCGCCTGCTCAAGCGCGGCTACGGCTTCGACGACTTCAACAACACGGTGTTCGCCGCCGGCAGCCGCGCCCTGGGCCGCGGCCTGTGGAAATGGTCCGACAGCAAGCTGATCGACGGCATGCTGGTGAATGGCACGGCCAACGGCATTGGTCGACTGGCCGGCATCGCGCGGCTGATGCAGACAGGCCTCATGTATCATTACGCGTTCGTGATGATCCTGGCCCTGCTGGTGATGATGACCTGGGCGCTGTTCTTCTGACGCGCCCGGGACCCACGCAACCACTCCTCTAACGTTAAGAACCTAGGACGCTTGGATGTTTGCCGATTGGCCCCTGCTTAGCCTGCTTGTCTGGCTCCCCATCATCAGCGGCGTGCTGGTGCTGATGGTTGGCGATCGCTCACCGCAGGCCGTTCGCCGCATCAGCCTGCTGGGCAGTCTGCTGGTCTTCCTCCTCAGCCTGCCGCTCGCATTCGGCTTCGACGCCTCGACCGCATCCATGCAGTTCGTCGAGCGATTCCCCTGGATCCCGACCTTCCACGTCGACTATTTCCTCGGCGTGGATGGCATTTCCATGCCGCTGATCCTGCTCACCACCTTCACCACCGTGCTGGTGGTGCTGGCCGGCTGGGAGGTCATCCAGGAGAAGGTGGCTCAGTACATGGCGGCCTTCCTGATCATGGAAGGCATGATGGTCGGCACCTTCGCCGCCCTCGACGCGATCATGTTCTACTTCTTCTTCGAAGGCATGCTGATCCCGATGTACCTCGTGATCGGCATGTGGGGCGGTCCGCGCCGCGTGTACGCGACGCTGAAGTTCTTCCTCTACACCTTCCTCGGCTCGGTGTTCATGCTGGTCGCCCTGATCTACATGTACTTCAAGTCGGGTAGCTTCAGCGTGCTGGACATGCACGCCCTGCCGCTCAACGCCACCGAGCAGACCCTGATCTTCCTCGCCTTCCTGATCGCCTTCGCGGTCAAGATCCCGATGTGGCCGGTGCACACCTGGCTGCCCGACGCGCACGTCGAGGCTCCGACCGGCGGCTCGGTGATCCTGGCGGCGATCATGCTGAAGATCGGTGGCTACGGCTTCATGCGCTTCTCCCTGCCGATCACCCCGGACGCGAGCCAGGCGCTCGACTGGCTGATCATCTTCATGTCGCTGGTGGCGATCGTGTACATTGGTTTCGTCGCCCTGGTGCAGAATGACATGAAGAAGCTGGTGGCCTATTCGTCCATCTCGCACATGGGCTTCGTCACCCTCGGCATGTTCATCGTGTTCATGATCATGGACAACCCGGTGGGCGAGGGCGGCGCCTCGCTGGCGCTCGAGGGCGCGATGATCCAGATGGTATCGCACGGCTTCATCTCCGCCGCGATGTTCCTTGCCATCGGTGTGCTGTACGACCGCATGCACAGCCGCGAGATCTCCGCCTACGGCGGGGTGGTCAACAGCATGCCCTGGTTCGCCACCTTCGTCGTGTTGTTCGCCATGGCCAACGTTGGACTGCCTGGAACCTCCGGCTTCGTCGGCGAGTTCATGGTGATCCTCGCAAGCTTCAAGGCCAATTTCTGGATTGCCCTGATCGCCGCCCTGACCCTGATCATCGGTGCCGCCTACACCCTGTGGATGGTGAAGCGCGTGATCTTCGGCGAGGTGCGCCATGCCGAGGTTGCTCGCATGCCAGACGTGAATGCCCGCGAATTCTTCATCATGGCGAGCCTGGCCTTCTTCGTGATCCTGCTCGGCGTGTGGCCTGATCCGCTGGCCCATGTCATGCACGCCAGCATCGACAACCTCGTCCAACACATTGCCCAATCCAAGCTCTGAGCTTTGGTACCGACATGACCCTTGATGCGCTCAATCTGATGCCCGTACTGCCGGAGATCCTCCTCCTGGCTCTGGCCTGTGCGATCCTCCTGATCGACGTTTTCCTGCGCGATGGCCGCCGCGACGTCACCTACTGGCTCAGTCAGGCTTCCCTGGCCGCGACCTTCGTGGCCGTCTGGTTCGGAGCCAGCGCCGAGCAGCGCCTGAGTTTCGAGGGTAGCGTCATCAACGATGCCATGTCGGATGTGATGAAGCTGTTCATCCTGCTGATCACCTCCATGGCCTTCGCCCTCTCGCGCGACTACCTCAAGGAACGCGACATCCAGAAGGGCGAGTACTACATCCTCGGCCTGTTCGGCGTGCTGGGCATGATGGTCATGGTCAGCTCCTATAGCCTTCTGCTGGTCTTCCTTGGTCTCGAGCTGATGTCGCTCGCCATGTATGCCATGGTGGTTGTTCACCGCGACGACATCCGCGCCTCCGAAGCCGCGATGAAGTACTTCGTCCTTGGCGCGCTGGCCTCCGGCCTGCTGCTGTATGGCATGTCCATGCTCTATGGCGTGACCGGCTCGCTGGATCTCCCGGCGATCCGCCAGGCGGTCATGGGTGGCACCGCCTCCGACACTGCGCTGCTGTTCGCCATCGTGTTCATGGTCGCGGGACTGGTGTTCAAGGTCGGCGCCGCGCCGTTCCACATGTGGTTGCCGGACGTCTATGACGGCGCCCCCACCGGCGTGACTCTCTATCTGAGCGCCGCGCCGAAGATCGCCGCGCTGGCCCTGCTGCTGCGCCTGCTCGGCGATGCCCTGGGAGCCATGCTGCCCGACTGGCAGATCCTGCTGATCGTGTTCGCCGTTGCCTCGTTGTTCGTTGGCAACGTAATCGCCATCGCGCAGACCAGTTTCAAGCGCATGCTCGCTTATTCGACCGTGTCCCACGTCGGCTTCATCCTGCTCGGCGTGATGGCGGGCACCACGGCCGGCGCCTCGGCTGCGCTGTTCTATACCCTCGCTTATGCGCTGATGACCCTCGGCGGCTTCGGCCTGATCGCCTACCTGGCCTCCAAGGGGCTTGAGGCGGATCAGCTGGATGACCTCAAGGGTCTCAACGACCGCAGCCCGTGGATGGCCTTCATCCTGCTGGTGCTGATGTTCTCCATGGCCGGCATCCCGTTCACCCTCGGCTTCTGGGCCAAGCTCGCGGTGCTGCAGGCCGTGGTCGACATCGACATGGTGTGGCTGGCGGTGTACGCGGTGGTGATGTCCGTCATCGGCGCCTTCTACTACCTGCGCGCGGTGAAGATGGCCTACTTCGACAAGGCCATCGTGCAGGGCATGCCGGCCCGCTCCTGGGATGCGCGTCTGGTCATGAACGTGAACGGCCTGGCCATCGTTGCCCTGGGGCTCTATCCGACCAGCCTGATCGCGCTCTGCGCGAGCGTGTTCAACGCGGTCTGAGGCTGGACGCATGAGCTCCCAGAGCGCCGTCTTCGCCCTCGTCCTGGTCGCCCTCCTGCTGGCGAACCTGCCCTGGATCAACGAGCGTCTGTTTGCCGTCATCGGCCTGCGCAGCGGGTCCAAGCCGTTCTGGGTGCGTCTGCTGGAGTGGGGGTGGGGATTCGGCCTTGTCGCCCTGCTGGCCTGGAGGCTGGAGCTCGGTTGCCAGCTCAGCGCCGCGGCCTTCCTTGGCCTGTCCGAGTGCCCGGGTGAGCTGCATCCCAAGGAATGGGAGTTCTACACCGTCGCGATCGTCCTGTACGCGGTGTTCGCCCTGCCGGGCTTCATCTACCTGGCCGAGCGGAGGCGCCACCGCCGACCGCGGCAGGCCTGAGACCCGCGCTCCATCCTTCGCGGCGGGGCGCCGATCCTCCCTTGATCAAGGGCAGGAGCGGCGCCCCGCCGCGTTTCTGTTCTCAGGCTTCGTCCACCAGCCTGATCCCGCCACGCAGCAGGCCATCTGCGGCCTCGAGGAAGCGCTTGCGACGGAAGATCAGGCTCAGGCGGCTCCCCCCGCACTGGTGCCAGAGCACGGCCGAGCGGATCCCCGCCAGCAGGGCGGCGCGGATGCGCTGGGCGACCTCCGGCCGGTTCAGTTGCTGGGGATTGCCGTTGACGATCACCTTCGGGCTCAGGGTGCTGATGGTTCGCTGGTAGATCCCTGCCAGTCCTTCGATGACCTCCGGGGAGTCTGGTCCGAGCTCGCGCTGCTTGGCGTCGAGCGCCTGCAGACCCTGCCCCAGTTGCTGCAGCATGTCCGGCAGGCGCAGCAGCTGGCCGGCCAGCTGGATCAAGGTGAGCGCGTGGCGGGTGACCTCGATGTCCTGATTGCCGGCCTGCCCGGCCAATTGCTTGCGCAGGTGGCGCAGGCCTTCGCCGACCTGCCTGACCCCGCCGTACACGGCGGGCACGTCGCTTGCGTCGATGCGGAACAGGCTCGCGAGGCTGACCGCCTGCGCGTTGGCCGGTGCCTGGCCATGGTGCGCCAATTCGCGCACCAGCAGGCAGGACTGGACAATGCCGGCGAGGGCGAGCGTCTGGTCTTCGATCGTATGGGCCATCAGTCGTTGTTCTCCAGATTGATCCCGGCCTCGATCACCGCGCCGCCAAGGCATTCCTCTCCGGCATAGAACACCACGGACTGGCCGGGGGTGATGGCGCGCTGGGGCGTGTCGAACATGACCCGCACGCTGTCGTCGCCGTGCGCGTGGATTGTGCAATCCTGGTCCGCCTGCCGGTAACGTACCTTGGCGCTGCAACGCAGCGGCAGGGCCGGGGGGGCACCCGCGATCCAGTGCACCTGGCTCGCGAGCAGGGCGGGGCGGTAGAGCGAGGGATGGTCGGTGCCCTGGGTGACGATCAGGCGGTTGTTGGCCAGGTCCTTGTCGACCACGAACCAGGGCTCCTCGGAAAAGCCGCGCAGCCCGCCGATGCCGAGCCCCTGGCGCTGGCCGAGGGTGTAGTACATCAGTCCATGGTGGCGGGCGATGACCTGGCCCTCGAGGGTGACGATGTCGCCTGGCTGGGCGGGCAGGTAGCGCTGCAGGAATTCGGTGAAACGGCGTTCGCCAATGAAGCAGATGCCCGTGCTGTCCTTCTTTTTCGCGGTGGCAAAGCCGGCCTGCTCGGCAAGCCTGCGTACCTCGGGCTTCGGCAGGTGGCCGATGGGGAACATGGCGTGACGCAGCTGCTCCTGGCCGAGGGCGTGCAGGAAGTAGCTCTGGTCCTTGTTCTCGTCCAGGCCCTTGAGCAGGTGAGAGCCGTGCTGGTCGTGGGCGACGCGGGCGTAGTGGCCGGTCGCGATGGCCTTGGCGCCGAGGTTATTCAGAGCGTGGTCGAGGAAGGCGCGGAACTTGATCTCCCGGTTGCACAGGATGTCCGGATTCGGGGTGCGTCCGGCGCGGTATTCCTCGAGGAAATAGGCGAACACCCGGTCCCAGTATTCCTTCGCGAAATTGACGAAATGGAACGGGATCTCGAGCCGGTCGCACACCGCCATGGCGTCGATCATGTCCTGCCGTGCGGGGCAGTAGTCCTCGGTGTCGTCGCCCTCCCAGTTCTTCATGAACAGGCCTTCGACTTCAAAGCCCTGTTCCTTGAGGAACAGGGCGGCGACCGAGGAGTCCACCCCGCCGGACATGCCGACGATGACCTTCATGCCCTTGCTCATGTCGGGAAGTGGCGGATCAGGTCGAGGGAGTGGCGGCGGCCGGTGAGGTGGTCCTCGATGCAGGCCATCACCAGCGGGCTGCGGTGCTGGGCCGCACGGGCGCGCGCCTCGTCCGGAGTGAGCCAGACGGGGCCGAGGATGCCCTCGTCCAGAACGGCGTCGTCGATGACGCGCTCGATCTCGCCGCCGAAGGCCGCGCGCAGGTAGGTGGCGCCGGTCTCGGGGGCGCGCCACTGGTAGAGGCCGACCAGATGGGTGGGACGGAACACCAGGCCCGCCTCCTCGATCGTCTCGCGCACGGCGGCCTCGACCAAGCTCTCGCCTTCCTCGAGATGGCCGGCGGGCTGGTTCAGGCGGATTTTGCCGCCGATGCGCTCCTCGACCAGCAGGAAGCGTCCGTCCTGCTCCAGCACGGCGGCAACGGTGGCATGGGGTTTCCAGATCATGCGCGCAAGGGTAGCAAATCGGGGGCGGGCTGTCCGCCGTGGATCGGGTATAATTCGGCGTTTCAACCTTTCAACGCTAGGGTCGCCGATGTCCAAGATCAAGCTCCCCGCCTTTGGCGCCAAGATCACCACCAATCCCGACAATTCCCTCAAGGTGCCGAACAATCCGATCATCCCGTTCATCGAGGGCGACGGCATCGGCGTGGACATCACCCCGGTGATGATCAAGGTGGTGGACGCGGCGGTGGAGAAGGCCTACGGCGGCGAGAAGAAGATCGCCTGGATGGAGGTCTACGCGGGCGAGAAGGCCAACGCGGTCTACGGCGAGGGTACCTGGCTGCCGGCCGAGACCCTCGAGGCGGTGAAGGACTACGTGGTCTCCATCAAGGGCCCGCTGACCACTCCGGTCGGCGGCGGGATCCGCTCGCTGAACGTGACCCTGCGCCAGGAGCTGGACCTGTACGTCTGCCTGCGCCCGGTGCGCTACTACACCGGCACCCCGAGCCCGGTGAAGGAGCCGGAGAAGACCGACATGGTCATCTTCCGCGAGAACTCCGAGGACATCTACGCCGGCATCGAGTGGGCCGCCGGCACCCCGGAAGCGCAGAAGGTCATCGACTTCCTGCAGAAGGAGATGGGCGTGAAGAAGATCCGCTTCCCGGCCACCTCCGGCATTGGCATCAAGCCGGTCTCCTCCGAGGGTACCAAGCGTCTGGTGCGCAAGGCCATCCAGTACGCGATCGACAACGATCGCAAGTCTGTGACCCTGGTGCACAAGGGCAACATCATGAAATTCACCGAGGGTGCCTTCAAGGAGTGGGGCTACCAGCTCGCCAGGGAAGAATTCGGTGCGACCGAGATCGACGGCGGCCCGTGGTGCAAGTTCAAGAACCCGAAGACCGGCCGCGAGATCATCGTCAAGGACGTGATCGCCGACGCCTTCCTGCAGCAGATCCTGCTGCGCCCCGCCGAGTATGACGTGATCGCCACCCTGAACCTGAACGGCGACTACATCTCCGACGCGCTGGCCGCGCAGGTCGGCGGCATCGGGATTGCCCCGGGCGCCAACCTGTCCGACACCGTGGCCATGTTCGAGGCCACCCACGGCACCGCGCCGAAGTACGCTGGCAAGGACCAGGTCAACCCGGGCTCCATCATCCTCTCCGCCGAGATGATGCTGCGCCACATGGGCTGGACCGAGGCCGCCGACCTTGTGGTCAAGGGCATGTCCGGCGCCATCCAGGGCAAGCGCGTGACCTACGACTTCGCCCGCCTGATGGATGGTGCGACCGAGGTGAGCTGCTCGGCCTTCGGCGACGAGATGATCCGCCACATGTGATCCGCCGGCCTGCGCCTGCCTCGTCCGAACCCCGCCTTGCGCGGGGTTTTTCATGCGCCGGTGCCGAATGCCTGCTAAGTGTTGTGGGACAAGGTTACCGACAGGCGATGCCGACCATGCGAATCCTGATCATTCTTGGCCACCCCGACTCGGATACCTACTGTGGCGCGCTCGAGCAGGCCTATGCCCGCGGCGCGGACATGGCGGGGGCAGAGGTGCGCCGCCTCAACCTTGGTGAACTGGCGTTCGATCCGCTGCTGCATCACGGCTACAAGGAGATCCAGGAGCTCGAACCCGACCTGCGCTATGCCCGGGAGGCCATCCGCTGGGCGGAGCACCTGGTGATCATCTACCCCACCTGGTGGGGAGACATGCCCGCCGTGATGAAGGGGTTCTTCGACCGCATTCTGCTGCCCGGCTTTGCCTTCAAGATGATCTCCCCCTGGCGCTGGAAGAAGCTGCTGAAGGGGCGGTCGGCCCGACTGATCGTGACCATGGATACCCCGCCCATCCTGCACTGGCTGCTCTACGGCTCACCGGGGATCCGGCTGGTCAAGGATGCCATACTCGGCTTCTGCGGAGTGTCTCCGGTGCGGGTGAGTACCTTCGGGCCGGTGCGTCACTGCGGCGAGGAGCGGCGTGGCCGCTGGCTGGCCGAGGTCGAGGCGCTAGGCCGTCGCCAGCGCTGAGCCGTCCCTGCGCGGGCAGGGGAACTTGAAGGGATATTTCCCTTCCAATTCATGCTATTGTCCGCACCCTTCAATGTCCGCCCGCCTCCCGGGAGGCTTTCTTCATGCTCCCAGCCAAGAACATCTTTTCCTACCGCAAGTACTGGGCGAGCCGCTTCGGCACCGCGCCTTTCCTGCCCATGTCGCGCGCGGAGATGGACAAGCTGGGCTGGGATTCCTGCGACATCATCATCGTGGTGGGCGATGCCTACGTCGACCACCCCAGCTTCGGCATGGCGGTGATCGGCCGCATGCTGGAGGCGCAGGGCTTCCGCGTCGGCATCATCGCGCAGCCGGACTGGACCTCGGCGGAGGCCTTCCGCCAGCTCGGCCGGCCCAACCTGTTCTTCGGCGTGAGCGCGGGCAACATGGACTCGATGGTGAACCACTACACCTCGGATCGCCGCCTGCGCCACAACGACGCCTACACCCCCAACGACGAGCACGGCAAGCGCCCCGACCGCGCGGTGACCGTCTACGCCCAGCGTTGCCGCGAGGCGTACAAGGACGTGCCGGTCATCATCGGCGGCATCGAGGCCAGCCTGCGCCGCATCGCGCACTACGACTACTGGTCCGACAAGGTGCGCCGCTCCGTGCTGCCGGACAGCAAGGCCGACCTTCTGGTGTACGGCAACGCCGAGCGCGCCATCGTCGAGATCGCCCACCGCGCGGCGAAGGGCGAGCACCCGCGCGACATGAAGGACATCCGCGGCACCGCCTTCATGCACGACGGCGCGATGCCGGACGGCTGGGTGATGCTGGATTCGACCAGCGTGGACGAGCCGGGGCCGGTCGCGCCGCATGCCGATCCGTACGCGATGATGTCTCCATCCAGCTGCGCGACTAAAGATGCAACCCCTCCCTCACCCCCGGCCCCTCTCCCCGAGGGAGAGGGGGGGAAGGTTGCCGAGGTCAAGGTCGTGCACCTGCGCCGCGAGATCCCGCGCAACCATCCGCGCGAGCGGACCGTGGTGCGCCTGCCGGCCTTTGATCAGGTGAAGGACGACCCGGTGCTCTACGCCCACGCCTCGCGCGTGCTGCACCTGGAGACAAACCCCGGCAATGCGCGCGCCCTGGTGCAGCGCCATGGCAACCGTGACGTGTGGCTCAACCCGCCGCCCATTCCCTTGACCACCGCCGAGATGGATGGCGTGTTCGGCCTGCCGTACGCCCGCGCTCCGCACCCGGCCTATGGCGACGCGAAAATTCCCGCCTGGGAGATGATCCGTTTCTCGGTCAACATCATGCGCGGCTGCTTCGGCGGCTGCACCTTCTGCTCCATCACCGAGCACGAAGGGCGCATCATCCAGAGCCGCTCGGAGGAATCCATCCTGCGCGAGGTCGAGGAGATCCGCGACAAGGTCAAGGGCTTCACCGGCGTCATCTCCGACCTCGGCGGGCCGACCGCCAACATGTACCGGCTGGCCTGCAAGGACGAGAAGATCGAGGAGAACTGCCGTCGCCTGTCCTGCGTGTTCCCGGACATCTGCAAGAACCTCAACACCGACCACGGCCCGCTGATCCAGCTCTACCGCAAGACGCGGGCCCTGCCGGGCATCAAGAAGGTGCTGATCGCCTCCGGCCTGCGCTACGACCTCGCCGTGGAGTCGCCCGCCTACGTCAAGGAACTGGTGACCCACCACGTCGGCGGCTACCTGAAGATCGCACCGGAGCACACCGAATCCGGCCCGCTCTCCAAGATGATGAAGCCGGGCATCGGCACCTACGACCGCTTCAAGGCGATGTTCGAGAAGTTCTCGCGCGAGGCGGGCAAGGAGCAGTACCTGATCCCGTACTTCATCGCCGCGCACCCGGGCACCACGGACGAGGACATGATGCACCTCGCCCTGTGGCTGAAGGCGAACGGCTTCCGCGCCGACCAGGTGCAGGCCTTCCTGCCGAGCCCGATGGCGCTGGCGACCGCGATGTATCACTCCGGCCGCAACCCGCTGCGCACCGTGCGCCGCACCGGCACCGAGGAGGTGTTCTCGCCCAAGGGGCTCAAGCAGCGCCGCCTGCACAAGGCCTTCCTGCGCTACCACGACGCCGAGAACTGGCCGCTGCTGCGCGAGGCGCTCAAGCGGATGGGCCGCGCCGACCTGATCGGTAACGGCAAGCGGCACCTGGTGCCGAGCTGGCAGCCGGCCGGTACCGGGCTTGCGGGCGGGGAGGGCGCGCGCACCGGCAGGAAGCACGGCCAGCAGAAGTTCCTGACCAAGCACACCGGCCTTCCGCCCCAGCCTTCGGTGCGGGACGGCAAGCCCGCCGCCCCCGCCCGACGCGCGAAGCCGGCCCCCGCGAGCGCTCGGCCCGCGGGAAGCAAGCCGGGGCCAACGCGTGGCGGCAGGGCTGCGGGGCAGGGGCCGGCCAAGCGTGGCAAGGGGCGCTGAACCCGGCCGTTTCAAAAGTCTTTGAAACGGCCGGGGAGAGCAAGCCATGGATGGCTTGCATGAAGATCAAGCACGCCAAGTGCTTGATCTTCGGAGTCCGTCGCGGGCGTGTACCGCGACGAGACGAGTTGCAAAAGGGCAGGAAAGCCCTTTTGCAACAATCTGTGAAGGCGAGATCAGCTTTTTTGATGGGGCAGGGCGCGGCCGGGCGGGCTAGGATCAGCTAGGGAAGCGCTGAAAAATTCAGCGCTTCCTGTCCGGGGCATGGAGGCCCCGTCGCAAACGAGGGCGCAAGCCCTTGATTTGCGGAGCCCGTCGCGGCTGGGCACATCCCTGTGCCCAGCCCTTCGGGGAACGCAAGGCGTTCCATCGTTGCTCCCGGCAACGATGGTGACATGCGCCGCGACGCTCTCAAAAGCCGCAGTCCGAAGGACCTTGCGGCACGGATGCCGCAAGGGCTTGAGAGGATGGACCAGGCGAGCTGAAAAAATCCATGGATGGATTTTTTCAGCATTTCCCTAGATAGCCCTTTGTCCGGAGGATTTGACATGCGCCATGCCCTGATCCCCATGCTACCGGCGGCCTTCGCCGCCTCCGCCCTGTTCGCGGAGCCGGTCCTGGCGGACATCACCCGGGGCCAGAAGCTGCACGCCGAGATGTGCGCCGGCTGCCACAAGGCGCCGCACAACGCCGAGTTCTACACCAGCCGGGCCGGCAAGAAGTACCCGACCAGGGAAAGCCTGACCACCATGGTCCAGTCCTGCGTCACCTACTTCGACATCCCCTGGTTCGAGGAAGAGGTGCAGGCGGTGTCGGACTACCTCAACCATACCTACTACAAGTACAAGTAAGACTTGGCCGAGGATCTCCCGGACGATCCACTCCTGCCCCTGCTCGAGGCGCGGGTCGGTCGCCTCCATGCACGCCAGAGGCTCGGCATCGAGGCCGAGCACGAGGCCCAGGTCTTCGGCCAGGGCCGCACCTTCTTCCATATCGAGAACTGGTACTCCGTCCACGGCCTGATGCGCGGCCTGCTGCGCCTCGCCGGGGTGCACGGGCGCGGGCGGCGCAATGCGCGCGACATCCGCCTGACCCGCAGGGAGGTGCGCCTCGCGCGCCTGCCCCCGGCCTTCGACGGCTTCCGCCTGCTGCACCTCTCCGACCTGCACCTGGACATGCACGCCGACATGCCGCATGCCATCGCCGAGGCCGTGCGGCGGGTGGCGTGCGATGCCTGCGTCATCACCGGCGACTTCCGCGCGCGCACCTTCGGCCCCATCGAGCCGGCCCTGGACGGGCTGGATCGGCTGCGCGCCGTGCTGCCCCGGCAGGTGTTCGCCGTGCTCGGCAACCACGACAGCCTGCGCATGCTGCCCGGCCTGGAGGCGCTCGGCATCCGGGTGCTGCTCAATGAAGCCCTGCCACTCGAGCGCGAGGGGATGTGCCTGCACCTCGCCGGGGTGGACGACCCGCACTACTACGCGCTGGACAACCTCGAGAAGGCGACCGCCGGCCTGCCGCCGGACGAGTGCGCCATCCTGCTCGCCCATTCCCCCGAGATCTGGCGCCAGGCCGCGCACGCGGGCTTCGACCTGATGCTGTGCGGCCATACCCACGGCGGGCAGATCGCCCTGCCGGGGGGCCTGCCGATCCTGTGCAATGCCCGCGTGCCGCGTCGGCTGTGCCGCGGCGCCTGGAGCCATGCGGGCATGCAGGGCTACACCTCGCGCGGGACCGGGGTGTCGGTGCTGGACGTGCGGCTCAACTGCCCGGCGGAGATGGCCCTTCATGTCCTGCGTTCGGGGTAATGAGAGGCTGCAGCAGCCGTAGCCTGGGTGGAGCGGACCCCGGGACCGTTCCCCGGATTCCGGCCGCAGGCCTATCCGGGCTCCTTGCCGACCACTCAGTACGGCCGGTTACGGATGTGCAGGCGATAGAGCAGGCGAGAGAGGGCGATGTCCGCCAGGACGAACAGTCCGGCAATCAGGGCGATGTCGAACCAGCCGAGCCCGAGGCCGGGCTTGAGCAGCAGCAGGGGGAGGAGGACTTCCGGCAGCTGGTCGAGCAGGGGGGCGCGGCTGCTGGGGGCGAGGGCGAGACGCCGCTTGACGAAACTACTGCACAGGTCGCCCAGCATCGAGAAGAGGGCGAGCAGCATGCCGGTGATCGCGCCCAGCCCCAGCGCGGGGGCCATGGCGGCGGCGCCGAGCAGGGCGGCGACCAGGCCGCGCCAGGTCTTGCGCGGGCCGAACAGCGGGCGGCCGTCGAGAAAATTCCGCCCGCCATCCAGCGGGCGGTCGAGAATCCGTCCGAACAGCCACCCGGCGAAGATGGGGGCGCCATTGGCGGCCATCAGCACGAGCAGCAGCTTGAGATCGAGGATCGGGCTCATGCCGGGGATGCGGAGCGGCGTTCCCCGAACCGGCGCAGGATGTCCATCGCCTCCTCG
The DNA here is from genome assembly GCA_049322715.1 of Pseudomonadota bacterium. Lineage (GTDB taxonomy): Bacteria > Pseudomonadota > Gammaproteobacteria > Halothiobacillales > Halothiobacillaceae > Thiofaba. The sequence continues at coordinate 37,493 of JBMOQP010000045.1, forward strand.
TCCTCGACCTGGCGGAAGTCGGCGAAGAATTGGCCCACCGCCCAGAATTCCGCCTGGCTGTGCAGGCAGACCAGCTCGTCGACCAGGGGTCGGAGTCGGTTCAGGGTATCCGGCGGTGCGACCCCGATGGCAAGGATCAGCCTCTCCGGCTTCTTCGAGCGAATAGCCTGGAGCGCGGCCATGACGGTGGCGCCGGTGGCCACCCCGTCATCCACCACGATCACGACGCGGCCCGCCGGGTCGAGCGGGGGACGCACCGGGGTGTACTGGGCACGCCGCTTGCGCAGGGTGGCGAGCTGGGCGCGGGCTTCCGCGTCGATCTCATCCTGGCTCGCCCCGGTCATCGCCGCGTGATCCGCGACGTGGATGTGGCCGGACTCGTCCACCGCGCCGATGGCGAACTCCGGGTTGCCGGGGGCGCCGAGCTTGTGCACCAGCACGACGTCCAGATCTCCCTCCAGCGCCTCGGCGATGATCGCCCCCATCGGCACCGCACCGCGCGGGATGGCCAGCACCAGGGGGTGCCGGCCCTTCCATGACTTGAGGCGCCCGGCCAGCTGGCGGGCCGCATCCTCGCGGTCCCGGAACATCATGCCTTACTCCAGCAGGAAGGAGATCTTGGCGTTGATGCGGTACTTGACGATGCGGTTGTCCTCGATCTTGGCCTCGAAGTTCTCGACATAGATCGACTTGATTCCGTGCAGGGTCTTGGCGGCGCGGTTGACGGCCTGCTGGGCGGCGTCCTCCCAGCTTTTCTCGGATTCGGACAGGACCTCGATGACTTTGACGACATTGCTCATGGCGACTTCCCCCGGTGGTGTGTTCAGGTCACGGCGACCTGCCATCGACTATAGACCAGCACTGGGCGGTTGGCGGGACCGCATCTCTTCCTGCGCGTCCTGTTCTCGCACCTCCTGGGCATCCATGCCCAGAACCCTCTTTGCGGGAGAGGCGCTCGAATCGTCCGGTTAGGAGCGGGGCGGTGCATGGTCCCGGGCGCAGGCAAAGCGGAAGACCCCGCGACCCGCCTTCTTGGCGGCGTACATCGCGCGATCCGCGGCCGCGATCAACTCCTCCGGCCCTTGCGCGTGCTCGGGCCAAAGGGCGATGCCGATGCTGGTGCCGATGGTCACGCTCTGCCCATCGAGCGGGAAGGGCTGGCCCATGGCCTGGATCACCTTGCGGGCCACGGCCCCGGCTTCCATGTCCGTATGCGAGCCGGGAAGGAGGATGGTGAACTCATCCCCGCCCAGGCGGGCCACGGTATCGGATTCGCGGCACAGGCCCTGCAGGCGCCGGGCCACCTCCTGCAGCAGGCGGTCGCCGGCCAGGTGGCCGAAGCCGTCGTTGATCGGCTTGAAACCGTCGAGGTCGAGGAACAGCAGGGTCACCCCCTGGCCGCTGCGTCGCGCCATGGCGATGGCACGCGTCAGGCGCTCCATCAGCAGGCGGCGGTTGGGCAGGCCGGTCAGCACGTCGTGATGGGCGAGATGGGCGATGCGCTCCTGGTTGATCTTCTTGGCGGTGATGTCCTCGTGGATGGAGATGTAGTGCGAGATGTCGCCCTGCGGGTCGCGGATCGGCGTGATGGTCTGCTGCACCACGTACAGTTCGCCGTCCTTGCGCCGGTTGATCGTCTCGCAGCTCCAGGCCCCTCCCGCGGAGATGGTCTCCCACAGTTGCTGGTAGTAGTCCGCCGGCTGGCGGCCCGATTGCAGCAGGCGGGGATTGTGGCCGAGCACCTCGCCCATCTCGTATCCGGTCAGGTTGAGGAAGGCCTGGTTGGCCCAGACGATCGTGCCTTCCCGGTCGGTGATGAAGGTGGGGTTGCCGGCGGCCACCAGGGCATCGTTCAGCAGGCGCATGCGCTGCTGGTCCATGGCCATCTCGAGGGTCAGGCTGAGGTGGTCGCTGAGGCGTTCGAGCCGGGTCCGGATCAGCGGGTTGTCGAACTGGTCGGGGCGCTCGGCATAGAGGCTGTACACCCCTTCGACCTTGCCGCGCACGATCAGGGGGATGGCGAAACCCGCGCGGATGCGGAAGCCCTCCACGATGGAGGCCCAGCGTTCCCAGGCGGGGTCGTCGGTGTTGGCGGACTGTGGCCGGCCGCTGCGCAGGGCTGCAAGGGCCGGCCCGAGCGCATCCTGTTCTCGCACCCTTCCGGCATCCATGCCGGCGGAATCCATCCATGGATTCCGCCCTTCGGGTGTCGCCTTACGGCGACCCAACGGCGTTCCATACGCCGTTGTTGAAGCCCCTTCGGGGTACGGCCGTCGAGAGTGGCCATCCATGGCCTCGGCCCGCTTCGCGGGAGAGGCGCTCGAAGTCACCTCTGGCAGGCCGCCGGCATGGTTGGCCTGCAGCAGCTTGACCAGGCAGGGCTCCGCAGTGCCGGCCGCGGCGACCGCGATCAGGGTGTCCTCGGCGACATGCCGCTTGCCAACCCAGGCGAGCGGGAGCTGCAGGACATGCACGATCCGCCGGCACAGGAACTGCATCAGCTCGTCCCAGGACTTGCCCCGCAGGACATGCTGGTCCAGCTCGTGGGTCAGGCTCTCCAGCCCCTCGAGGAGGGTGCGCTCGGTGATGTCGGCGGCGTAGATGGCGACCTGCGGCGGCTGTCCGCCTTGCCGGACCGGCACGACGCGGCTTTCGAAGCGCATCCCCGCGCGCTCGTCGTGGACCAGGACGGGTTCGTCGCGCCGCAGGGCCGCCTCGAATGTTTGCCGACGCGCCTCCGCCAGTTCGGGCGGCATGAAGCCGAAGAAGTCCTGGCCGAGCATGGCCTCGGGGGATAGGCCGAAGCGGGCGGCCGCCACGCTGTTCAGTGCCTTCACCTTGCCGAGCTCGTCGAGCAGCAAGGCGGATTCGGGCAGGGCATCCAGCAGGGCGCGCAGCCCGGCCTTCGCCTCGTGCATCGCGGCTTCCAGCGCCTTGCGCCGACGGATGTCGCGCGCCACGCTGAGGATCACCTCGCGCCCGTCGAAGGGGATGACCTGGCTGTGGATCTCCACCGCGATCCGCTCCCCCGAACGGCCGCAGTGCACCGCCTCGAACAGCAGCCGCCCTTCCTTGCGCAGCGTGGCGACGCGCTCACCGATGAGCGCCCTTGAGGCCGGATCATCAATGTCCGCCGGGCTCATGCGCAGCAGTTCATCCCGACTGTAGCCGAGGCGCCGGCAGGCGGTGTCGTTGACCTCCAGGAAGTTTCCCTCGAGGTCGTGGATGAACACGGCATCCGTCAGGTGGTTGAACAGGATGGCGAAGCGGGAGCCATCACCCCGGGCCTCGGGGTGGGAGGATACGGTCATGCGCTCTCCATGGTGCCCTGAACGGGGGGCTTATCCCTTACATAGCACACGGGATTGATCCTCGCGATCGCTTCTCAAGTCTTGGGCTCGCTGAGGACGTGAGCGCCGTGCGTTACCGCCGCGCCGGCGGCCATGGCCACGGCCACCATCACGGCTTCGCCGATCTCCTCCTCGGTAGCGCCGTGGCGGCGCGCCAGGCGGGCATGCACCTCGAGGCAGTAGGGGCACTGGGTGACCTGGGCGGCAACGATGGCCATCAGCTCCTTGTACTTGCGCGGGATGGCGCCGTCCTTGAAGGCGACGTCGTCAAGCGCCTTGAAGGCGCCGAAGGACTCGGGGGCGAGATGGTCGAGTTGCGCCAGGCGGCGCAGGTGCTTCATGTCGTACATGCGTTCCTCCTTAAAAAACAGAACGCTACGACGAGGCGGGGCGCAAGGGAAGAGGGGGCGGCTCGGTTAAACTTCAGGGATGGTCCTGATGAGGCGAGGCGAAGGGGGGCGGATGCGGATACAGGCAGTGTTGCTCGACATCGGCGGGGTGCTGCTGGACGGGGAGGCGCCCCTGCCAGGGGCGGCGGAGGCGCTGGCCCGGCTGCGCGCGGCCGGCCTGCCGTTCATGCTGCTGACCAACACCACCCGCACGGCCCGGGCGGACTTGCTGGCCCGGCTCGCCGCGGTGGGGATGGCGATTGCCCCGGAGCAGCTGCTGACCCCGGCCATTCTCGCGCGCGACTGGCTGGCGCGCGAGGGGCGCCGCCCCATGCTGCTGATCCATCCGGGCCTGCGCGCGGATTTCGAGGGTGCGGATCAGGCCGATCCGGACGTTGTCGTGGTCGGGGATGCGGGGGATGGCTTCAGCTATGCGGCGCTGAACGCGGCCTTCCGTCTGCTGATGAGCGGGGCGCCGCTGGTCTCCCTCTCCGGCAGCCGCTACTTCCGCGAGGGCGGCGAGCTGTTCCTCGACGCCGGCCCCTTCGTGCGCCTACTCGAGGAGGCCTCGGGCCGGGATGCACTGCAGCTTGGCAAGCCGGGGGCGGCCTTCTTCCGCCGTGCGGTGGAGCGGCTGGACGTGCCGGCCGAGGCCGTGCTGATGATCGGGGATGACGTGGAGAGCGACGTGCGCGGTGCCGTTAAGGCCGGCCTGCAGGGGATGCTGGTGCAAACCGGCAAGTACCGCGCGGGCGACGAGACGCGCCTCCCGCCGGGCGCCCGCTGTGCGGCGGACGTCATGGAGGCGGTTGAACGCGCCCTCAAGGGCTGATCGACGCTGCAGGAGGCCCGCCCCCGGGCCGATGACCGGGCGTTTGCCGATCGCGGCGGGGGTGTGCCGCTCCCACAGGGAAGCATTCCACGTGAAGACGGTTTGAAGGCGGCTCCGCTTCCTGCAGGAGGCCCGCCCTCGGGCCGATGATCGGGGGGTGGATCGCGGCGAGGGCGCCGCTCCTGCGGGGCGTACCTCTTGTGGGAGCCGCCTGTGGCGGCGATGCCCGCCTACCCTTGCAACCCCGCTGCGTGCTCCTCGTGCGCCTTGCGCAGCCGCGCGTAGGCCTCCAGCAGCAGGGCGTGGCGCCGCATGCCGCCGTCCTCGCCGGCCAGGGCGGGCAGGTCCGGCAGGCGCTCGCTGCCCGCGACCAGCCGCTCGGCGCGCTCGAACAGCGCTTCCCCATGCAGGCGCACCAGCACCGGGCGGAAGTCCGCAAGATCAAGGCCCTTCTGGGCCCGGAAGCGCAGCAGGTCGGTGACCGCGCGCAGCAGGCGGGCGCGGGGCCCGGGCTGGCCGCCGAAGTCGAGCGCCCAGCCCAGGTAGTCCGCCGCATCCCGGGCCTTGCCGAGCGCCAGCAGCAGCCAGCCCTTCAGCTCGCCCACGCGCAGGCTGGCCCAGGCGCTGTCGCGGTCGGCCAGCAGGCCGAGCAGTTCGGCCAGCGGCTGCTCGTCGGGAAAGCCCGCCTGCTCCAGCTTGCGCAGCAGGGCGCGCAGCCCGGCCTCGTCCAGCTCCGGCAGGCGGCGCAGGGCATCGCGCAGGGGCAGGGCGGCGTTGCTGTTGTTCTCGAGCAGGTCGGCCGCCGGGTAGACCTCGGAGAAGCCCGGCACAACGATGCGGCAGGCATACACCCCCAGGTGCGGCAGGTCGAGGACGTAGGCGTCGCGGCCGTCCTCGTGCAGCAGGCCGAGCAGGTGGTGGAACTCCTGCTCGGTCGAGCCGCCGTAGTCCCACTCGCAGAACTCCACGTCCGGCGCGCGGTGGAAGAAGTCCCAGGCGATCAGGCCGCTGTGGTCGATGAAGTGGGTCTCCATGTTGGCCGGGTCGGCCACCTCGTCCAGGTCGAAGGAGGGCGGGTGGAAGTCGGCCAGCTGGTCCAGGTCGCGGCCCTGCAGCAGCTCGGTCAGGGTGCGCTCCAGCGCGACCTCGAAGCGCGGGTGCGCGCCCCAGGAGGCATAGACGCCGCCATTGGCCGGGTTGAGCAGGGTGACGTTGAGCACCGGGTAGCGGCCGCCGAGCGAGGCGTCCTTGACGATGATGGGGAAGCCGCCGGCCTCCAGCGCCTCGATGGCGCGGATCACGTGCGGATGGCGCGCCAGCACCTCTTGCGGCACCTCCGGCAGGCACAGGCCCTCGCTGATCACGCGGTGGCGCACGTGGCGCTCGAAGATCTCGGACAGGCACTGGGTGCGCGCCTCGAACATCGTGTTGCCCGCCGCCATGCCGTTGCTGGCGTACAGGTTGGCGAGGATGTTGACCGGCACGTACACGGTCTCGCCGTCCTGCTGCCGCACGAAGGGCAGGGCGCAGATGCCGCGCCCACTGAAGCCCGCGTTGCGGTCGAGCAGGTGGGCGGCGGTCAGCTCGCCGTCCGGGTTCCAGGCCTCCAGCATGGCCGCGTCCATCAGGCCCTTGGGGATCGCCTTGCCACGGGCCGGGAACCACTTCTCCTGCGGGTGATGGCTCCAGTCCGCCCCGGCGAGGCTCTCGCCCAGGTCGTAGTCGGAGAAGAAGTACTGCGTGGCCAGGCGCTCGAAGTACTCGCCCAGCGCCGAGGCCAGCGCCGCCTTGCGGCTCGCCCCCTTGCCGTTGGTGAACAGGAAGGGCGCGCGCGCATCGCGGATATGCACCGACCAGACGTGCGGCACGGGATTGATCCAGCGCGCCTCCTCGATCTCGAAGCCGAGCTCGGCCAGGCGCGCGAACATGCGTTCGATGGAGACCTCGAGGGCCGCGTCCTTGCCGGTGATGAAGGTCTGTTCGGTCATGGGGGAGGTCGCTACAAATGGGTGCGTGCATTGAAACCGATGTACGCACCCAATGC
>JBMOQP010000046.1:0-43755 GCA_049322715.1 Pseudomonadota bacterium
CTGGGGAGCCGTGAAAACCGCTCTCCGAGGGGGTAAGAGGCCCCTATCAGCGGGCCTTGCCCCGCGGATCGGCCGGTGGCACAACGTCCCGTCGGGCAATCTCAGAATTTTTTCAACGGCCTGCTAGGGTGTTGACTAAAACAAAGGTTTGCTTGACAGACCGGACGAAGGGGCGACCCCAAGGGGAAACAGGCCCTGTGTTCAGCGTTGAATAGTCCGGAGATTCATTTGCTAAACACCCTCTTAACGCGGGCTACAGCAGGCTCGCCAGCCCTGCGGCGAGGGTCGGGTAGAGCAGCCTCACCCCGAGCTCTTCCTTCATCCGCCGGTTGTCCAACCGGCGCGATTCGTTCAGGTATCCCAGCAACCCCGGCGAGAAGGTTCGCCGCGCCTCGGCCAGGCTGACGCAAGGCGGGCGGGGCAGGCCTGCGGCGTCGGCGAGGCGGTAGAAATAGTCCGTCATGCTCGAGGGCTCGTCGTCGCTGGCGTTGTAGGTGCCGGACGGGGCGTCGTCCTGCGCGGAACGGACGGCGATGGCGGCGAGGTCGTCGGCGTGGATGCGGTTGCTCCACGGCGCCTCCTCGGGACAGACGACGGGATCGCCACGCCGGATGCGTTCCAGAGGCAGCCTGCCGGGGCCGTAGATGCCGGGCACGCGCAGGATGACGAGGGGGACGGAGTGGCGCGTGGCGAAGTCGGCAAGTTGCAGCTCGGCATCCACGCGGCGGCGGGAGCGATCGTTGCCGGGGTTCACGGGGCGGGTCTCGTCCACCCAGGCACCTTTGCTGTCGCCGTATACCCCGGAGGTGGAGATGTAGACGATGCGCCAGGGTGGGCTGTCCTCGAGCGCGGCGAGCAGGTTGGCGGTGCGGGTGTCGGTCTGGCCGGAAGGGGCCGGGGGGGCGAAGTGGAACAGCACCGCGCCATGGATCGGCAAGCGGGGCAGTGTCTCGGGATGATCCAGATCCCCCTGCACTGTGCGGGCGGGGCCGGTGTCCCGTTCGGAACGAACAAGGGCGGCCACGGGGCCGCCTTTTTCATGCCACAACGCGGCAACGCGCTGGCCGATATCGCCGTAGCCGACGATGAAGGCAGGAACAACGCCGTCGGGAACGGCGTTGGGTCGCCGCAAGGCGACACCCGAAGGGCGGAATCCATGGATGGATTTCGCCGCCTGGCTCATTTGCCGCCGAATTTCTCCAGCAGCAGGTTGAGCTTTTCTTCCGCGCTGAGCACCGGCGCGGCGGGTTCTTCCTTGCGGGCCGGGCGGTCGGCGCGCGGCGGGCGCGGGGCACCGGCCTCGCGGCGCGGCTTGCGGCCTTCGCCCTCGGCACGACCTTCGCCACGCGGGCCGGCCGGCTTGGCCGATTCGCCTGGAGCGAATCGGGAGTCGCCGGCAGGCGAACCCGAAGGGCGGCGTCCATGGATGGACGGCGTCCGCGGACGGCGCGGACGCTCGGCCTGCGCTTCGCCGCCCTCACCTTCTGCGGCCTTGCGGGCCGGGCGTTCGGGACGCTTCGACAGCTTGGGCGCCAGTTCGGCCAGCTTGGCCTCGGCGTGCGCCTTCTGGTCTTCGGAAACCTCGCCGACGGACTCCCCCGCCAGGTTCACGCGCGCATCGCCGCGCGCCACGGCGCGGTGGTAGGCCGCCCCCTGGGTGTAGTAACGCAGGGCACGGCGCAGGTCCTGCATCGAGAGGCCATGCCCCCCCTCGCCTTCGCGCGCGGCCTGCAGCTCCTTGAGGATGCCCACGGCGAGCGGGCGCACCTTGCGGCCATCGGTGGAGAAGGCGTTGGGATAGGCCTCCGCCAGACGGGCAACAATGGTACGGGGATGGCGGGCCTTGGGCTGCTCGCCCGCCTCTTCGGCGGCGGGGGTCTGCTCGGCAACGGCTTCGGCAGTCACGGCCTCGGCCAGTTCCGGGGCGGCCTCTGCGGGATGCTGGTTTTCCATCGGGGGTCTCGGACAAAACAAAAAAAGACCATCCCTGGCTCAGTTCACAAACCCGGCCCCTTCCTTGGGGCGAGGATCAACGGGCTGCAGTTTAGCAGCATGCGGCAAAAGTCCATCCACCCGCCGCCGGGCGGAGGGGGTCAGAGGTCGAGGCGGAAGGCGTCGATGATGAGGCGTGCGCCCAGGTCCACGATCACCACGTCGGGACCGACGATGAAGCGGGCATAGCCGCGCGGCAGCGGCTGGAGGTCGCGCTCGATGTAGTGGGGCAGGGAGTAGTAGGGCACGCCGGGCGGCCAGGGCATGCCGCGCGCCAGGCGCTTGGCGTGCCCCGGCGGCACCTTGCCCTGCCTGGCCAGGCCCGGCGGCAGGTTGCGACGGTAGTAGTCGTTGAGGTAGAGGCGCTCGCGGTTGGTGAAGGTGAACTGCAGGCTCAGGCTGGAGTCCCCCCGGCGGCCGTCGTAGTACCGGTCGTCATAGCGATCATGGTAGCGGTCATCGTAATGACGATCATCAACGTTGCGACCGTCGCGCTCCGGATCGGCGTAGACGCAGCCGCCGAGCAGGACACTGCTGGCAAGGGCGGCAAGGACGAGGTGTTTGCTCATGATTCACCCCCCGCGGGTGCATGATTGGTACGGTGGGCCGCCTCGACCGCGGGGCGCATCCTGTTCAGCCACCACAGCCCCGGCAGCGCGGCGAGGAAGGTCAGTACAAAGAATAGCGGCCAATCCAGCCATGTCACCACGCCACCCGCCACCGGGCCGAGCAGCACCCTTCCGAGGGAGGCCAGAGCGGAGAGCAGGGCGAACTGGGTGGCGGAGTAGCGCACCTCGCACAGCCCCATCAGCAGAGCGACGAAGGCCGCCGTGCCCATGCCGCCGGCAAGGTTCTCCAGCCCCACCGCCAGCACCATCAGCGGGTAGTTGTGCCCGGTAAGGGCCAGCGCGAGGAAGCCGAGGTTGGTAACGGCCTGCAGGATGCCGAACAGCATCAGGGCTCGAAACAGGCCGAGGCGCATCAGCCACAGCCCACCCGCCAGCGCGCCGATCAGGGTGGCCGCGAGGCCGAAGCCCTTGTTCACCAGACCAACGTCGGTGGGGGTGAAGCCCGCGCCGCGGATGAGGAAGGCCGTGGTCAGGCTGCCGGCGAAGGCATCTCCCAGCTTGTAGAGGATGACCAGCGCGATCAGGCCCCAGGCCTCCGGGCGGGCAAAGAAGGCCTTGAGCGGGCCGCTGACCGCCTCGGCCAGGCTGCGCGGCGCGTGCGCCCCCTCCGGCTCGGGGGTGAGCAGTGTGACGACGAGGGTGGTGGCCATCAGGCCGGCCATCAGCAGGAAGGTGTTGGACCAACCCCAGTGCTCGCCGAGGATCAGCGCCAACGCTCCCGCCACCAGCATCGCCAGGCGGTAGCCGGTGACCGAGAGGGCCGCGCCGAGGCCGCGCTCCTCGGGCCGGAGGACGTCGGTGCGCAGGGCATCGAAGGCGATGTCCTGGGTGGCAGAGAAGAAGGCGATCAGCAGGGCGAAGCCGGCAATCAGCAGCAGCTGGTTGTGCGGATCGAAGGCCGCGAGGCCGGCGAGCGCGAGCGCGAGCACGGTCTGGGTCAGCAGCAGCCAGGCGCGGCGGCGGCCGACCGGCAGCGGCACGAAGCGGTCCACCAGCGGCGCCCACAGGAACTTGAGGGTGTACGGCAGCCCGGTGAGGGCGAACAGCCCGATGGTGGCGATGGCGATCCCCTCCACCGTCAACCAGGCCTGCAGGGTGCTGGAAGAGAGCGGCAGCGGCAGCCCGGAGGCGAAACCGAGCGGCAGCATCAGGAACAGGCGGCGCTCGAAGGTCATGGGAGGAAACGCGCCATACTCTTGGGCAGTAAAAACCTCGTCTTCGTCATCGCGCGCCCCCCGTTTGGCGCATAGCCCCCCCCATCCGCGTCATGACAAGCATCATGGCAGGAAGGACTGCATGATCAATCGCTGTCCGGATGCTGCCGCCTGTCCTCGCGCAGCAGGTCGATCAGCGCCTGCATGTCGGCGGGGATGGGGGCCTCCCAGGCCATTGGCTCGCCGGTCACGGGATGCTCGAACTCCAGCCGCGCGGCGTGCAGTGCCTGGCGGCGGAAGCCGCGCAGCATCTCGATCAGCTCCTTCGATGCACCCTTCGGCAGACGCAGGCGGCCGCCGTAGTCCGGGTCGCCGACCAGCGGCAGCTTGAGGTGCGCCATATGCACACGGATCTGGTGCGTGCGGCCGGTCTCGAGCTGCACGCGCAGAAGGGTGTGCTGGCGGAACTTCTCCGCCACGCGGTAGTGGGTCACGGCCTCGCGGCCGGTCTCGGTCACCGCCATGCGCGTGCGCTCGCGCGGGTGGCGCCCGATCGGCGCATCCACCGTGCCACCGGCCACCACCAGGCCCTGCGCCACGGCGAGGTACTCGCGGTGCATGTCGCGGTCGGCCAGCGCCTCGACCAGCGCCTTGTGCGCGGGCAGGGAGCGGGCCACCACCAGCAGGCCGGAGGTGTCCTTGTCCAGGCGGTGGACAATGCCCGCGCGCGGCAGCTGGCGCAGTTCGGGAAAGTGGAACAGCAGCGCGTTCATCAGCGTGCCGGTCATGTTGCCCGCGCCCGGGTGCACCACGAGGCCGGCAGGCTTGTTGATGACGATGATGTGCTCGTCGGCGTACACCACGTCGAGCGGGATATCCTCCGGCTGGGCCTCGGTCTGCGCCGCAGGCGTGGCCAGCAGCTCGATGCGCTCGCCGCCGACGACCTCGGTGCGCGGCGCGACGCCCGCCTGGCCGTTGACCAGGATCTTGCCCTCCTTCAGCCAGGCCGTCAGGCGCGAGCGGGAGTAGTCCGGAAACACCTGGGCGATGGCCTGGTCGAGGCGCATGCCGGCCTGATCAAAGGACAGGACGGCCCGGTTGGGATCGACATCTTCCAGCGCATCGATCGGATCCAGGATGTCGTCGAATTCGTTGCGTGTCTCGTTCATGGCGCCATGGTAGCAGAGGGCGGGGCGTGCCCGATGTTTCCGCCCTGCCAATTCGTGAGGGGCCATGGTTATAATCGGGCGAATTTATCCCCTGCGTTGCGCGAGGCGACCGCATGTTCCGCCCCTCCCTTCCCTTTCTCGCCCTGGTGCTCAGCGCCGCCCTGCTGTCCGGCTGTTCCTGGTTCAAGGACACGAAGGAGACCGAGGAAGACCCTTATGCCACCGCCGCCGACATCTACGGCCAGGCTAGCCGCGCCCTGAAGACCGGCAACTACGAGGAGGCGATCAAGCAGTTCGAGACCCTCGAGGCGCGCTACCCGTTCGGCCCCTACGCAGAGCAGTCCAAGCTGGAAGCGGCCTATGCCTACTACAAGTACGGCGAGCAGGAATCGGCGGTCGCCACCGTCGACCGCTACCTGCAGCTGCACCCGCGCGGCGAGAACGTCGACTACGCCCTTTACCTGAAGGGACTGGCCAACCTCAAACGCGGCGCCTCGCTGACAGACGAGTACGTGAAGGAGCGCGACCCATCCCGACGCGACCAGGGCGCGCTGCAGGAGGCGTTCAACGCCTTCAGCGACCTGGTACGCCGCTTCCCGGCCAGCAAGTACGTCGAGGACAGCCAGAAACGCCTGCTCGAGTTGCGCAACCTGATGGCCGAGCACGAGCTCTACGTCGCGCAGTACTACATGAAGCGAGGCGCCTGGCTGTCCGCCGCCAACCGCGCGCAGGGCCTGATCGAGCGCTACCAGGGCGCACCGAGCATGCCCGAGGCGCTGAAGATCATGGTCGAGGCCTACACCAGGCTCGGCCTGACCGACCTCGCGGCGGACGCGCGCAAGGTGCTCGAACTGAACTATCCTGAAGCTGCCAAGACGCTGAAATAAGGAGCGCGGCCATGTGGGACCTGTTCGAGACCGTCCGCCACCGCCACTCGGTCCGCCACTTCCAGACCGACATGCCGGTGGAGCGCGAAAAACTGAACGCGGTGCTCGAGATCGCCTGCGCTGCCCCCAGCGCGGGCGGCCTGCAGGCCTACCGCATCGTGGCGGTCGAGGGCGAGGATGCGCGCCGGAGGCTCGCCCATGCCGCGCATGACCAGGACTGCCTGGCCGAGGCCCCGCTCGCCCTCGCATTCATCACCCAGCCGGCGCGCTCCGAACAGGTCTACGGTGCGCGTGGCCGCGAGCTTTACGCGATCCAGGACGCCACCATCGCCGCCGCCTACGCCCAGCTGGCCGCCGTCGCCGCGGGCCTGGCCTGCGGCTGGGTAGGCGCATTCGACGAGGCGGCCGTGCGCGGCGTGCTCGGCTGCGAGGGCGACGAGCGCCCCATCGCCCTGATCCCCATCGGCTATCCCGCCGAGCTGCCACAGGAGACCCCGCGTCGCCCTCTCGCGGAGATGGTGCGTACGCTCTGATCCCGCGCCCCGAGCGCAAAAGACAAAGGCCCCTTCCGGGGCCTTTTTCGTTGCCGCCGTTGCCGCCCGCAGGACGGTCAGACGGCGGACTCGTCCTCCTCGCCGGTGCGGATACGGATGGCACGCTCCACGTCCATGACGAAGATCTTGCCGTCGCCGATCTTGCCGGTCTTGGCGCTCTTGAGGATGGCATCGACGATGGCATCGGCCTTATCGTCGGCCACCACCACTTCGATCTTCACCTTCGGCAGGAAGTCGACTACGTATTCCGCGCCGCGATAGAGCTCGGTGTGACCCTTCTGTCGGCCGAAACCCTTCACCTCGGTGGCGGTCATGCCCGACACACCCAGCTCCATCAGCGCTTCGCGCACGTCGTCCAGGCGGAACGGCTTGATGATGGCTTCGATCTTCTTCATCGGCTGACTCCATGAAACGAGAAGGCCCGCCGAGGCGGGCCGTGAAATGACCGCGTGAGGAAGAGCTTACTCGACCTTAAGCGCGAGGAACAACGGCGAGCCATCGCGCAGCAGGCGCAGGGCCACCGGCCGCCCCTTGGCCACCCGCTCGGCGGCCTGCTTGAGATCCGCCGCCGAGGCGAGCTTCGTTCCGCCAAGCTCGAGCAGCACGTCTCCCGGCCGCACCCCGGCGCGGGCCGCGACCCCCTCGCCCACCGAGCGCACCAGCAGGCCATGACCCACGCCCAGTTCCTGGCGCTTGGCTGCGTCCAGCGGCTGCACCTGCAGCCCCAGCGGGCCGAAAGCCTCTGCGGCGGCGGGCTCCGCGGCCTGGGCGGACTCGTCCGGCAGGGCCTGGATGGTGACCGCCAGAGTCCGCTCCTTGCCTTCGCGCAGGACCTGGACCTCGGCCCGCTTGCCGATCTCGGTGGCGCCGACACGCGCCGGCAACTGGGCGGTGTCGTCGATCGGACGGCCATCGAAGGCGAGGATCACGTCGCCTGCCTTCAGGCCCGCCTTGTCCGCCGGGCTGCCCGGCTGCACCTGGGCGACCAGCGCGCCACGCGGGCGGTCAAGTCCGAAGGACTTGGCGAGGTCGGCATCCACCGGCTGGATCATCACGCCCAGCCAGCCGCGGGTGACCTTGCCGGTCTTGCGCAGCTGGTCGGCCACCTGCATGGCGGTGTTGATCGGGATGGCGAACGACAACCCCATGTAGCCGCCGGAGCGCGAGTAGATCTGCGAGTTGATGCCAACCACCTCGCCGCGCGGATTGAACAGCGGGCCGCCGGAATTGCCCGGGTTGACCGCGGCATCGGTCTGGATGAACGGCACGTAGCTCTCGTCCGGCAGGTTGCGACCGATCGCGCTGACGATGCCCTGGGTGGCGGTGAAATCGAGGCCGAACGGCGAGCCGATGGCGAGCACCCATTCGCCGACCTGCAGCCGGTCGGAGTCACCCAGGCGCACGGTCGGCAGGCCGCTGGCCTCGATCTTGAGCACCGCCACGTCGGTGCGCTCGTCCAGCCCCAGCACCTTCGCCGGGAACTCGCGCTTGTCCTGCAGGCGCACGTTGATGCTCTCGGCGTCCTTCACCACATGGGCGTTGGTCAGGATGACGCCGTTCGCCTCGATGACGAAGCCGGAGCCGAGCGACTGGGCCGGCTTGACGTTGGGCAGGGCACCCGGCGGGATGCCTTCGAAGAAATGGCGGAACAGCTCGTTGAACGGATGCCCCTCGGGCAGGTCCGGCAGCATGCCGGGCGGCAGCCCCGGCCGTTTCGGCATCTTCTGGGTGGTGTTGATGTTGACCACCGCCGGCGACACCTCCTTCACCATCTGCACGAAATCCGGCAGATCGGCGGCCTGGGCGACGGGCAGGGTGGCCAGGGCGAGCGCGGCGGCCAATAACGCTGCCTGGAACAGCGTTGGGATGCGAAGCATCACCCGAAGGGCGGCATCCAGGGATGGATTCCGCAACAGGGATGCTTTGAGGACACGATGCTTCATCGAACTCTCCTTGCGAAACACAGGAGTGTTTGAACGCCGCGCCGGGCTCAGGTTCCGTCGGCCCACGCGAAGCCGAAGGCCGCCACCGTTACCGTCAGCTCGCGCATGGCGGTTTCGACCTGGGAACGGGCGCCCTTCAGGCCCAGTTCGAGCCGTCGCCGGGGGTGCTGTTCCGTCGGCAGCACAGGCAGGCTGAACAGCTTGAGCGCGGGATAGCGCGCACTGAAGTCGCGCATTGCGTCGAGCAGCTGGCTCTCGGTGGCGTCGAATACCCAGATGGCGCGCTCGATGTAGTCGGCATCGCCGGCCTGCGGGTAGTGGTTGGCCAGCACCCAGTCGAGCATGGCATGCGCCATCTGCGGGAAGCCGGGCATGAAATGGTGCCCGTCCAGCGAGAACCCCGGCACGTTGTTGTAGGCATTGGGGATCAGCCCCGCGCCCTGCGGCAGGTCGGCCATCAGCACCCGGTGCGGGAAGGCGTCGGCACCAAACTGGCCGACGATGAGGGCCTCGGCCTGCGAGTGGCGGACCAGCGGACGGGCGAAGGCGCGCGCGGCCGCCTCGCGGGTCAGGTCATCCGGGGTGGCGCCGATGCCGCCGAAACAGAACACCGCGTCCGCCGCCCCCCGCCCCTCGCGCAGGTTGCGCACCAGCAGCTCCATGTCGTCGCCGACCATGCGCGCCCAGCTCAGGCGCAGGCCGCGCGCGTTGAGGCGCTCGATCACCGCCGGCACGTGGCGGTCCTGACGGCGGCCGGAAAGGACCTCGTCGCCGATGATCAGAGCCCCGAACCTCACTGCCTCGCCCCCATCGCCAGCGCGCGCGCCTTGCCCGCCTCCCATTCGGCGCGCATGGCCTCCATGTCATACGGCCCCGCCTCCGGCCAGCCCTGCACATGCTGCACGACGAGGTCGGCGAGCATGTCGAGGTGGTCGGCGCGGTCGTTCAGGGCGGGGACGTAGCTGTAGCGCTCGCCGCCGGCCGCCATGAAGTACTCACGGTTCTCCTGGTCGATCTCCTCGAGCGTCTCGAGGCAGTCGGCGGAGAAGCCGGGACAGATCACCTGCACGTCCCGGATGCCCTGCCCAGGCAGGGCCTTGAGGGTCATGTCGGTGTAGGGCTTGATCCATTCCTCCTTGCCGAAGCGCGACTGGAAGCTGACCTGCCATTCGCCGTCAAGAAGCCCCAGGCGCTCGGCCAGCAGGCGGCCAGTGACGTGGCATTCGCAGTGGTAGGGGTCGCCGTTGAGCAGGTAGCGCTCCGGCACGCCGTGGAAGGACATGATCAGCCGCTGCGGCCGGCCGTGCTGGGCCTGGTGCTCGCGCACGCTGGCAGCCAGCGCCTCGATGTAGGCCGGGTGGCGGTGGTAGTGGTTGACGAAGCGCAGTTCGGGGATCCAGCGCGCCTTCCGCAGGGCGGATGTCACCGCGTCGAAGGTGGAGGCGGTGGTGCTGGCGGAATACTGGGGATAGAGCGGCAGCACCAGCACACGACGCACGCCCTGCATGCGCAGGTCCTCCAGCGCGCGGGCAACGGACGGGTTGCCATAGCGCATGCCGAGGGCCACGGTGACCGGGCCGGGCAGGCGGTCCTGCAGACGCCGGCGCAGGCCGTCGCGCTGCTGCTCGGACAGGTACAGCAGGGGCGATCCGGTGCCTGCGCCGTAGTGGTCCCACACCTCCGCATAGGCCTCGGCCGAACGCTTCGGCCGGGTGCGCAGCACGATGCCGTGCAGGATCGGCCACCACTTCCACCAGGGCAGCTCGATCACGCGCGGGTCGCTGAGGAACTCGCGCAGGTAGGTGCGCAGGGCGTCCTCGGTCGGGGCGTCCGGCGTGCCGAGGTTGAGCAGCAGGACGCCGAGCTGCTCGGGGCTGCCGTGGCGGTAGTCTTTTTCACCCAGGTACATGATCCGTTTCCAGCAGGGGTTTGCCGACATTGTTGGCAGTGCGGGCGGGCTTGTCCACCACGCCAATTCGATAGTCAAAAACTATCAAAATCATTCGGATAATCCATTATGCAGATAATCAAGAAGGGGGCTATCTTCGGCAGGTCCCCACCCCCACCAAGGAAAACAACATGAGCGTCCTGGTTGCCCGCCACGCCCCCGACTTCACCGCCGCCGCCGTCATGCCGGACGGCAGCATCAACGAGCACTTCCGCCTGTCCGACCTGCGCGGCAAATACGTCGTGCTGTTCTTCTGGCCGCTCGACTTCACCTTCGTCTGCCCGTCCGAGATCATCGCCCACGACAACCGCATGGCGCGCTTCAAGGAGCTGGGCGTGCAGGTGGTCGGCGTGTCGATCGATTCTCACTACACCCACCACGCCTGGCGCAACACCCCGGTGGACAAGGGCGGCATCGGCCCCGTGCAGTTCCCGCTGGTCGCCGACATCAAGCACGAGATCGTCCAGGCCTACGGCATCGAGCATCCGGACGGCGTAGCCCTGCGCGCGTCCTTCCTGATCGACCGCGAGGGCGTCGTGCAGCACCAGGTGGTGAACAACCTGCCGCTGGGACGCGAAGTGGACGAGATGGTGCGCCTGGTCGAGGCGCTCCAGTTCACCGAGCAGCACGGCGAGGTTTGCCCGGCCGGCTGGCGCAAGGGCCAGGCCGGCATGAAAGCCACCGCCGAAGGCGTGGCCGAGTACCTGGCCGGCCACGCCCGCGAGCTGTAATCCCGTCTTCCGGCCGGAACGGCCCAGTGCGCTACCTCCTCAGCGCATTGGGCTGGCCGGCTTTTTTCTTCTGCCCCAGTGGACACGGTGAGCGCTAGGCACCCCTGCCCTGTGATCTCCGTGCCCACTGTGGCTAAATAACCCCCATCACGAATCTGCTTGGAGCACTTCGACATGAGCCAGTCCAACCATGCCCGCCTGATCATCCTCGGTTCCGGCCCCGCCGGTTACACCGCCGCCGTCTATGCCGCGCGCGCCAACCTCGAGCCCATGTTGATCACCGGCCTGCAGATGGGCGGCCAGCTGACCACCACCACCGAGGTCGACAACTGGCCGGGCGACGTGCACGGCCTGACCGGCCCGGCGCTGATGGAGCGCATGCGCGAGCACGCCGAGCGCTTCAACACCAGGATCGTGTTCGACCACATCCACGGCGCCGACCTGCACCAGCGCCCGTTCCGCCTCAAGGGTGACTCCGGCGAGTACACCTGCGACGCCCTGATCATCGCCACCGGCGCCAGCGCCAAGTACCTCGGCCTGCCGTCCGAGGAGGCGTTCAAGGGCCGCGGCGTGTCCGCCTGCGCGACCTGCGACGGCTTCTTCTACCGCGGCCAGGACGTGTGCGTGATCGGCGGCGGCAACACCGCCGTGGAAGAGGCGCTCTACCTCTCCAACATCGCCCGCCACGTGCATGTCATCCACCGCCGCGACAAGTTCCGCTCGGAGAAGATCCTGTCCGACAAGCTGCAGGCCAAGGCCGAGGCAGAGGACGGCAACGTCACCATCCACTGGCACAGCGCGGTGGACGAGGTGCTGGGCGATGATTCCGGCGTGACCGGCATCCGCGTCAAGAACGTCGAGACCGGCGAGACCTCCGAGATCGCCCTGACCGGCGTGTTCGTCGCCATCGGCCACACCCCGAACAGCGGCATCTTCGACGGCCAGCTGGAGATGAAGGACGGCTACATCAAGGTGCACAGTGGCACCGAGGGCAACGCCACCCAGACCAGCGTGCCAGGCGTGTTCGCCGCCGGCGACGTGGCCGACCACATCTACCGCCAGGCCATCACCTCCGCCGGCAGCGGCTGCATGGCGGCGCTGGACGCCGAGCGCTTCCTCGAAGGCCAGTAACCTTTGGACATCGGCGCGGCCCTGACCATCGCCCTGCTGGCCGCCCTGCTCGGCCAGGCCTGGGCGCTGCGCATCCGCCTAGGAGCGCAGGCCGGCTGGCTGGTCGCCGCGCTGATGCTCAATGCCATGAGCCTGCCGGCGGCCATCCTGCTGCTGGGCGATGCCCGCGAGGGGCTAAGCCTGCTCGCGGGCTTCGGCGCCGTGCTGAGCGCCAGCGCGGCGGGCCTCGGAGCGCTGATCTGGCTACGCCGGATGGAGCGTCTGAAAGTAAGGGAAGGGATCCCCACGGACCATGGATGACATCAACCTGGGGCTCGCCCTCGCCGGCCTGCTACTGCTGATCGGCATGCAGCGCATGCAGGCCGGGCATGCCGCCTTCCCCTGGTTCGCGGCAGGCCTCGCCGTCTCCGTATTGGCGCCGCTCACCCTGGGTGGCGGCGAGAACCAGCTCATGCTGCTGGCCGCCCTCGGCCTCGGCGTGGCGCTCGCGCTCATCCTCGGCCTGGCCGCAAGCATGGCGGACCTGGCCGCCCGCCTCGCCCTGCTGCATGGCCTGACCGGCGCGGCCACCGCGCTGGTCGCGAGCCTTGCGGTCATCGAGCGCCTGCTCGAGCCAGGCCTGCCGCTCGGCATGGCCAGCCTGTCCATCCTGCTGGGGGCCTTTTCCGCCGCCGGCGCGGCCGTCACCCACGCGCGCCTTGCCAACCTGCTGCCGCGGGTCTGGCGCCACATCAGCCAGGCCGGCGCGGGTATCCTGCTGCTGGTCCTGACCCTCGGCCTCGGCGTCATAATGGCCCTGGGGCTGCGCGAAGGCACCGGCTGGCTGCTGCTCTTCCTCGGCCTCGCGGCGGCCTCGGGGGTGACCTTCACCCTGCCCCTGGCCGAGCGCGAGGCTCCGCTGGCCGCCTCGCTGTTCGGCTCGCTGTCCGGGCTCGGCCTCGCCCTGCTCGGGACAGCCCTCGACCTGCCGCCGCTGGTGGCCACCGGCATCCTGTCGGCCGGCCTCACCCTGCTCCTCAGCCTGCACCTGAGCCGCAGCGTCCAGCTGCCACTCCGGCGGCTGCTGTGGGGCACGGCCCCGGCCAAGAGCGAGGAGGTCTCCCACCCGGCCCATCACCTGCACGCAGACGCGGCGGCGGAGCGCCTGCGCGCGGCGCGAGAGGTACTGCTGATCCCGGGCTTCGGCTGCATCGCGGCGGGGGCGTGCGCCGACCTGATCGAACTGGGCCGGAAGCTCGAGGAGCTCGGCGCGCGCGTGCTGCTGCTCGCCCACCCCCTTGCCGGCCGCCTGCCGGGCCAGCTGCCCCTGATGCTGCGCGAGGCCGGCGCCCCCGCGGAATGGCTGATCGAATGCTGGCCCGTGGATGCGGATACACCGGAACTGACCCTCACCGTAGGCGCGCACGACCTGATCAACCCGGAGTTGGGACGCAAGGGCCTCCCCGACCTGCGCCGTGCCTCGGACCAGGGACACGAGGTCATCCTGCTGATGAAGAGCCTGGCCGGCTTCAGCGGCTCGATCAACCCGCTGCTAGCCCAGCCGCATGTGCATGTCTGGCAGGAGGATGCTCGCGCGGGGCTGGAACGGCTGAACGAGCTGCTGCGGCAGGGATGACCCCGGTTCAGACCGATCTGGCCCGCTCATCCTGTTCTCGCACCTCCTGGGCATCCATGCCCAGGACCCGCTTCGCGGGGGAGGCGCTCGAATCCTTCGCCCGGACGGTGTACCGTGTCCACCTGCCCGAGCGTGATCTCGACCTGCGGATCGGCTGTTGCCACCCCCTGCTCGATGCCTTCCTGCACACCCTGGGGGCCAGCCGCTGGATCGTGCTCAGCCCCTGCACCCCCCCGCGCGCGCCTGCTGGACGATGCGAGCAATGCCGCCCGCATGGCCGCATTGCGCCAGGCGCCGGCAGACGAAGGTTCGCGGCACTTTTCCGCCGTGGGACTGCCCACCGCCGAGGATCACTGGCCGCCCGAGCCCAGTCTGCTGATCCTGGACCTTGCGCCCGAGCAGGCGGCGCAGCTGGCTGAGCATTTCGGGCAGTGGGCGTGGGTGAGCGGAGAGGCGGGTCAGCCGGCCGAACTGGCCTGGTCGTCCGTCCCGAGGGTGTGACTGAGATCGTCGAGCGACAGCGAGAAGGCCGGGACATAGCGCCGCATGAAGTCGCGCACCGCCGGCAGATCCGGGTAGAAAGACTCGATCTTGGCCAGCAGGACGGCCTCGGCGCGGCGGAACTCGCGGTTGCCGGCCTGCGCCTCCTCCATGCACTTCAGGTAGCCGGCGAGACTGTCCGCCGCCTTGACCAGCCGCTGCTCGGCAGGGCTCTGTCGAGCACCGTCCAGCAGCGGCGCATAGTCCTCGCGCAGATCCTCCGGCAGCAGCTCGAGCAGGCGGCGCTCGGCCTGCCGCTCGAGCGCCCTGTATGCCTCGCGGATCGCGTCGTTGCCGTACTTGACCGGCGTGGGCAGGTCGCCGGTCAGGATCTCGCTGGCATCGTGGAACATGCCGAGCACGGCAACGCGGTCGGCGTCGAAGTCGCCGCCGTGGTGGCGGTTGCTGATCAGCGCCAGCGCGTGGGCGATCATCGCCACCTGCAGGCTGTGCTCCTGGACGTTCTCCGCGCGCGTATTGCGCATCAAGCCCCAGCGCTGGATCAGGCGCATCCGCGCCAGCATGGCGAAGAATGGGCTGGATACGGTCATCCGGCCATCTCCCATTCGCCGACCACCCGGTCACGGCCCTCGCGCTTGGCGGCATAGAGCGCGCGATCGGCCTGCTCCAGCAGGTCCTTGAGCGGGATGAAATGATCCGGGCCACTGCAGGAGACGCCAACGCTGACCGAAACGAAGCTGCGGGCGGGGTGAGGCAGCCGCAGATCGGCCACGTGCAGCCGAAGCAACTCGCCCAGCGCCCAGGCCTCCGACGAGGTCACACCCTCGAGCAACACCGCGAACTCCTCCCCGCCGAGGCGGGCTGCCATGTCCAGCGGGCGGCGCGCGCGATCGCCGATCACTTCCGCGACCTTGCGCAGCAGGCCGTCGCCGGCTTCGTGCCCCCACTGGTCGTTGACCTGCTTGAAGTGGTCGATATCGATCAGCAGCACCGCCATCGGCTGCTGCAGACGCTGGGACTGGCGGGTCAGGCGCTGGAAATGCTCGTTGAAGGCATAGCGATTGAACAGCCCGGTCAGCGCGTCGTGGGTGGCCTGTTCGTATAGCTGCGCATGGGTACTCTCGAGCTCGCGCCGGCGCTGGGCCTCGCGCAGCGCCCGTGCACGCAGGAACACCAGCAGGAGGGCGCCGAGCAGGACGAGCAGGACCGCACCGCCGACGCGCTTGGCGATGTACACGCGCTGTTGCCACCATGCGCCGGCATCCGGCTGCACCGCCAGGACCCACCCGGTCGAGGGGATCGCGACCCGGGCCAGGAGATCCGTCCGACGGGTCGCCTCATCCGGGCTCAACAGCACGCCGCGCTGCCCATCAAGGCTGAGCGTCTCGAGCAACTCCGTGAAGGGAGCAAAGCCAAGACGCACCCACAGCATGAACTCGTCGCCTCCGGGATCCCGCAGAGGAACCAGGAGCGAGAGTGACGCGCCCGGACGGTCGGTAAGCACATGCGACGTGTAGGAGTCCTCGGCACAGTAGGACGCCCAGGCCGGGGGGAAGTGAATGTCGCAGTCCGCGACGGGAAAGAACACGTACGACTCGTAGTTCATGAACCACTGCGAAAGCAGGGCATCCATTTGCACCTGCTCCTCCTGCCGGTCCCCGATGCGCTGCAGGTGATCGGCAAGGGCGGGCATCGAGCGGCTGAACAGCACGCCCTGGCGCTGGAGTCGCTGCAACTCGAGCTCGAGCATGTCCGCCCCATGCCAGGCGGAGGATGTCGCCAGGGCCTCGCGCGAATCGCGATAGGCCAGCCAGTCCTGCCAGCCGAGGACGAGGAAGATCAGCGCCAGGCCCGCGCCGCCCAACGGGATGGACCACAGTGCGCGCCGCTGGAGCTGCCGCGAGCGATCCGCTGCAGGGAGGGGCGGGGGAAGGGAGGAGTCCGGCTCGGCTCCCGGGGTCGGTTCGGCCTGCACGCAGTGTTCCCTGTCACGCCGACGCGGGGCCACGAGGGACCACAGCCCGCGCCGCTGCTGATGCTTCACGCGCCCCTCCGCGGAGGAGGCATGCGGTCGGGCGGACGGCGCTGGGTCGGACTGCTCCGGCCCGGGCGCTGATGAGGATTCGGTCTGCATGAAACGCTCCCTGTCACGCCTCCGGGTGACCACGAATGCCGCACTATCTTAGCGCATGCCGGGCGGCGCCGTGGCCCGCCGCGATGAAATGCGGCCGCAATTCGTCACGCAGGGTCAGGGCGTAGGAATCGGTCATGCCGGCGATCATGTCGGTCAGCAACTGGGCTTCGCGGTAGCGCAGCGGCATGGCGTTACGCGGCGATTCGAACACGCGCCGGTAATTCTCCGAGATACGCCCGTAGGCATAGGCGGCGAACGGAGTGCGGCGCGCGGACTCGGGCCGCGCCGGGCCGGTGCGGTCAGTGATGGCGAACCAGAGCATGTCCATCAGCTCGTGGATGACCTCGAAGCCGGTCAACTCCACCTGCAGCACGCTCGGGTGGCGATAGATGTGACGCAGGTTGAACTGGCGGAGGGCGCCGATGAAGGCTCCCGCGCTGGAGGAGGCGAGCAGCTCGCCTTCGAAGCGGCCGGCGAGCATCGCCTTGTGGTGGCGCAGCCAGGCCTCCGTGAGAGCGCGGGTCAGGGCGCCGATGGCGCGGATGCGGAACACCTGCATCGAGATGTCGTTCAGCTCCGCCGGCGACAGGCCCGCCTCGCGGTAGCCGTTGTGCTCGCGCTCGGCCGCGTCACACACCCAGGCCACGGTCGCATCCGAGCCCGCTGCATGGCGCAGGTGAGCAAGGATGTCGTGGAACGACAGCAGGCGCTTCTTCACCGCATCCTCGGCATCCAGCACACAGTAGGCGATGTCGTCGCAGGCCTCTAGCAGGAAGCAGAGCGGGTGGCGGCGCCCCTCGCCAAGCCCGGTCGCCGCCCATATCTCCTCGACGATGCCCGCCTCGGACTGGAAGAATCCATGCTTGCGCCGTACCGGCACGGCCTTGTCGACGTGATCGGAAGCGGTTGGGTACTTGATCAGCGCAGCCAGTGTGGCGTGGGTAAGGTTGAGGCCGTAGTCGTCGTTGAGGATCTGCAGCTTGGTCAAGAGGCGCAGGGCCTGGGCGTTGCCCTCGAAGCGCAGGAAGTCCTGCCGCATCGCCTCGCTCAGGCCATGCTCCGGACCGAGCACGGTGTCCGCGTGGCGTTCGAACCAGGTCTGGATCGCCCGCTCGCCCTGATGGCCGAAGGGGGGGTTGCCGAGATCGTGGGCGAGGCCGAGGGTCGCGAGCAGGGCGGGGATGTCGCGCTCCACGTGCGGCCGCCCCCGCCCGACGCCATGGTTGAACACAAGGTCCACCCCCATCGCCCGCGCGAGGTTCGCCACCTCGTGCGAGTGGGTCAGGCGGGTGCGCACCACGTCGTTGCGCTCGAGCGGGAAGACCTGGGTCTTGTCCGCCATGCGGCGCACCGGCGCGGCATAGAGCACGCGGTCGTAGTCGCGTTCGATCTCGGTGCGCACCTCATGCCCGCCGAGCGGCATCGGCGCCTGGGAGCTGGGGCGGCGGCGGGCGGGGTTGAGCAGCTTGTTCCAGTCGGCCATGGACTTCCCGTGGGAGCGGCCTGTGGCCGCGATCAGTACAATGCCGGCAAGCATAACGAATAAAGGGGATGAAGCCATGAAGATCAGCCTGCTCGGCACCGGCCTGCTCGGCTCGGCGGTGGTCGAACGCCTGCTCGCCCGGGGCTTCGAGGTGGCCGTCTGGAACCGCACTCCGGACAAGGCCGCCCCTCTGGCTACGATGGGTGCGCGCATCGCCGTCAACGCAGCCGAGGCGATCGCGGCGTCCGACCTCACCCTGCTCTACCTCGCCGACCGCGCCGCCTGCGAGGCCGTCCTGCTCGACCCTGCCACGAAGGCGGCGCTGCCGGGCCGCACCCTGCTGCAAATGGGCACCATCGGACCGGATGACAGCCGCCAGCTTGCCAAGGCGCTGGCCACCACCGGGGCGCTCTACGCCGAATGCCCGGTGCTTGGCAGCCTGCCGGAGGCGCGCTCGGGCACGCTGATCCTGATGTACGGCGGAGACGAAGGCCTGTTCGCCCGGATCGAGCCCATGCTGCGCGCGCTCGGCCCCGAACCGAAACGCATCGGCGCGGTGGGGCAGGCCGCGGCGCTCAAGCTGGCCATGAACCAGCTGATCGCGAGCGAGACCGCCGCCTTCGCCATGAGCCTCGCCCTGGTGCAGGCGAACGGCGTGGCCGTCGACGACTTCATGCACATCCTGCGCGGCAGCGCCCTGTATGCGCCGACCTTCGACAAGAAGCTCGACCGCATGCTGTCCGGCAACTTCGCCGGCCCCAACTTCCCGCTCGACCACCTGATCAAGGACGTGCGCCTGTTCATCCGCGCCGCCGAGGGCGCGGGGCTGGACGCAAGCCCCCTGGCCGCGCTGGAGGCCGTGCTGAGCGAGGTTTCCGCCCGGGGCCACGGCGGCGAGGACTACAGCGTGCTGGCCAGTGGCTTCGCGCGCTGATTCCACGGAACCCAAGGCGCCGACCGCTGGTCTATATTCAGACTGATTCCCTTCCTGCGCGATGGCGCCCGCCGCCGCGCCTTCCGGCCTCGCCCTGCCAGGCCCTCCCGGACGAGGCTCCCCCCACGACCAGGAGGTGCACCATGTCTGCATCAACCCCCTCATCGCCCCTGCACACCCGGCTTCTTGGCGACCATGGCCAGCTCGACAACCCCTTCCTGGGCCTGTTGCTGCCCCCGGCGGCATTCAGCCACGACGCGCCAGAGAACGGCTGCGACTCCAGCTGCGGAGAGTCCCAGTGCGGCGAGAAGAAATGCTCCGAAGGGAGCTGCGGCCGCTCGGACGAGACCTGACTTTCGCCCGGGAGATGGATCATGGCCTCATCCCTGCGCTATCCGGCCGGCGCGGGCCTGGGCCTGCGGGTGGGCATGCTGGACGAACTGCTCGGGGATGACGCCCCCCGCGTCCCGGCCGAGATCGGTTTCTTCGAGATCGCCCCGGAAAACTGGATGGGCGTGGGCGGCGCGCGGGGCCGCGCCTTGCGCGCCCTGACCGAGCGCCACACCTTCGTCGGCCATGGGCTCGCGCTCGACCTGGCCGGCTACGCCCCGCTCGACACGGCCCACCTGCGCGCCATCCGGCGTTTCCTGGACGAGCACCGCATCGGCCTCTACACCGAGCACCTGTCCTTCACCCGAGACGGCGGACACCTGCACGACCTGCTGCCCGTGCCGCGCACGGAAGAGGCCGTGCGCCATGTCGCCGCCCGCATCCGGATGGCGCAAGGCGAGCTTGGCCAGCGCATCGGCATCGAGAACGCCAGCACGTACGTGAGCTCGCCGCTGGACGCCATGACCGACGACGACTTCGTCGTGGCGGTCACCGAGGCGGCGGACTGCGACCTTCACCTGGACGTGAACAACGTTTACGTCAACGCCGTCAATCACGGCTACGACCCGCATGCGTGGATCGACCACATCGCCGGGCGCATCCCCCGGCGGGTGGCGTACTTGCACCTCGCCGGCCATCAACGCCTGGAGGAGGACTTCATCGTCGATACCCACGGCGAGGCCGTCGCGGATCCGGTCTGGGACCTGCTCGACCACACCTATGCGCGCCTCGGCGCGGCCCCGACCCTGCTGGAGCGCGACTTCGACATCCCACCCATCGCCGAACTGCTGCCCGAGCTGCGCCACATCCGGGACCTGCAAGCCCGCCATGGCGGATCAGCGTGATGGACGCGGCGCACACCCGCTGGCAGCGCGCCTTTGCCGCCCACCTTCGCGCCCCCTCCCGGCACCCACTGCCGGAGGGCGTCGACCCGCGCGGCGCGGCCATCTACCGCCGCCTGCTGCTGGGCAATACCGAGCGCATGCTGGGTGCGGTCTATCCCCGCGCCCGACGCCTGCTCGGCAAGGCGCGCTGGGACGAGCTGCTCACCGGGTTCCTGGCCGGGGCCGACTGCCCCAGCCCCTTCTATCGCGACGTCCCCGGCGCCTTCCTCGACTGGTTGCGACCGCGGCATGGCGCCCTTCCCGCCTGGCTTGTCCCACTGCTGGAGCACGACTGGGCCCGCTTCAGCCTCGGCCTGGCGCCGGATGCCGCCTGGCAGGTTCCGCTCCCCGGCCACGCCGCCCTCAACCCCGTCTCGCGACTATGCAGCCATACCTTTGCCGTCCACCGCGACGACGGGCCACCGGAACCTGGGGAGACCCACCTGCTGCTGTTCCGCGGGGCGGATGATCTCGTGCGGATCGTCGAGCTCACCCCCGCCAGCCTCGGCCTGCTGCAGCAGCTCGCAAACGGAAAGACCCTGCAGGCCGCCAGCGCGGCCCAGGCCCCGGAACTTGGCCTGACGGCGGCGGCGATCGCTGCGCGCGCCCTACCCCTGCTGCACGATCTTGAGCGCATCGGCGCCATTCGCCTCGGCAAACGCCCCGATCACCCCTGATCGGTTTATAATGCCGGGCTTTGCCCTGCCCCGAGGAACCGCCATGCGCACCAACGTTGCCAAGATCGGCCGCGCCCTGCTCTCCGTGTCCGACAAGACCGGCCTGCTCGACTTCGCCCGCTTCCTTGCGGCCCGCGATGTGGAGCTGCTGTCCACCGGCGGTACGGCGAAAATGCTGCGCGAGGCGGGCCTCAAGGTTAAGGACGTGTCCGAGTACACCGGTTTCCCGGAGATGATGGACGGCCGCGTGAAGACCCTGCACCCGAAGGTGCACGGCGGCATCCTCGGCCGTCGCGGCGTGGACGACGCGGTCATGGCCGAGCACGGCATCCAGACCATCGACCTCGTGGTGGTCAACCTCTACCCGTTCGCCGAAGCCACCGCCAAGCCGGACTGCACCTACGAGGACGCGGTCGAGAACATCGACATCGGCGGTCCGACCATGGTGCGCGCGGCGGCCAAGAACCACGCCGACGTGACCATCGTGGTCAACCCGGCCGACTATGCCCGCGTGCAGGCCGAGATCGAGGCCCAGGGCGGCGTGTCCGCGGCCACCCGCCTTGATCTCGCCGTGCGCGCCTACGAGCACACCGCCGCCTACGACGGCATGATCGCCAACTACTTTGGTTGTCGTGTCCCGGCCGCAAGCGGCGCGGGTGGCGGCGCTCGCGTGGACGAGGCATCCTGGGAGCAGCCGGCGGACTTTCCACGCACCTTCAACATCCAGGTCGAGAAGTTCATGGACCTGCGCTACGGCGAGAACCCGCACCAGCGCGCCGCGTTCTACGTCGAACACAACGCCCCGGCCGGCAGCGTTGCCCGCGCCACCCAGTTCCAGGGCAAGGAGTTGTCCTACAACAACATCGCCGACACCGATGCGGCGCTGGAGTGCGTGAAGCAGTTCGACGCCCCGGCCTGCGTCATCGTCAAGCACGCCAACCCCTGCGGCGTGGCCGTGGGCGAGAATATCCTCGCCGCCTACGACCGCGCCTACCAGACCGACACCGAGTCTGCCTTCGGCGGCATCATCGCCTTCAACCGCCCGCTCGACGCCGCCACCGCCAAGGCCATCGTCGAGCGCCAGTTCGTCGAGGTGATCATCGCCCCCGAGGTGACCCCGGAGGCCCTGCAGGTCACCGCCGCGAAGAAGAACGTGCGCGTGCTGGCCTGCGGCATGTGGGGCGAGGGCGACAAGGGCCGCCTGGACTACAAGCGCGTCTCCGGCGGCCTGCTGGTGCAGGACCTCGACCTGGGCATGATCACCGCCGCCGACCTGAAGGTGGTCAGCCAGCGCGTTCCGACCGAGGCCGAACTGCGCGACATGCTGTTCGCCTGGAAGGTGGCCAAGTACGTGAAGTCCAACGCCATCATCTACGCCAAGGACGACGCCACCATCGGCGTCGGCGCAGGGCAGATGAGCCGCGTCAACTCCGCCCGCATCGCCGCCATCAAGGCCGAGCACGCAGGCCTTTCCGTTGCGGGCGCGGTGATGGCCTCCGACGCCTTCTTCCCGTTCCGCGACGGCATCGATAACGCCGCCGCCGCGGGCATCACCGCCGTGATCCATCCGGGCGGATCGATGCGAGACGAGGAGGTGATTGCCGCCGCCAACGAACATGGCATGGCGATGGTGTTCACCGGGATGCGTCACTTCCGGCACTGATGCCATGGCCCGGCTGGCCCTTCGTCCGGCGCTGAACTGTCAAGAAAACCTTCCTTTTGCAAGCACACCTCCCCATGCTTCGCATCATCACCGTCAACGTAAACGGCATCCGCTCCGCCGCCAGCAAGGGCTTCTTCGACTGGCTGCCCGCGCAGAACGCCGACATCGTCTGCCTGCAGGAACTCAAGGCCCAGGTCGACCAGCTCGGCGCAGAGGTGTTCTGGCCCGAGGGCTACAGCTGCTACTACGAACCCGCCGAGCGCAAGGGCTACAGCGGCGTGGGGCTGTACGCCCGGCGCGAGCCGGACGATGTGATCGCGGGCTTCGGTGTGGAGGAATTCGACCGCGAGGGACGCTACATCGAGGCGCGCTTCGGCAACCTGAGCGTGATCAGCATATACCTCCCCTCCGGCTCGGCCGGGCCGGAACGCCAGGCTAGCAAGGACCGCTTCCTCGAAGCCTTCCCGGCGAAGATGCGCGAGCTGCAGGATGCCGGTCGCAGCGTGATCCTGTGCGGCGACTGGAACATCGCCCACAAGCCGATCGACCTGAAGAACTGGCGCGGCAACCAGAAGAACTCCGGCTTCCTGCCGCATGAACGCGCCTGGCTGGACGAGCGCTACGACAAGGAAGGCTGGGTGGACGCCTTCCGCGTGGTGAACACGGAGGAGGAGCAGTACACCTGGTGGTCGAACCGCGGCCAGGCTTGGGCGAAGAACGTGGGTTGGCGGATCGACTACCAGGTCGTCACACCGGACCTCGCGAACAAGGTGCTCGCGGCCTCGGTGTGGAAGGAGACACGCTTCTCGGACCACGCCCCGCTGATCATGGACTACGACCTGCCTGGTTTTGCGGCGGAAACCCTCCCTGGTTTCCGCCCTTCGGGTCTCGCCATGCGGCGAGCCAACGCCGTTCCAGACGGCATTGTTGAGGCCTGACGGCAGGTCGCAGGACGGGCTGCGAGGTACGGTCCGGAAGGCTCAAATGACCCCGGCCACCGCCTCGGCGGCCCGCTTCACGTCGAGGAAAATCAGGCCCAGCCTGGCCTGCGGCTTGGCCAGCACCGTCAGCACCGCGTCCTCCCCAGCGTGGGTCATCAGGATGTAGCCCCGGTCCCCCTTGATCAGCACCTGCTCCAGACCGCCGCGGGCCAGCTCCTTCGCGGTGCGGTCGCCGAGCGACAGCAGCGCCGCGCTCATCGCGCCCACCCGGTCCTCGTCCATGCCCGCAGGAAGCAGGGCAGCCATCATCAGGCCGTCGGTGGAGACAATGGCGGAGGCCTCGATGTCGGCCGAGGAGCCATTCAGCTCGGAGAGAATGGAGGTCAGCATGTCAGCGCGCATGGGATGTTTCCTTGTTCCTTGAAATTGCTTCTTTGCCTCAAGCGGCCGCGGCGCGCGCGGCGCCGATCACGCTGTCGATCTTGGTCATCACCAGGCGGTCGATCAGGACAGGCTTCATCCCGGTGGACTCGCTCAGGATGTCGATGAAGCTCTGCAGATAGCTCTCGACGATCAGCGCCTGCACGGTCGCGGCCAGCCGCTGCAGGCTGCACATCACCTGCCCCGCCTCCGCCGCCCCCATCCTGTGCGCCAGGGCGGTCGAGATGTGCGCGAGGATGTGCGACCACATGGCGATCACCATGGGGTTCTTGACCCTGCGCTTGATGTGCACCAGTCCGACGAAGGCCTGCCAGGAGAAGAAGTCGCTGTCGTGCGGCCCCTCGCAGGTGCGCCTCCACCAGTCCGCCAGGGACGCGGCGCGTGCGTCCATCTCGTCCGGATGGAAGATCTCCGCGGTCGCCGGATGGGCCAGCACGGTCCGGTAGAAGGACTCCACCAGACCCTGCCCCATCTCGAGCAGCAAGTCCTTGTTGGCGGTGACGATCGCGCTGTCGGCGTCGGTGAACCGGGTGTGCGGCGGCATCTGGGCCAGGATGCTCTCAACCATTTCTTTCATGATCCCCTCTCTTCCTTTTTGAGGTTGTCGCCAAGCAGACCTTGACAATACTCACACCATGATCATGGTTTTTACAATCACATATTTATGATGTGGACATAACTTATGTCCACTTCATCTATAAGTGATTCGATGGATCTCGCGGCCGGGCAAGGCCGGGGTAGAGATGAGCCAGGTGGCCCGGGGCACGGGCGCTGCCCCGCACCATGGCGGAGCCCCCCTCTCCGGAGGCCCGCCGCAGCCGATCAGGATCCGGCCAGGCTCACTCAAACTCCATCTGGGCGAACACCCGCCCCGCATTCTGGCGCGCCAGCTCGTCGAATGTCTCGAGGTGGCTATAGGCACCCTGGTCGATCTTGTAGGCGTCGTCCAGCGTGCCGCCCTGCTTGAGTAGCGCGCCGACCTGGTCGCGCAGGTATTGCAGGTAGCCGCGCGTGTACTTATCCACGGTGGCGAGGTCGGTCGGGCTGCCGTGGCCGGGGACGATGACCTTGCCCCTGGCGAATTCGGCGAACTTGGGCCAGGTCTCCAGCCAAGCGCGCGCGCTGGTGTCCGCGAACAGCGGCAACATGCGCTGGTGGAAGGCCATGTCGCCCGCGATCAGCACGTTGCGCTCGGGAATAAACACGGAGATGTCGCCCGGCGAATGGGCGGGACCGAAGTGGATCAATTCGGCGGTGACGCCCCCGAGGTCCAGCGTCATACGGTCGGAGAAAGTCTTGTCGACGGGCACCATCCTGCTGCCCTCCGCCCGCTCCCTGGCGAACTCCTTCAGGCGGTCGGGGTAGGTCGCACCATGCTTGGCCAGTTCGGTGGCGGTATCGGCGTGGGCAATGATGGTCGCACCCTGCTCCTTCCAGTAGCTGTTGCCCACGGTGGCATGCAGCTGGCCGTTCTCGTCCACCACGTACAGCACCGGCTTGTCGGTGAACTTGCGGATCTCGTCGTGCAGGGCCTTGGCCAGCAGGTAGGACGAGCTGCCGTTGACCACCAGCACGCCCTTCTCGCCGATGACGAACGAAAGGTTGTTGTTATGACCCGCGTTCTCGTAGGTGTAGGGCTGGGTGGCGCCGATAGCCGACCACACCCCCTCCGCCACCTTGGTCGGGCGGTCATAGAGCAGGGACTCCGGGTACTTGTCCGCCACGCTGCCACCTGCCATGGCGATCGAGCCGAACAACGCTGCGGCTGCAACGGCCGCGAGAAAATGTTTCCTGATGGTCATGAACAGCTCCTCATGAGACGAGGAACCATCATCAAACATTAATATATGGACAAGCAAATAAGGCGGTGGCCACCTGCATAAGACGGCAGTCCCCCTTTCGCTGCAACACCGATCAACGCATGCGCCAGCAGACCGCCGAGCTATACGCTTCGCTGTCGCCGTGCATCGACCGCCTCCTCCATGGCCCGGATGCTTTCCGCCTTGCCCTGCTTCCAGACGCCATAGAGGAGCAAGCCAAGGGCCAGGAAGAACAGCAGCACCCACCAGAACCAGGGCGGAGAGTCCTCCAGGCGGGCCACGAGACCGCCCCCCGCCCCAGAGTCCGCTTCAGCCTCGACAGCCGGACGCGCCCCGCCGCCTTCGCCGGAACCCGCCGCACCCATGGAGGCCGCCCGCCCCACCCCGCCATGCGTTCCTGCGGTCCCTTCATCCGGCGGTTCAGCGATGTCGGCCCGGGCAAGCAAGACACCTCCTGCGCCGGAATCCTCCAGGGCACCGCCGGAACCACCGCCGGAACCACCGCCGGAACTGCCGCCATCACCCGAGGGGCTGGCGTGACCGAAGGCAGTTGTCACCTTGTTGAAGGCATCGGCCAGCGTGTCGCCGACAAGGCCGATGGTGAGAATGGGCAAGATGGACAGTAGGGCGAGAAGCAGCACGTACTCGACCATGGAGGCGCCACGGGCGTTGCCCGGGACAAGGGCCGACCTTGATAGGTTGGAGCGCACGTCCATGACTTCCCCCGGGAAAGGACCTCTTCTCTTGGGAGAATAGTCCATCCGCGCCCCGGAGGAGCCATTGCGGGAGATCGAGCCAGGGCAACAGGAAACTGGCGCCAGACCAGCCAGGGGGCATCGAAGCCGCCCCCTCGGGGGCCACGGCGGCTTACAGGTCTGCCTTGCGCTCCAGTACCGCGGCGAAGAACCCGTCCGTGCCGTGCCGTGCCGGGTCGAGGCGCAGCATCTCACCAACATCGCTGCTGGGAGCAGCGATGGGGGGCGAAGCCTCACCCGAAGGGCGGAAGCCAGGGATGGTTTCCGCCACGCCGGGCACGCCGATGCCCTGAACCGACAGGATTTCCGCCGCCGGACGCAGGCTGAATTCCGTATGCCGGGCGAGGAACTGATCGACGATGCGCTCGTTCTCGTCCGGCAGGATGGAGCAGGTGGCGTAGACGATACGGCCGCCCGGCTTGAGCAGACGCACGCTGCCCTCCAGCAGTTCGATCTGGGTGCGGTTGAGCGTCTCGAGGTCGAGCGGGCGCCACTTGAGGTCCGGGTTGCGGCGCCAGGTTCCGGTGCCGGAACAGGGCGCATCGATCAGGATGCGGTCGAACGTGCCCTTGGCGCGCTTGAGATGCGTGTCGCTCATGCCGCTGATGGGCACCGGGCGCACGTTGGACAGCCCCGCGCGGCGCATGCGCGGGGTCAGCTTCTCCAGCCGGTGGGCCGAGATGTCGGTGGCCATGAGGCTGCCCTTGCCCTGCATCAGGGCGCCGAGCTGCAGGGTCTTGCCCCCCGCGCCGGCACACAGGTCGAGAACGCGCTCTCCGGGTTGCGGGTCGACCAGATGGCCGACCAGCTGGCTGGCCTCGTCCTGCAGTTCGAACAGGCCGTCCTTGAAGGCGGGCAGGTTGAACAGCGGGCGGCGGTCGTGCCGACGCAGGCCGTGCGGGGCATAGGGCGTGGGCTCGGTCGGCAGGCCGAGTTCGTCCAGCATGTGCTGGATGGTCGCGCGGTCGGTCCTGAGCGGGTTGACGCGGATATCGACCGGCGCGGGCTGGTTCATCGCCTGCATCAGGGCCAGCAGCGCATCGAAGCCATAGACGGGCAGGAGGCGCTCGGCCAGTTCGTCCGGCAGGTTGGCGCGCACCGCGAGCGGGGCCGTATCAATGCTCCGCTTGAGGCGGTCGAGGACATCGGCCGCGCCGCCCCCGCCGAGCCACTTGATGACGAACTCGCGGTCAGCCCAGCCCTGGTCGAGAAGGAAGCCAGCGACAAGACGATTCCACTGGTCTTCGTCCACCTTCATGCGCCACGCCAGGCTGCGGCGGGTGCGCAGCACGCCATAAACGCTCTCCGCCACCACGCCGCGGTCACGCGCCCCCATCTGCGGGCGCTGGCGGAAATGGTGGTGGATGACCTGGTCGGCCGGGGCGCGCCCCCTGGCGATCTCCTCGAGGATCTCCAGCGCGAGGGCGAAGTGGTGGTAGCGGGCCTTGAAGTCGGATTTGATGGGGCTTGGCATGGTGATGATCGCGTCGTGAATGGCAACCAGGACGGATTCCGTCTGTTGCAGTATGTCGTTGTTCCAGAACCTCAACTCCCGAATACCGAGGGCCGCGAGGGCTGAGCTGCGCCTGGCATCGTAGTGTCGCTGTTCAACATGCTGCCCGCCATCGAGCTCGATGCTCAAGCGGGCTTCATGGCAGTAAAAGTCCAGGATGTAGGGCGGCAGGGGATGCTGGCGCCGAAACTTGTAGCCGATCAGGTTTCTATGGAAACTCTGAAAAAATCCATCCTTGGATTTTTTCAGTTCGGCTCACCGCGAAGTGAATTCGCGGTGGCCTCCTCGAATCAAGGACTTACGCCCTTGTTCGCGTCGGGGCATCCCTGCCCCGGACAGGAAACGCTGAATTTTTCAGCGTTTCCCTATTGCGCAGCAACATCCAGAGCAGGGTTTCCTGCATCGGTGGCCTGGTCACGAAGTTCGCGGGCGAATTCGAGCAGATGCGGGGGAAGGGGCATGGTGGTCGTCCTTGTCGAGCATGCCCCTCACCCCGGCCCTCTCCCTGCAGGGAGAGGGAGAAAAACCTCTCCAGCCTTGACTGTAGCGAGTCCCCTCTCCCTTGAGGGAGAGAGTTAGGGCCCCCGTCACGGATGGTACTGGTACAGCCAGGTCTCGGTGATCGGCTTGCCGTCGATTTCCAGGCGGCAACGCAGTTCGACCGGCTCGCTGCCATCCACGGTGATGTCGAACTCCGAGCGCCAGCGCGGGGTGTACCAGATGGCCTCGCTGCGGGTGAGCGAGACCGTGCCGCGCGAGGCGGACACCACCACGGTCGGACGCACGCCCCAGGGAATGGACTTGAGGATCTCGCCGTCCCACTCGATGACGACCTTCTTCGCGTTGGCTGGACGCTCCTTGCCGAACTCGCCGCCGCGGCCCATGCGCAGGGCGACGGCGCGGGCGAGGTCCTTCTTCGGGAAGTACGGCGCATCGGCCAGCCAGTGCAGGCGGTATTTGAAACTGAAGCTTGTGCCGGCGCGGGCGGGCGTCGAAGGCACCCAGAACACCCCGATGTTGTCGTAGATCTCATCGTCGGTCGGAATCTCGACCAGCTGCACGCGGCCACGGCCCCAGTCGCCGATCGGCTCGACCCAGGTGGTCGGACGCTTGTCGTAGTTCACGCCGTCGAGGTAATGCTCGTAGTTGCGGTCGCGCTGAGCGAGGCCGAAGCCGCGCGGGTTCTCGTCCATGAACGAGGAAAACATGATGCGGGTCGGGTTGTTGAGCGGGCGCACCAGGTGCTCGCCGGCGCCGTTCCACATCACCAGGGTGTCGGAATCGTGCACCTCCGGACGCCAGTCGTGCGAGTGGGCCGCCGGATATTCGGCATACCAGAACATGGAAGTGAGCGGGGCGATGCCGAGGCGCTCGACGTCCCTGCGCAGGAAGATGTGATTCTCGATGTTCATCACCACGCCGCTGGTGCGGTGCAGCTCGAAGCGGTACGCGCCGGTCACGGAAGGGCCGTCGAGCAGGGCGTGGACGATGACCGGGTCGCCCTCGTTCTGGGCCGGCTCGAACCAGAAGGAGCGGAAGTCCGGGAATTCCTCCGGTTCGGCAGCGCCGACGTTGAGGGCAATGCCGCGCGCGGACATGCCGACCTGGCCGAGTTCACCCACGGCGCGGAAATAAGCGCCGCCCTGGAAGGTGGCCCAGGGCTCCTGCTTGGTCCAGTCACCGATGCGGCGCGACTCCTGCACCCAGAAGCCGGCGATGGCGGACTCGCCCGGGCGGATATCGTTCATCGGGCTCTGCGGGCCGAAGCTGAAGTAGTCCGGCTGGTAGACGATCTCGCGCGCCTCGCCGTTTTCCACCGCGAACATGCGCACGGTCTTCTGGAAGTAGTAGCCGACCGGACGGAAGGTGATCGGGAAGGCCGAGGGGCCGTCCTTCCACAGGGCACGGTCCAGCTTGAACTTGATCTTGCCCTGCTCGTCGTAGTCGATCTTCTTGACCGCCTCGGGGTTCGGGCGGGCCGGCTCCTTGTAGGGCTGGCCGGCCATGTCCCTGGCCATCTTGATCAGCATGTCGAAGTCGAACGGCTTGGCCTCGCCGAACTTGAGGCCGGCGGCTTCGGCGGCGGCGCGCGCCTCGGCGCCGAACAGGCCCAGCAGCGGCAGGCTGCTCATGGCGGCAAGGAAGCTGCGGCGGGAAGTGTCCACGGACATGCGGGGCTCCATCACGAGATTGTGGCAGGGTGGGGGAATTGTACGTCGAATCCCGCGGGAGTCAGTCACCCGACTTCTGCATCATCGAGTGGAAGCGCGCGAGATGCACCGCCTGGCGCCGGTTGCCCCAGCGGCCCGGCTCGGCCTCGAGCACCCCGGCGCATGGGGTGCCACACTGCCGGCACTGGCCGCTCGCATTTAGGTTCCACGCGGTGATCGCATAGCCGTCGCGCCCGATCAGGGTCTGCCCGCAATGGTGGCAGTAGGTGGCCTGCCCCTCGGGGTCGCGGATATTGCCGGTGAAGACGTAGCGCATGCCACCCATCCCTGGGCGGCCCCCTTCGGGCTCGCCTGGCGGCGATCGCCGATGTGTTCCCGACACCTCGGTCATGCCGGCGCGCATGGCGATGTCGCGGGCGCGTCTGAGGGTCGCGGGCGGCGTCGGCGGACGATCGAGCATGCGGTAATCCGGGTGGAAGGCGGAAAAGTGCCAGGGAACCTCTGGCCCGAGCTCGCGCACCATCCACTCGGCCATCGCGCCGATTTCCTCGTCCGAGTCGTTCAGGCCAGGGATGAGCAGCGTGGTGACCTCCAGCCACACGCCAGTCTCGTGGCGGATGTAGCGCAGGGTGTCCAGCACCGGCGCGAGGTGTGCCACGGTGTGCTTCTTGTAGGTCTCCTCGCTGAACGACTTGAGGTCGACGTTGGCAGCGTCCATCCAGGCGTAGAACTCGGCGCGCGGCTCGGGACAGACGTAGCCGGCGGTCACCGCCACGTTTTTCACGCCACGCGCGCGGCAGGCCCTCGCCACGTCGATGGCGTACTCGTGGAAGATCACCGGGTCGTTGTAGGTGTAAGCCACGCTGCGGCAGCCCAGGCGCAGGGCGGCCTCGGCGATGGTTTCGGGGCTGGCCTGGTCGAGCAGGCGGTCGGTCTCGCGTGACTTGCTGATGTCCCAGTTCTGGCAATAGCCGCAGGCGAGGTTGCAGCCCGCCGTGCCGAAGGAGAGCACCGGCGTGCCCGGCAGGAAGTGGGCGAGCGGCTTCTTCTCGATCGGGTCGATGACGAAGCCGCTGGAGCGCCCGTAGGTGGTGAGGACGACCTGGTCCTCCACCCGGGCGCGCACGAAGCACAGGCCGCGCTGGCCCTCGTTCAGGCGGCAGAAGCGCGGACAAAGGTCGCACTGGATACGCCCGTCGTCCAGCCGGTGCCAGTACTTCGTTGGCACCACGTCGGGATCGGCGAGGGAGAGGTTTTCGGCTTCGCGCGTCATGGGGAAGAGGGGATGGGACGTCCCTACTACATAGACGCCACCCGCTCGCTATTCAACCCGTCCATCCGCGCATCGGGATGCTATGTTCATGAGGAGATGGGCGGCTACCATGCCGCCTCGAGAGGAGCCATCCCGATGGAGATCCGATCCCCGGCCTTCACCGACCATGGCGCGATCCCGCGCGCCTTTACCTGCGACGGCGCCGACCACTCGCCACCGCTCGAGTGGAGCGGGCTCCCGGCCGGCACGCAGAGCCTCGCGCTGGTCGTCGACGATCCGGACGCCCCCGACCCCGCCGCCCCGAGCCGGACCTGGGTGCACTGGATCCTCTACAACCTCTCTCCCGGGACGACCGGCCTGGCCGAGGGTATCCGCACCCCGCCCCCCGGCACCCTCGAGGGGCTCAACGACTGGCGGCGCACCGGCTACGGCGGCCCCTGCCCACCCGTCGGCCGTCACCGCTATTTCCACAAGCTGTATGCCCTGGACTGCCTGCTGCCGGACCTCGGCCTGCCCACCAAGGCGGCCCTCGAGCACGCCATGGCCGGCCATGTCCTCGCGCAGGCCGAGCTGGTGGGCACCTACAAGCGCTGATGGTCCCCTGAGCGGACCGGGAGGACGGACATGACCCTTGGCATGGTTGAACTGGCCCGCGCGCGCGAGGCCGCGCAGGAGGTGCTGGAGACCCTCCGCCTGGATGGCTACCTGTTCGAGGTCGAACCGACGGAGGCCGGCTGGCGGGTGCGGATCGAGTGCGCCATCCCTGAAGGATGGGAAACAGTAAACATCGAGGTCGACGCCGACACCCTCGTCGACAGCCGCAACGACGGTGCCCTGCGCCAGCAGCTCGTCGAGGCGTGGCGGCCCCGGCTGGAGCACTGCAAGCTCACCCCGGGACGCGGCGGACTTTAAAAGGCCCGTCATGGGCACCAGCTTGGAGGGATATTCCCTCCGATGGTCACGCCATGCCCCATGCCCGCCCCGCCGCCGTCGCCGGCCGCTTCTACCCCGCCGATCCCGCCGAACTGCGCCGGCAGTTGGAGGCATACGTGCCCGCCGGACAGCCTGGCGCCGCCCGGCCCAAGGCCCTGATCGCCCCACATGCGGGCTATGTCTACTCCGGCCCCGTCGCCGGCCGCGCCTATGCCCGCCTGGCCGAGGCGCGCGGCTCGATCGAGCGCGTCGTCCTGCTTGGGCCGGCACACTTCGTCCACCTGCGCGGACTGGCCCTGCCGGAAGCGGGGGCGTTCGAGACCCCCCTCGGCGCGGTCCCGGTCGATGCGGCGGCGGCGCGGGCCATCGCCGGCCTGCCCCAGGTCATCACCAGCGACCACCCGCACGCCCCGGAGCACAGTCTGGAGGTCCACCTGCCCTTCCTGCAGCAGGCCCTCGGCGCGTTCAGCGTGGTGCCGCTGGTCGTGGGCGACGCCACCTTCGAGGAGGTCGACGAGGTGCTGGAAACGCTGTGGGGCGGGGCGGAAACCCTGGTCGTGGTCAGCACCGACCTCAGCCACTTCCTCGACCACGCCGCCGCGCGCCAGATGGACGCGGTCACCGCCGAGGCGATCGATGCCCTGTGGCCCGAGGCCATCGGCTTCGAACAGGCCTGCGGCCGCGTTCCCCTCGGCGGGCTGCTGCGCCTTGCGCGCCGGCAGGGGATGGGCATCGAGCGGCTGGACCTGCGCAACTCCGGCGACACCGCCGGCCACCGCCACCAGGTGGTCGGCTACGGTGCCTGGGCCCTGTACGAGACCGCCGCATGAAGACACGGCATCCCCTGATCGAGCTGGCGCGCGCCTCCATCGCCCACGGCCTGGAGCACGGCCGCGCCCTGCCGGTGCGGGTCGAGGAGCATCCCGCCGAATGGCGGGCCGAGCGCGCCTGTTTCGTCACCCTCAGCCTGGAGGAACGCCTCCCCGATTTGTCTGGAACAAATCGGGGATCGCCGCAGGCGAACGCGAATCTGGCGCAAACCCGCCCGCGAGGGGAACGCCCAGGGAAGGGCGTCCTCCGCGGCTGCATCGGCAACCTGCAGCCCGTTCAGCCGCTGGTGCGGGATGTGGCGGAAAACGCCTTCAACGCCGCCTTCCGCGACCCGCGCTTCCTGCCACTGCATCCCGCCGAGCTGGATGCGCTCGACATCCACATCTCCATCCTTGGCCTGCCGGAGATCATCGCGGCGGGGTCCGAGCAGGAACTGCTCGGGCAACTGCGCCCGGGCATGGACGGCCTGATCATCGAGGCGCGCGGCCGGCGCGCCACATTCCTGCCCTCGGTGTGGGAGCAGCTGCCCAAGCCGGCGGACTTCCTCATGCACCTGCGGCACAAGGCCGGCCTGCCGCCGCGCGGCTGGCAGGAGGGGATGCGCGCATGGCGCTACGTGGTGGACGAGATCGGTCTCTGAGCAGACCGGAGGAAAGAGCGCATCACGGGCGGCAGTGCGAATAGCATTTGTTTCACGTTTATTTCACCAAGCGTGGTAATGCCCGTAGAATCAACGCGGACATATCCCCCGAGCCTCGGGGACAACGATTCAGGAAGCCTCCACCTTGATCGCATCTCCCAAGAGCCTGAAGAGCTTCATCGTGGCGGCCGCCGCTGCCGTCTCCATCGCGGGCTTCGCGGGCACCTACCTGATCCTGTCCTCGGTCTACGAGCGCTCCGTGCGCCAGGATGCGCGCTCGACCGCCGAGGTGATCGCCCAGCAGGGCTTCAACAGCATGTTCCAGGTCATGCGCAAGGGCTGGTCCCGCGCCGACCTTGAGGACTTCGTCGCTGCCCAGCAGGAGGCCTTCAAGGAAAGCCCCTACGCCCTCGACATCTACCGTGGCCCGAAGGTGGAGGCTCTGTTCGGGGCGATCAAGCAGACCCTGCCCAGCGAGGAGGTGCGCCTGGTGTTCGAGACCGGCACCGAGCACCGTCTCGAGAGCAACACCGAGCTGCGCCACATCTATCCGCTCAAGGCCCGCGCCGAGTGCCTGCAGTGCCACGTCAACGCGCGCCCGGGAGAGGTGCTCGGCGTGATCGAGGTGCGCCAGGATCTCGGCCCCGCCATGGCTCGCGCCCGCGAGTCCTTCCTCTCCAACCTCGTCCTCATCATCCCCGTTCCCCTGCTGGTGGCCTTCATCCTTGCCGCCTTCATCAACCGCAGACTGCAGGCGGCGATCGGCAACATGCACGAGCGGGTAGGGCAGATGAACAAGGTCTCCGACCTCAAGAAGCTGGCCATCGGCGAGATGCGCCTCGGTTTCTCCGAGCTGGACGAGGTCCTGCGCGAGGTCGACCAGATGGTGGCAAAGCTGCGCAACTTCGCGGTCGACAAGGACCTGCTCGAGTTCGAAATCCGCCTGCTCGAACGCTTCGTCATCACCTCCGACGTGGTGCGCGACTGGCGCGAGTACGTGGAGAAACTGCTGCTCGAGATCAACCAGGTGGTGCAGTCCTACACCCTGTTCTCGGTGTTCAAGGTCGACGAGGAACTGTTCGACCTCGAGATCTTCTGGCGCGCCCCGCCCTCGGAGGCCACCCGCGCGATGCTGGAACAGGCCGCCCGCCATGCACTCTCCAGCCTTCCCGCCCTGCGCGAGGTGGGCAGCGTGACCGTCAACCACCACGTCGCCGATCCCGACGCCCCACTGCTGGAGCTGAACCGCGACGAGCTCGAGGTCGCCACCAAGTCGCTGGTGGTGGAGAGCCCCAAGATCGGCGGCATCGTCGGCATCGGCGTGCAGGCGGAACTGGCGCGCGACGAGGTGCGCCAGCTGGTGGTGGAGAGCATCCTCTCCACCCTGCTCAACGTGGTGGGCTCGGTGAAGGCCATCTCCAAGTACACCAAGGACCTGGAGTACTACGCCAGCCGCGACCCGCTGACCAACCTCTACAACCGCCGCGTGTTCTGGGAACTGCTGGACTACGAGCAGGGCCGGGCCGAGCGACACGACCACCGCTTCGCCCTGCTGGTCATCGACATGGACAACTTCAAGGCGGTCAACGACACCCACGGCCACCACGTCGGTGACAAGTTCCTGCAGGCATTCGCCGACACCATCAAGCCCGGCCTGCGCAAGGGCGACGTCTTCGCCCGCTACGGCGGCGATGAGTTCGTGGTCATGCTGCCCGAGGTGGAGGTCGACCAGCCCTACCAGGTGGCCCAGCGCCTGCTCGACCTCGTCAACGAGATGTCGATCGAGGCGCCGGACGGAAGCCGCATCCGCGCCACCGTATCGATCGGCGTCGCGGTCTTCCCCGACCATGCGCGCAACAGCCGCGACCTGTTCCTGTTCGCCGACAACATGATGTACCGCGCCAAGTCGGAGGGTAAGAACCGCCTGGCCGTGCCTTCGGAGCAGGACCTGATCGACAATTTCCGCCAGGTCAACGAGACCATCGCACTGGTCTCGCGCGCGATCGAGGAGCGCTGGGTCGAGCCTCATTTCCAGCCCATCGTCTCCGCCGACGGCATGATCCATGCCCACGAGGTCCTGTCGCGCATCATCACGCCCGATGGCCAGCTGCTGCATGCCGGGGCCTTCGTGGAGACCGCCGAGCAACTCGGCATGGTGCACAAGCTGGACTTCATCGTCATGGAGAAGGCCTTGCGGAAGGCCGCCGCGAGCGGCTACCAGGGCCTGCTGTTCCTCAACATCTCGCCGCGCGCCCTGGTGCTGAACGAGTTCTTCAGCACCGTGAAAAGGCTCGCCGGGGAGGCCGGCATCGCTCCCGCGCGACTGGTGTTCGAACTCACCGAGCGCGAGACTGTGAAGAATCCCTCCATGCTCGAGAAGTTCGTCGCCCGCCTGCACCTGGAGGGCTTCAAGTTCGCCATCGACGACTTCGGCTCGGGCTTCTCGTCCTTCCACTACATCAAGCGCTTCCCCATCGACTACATCAAGCTCGAGGGCGATTTCGTGGTGAACATGCTCGACGACGAGCGCGACGCCGCCTTCGTGCGCAGCATCTCGGCGCTGGCGCGGGATCTTGGCATCCGCACCGTGGCCGAATACGTGGAGAGCGAGGAGGTCATGGAGGCCATCCGCCGGGCGGGCATCGACTACGCCCAGGGCTACCACGTCGGCCGCCCGTCGGCGGAGCTGCGGACCGAGGCCTGACCGATCCCTCGGGCTGCACCCGAAGGGGCTTGACAGGCCCACGCGGGCTACGTGGACTGCCGGGCGGCATCCACCTCGATGCGGTTGCGTCCGCCGGTCTTGGCTCGATAGAGCGCCTCGTCGGCGCGGGCGATGGCAACGTCCAGCGACACGTCCTGCGGGGTAAGGGCGGTAAGCCCCAGGCTCAGGGTGTAGTGCAGCGGCTGACCGTCGCTGAACACCGTGCTCCCCGCCACCTCGTCGCGCAGGCGCGCGGCCAGGCGCAGGGCCGCGTCCAGGTCGGTGTCGGGCAGGAGGATCGCGAATTCCTCCCCGCCATAGCGGGCAGCGATGTCCGCCGTGCGCAGGGTGGCCATGAGCTGATGCCCGAGATGACGCAGGATCTCGTCCCCGGCGAGATGGCCGTAGGTATCGTTGATGCGCTTGAAATGATCCACGTCGAGCATGATGAGCGCGGCGGGCGCCGTATGGCCACGCCGGATCCGCGCATGCTCGCGCTCGGCCAGTTCGAACAGGTGGCGGCGATTGACCAGGCCGGTGAGCTCGTCGTGGGTGGCCTGGTGGCGCAGGGTCTCGAGCAGGCGCTTGCGGTCGGTGATGTCATGGAAGGCGACCACCGCCCCGCGGATGCCGTCATCCGCCCATACCGGCGAGACCAGCAGGGAGACGGGCAGGCCCGCGCCGTCCTTGCGCCAGAACCACTCATCCTCCGCCTGCCTCGCCTGGCCGTCCTGCAGGGTCTGGTGGATCGGGCACTGCTCCGGCGGATAGGGCGTGCCGTCCGCG
Source organism: Pseudomonadota bacterium (assembly GCA_049322715.1). Lineage (GTDB taxonomy): Bacteria > Pseudomonadota > Gammaproteobacteria > Halothiobacillales > Halothiobacillaceae > Thiofaba. The sequence continues at coordinate 37,228 of JBMOQP010000046.1, forward strand.
CGCCGCCGATGGAACAGGGCATGATTGTCCTTGCCCAGCACCTCGTCCTCGGACGCATATCCCAACAGGCGCAGGGCCGCCGGATTGATGAAGGTGCAGCTCCCATCGGGCCCCACCCCGTAGACACCCTCGTCCAGCGCGCCGAGCAGCTGGCGCTCCAGGGCGCTCCGGCGCTCGATCTCGCGCCCCTGGGCGCGGATGGTGGCGTTCAGCTCCATCAGGCGCCGCTGCTTGCGCCACACCACCACCAGCAGGATCAGGTTGAGGGCCGCGAGCAGCAGCGCGGCGATCAGGGCGATGCGGTAGCGCTGCCAAACGTCGGCGAGGGTGAAGTCCGGCGCCTGCTCGAAGGGGGGCAGTCGCAAGACACGCAGCAGCTCGCGCACCGGCTCGTAGTCCATCGGGATGGTGAAGCCCCAGATGTCGAGGCGACGGGCGGTCTCGCCATCGTGCGGCAGATCCAGCAGCGCCGCCGTCATGCGGCGCGCCAGGTCCTGATCCACCTGCGGCAGGGCGGCGAAGGCCCATTCGGGATACAGGCGGGTGGAGCTGATGAAGGGGAAGTGCGGCAGGTCCTGGCGGTTCAGCACCCGCACCCCGGAGAGATCGATCCGCCCCTCGCCCGCCAGCGCCTCCAGCACCCCCGTGCGCACGAAGCCGACCTCGGCCCGCCCCTGCAGCACGGCCTCCACCACCTTGTCGTGGGGCATCCCCGTCTCAAGCAGAAAACGGCCGCGCGGAGGCACCACCCCTGCCTTCAGCATCTCGTAGGCCTGCATCTGGTAACCGCCGAGCGAACCGGCAAACGGCGCAGCCCCGATACGGTCCTCGACGTCAGTCAGCGTGACGATGTTGGTGCTCGTGGTCGTGAAGATCACGCCCCCGAAGGCAGAGAGGGGCCGCCCTTGCTCCTGCAGGATCAGGGAACTTAGCGGCGCCGTCAGATTGTACCGATGGGCCATGTGCACGTAGTGCGCCGGGTTGGTGAGGACGAAGTCCACCTCGCGGCGCGCCAGCGCAAGCTCAAGATCGTCGTAGTCCAGGGCCCGCACCATCACCGGCATCCCCAGTCGGCCCTGCAGGTACTCCGCCAGCGGCGCCCACTGAGCCTGGACCTGGGATTGCGGGCGAACGGCGAGAATGCCGATGGAGGTCCCACCCCCGCCCAGGCCGGCAACGGCCCCGGCCTGCTCCAGGGCAAGCGCCCCCCGCGCCGGGAGGAAAAGGCCGGCGAGCAGCAGGACGACGAGGAGACGAGGCAGCACGGCCGCGCGGATGCCGACCATCCCTGGTCGGCACCCTTCGGGCTCGCCCCAGAGGGGCGATCCCCGATTCGCTGATCCCGTACCGAAGTCCCTTCCGCCATCCATGGCGGAAGCCCCTGCGGTGTACAGCCGTCGGGAGCCCGATGAATCGGTCACGCTTCCGACCCTCCCCGTCCCTCGGCGACCGACCGATCGCCTTCCTGCGAGGCGTCCCCGGGCTGGGCAGCCGCTCTCGAGGGCCACACCCCAGAGGGGCTTCCGCCATGGACGGCTGAAGGGTCCGATAGGAGGGACCAAGGGTGCGGGACCAGGACCCGCCCGAGCCAGTCCTCCGCGGGCTCGGGGCGGCCGTAGAGGAAGCCCTGGGCGATCACCTGGCCACGCTCGCGCAGGAAGGCAGCCTGGGCCTCGGTCTCCACGCCCTCGGCCACCACCATCAGCTTGAGGTGCTCGGCCATGGCAATGATGGTGTCGACGATCACCGCGTCATCCCCGTCGTGCGGCAGGTCGCGGATGAAGCTGCGATCGATCTTCAGTTCGTGGATAGGCAGGCGCTTGAGGTAGGCGAGCGAGGAATAACCCGTGCCGAAATCGTCGATGGAGAAGCGCACGCCAAGGCGTGCCAGTTCGAGCATGGTGGAGATCGTGCGACCGGGGTTGTCGATCACCAGCCCCTCGGTGACCTCCAGCATCAGCAGCCCGGGATCCGCGCCATGACGGGCGAGGGACTGGCTGACGCGGGCGACGAAGTCCTCGGCGCCGAACTGGCGCGGCGAGACATTGACCGCGATGCTCAGGCAGCGCCCCTCGCGGCTGAGCTGGCCGAGGTGGAAGCAGGCGCGATCGAGCACCCAGTCGCCGAGCACGCCGATCATGCCGCTCTGCTCGGCGATGGGGATGAACTGCGCGGGCGAGATCATCCCCTGCTGCGGGTCGATCCAGCGCACCAGCGCCTCGAAGCCGCGCAGCTCCCCTGTTGCATCCACCTGCGGTTGGAGGAAGAGGTGGAACGGCCGTTCGCTTTCCCCGGCGGCCAGCGCGCGCGCCAGGGCGTGCTCGAGATCGAACGCGGCCCGCACCCGCTCGCCCATGCCCCGCTCGAAGAACTCGACCCGGTCGCCGCCCTCGACCTTGGCGGCATGCATGGCGAGGTTGGCCTGGCGCAAGGTCTCCTCGCTCGGCTCGGTGCCTTCCGACTCCGGCGGGGGATAGAGGGCGATGCCGAGGGAGGCCGACACTAGGAAGGACTCCTCGTGCACATCCAGCGGCTGGACCGATTTGTCGGGAACAAATCGGGATTCGCCGATAGGCGAACCTGAAGGGAGCCGATCAAGGACGATCGGCGTCCGCAGGGCGGAACGCAAGGCCTCGGCAATGCGCAGGGCCAGCTCGGCGGCCGCCGTGGCGTCGGCCTGCCCCGGCGGGAGCAGGACGGCGAACTCGTCGGCCGCCAGCCGCGCCAGGCCGACGCCCACGGGGGCATGCAGGCGCAAGCGCTCGCCCGCCGCGATGAGCAGGGCGTCGCCCCATTGCGGCCCCCGTCCCTCGTTGATGCTCTTGAAGCGGTCGAGGTTGAGCACCAGCGCCGCGCCATGTTGGCCGGTCTCGGCCGCCTGCGCCAGATGCTCGCGCAGGCGGGCGAGAAAGCCCGCGCGGTTAAGCAGGCCGGTCAGAGGGTCGTGCTCGGCGAACCAGGCGCTGCGTTCCTGGGCCTGCTTGAGCGCGGACAGGTCGGAGGCGTTGGCGACGTAATGCAGCAGCCGCCCATGCTCGTCGCGCACCGCGGAGATGGTCTGCCAGAGCGGGATCAGCGTCCCGTCCTTGCGCCGATCCCAAATCTCACCCTGCCACTGGCCGGTGGTGTTCAGGCTGTGCCACAGCTGGCGATAGAAACCCGCATCGTGCAGGCCGGATTTCAGTTCCGCCGGCGTCTTGCCCCGCACCTCATCCTCCGTGTGCCCCATGATGCGGGTGAAGGCCGGGTTCACGGCGATGATGCGTTGTTCGGGGTCGGTGATCAGCAGCGTCTCGTCGAGGTGGTCGAAAACGGTCTGCGCGAGGCGCAGGCGGGTCTCGGCCGCGCGCTGGGCGGTGACATCCTCCCCCACCGCCAGCACCATGCCGTCGAGCCGGCGCAGCGACCAGCTGATCCAGCGCATCGAGCCGTCGGCGGCCGGCAGCGGGGCCTCGACGCCACCGATCTCGTGCAGGTCTCCGTCGCGCAGGCGGGCGAACAAGCGCAGGAATTGCTCCCCGGATTGTCGCGCCAGGATGGAGAACGGCTGCCGGTCCAGCGCCTCCGGGGCGCAGTCGAGCAATTCGGCGACCCTCCGGTTGGCCAGCACGATGCGCCCCTCGCCATCCACCGCCACCACCAGCGCCGGCAGGGCCTGCAGCAGGGCGTGATCGAAGTCGCGCTGCTCGCGCAGGGAGCGGGTCTCGCGCCCCAGCCATTCCACCATGCGGTCGAATGAGGCTGTCAGTTCCGCCAACTCGAAGACCCCCTGCTTGCCCACCCGCGCGCCGAGATCCCCCTCCATCACCCGCCGGGTCACCTGCCCCAGGGACTGCAACGGGGCGGTGACCCCCCGGTGCAGCCAGAAGGCAAAGGCGATCACCGCCAGCAGGCCGAGCACGAGCAGCGGCAGCTGGTTGCGCAGGTTCTCCGTGCGTCGCGCGGCGAGCACCCCGCCAAGGTCGTAGTCGATGTGGATCACCCCCCGGCGGATACTGCTCAGCTCGCCCGGCCCCGGCGGGTGGGCATAAGGGAAACAGATCATCAGCCGCAATCCGTCGCGCATGATGAGCGGCTCGAGACCGTTGGTGACGGCGGCGAAGCGGGCCGGGTCGAAGCCAGGCACGACCTCCCCCGCCGGCCGGCCCACCCAGTCAAGCCGGCTGGCGTAGAGCACCAGGCCATCCGGGTCGAACAGCGCGGTGTGTACCTGACCCTCCTCGGCCGCATGGAGCATGATCTCGCGCTCGACCCGCGCGGGGTCGCGCGCGAGGTCGACCTCGGCCTGGCGCGCCAGGCCCGCCCCCTCGTTGCGCAGGTGCTCCTCCAGCTCCGCGATCAGCTTGGCGCGGTCGCTGATGTCGAGCGCCACCAGCGACAGAAGGCTGAACGCCAGGGTCGCGCCGAACATCAACAGCGGGAGGAAGGTCTTGAGGCGGCGTGGCAGCAAGCGGTTCATGCGACGGGCAGGTACTCGGCGTGGACCAGGTCTTTGAACAGACGTTCCTGCAGGATGCCATTGCCGGGGGCAGGATGCCAGCGCCCTGCAGGATCGCCGCCACGTCGCGGACGCGCTCGAGCAGGAGCGGATGGGTGCCACCCAGGAGGCGACGGTTGTGCTCGAGATCGGTCAACTGGATCCCGCGCAGCCCGGCGAGCACCGTCTCCGGCCTCTGCTTGAGCCGCGCGCCGATGCGGTAGGCGGCGTCCATGCGGTTGAGGGCGAGGTCATGCACGGCGAGCAGGGTGGCCTCCACGAGGTGGTGCAGTGCGGCCCGGTGATGGGCGAGGGTGGAAGGATGGACGGCCAGCACGTCGACGATGGTGTCAGGGAGGGCGCGCGAGTCGAAGATGCGCACCGCCCCATCCGCTTCCAGTTCGCTCAAGGCCGGCTCGAAGGTGATCAGGGCATCGATGCGGCCTGCGCGCCAGGCCGCCGCGTGCTCGTGGAAACCGAGGGACACCGGCTGCACCTCATCCGCCGCGAGCCCTCCGCGCTCCAGCAGGGCCGCAAGCATCAGCGCGCCCACCGCCGATTGCTCGACGCCGATCCTCGCCCCCGCCAAGTCGGCGAGATGCATGGGACTGCGGGCCAGGACACCGTCCGCGCCGGCGGAGACGTCGAACACCATCGGCACGACGAGCGGTAACCCCAGGGCGCGTGCGCGCAAGACCTCGTCGAGCGTCAGCGCCGCCGCCTCCACCAGCCCGCTGCCGAGCAGGTGCAGGGAGTCCGTGGCCGAGGGGGTCTCCACCAGCCGCACCAGGCCTGCGTCCAGCCAGCCATGCTGGCGGGCCAGGAACATCGGCTCGTATCCCACCCATGGATGGACCGCCACGCGCAGGGGCGGGCGCGGACCGCAACCACCGAGCAGGAGCGCGGAGGCGGCGAGCTTGGCGAGAAAACCCCGGCGGGAGAGAGGACGCATCGGAGTCCGTCGGATGGCGTAATAACTGCACTATAGCAAAGGGATTGCCGGATGCTGGCCTGCGGCACGGCCCTAGGCCTGCCCGTCCCGCAGCCAGGCTGCCCACTCTGCGAACAGGCGCGCATCGCCGGCGCATACGGCAGAGCGCTTCTCGAGCGTGTTGTTGAACACCGCATCGCCCTCCAGCGTGCAGCTGTGGCCACCCGCTTCCTCGAGGATGATGTGACCGCCGGCGTAGTCCCACAGCCCCTGCTTGCCGTGCAGGTAGACATGGAAGCGCCCGGCGGCGACCCAGCACCAGTCGAGGGCGACCGAGCCGATCGAGCGCTGCGAGCTGTACGGCGCGCCGACCGCCAGCCGGGTGGCGAGCGCGGGCGAGAGGCGCTTGAAGTCCACGCAGGCGAGGGTCTTCCTGAGGGGAATGTCGCAGGCCGGCGGCTCGAGGCGCTCGCCGTTCAGCCAGGCCCCCTGGCCCTGGGCGGCGCTGAAGGTCTCGTCGCGCATCACGTCCATCACCACGCCGAGCACCACCCGACCGCCGCGGATCAGTGCCAGCGAGGGGGCAAAGATCGGCACGCCCGCGGCGAAGTTGCTGGTGCCGTCGAGCGGGTCGAGGATCCACAGGCCGCTGTCGGCGTGCCGCATCAGGCGCTTCTGCTCGCCCTCGTCCATCTCCTCGCCGAGGAAGGGGATGTCCGGGAAGCGCACGGCCAGCTCGCGCTGCACGCGGGCCTGCATGGCGAGGTCCGCCTCGGTCAGCCAGGACCCGTCGGGCTTGAGGTGGCGCTCCACGTTGCGGAAGCGGGGCAGGATCTCCTCGAGCGCGGCCTGGCGAACGAGGGCGGCAATGGCGTTGTGGTCGGGGTTGGGCATGGTGGGTTGCTTGCTCGATGTGCGTGAAAGGAAGGTTTTCTGGACACGGCTGCGCCGGGCGAGGGAAATTCCCCCTTGGCCGCGCCGGGGCTGGCCTGCCCGGCAGGGGGTCAAACCGCCATGGATGGCGGTTTGAGGTTCCCCGGGACAGGATGTCCCGTGGAACCGGCCCCCTGACGGGCAGGCCAGACACGGGCACCCCGAAGGGGCGCGGTCGTGGGGGCGT
>JBMOQP010000047.1:0-5790 GCA_049322715.1 Pseudomonadota bacterium
ATTGTGATTCCGGTTGTCGTGGGTTCGAATCCCATCGATCACCCCACCCCTTTCCCCCTGTTCTCCCGTGCCGCCCTTCACCGAAGGTGACGATGCATGCCATTCCCTGCCCGCTTCTTTGCCGGCTCGATCCAGCCACGGATCAGGATCGCCCTTGCCTGGCTGTTCGCCATCGCCCTGGCCGGCTGTGCCAGTGACGCGCATTACCCGCTCAATCGCCCGCTGACCGCAAGCCCGGCCCTGCTGCAGCCGGCGCCACAGGGCGCGGCCAGCCTGCCATCTTCGGACACACTGCTGGTCATCCTCGCCTTCTCGGGCGGAGGCACCCGCGCGGCAGCGTTGTCCTACGGCGTGCTGGAGACGCTTGCCGGGCACGAGGTCGCATGGGCAGGGCGTTCGCGCCGCCTGCTGGACGAGGTGGACCTTATCTCGTCGGTCTCCGGCGGCAGCTTCACCGCCGCCTACTACGGCCTGCGTGGCGAGCGGATGTTCGGCGAATTCGAGACGGCCTTCCTCAAGCGCGATGTCGAGGCCGAGCTGAAGGACGAGCTGCTGAAGTCAAGCAATCTGTCCCGCCTCACCTCGCCGAGCTTCGGCCGATCAGACATCCTCGCCGAGCATTACGACCGCATCCTGTTCCATGGCGCCACGCTGGGCGACCTGCGGCGCAACGGTAGCCCGCGCATCGTCATCAACGCGACCCGCATGACGCGCGGAACCCCATTCGCCTTCACCGCCCGCCAGTTCGAGGCGATCGGCTCCAGCCCGGACAGCTTCAGCGTGGCCCGCGCGGTGGCGGCCTCCTCGGCGGTGCCGGTCCTGTTCTCGCCAATCATGCTGCGCGACTACCGCGACACCAGCTGTCAGGGCCTGCCGCCACCGCAGGGCGAACCCCCGGAGCGGACCAGCGACGGCTGCTACATCCACCTGCTCGATGGCGGCCTGCACGACAACCTCGGCCTGAACATCCTGCTCGAGCGGACGAACGGTAACGATGACGCCGGCCTGGTGCTGGGCGAGGCAGGCTTCCCCGCGACCCGCAGGATCGTGGTCATCCATGTCGATGCCACCGCACCTCTCGATCGTCGCTGGGAGCGGTCGGCGAGCATCCCGCCACCCGAGGCGGTGCTGGAGGCGGCCACCAGCATCCCGCTGATCAACACCAACCGGGACACGCTGCGCGAGCTGAGGTTGCGCGCCGAGGCCTGGCGCGCGCAGGGACTGGACGTCAGCCTGATCGAGGTCAACCTGAACCAACTGCCCGACTCCGCCCGGCGATCTCGCCTGCTGGCCCTGCCTACCGCGCTGACCCTGCCGGCGGCGGCCGTGGACGACCTGCGCAAGGCCGCCCGCGACCTGCTCGAGGCTCATCCCGAATTCCTCCGCTTGACCCGCGCGCCGTAGGGCGGACATGAAAAAGGGGGCCTGCGCCCCCTTGATCATGCCGCCATACCGGCCTCAGACCTGCTCGATGGCGAGCCCCAGGCCCTCGACCTCGGCGCGCGCCCCACCGTGGGTCAGCACGCCGATGCTGGCCCGCGGAGGCGCAAGGTAGCGCTCGGCAACACGGCGCAGGTCGTCCAGGGTGACGTCCAGCAGGCGGTTGCGGTAGGCCATGCGGCGCTCCGGCGTCAGGCCATGCAGGGCATTGTGGAAGGCCTTCTTCGCCTCGCCTGCGGGCGAGCCCGGCTTGTCGATGCTGGAGATGACCGACAACAGGGCCTCCTCCAGCGCCTGGGCGGTGTGGCCTTCGCCGTGCAACCAGTCGACGGCGCGGTCGAAATCGGCCAGCGTGTCGGACAGGCGCGGGTCGCGGTAGGAGTAGAAGCGGAAGCTCGCGGATTCCGGATCGTAGCTCGATCCGCCGCCGTAGGCCCCACCCTGCTCGCGAATGGCGCGGTGCAGGAAGCCGTTGCGCAGGTAGGCACCCAGCAGGGCCAGCGGACCGGCATCGGCGTGGTCGATCGGCACGGCGGGATAGGCCTTGGCGCAGAAGTGCACCTGGGTGTTGGTCAGCCAGGCCTCGCGCGTCACCGCGCGGGTTCTCGGCAGGGCGACCGCGGAGGCGCCCGCCGGACGCTCACCCCAGTGGCTCGCCTGCGCCTCGGCCAGCGCGTCAAAGCTGCGCCCCTCGGCGACCATCAGCCACTCGCGCGGCGCCTCGACCAGTTTGCGGTGCAGCTGGGACAGGCGCCCGGCAAAGGCCTCCAGGCGCCCCTCCTCATCCAGCCCGTCGTCCAGTGCCTTGAGATCCTGCAGCCCGGCCAGGCCGCTCCAGCGGTGCGCGAGGCGGGCGGAGGGCGACAGGCGCGAGGCGGCGATGGCCATCGCGTGGCTGTGGCCGGCCGAGGTCACGCCCTGCTCGCGCGCGAAGCGGGCCTGGGCGACCAGCTCGCGCAGGCGCGGCAGTTCGTCGAAACGGGCCGTTTCCAGCACCTCGCTCATCAGCCCCTGCAGGGCCGCGCCGTTGCGCGCCAGCGCCTTGCCGGACAGCACCACGTAGCCGCGGGTGCGCTGCTCGTCGTCGAGTTCGGCGCGCACCGAGGCATAGGCGCCGATGCCGCCGGTGACCGCCGCCATCCGCTGCTGCATGGCGAGATAGTCGTATCCGCCCGCCCCGACCTCACTCAGCATGCTGGTGACGTAGGGCAGCAGGTCCAGCTCGTCGTCATCCAGCTGCGGCAGGGGCATGACGACCTGGCTGTAGACCAGGCCGTTGGTGCTGGAGTCGAACCAGGTGGTGCGGCGCGGGGCGGCATCGACCCGGGCGGGCGCGGGGATGTCGAGCGTCACAGGGATGTCCTCGCGGGTCACCCGCGGCAGGATCTCCGGATCGTCCTGCTGCGCCTGGCGCGCCAGCAGGGCCTGCGCCTGCTCGACCACGCGACGCTTGTCCTCCTCGCTCATGCCGGCCTTGATCGCGGCCAGGCGGGCCTTCTCGGCCTCGACCTTGCGCGCGGCAAGCCCGGTGTCCGGCACCAGGGCGAGGCGCACGCGGTGAGGGTTGTCGAGCAGCAGGCGGCGCGCCAGGCCCTTGATGTATCCCGGATCCTTGATGCGCTCGCGCAGGCGGGCCAGCACAGGCTCGAGATCGAGCAGGGCGACCGGGTCCCCTTCGTGGATGGCGGCCGGCAGGGCGTGCAGGATCAGCTGCAGGCCGTAGGGGTAGGAGTCGCCGGTGATCTCGCGCTGCGAGAGCTCGAGCTGGTGCAGCACCGCCTCGACCATCTCCAGCGGCACGCCATCGCGGGCCACCTTCTCCAGCACGTCGAGGATCAGGCGCTCGACCGCACCGGCGTGCTCAGGATTGGAGCCCTCGACACCGGCGGCGAACAGCATCTCGCGCGGGGAGTCCTCAAGCCCGCACAGCGGCGAGGGCGCGCTGCCGAGCTTGGTGGTCTCCAGCGCCTGCATCAGCGGGGAGGCGCTGTTGTCGAGCAACACGCCGGATAGCAGCTGGGCCTCCAGCAGGCCCTCGAGGTCGGCGTTCTCGCCCAGCAGCCAGCCGACCACGACGTGGGTCTTGTCCGCCGTCTCGCCCTCCACCGCGTACGGCTCGCTCACCGCCTTCGGCTCGGCATAGCGCTGCTCGGCCGGCACGGTGGTGTTCGGGTCGATGCGGGTGAAGCGCTTGAGCGCCTTGTCCTGGAACATCGCCTGCAGCTCGGCCGCCGGGATGTCGCCATAGGTCAGGAACACGGCGTTGGAGGGGTGGTAATGGCGCCTGTAGAACGCCACCAGCTGCTCGTGGGCGAGATCGGGGATAGCCTCCGGCTCGCCGCCACTGTTGTGGTGATAGGTCACGGTCGGATAGACGTGCTTGGTGAGGGACTGCCACAGCACGCTGACGGGGTTGCTCATCGCCCCCTTCATTTCGTTGTAGACCACACCCTTGAATACCAGCTCGCTTTCCGGGTCGTCCGCCTTCGCGAATTCGACCCGATGGCCTTCCTGGGCAAAATCCAGCGCATCCAGACGGGCGAAGAACACCGCGTCGAGATAAACATCCAGCAGGTTCATGAAATCCTTGCGGTTCTGGCTGGCAAATGGATAGGCCGTCCAGTCGCTCGAGGTGAAGGCATTCATGAAGGTATTCAGCGAGCGGCGCGTCATCATGAAGAACGGATCGCGCACCGGGAAGCGCTCGCTGCCGCACAGGGCGGTGTGCTCGAGAATATGCGCCACCCCGGTCGAATCCTGCGGCACGGTGCGCAGGCCGACCAGAAACACATTGTTATTGTCCTCGGCTGCCAGATGAAAATGGCGCGCGCCGGTGGCAATGTGCTCGAACTCGTCGACGTGCAGCTGCAGCGCCTCGATCCACTGGCGGCGCTTGAAGGCGAAGGCGGGATGGGTATTCATGGATGCATTCATTTCTGGATTTTCTCGGCCGTGCGGGACGCGGCGGTTCGACAAGGAAAAGTGACTGGATGATACCATGCGCCCTTTTCCCGCCCGATCCAACCCCGCTGCGACAAGGGTTCCCGTACCATGCCCACCAATACACTCCACTCCCGCTTGCAGGCCCTGCGCACCGGCAGTCTCGACGAGGCAGGCCAGCGCCAGTTGTTCGAAGATGCCCTCGCCGAGGGGGATCAGGCCATCGCCTGCGAGACCGCCGATCACCTGGCCTATGCCCTGCTCGACGCGGGGCGACCAGCCGAGGCGCGCGAGGTGGCGGAGCGGGCCCTCGCGCTCGGGCCGGACTTCGCCCTGCTGCACACCCTCGCCCTCGCCGAACACGCCGAGGGCACGCCGGCGAAGGCGATCGGCCACCTGGAGCAGGCACTGAAGCAGATCGGCGAGCCACAGGAGGACGAGCTGCGCGCCATCCGCGCGGACATGCTCGAGCACCTCGCCACCCTCTGCCAGCAGCAGGGCAAGAGCCTGCGTGCCTGGCAGGCGCTGGAACAAGCGGCCACCTTGCTTGCGTCCCTGGGTGACACCCTTGGCCGACTGCGCAGCGAAATCGCCCTCGCCCGGCTGGCACGAGAAATGGGCGACAACACCCAGTCGGCCGACAAGTGGCTGACGGTGATCGAGGTCGCGCGCGTGGCGGGACGTGCGGAGGACGAGGCCCGCGCCCTGCTGGAACTGGCCGAGATCGCCCGCGACGAGGGGCATGCCGAGGCCGAGGAATCGTTGCGCCAGGAAGCCATCGAAGCCCTCGTGCGGGCCAGGCTGTGGCCCGAGCTGGCCCGCACCTTGTTCCAGCTTGGACACACCCGTTCACGACGCGACGCCGTCTGGCAGGCGCTGTGGCTGATGCTGGCGCAGGAAGGACCCATGGAAGGCCTCATCAACGCCCAGGCCTGGCTGTTCATGCGGGAGGACCAGAAGGCCCTGCCCGAGGCCGCCCGGGTCGCCGCCGCGGTCATCGCCGTGGTCGAGAAACTTCCCTCCTCGCTGCCCCGCCACGCCGAGATTCATCGCATGGCCATCACCACCTTCCTCGGCTGTGCGCGGCTGCAGGGGGTACATGAAACCGAAATCACGCAGTGGATGGAAAAGGAAAGGCTGCGTGCGGAGGATGGAATCATCGCCACGACAATGAAAATGATCGAGGGCCACGAGGAAACCGGAGAATGGCTTTTCGACCGCGCGGCATTCCTTTCCGAAAAACCTTCTTGATAAATGCACTCCGTTCACTAGAATCGATACGGGTTAACAGGCCGTTGAAAAACTCCGGCGCTTCCATGGCATGATCCCCCTGATCCATCCCTGATCCATCCCTGAGCGATGCGTGGCATCTCCGATCCCCAATCCGACCTGTTCAGCTACGTGAGCCTG
>JBMOQP010000048.1:0-41714 GCA_049322715.1 Pseudomonadota bacterium
GCGGCGCAGGGGATGGTCGGCAGGAACCCGGCTCTCCAGGCTCACGTAGCTGAACAGGTCGGATTGGGGATCGGTTAGGCCACGCATCGGTCAGGGGCAGTTCATGAAAGAGACAAGGCTGATCATGTCATGCGGCAGGTGGAGTTTTTCAACGGCCTGCTAGCCAAGAGTATCGCGCTGATCCCCTGCATAGTCAGGCCGCTTCATACCCTCAAGCTGCGATGTGGCAGCCGCAATCGCAAGCAATGCCTCCAGCGGCCGTATGTCCTTGGGCTGGTCGAACAGGGTAAGCGCCCGCAAGACGGCATGTCGCCGCAGCAGTTCAAGATAGCCCGGCCCGGACAGGCAATGCGCCAGCCGCTTTTCCGCCGCGTCGAGCCAGTCCCACGCGCCTTTCAGCCGACGGGCCAGCATGACCTGGCCGGTGATGAGTTCGACGGCGGCGCGCTGGGGGTCGTCGGTGGCCTCATTGAAGAGGACCTCACGCTGCATTTCGGCAGGAAGGCCGAGCATGAGGCGCAGGCGCAGGGCTTCGAGGCGGTCGCCCCACGCCGTGGCAGTGCGGAGTTGGGTGAGGCGGGTTTCGGCCTCGTCCGGGGGGATGGGGGTGGCGTGCCAGGCGGAGAGGTCGAGGTTCATGCCCATGCTCTTCGTCATCGCGAGGAGCGCAGCGACGCGGCGATCCATGGCGTTGGAGTTCTGCGAACGCTATGGATTGCTTCGCTTCGCTCGCAATGACGGGGTGGTGTTCTCATGTCTTTCCCTTCACCCCGTCTGTCTGCGTCATTCCTCGTGGAACGCTTTGCAGATGGAGGAGGCGTCCGGGTTTTCGACCGCGTCGGCGATCTTGGCCACGAACTGGCCCAGCTCGTCCGGGCTGAGGACGGAGAGGATGCGGCGCACCATGTCGGGGTCGACGCGGGCGAGGGACTGGGTGCCGTCGGCCAAATGCACGACGATGCCGACCGCGGAGAGGCGGACGTCCCCGCCGATGCTGTCGGCCCAGCTCTGGCCTTCCTCGTCCAGCTCGAGGGCGAGGGCTTCCAGCTCATCCTCGATCTCGGGGGTGAGCCCTTCTTCCTGCACGCGGACGATGGTGGCGCCGGTGCCGATGGCGTCCTCGTGCCAGCTGGCGGTCAGGCCGCGGGCTCGGGCGGCTTCGAGGAAGCGCTCGTGGGCGCCGGGGTGGAGGAAAGCGAACTCGATGAATGCCATGGCCCAATCTCGGGTAAGGGTCGTTAGAATGGATGCATGCTGAATGAGGATTCTCTAATGTTCAACCGCGCCTTCTCCATGACCCGCATGCGCCGCATGCGCCGTGACGATTTCAGCCGCCGCCTGATGCGCGAGACGGTGCTGACGGCCGACGACCTGATCCTGCCGGTGTTCGTGCTGGAGGGAGAAGGGCGCACGGAGTCGGTGGCATCCATGCCGGGCGTGGAGCGCCAGTCGATCGACCTGCTGTTGCGCACCGCCGAGAAGGCGATGGAACTGGGCGTGCCCATGCTGGCGCTGTTCCCGGTCACGCCGGTCGAGCGGAAGAGCCTGGATGCCGCCGAGGCGTGGAACCCGGAGGGCCTGGCCCAGCGCGCGGTGCGCGAGCTGAAGGCGCGCTTCCCGGAGCTTGGAGTGATGACGGACGTGGCGCTGGACCCGTTCACCACCCACGGCCAGGACGGGCTGATCGACGCGTCCGGCTACGTTATGAACGACGAGACGGTGGAGGCGCTGGTGAAGCAGGCGCTTTCCCACGCCGAGGCGGGCGCCGACGTGGTCGCGCCCAGCGACATGATGGACGGCCGCATCGGCCTGATCCGCGAGGCGCTGGAGTCCAACGGCCACATCCACACCCGCATCATGGCCTATTCCGCCAAGTACGCCTCCAGCTTCTACGGCCCGTTCCGCGACGCGGTGGGTTCCGCTGGCAACCTGGGCAAGGGCAACAAGTACACCTACCAGATGGACCCGGCGAACACCGACGAGGCCCTGCACGAGGTGGCGCTGGACCTGCAGGAAGGCGCGGACATGGTGATGGTCAAGCCGGGCCTGCCGTACCTCGACATCGTGCGCCGCATCAAGGACGAGTTCCGCGCGCCGACCTACGTCTACCAGGTCTCCGGCGAGTACGCGATGCTGCGCGCCGCCGCCCAGAACGGCTGGCTGGACTGGGAGAAGTGCATGCTGGAGAGTCTGGTGTCGATCAAGCGCGCCGGCGCGGACGGCATCCTGACCTACGCCGCGCTGGACGTGGCTGGCTGGCTGAAGGGCCGCTGAGACTGGCGCGGGGCCGCGTGTGAACCGTCTGCTGCCCGCCGGGCGCCTCGGCGGGCTCGGGGACGACGAGCGGGGCCTGGCGTCCGCGGAGGCCGCGTCCCGCCGGGGGCGCCACGGGCCGAACATCATCATCGAAACGCCGCCGCACGACTGGCGGACCCTCGTCGCTGACACCCTCAAGGACCCGATGCTGTGGTTCCTGCTGGTGGCGAGCGCCCTGTTCGCCTTCGTCGGCGAGCTCACCGAATCGGTCATCCTGCTGCTGGCCTTGATTCCGATCTTCGGCATGGATGCCTTCCTGCACCGGCGCACGCAGGCCTCGGTCGCGGGCTTGAGCCGGCAGCTCGCCACCCAGGCTCGCGTCATCCGCGACGGACGGGCCTTCACCCTGTCCGCCACGGAGCTGGTGCCGGGTGACCTGGTGGAGCTCGGCCCGGGCGAGCCTTTCCCGGCGGATGGCGTGCTGGTCCGGGCGGAGGGGCTGCAGGTCGACGAGTCGGCGCTCACCGGCGAGGCCTATCCCGTGCGCAAGCAGGCCTTGTGCGGCTGGCCGTCCGACGGCCATGAGATATCCGTCGAGGGCGGGCATCTGGGCCTGGCCGGGACCCGCGTTCTGACCGGCACGGCGCGCCTGCGTGTGGCCTGGACGGGGGCGGAGACGCTGTACGGCGAGATCGTCCGCTCGGCCCTGAGCGGCTCGCGCGAACGCACGCCGCTGCAGCAGGCGGTGGCCGGGCTGGTCACCATCCTGGTCGTGGCCGCGCTGTTCATTTGCGTGGCGCTCGCCGCCGTGCGGCTGGCCCAGGGGCACGGGCTGGTCGACGCCATCCTCAGCGCGGTGACTCTCGCCGTGGCCGCCATCCCCGAGGAATTCCCGGTGGTGCTGACCTTCTTCCTCGGCGTCGGCGTGTACCGCCTGGCCCGGCGCCAGGCCCTGGTGCGGCGGGCGGTGGTGGTCGAGAACATCGGCCGGGTGACGGCCATCTGCTCGGACAAGACCGGCACGATCACCGAGGGGCGTCTGATCCTCGCCCATATCCTCCCGGCCGATCCCGAAGACGAAACGGCGATCCGGCGGGCCGCCCTGGCTGCCTCGCGCGCGGAGAGCGGCGACCCGATGGACCGGGCCATCCTCGAGGCGTTCGGGGTGCCGGCCGGGGTCGAGGGGGTGCAGATCTTCCCGTTCACCGAGGACCGCAAGCGCGAGACCGGCGTGGTGCGCGAGGGAGGGCGGCTGCTGGCGGCGGTGAAGGGCGCGCCGGAGGTGGTGCTTGGGCAGTGCGAGATCGACGCCGCCGAAGCCGGGGCCTGGCTGGCGCGCGTCGCCGAGCTGGCCGGCAGCAGCCACAAGGTCATCGCCTGCGCCAGTCGGGAACTGGACGGGGGCTGGGCTGGCGGCGAGCCGGACCGGGGCTTCGCCTTCACCGGCCTGCTCGCGTTCGAGGATCCGGTGCGGCCCGAGGCGTCGGCGGCGGTGCGGACCTGCCAGGACGCGCGGATCCAGGTCGTCATGGTCACCGGCGATCATCCGGCCACCGCGCGGGCCGTGGCGCGGGAGATCGGCCTCGGCGGGGACGAGCCGGTCGTCATCGTCGGCGACGAGCTGGAGCAGCGCATCCGGGCCACGCAGGGGGCCATCGCGCGCGCGATCGACGTGGTGGCGCGCGCCACGCCCGCGCAGAAGCTGACCCTGGTGCGCGCCCTGCAGGGACAGGGTGAGATCGTGGCCGTGACCGGCGACGGGGTGAATGACGTGCCCGCGCTGCAGGCGGCCGACATCGGCATCGCCATGGGCGGACGCGGCACCCAGAGCGCGCGCGAGGTGGCGGCCATTGTGCTGCTGGACGACAATTTCCGCAGCATCGTGAGTGCCATCGCCGAGGGGCGCCAGCTGTTCACCAACCTGCAGCTGAGCTTCCAGTACTTGCTGCTGGTGCACATCCCGCTGGTCGTCACGGCGGCACTGGTGCCGCTGCTCGGCTACCCGCTGCTCTACCTGCCGATCCACATCGTCTGGCTGGAACTGATCATCCATCCCACCGCCCTGCTGGCCTTCCAGGACCTGCCCGGCAACCACCGTCTCGCGCCGCCCCGCCGTGGCCGCCGGGTGCGCTTCTTCGGCGCGCGGCAGTGGGTGGCGATCGCCCTCGCCGGAGGCGTGGCGACCGGACTCGTGCTGCTCAACTATCTCTACAGTCTTGGGGGCGGCAACAACGTCGAGCATGCCCGGGCGATGGCGCTGATGACCCTGGGCGCCGCCAGCGCGGGGTTCGCAGCCACACTCAGCCGCCTGCGCGGCAGGTCCGCGAGGACGATCGTCGCGGCGACCCTCGGCCTGTCCTTGCTGCTGGTGCAGGTGCCTTCCATGGCGGATCTGCTGCACCTCGAGCCGCTGCACTGGGATGACCTGCTCATCGCCCTGGGCAGCGGCATCCTCGCCGCGCTGCTCGCGGCCATCGGCTGGCCCCGCAGCGCAGGAAGGCCCGATTGAACAAGTCGCGGGTCGGGCGGTCCAACTCTGCTACAATTCGCACCCCGTTCCGCATCAGTCTTGCGGTGCGTGTCTTCCGGGCCCCGTGCCCTCACTCTCGTCTGCCTTAGACTGGCGCCGATGATCCGGAAAGGATCGGCGACAGGCCGATGTTTTTTCGGAAAGAAATCAATGTCCTTTGCATCCCTTGGCCTGTCCGCCGAGATCGTCCGTGCCGTCGAAGAGCGCGGCTACACCCAGCCCACCCCCATCCAGGCGCAGGCCATCCCGGCCGTGCTGTCCGGAGGCGACCTGCTGGCCGGCGCGCAGACCGGCACCGGCAAGACCGCCGGCTTCACCCTGCCGCTGCTGCATCGCCTGAATGAGTCGAAGAAAGGCCCGCTCGGCCGCGGCGTGGTCCGCGCCCTGGTGCTCACTCCCACCCGCGAGCTGGCAGCCCAGGTCGAGGAGAGCGTGCGTGCCTACGGCCGCTTCGTGAAACTGTCCTCCATGGTCATGTTCGGCGGCGTGGGCATGGGCCCGCAGACCGACCGCCTGCGCCAGGGCGTGGATATCCTCGTCGCCACCCCGGGCCGCCTGCTCGACCACCACCAGCAGGGCAACCTCGACCTGTCCAAGGTCGAGATCCTGGTGCTGGACGAGGCCGACCGCATGCTCGACATGGGCTTCATCCACGACATCAAGCGCGTGCTGGCCCTGCTGCCCAGGCAGCGCCAGAACCTGCTGTTCTCCGCCACCTTCTCCGACGAGATCAAGGCGCTGGCCGACCGCCTGCTCGACAACCCGGCGCTGATCGAGGTGGCACGCCGCAACGCCACCGCCGACACCATCGCGCAGAAGATCTACCCGGTCGACCGCGAGAAGAAGCGCCACCTGCTGGCCAAGCTGGTGAAGGACAACAACTGGCACCAGGTGCTGGTGTTCACTCGCACCAAGCACGGCGCCAACCGCCTGGCCGAGCAGCTGACCAACGACGGCATCCCGGCCATGGCCATCCATGGCAACAAGAGCCAGTCTGCGCGCACCAAGGCACTGGCCGAGTTCAAGTCCGGCAGCCTGGCCGTGCTGGTGGCGACCGACATCGCCGCGCGCGGCATCGACATCGCCGAGCTGCCGCACGTGGTCAACTTCGAGCTACCGAACGTGCCGGAGGACTATGTGCACCGCATCGGCCGCACCGGCCGTGCCGGGGCGAACGGCGAGGCGATCTCCCTGGTCTGCGTGGACGAGCACAAGCTGCTGCGCGACATCGAGCGCCTGATCAAGCGCGAACTGCCGAAAGAGATCGTGCCGGGCTTCGAGGTGGACCCGAGCATCAAGCCGGAGCCGATCCAGAATGGCCGCAACGGTCCGCGCGGGCCGCGTGCCGGCGGACAGCCGGGCGGTCATCGCGGCGGCAGCGCCGGCGGGCGTCCGGCGGGCGGAGCACCGCGCTCCGGCGGCGAAGGCCGTCCGCAGCGTGGTCCGCGTCCCGAAGGTACGGGAAGCCAGGCGGCCCGTCCGGCGGGTGAGCGTCGCGGTCCCCGTCCGGACAACTTCGGCAACCGCGCCGAGCGTCCGGCTGGCGAGCGCCGTGGTCCGCGTCCCGAGGGCGCGCGTTCCGGCCAGGCCCGTGCGGGGAACCGCGGCCCGCGTCGGGGGGACTGAGCCCCCTCCCCCTCGAGGGGGAGGGTTGGGATGAGGGGGGATGCGTTCGATAATGCACCCGACTTGCCCGGCGCGTATTCCCCTCACCCCGGCCCTCTCCCTTGAGGGAGAGGGAGCGTTGCCTCCTCCAGACGAGGAACCCGCATGCTCGACCATCAACTCGAACTCCTCGCCCCGGCGCGCGATGCCGACATCGGCATCGAGGCCATCAATCACGGCGCCGACGCGGTCTACATCGGCGGCCCGGGCTTCGGCGCGCGCAAGTCGGCCGACAACGACGTGGCGGATATCGCCCGGCTCGTCGAATACGCTCACCGCTTTCACGCGCGCATCCACGTCACCCTCAACACCATCCTGCGCGACGACGAGCTGGAACCGGCCCGCCGGCTGGCGTACCAGCTCTACGATGCGGGCGTCGACTCGCTCATCATCCAGGACATGGGGCTGCTGGAGCTCGACCTGCCGCCCATCCAGCTGCACGCCAGCACCCAGTGCGACATCCGCACCCCGGAGAAGGCCCGCTTCCTGCAGGATGTCGGCCTCTCGCAGCTGGTGCTCGCGCGCGAACTGACCCTGGACCAGATCAAGGCCATCCGCGCCGCCACCACGGTTCCGCTGGAATTCTTCATCCACGGCGCGCTGTGCGTGGCCTATTCCGGCCAGTGCTACATCTCCGAGGCCCACACTGGCCGCAGCGCCAACCGCGGCGAGTGCAACCAGGCCTGCCGCCTGCCGTATCAGGTGACGGACGCGCAGGGCCGCATCATCGCCCACGACAAGCACGTGCTGTCGATGAAGGACAACGACCAGAGCGCCAACCTCGCCGCCCTGATCGACGCGGGCATCCAGAGCTTCAAGATCGAGGGCCGCTACAAGGACATGGGCTACGTGAAGAACATCACCGCCCATTACCGCACCCTGCTGGATGGCCTTCTCGAAGGCCGTCCGGAACTGGCCCGTGCCTCCAGCGGGCGCAGCACCTTCACCTTCAAGCCCGACCCGTCGCAGAACTTCAACCGCGATGCGACCGACTACTTCGTGCAGGGCCGCCAGATCGACATCGGCGCGTTCGACTCGCCCAAGAACCCCGGCCGGCCGATCGGCTGGGTGCTGAAGGTGAACAAGGACTCGGTCGACATCGAGACCGACGCCGAACTGCACAACGGCGACGGCCTGTGCTACTTCGACCTGCACAAGGAGCTGGTCGGCATGGCGATCAACACCGCCGAGAGGCTGGCCGAAGGTCGCTGGCGGGTGGTGCCGAAGGATCCCATCAGCGAACTGCGCCACCTGCGCCCGGGCCTCGAGATCAACCGCAACCGCGACATGAGCTGGGTGCGCGGGCTGGACCGGAAGTCCGCCGACCGCCGCATCGGCGTGTGGATGCGTCTGTTTGATACCGCCGACGGCCTCGCCCTGACGCTGGTCGACGAGGATGGCCACAGCGCCAGCGTGCCGCTCGCCATCGACAAGGAACCCGCCAAGGACGCGGCACGCGCCGAGGCCAGCCTGCGCGAGAACCTGGGCAAGCTGGGTGCGACCATCTTTGAGCCGGTCGAAATCGTGCTGAACCTGAACCAGCCCTGGTTCGTGCCCGCTTCTCTCGTCAACCAGCTGCGCCGCGAAGGCATCGAGTCGCTCGAGGCCGCACGCAAGGCCGCCCTACAACGCCTGCCCCGCGCCGCGCCGGTCGAACCGCCAGTACCCTATCCGCAGGACAACCTCAGCTACCTTGCCAACGTGTTCAACCACAAGGCGCGCGACTTCTACGCCAGGCATGGCGTGAAGCTGATCGAGGCCGCGTACGAGGCGCACGAGGAAGAGGGCGAGGTGAGCCTGATGATCACCAAGCACTGCGTGCGCTTCAGCTTGAGCCTCTGTCCCAAGCAGACGCGCGGCGTGACCGGCGTGCACGGCACCATCAAGGCCGAGCCGCTCTGGCTCATGAACGGCAGCGAGAAGCTCAAGCTCGTGTTCGACTGCAAGCCCTGCGAGATGCACGTGGTCGGCAAGCTCAAGCGCGGCGTGGCCCAGGCCCGCGCCCGCGAGGTGCAGGCGGCTCCGATGAAGTTCTACCGCACCCGGCCGTAAGGGCCCTAGCAGGGCGTTGAAAAACGCCCTGCTAGGGCAAGCCATGGATGGCTTGCACGAGGATCAAGCACGCCAAGTGCTTGATCTTCGGAGCCCGTCGCGGACATGCGCCGCGACGAGGCGAGCTGCAAAAATCCATGGATGGATTTTTGCAGCATTTCCCTAGGGGAAAGCCCCCTTGTGGGAGCGGCTTGTAGCCGCGATTCCATGGCATGCCCATGCATCGCCGCCATGGGCGGCTCCCACGGGTGAGGCCCTTCCTACCCGCAATCCGTGACAGTCCGGCACCCCCTGTACCAGAATGGCCCCATGCCGGACCGAACGAACACCGATGTCTCCATTGCCGCGCTGAAGGGCGTCGGCCCGGTGCTGGCCGCGCGCCTCGAGGCCCTCGGGCTGGGGACGGTGACGGATCTTCTGCTGCACGCCCCGCTGCGCTACGAGGACCGCACTCACGTTAGCTCCATCGGTGCCCTGCTCCCGGGGCAGACGGCCCTGGTCGAAGGCGAGATCCTCGCGGTCGAGGTGCGCAATGGCCGCAAGCGGCAGCACCGGGCCGTGCTTGGGGATGGCAGCGGCCGGCTGACGCTGTGGTTCTTCAACCCGCCGCGCGGGCTGGCGGACATGCTCAAGCGCGGACAGCACCTGCGCGCCTATGGCACGGTCAAGGGCGGCCTCGCGGGCTTCGACATGGCGCACCCGGAAATCACCCCCCTCCCGGCGCCGCTCGACACCGCCCTGACCCCGATCTACCCCAGTACCGAGGGACTGGCGCAGGGCAGCCTGCGGCGCCTGATCCGCGAGGCCCTGAGCCTGTGGGCGCGCGAGCCCGACCTTCTGCCCGACCTGCTCCCCGCCGGCCTGCGCGACGAGCTGGGGCTGCCCGACCTGCGCCCCGCCTTGGAGGGACTGCACCACCCGGCCCTGCACGACGCCCCCGCGCCTTCCAGCCCGCTCGATACCCCCGGCGGCTCAAACAACGCCGTCGGGAACGGCGTTGGGTCGCCGATAGGCGACACCCGAAGGGTGGAATCCAGGGATGGATTCCGTCGGCTGGTGTTCGAGGAACTGCTGGCGCAGCAGCTGGCCATGCGCCGCTGGCGGGCGCGGGCCGAGCAGTGGCAGGCCGAGCCCCTTCGGATGCGGGGAGAGCTGGCCGCGCGCCTGACCGCCGGCCTGCCGTTCAGGCTCACCGGGGCGCAGCTTCGTGTGCTCGACGAGATCGGCGCCGATCTTGCCCGTTCGCAGCCGATGCGCCGCTTGGTGCAGGGGGATGTCGGCTCGGGCAAGACCGTCGTCGCGGCGCTGGCGGCCTGCGCGGCGCTGGAGGCCGGCCGGCAGGTCGCCCTCATGGCACCGACCGAGCTCCTGGCCGAGCAGCACCAGCGCAACCTCGCCCAGTGGTTCGAGCCGCTCGGCATCCAGATCACCGCCCTGACCGGCAGGCAGAAGAGCGCGGCGCGCCGTCAGGCCTTGGCGGACGTGGCCTCGGGCGCGGCGCGCGTGGTCACCGGCACCCATGCCCTGTTCCAGGGGGGGGTCGAGTTCGACCACCTGGGGCTCATCATCATCGACGAGCAGCATCGCTTCGGCGTGCACCAGCGCCTCGCCCTGAGCGAGAAGGGGCGCACGGGCCACCTGCACCCGCACCAGCTGGTCATGACCGCCACCCCCATCCCGCGCACCCTGGCGATGACCGCCTACGCCGACCTCGACGTGTCGGTGCTGGACGAGCTGCCTCCCGGCCGCACCCCCGTCCACACCGCGGCGGTACCGGACACCCGACGCGACGAGGTGATGGAACGCCTGGGCAGCGCCTGCCGCGCCGGCCGCCAGGCCTACTGGGTCTGCACCCTGATCGAGGAGAGCGAGAAGCTCGAAGCCAAGGCGGCCGAGGAGGCGCATCGGTCCCTGAGCGAAGCCCTGCCCGACCTGCGCATTGGTCTGGTGCACGGTCGCATGAAGCCGCGCGACAAGGAGGCGGTGATGCGGGACTTCAAGGCCGGTCGCCTCGACATCCTGGTCGCCACCACCGTGATCGAGGTCGGCGTGGACGTGCCAAACGCCTCGCTCATGATCATCGACAACGCTGAGCGCCTGGGCCTTGCCCAGCTGCACCAGCTGCGCGGGCGAGTGGGGCGCGGCAGCGTCGAATCGAGCTGCGTGCTGCTGTTCAGCCCGCCGCTCTCGCAGGTGGCCAAGGAGCGCCTGGCAGTGATGCGCGAGACCAACGACGGCTTCCGCATCGCCGAGAAGGACCTCGAGCTGCGCGGCCCGGGTGAGTTTCTCGGCACGCAGCAGACCGGTCTCGCCCGCTTGCGCTTCGCCGATCTTGCCCGCGACGCCGAGCTGATCCCGAAGGTGCGCGAGGTGGCCGACGTGATCTTGCGCGGCCACCCCGAGGCCGTCGATCCGCTGATCGAGCGCTGGGTGGGGGCGGGGATCAGCTACGCCAAGGTTTGAGTGTGCTGAAAATGTAAAAGGGCCGCCAGAGGGCGGCCCTTTTACAGTTGGACGCTTACCGGCCCTGGGGCTTGGCCTCGAATTGCAGAGGCTCGGCCAGCAGCGGGATGTAGTCCGGGTTGTAGGTGCCGCCCTCCGCATAGGGCCTGCTCTCGTCGACCAGGGTCGGAACGTCGCCCACCATGTAGGTGTCCCTGGCCGCATCTTCCGTGTCGACCGTACGCTCGGTAATGACCTCGCCGGTCTGGTAGGGGGTGCCGTCCAGACGGGTGAAGTGCTCGCCGTCCTGGCGGAAGTAGCGGTAGGTCACCGGGGTCTGCGCGAAGACATCCTTGCCGAGGTTGTAGCGCTGGGTCACGACCACCTGGCGGTAGCGCGCGGCGGCGGTCAGCGCATCCTGTTCCGGCGGGTAGAGCAGGGGGCCCTGGATGTTGCCAGATGCATCCAGATGATCACCGCGCGCGGTCATGGCGCGCATGAGTTTCTGGCGGGCGGCCTGTGAGGCGTTGAAGGCCGTGGCCGAGGCGGTGTCGATGGCCGGCCAGTCGCTGGCATAGCCGCGATCCTGGCGGATGGTCAGGGCGAGGAAGCGTTCGATGGCCTGTGGCATGTCGCCGTACAGGCTGGCGCCGACGACGTTGTCGAGGAAATGGCGCAGCTCGCCCTTGCCCTCGTGGCGGTTGAGCGGATCGCCCAGGCCGGCGCTGCCCGGGGTGGCGTCGGGCCCGGCCCCGGCGTCTGCCCGGTAGCCGAGGTAGTCCATCTCACGCCAGCCCGCGTCGCCCGCGAACTTGCGCGGCATGGCCCAGGTGCTGTCCACCGTGTTGCCGGTGCCTGAGGTGAAGCTCGGGGTGACCTCGGTCTTGTACACCCCGCTGTGGCAGCCGAGGCACTGGGTCAGCTCCTCGACCGTCTGTGGGCGCAGGGCGCCTTCCCTGTCCTCGATGAAACCGGCCAGGTACCAGCCCACGCCGTTGTCCACCCAGCCCTGGCTGTTGTTGCCGTAGACCGGCAGGCCCTCCTCCTTCTCGCCGGGGCGGAACTGCTCGTGGTGGAATTCCCGCCACTTGTACATGTAGCGGATCTCCTTCACCCGTCGGGCTCGCGTGCCGGGGAAGGCGCTGATGGCGGCATCGCTGCCGTCGGCGGCGACGTCGACGTAGTGCAGCGGGTGGGCGAACTCGGTCCCGACGGGGTATTCGCCGCGGTGGATCGCCACGGATTTCGCCCGGCCGATGTAATGGTCGCCGTCCTCGGGGCGCAGGCGATCCTGGATGGCGCGCTCGACCAGGTCCAGGTTGCGCTTGTAGACATCCAGATCGAATTCGCCGCCCTCGGTCAGCATGAAGGTGGCTGGCAGGCGGATGTAGATGCCTGACACGGAGCCCGTCATCGGGGTGAAGATTCCGTAGGGCATGAAGTTCACCGCGCGCCAGCCGGTGACCCAGCCCTTGCCGTCGTGGAAGAACCCGCGCGTCTCGTCGAGGCTGCGGACGAAGCCGTCGGACTGCGCGGGCAGGTCGGCCGGGGCCAGGGCTGGGAACAGGCGGAACGGGGTGTCCTGCTGGCCGTCCCAGTGCTTGGGGTTGCCCGGACGCCGGGAGAAGGCGGCGCTCCAGTTGTCCTCGCGGATGTAGGTCTTCATGTCCCAGCTGGCGGGGATGATGCCGAGCAGACTCACGACTTCCGCCAGCTTTTCCGGACTGAGCGTGTTCTCCCAGCGGTTGATGGTCGAGAGCGGGGCGAGCGGATTGTGCGGCGCGAAGCTGTAGTCGAGTTGCAGGTTGCCCAGCCGCTCCTCCCCGCCCGCCTGGGGCAGGTTGTTGCCCAGATGGATGTCGTAGGCCCCATTGGTATGGCAGAACTGGCAGGCGTTCTGGGCGCCGCGCGAGGTCTCGATGTGGCACTGGGCGGGGATGTGCGGATAGGGGTTGGCGAACAGCAGCGGGCTGATGAACTCGCCCTTCAGGCCGGCCGCCTGCAGGGGCGTCGTGTCTGCAGGGCTGTCCGGGGCGGGGCTGGCGGCGCTGCCGTCCGAGCCTCCGCACCCCTGCAGGCAGAGGACCGTACCGGCGGCGACGGCAAGCAGGGTGCCGAGACTGCCGAGGACGATGTGGCGGCGCATGACATTCTCCGGGGATCGGGGCGACGGCATGCCTCAGGGGGAGAGGAGCCTCAGGCATGCCGGCCGGAAAGACAGAGGGCCGGATCGTGAAGATCCGGCCCGGATCAATGCATCAGCGATGCGTTACTCGATGGCGGGCAGGCCGCCGATGTAGCCGACCGGTGCATGGAATACGTCGATCGCGGCCTCGAGCTGGGACTTGAGATCGGCCGGTACGGTGCCAGGCAGGTCGCCCCAGTGCTGGTTGTTGCTCATGATGTAGGCATGGCCTTCCATGTCGTCGACGACCTGCAGGCCGGTGTTTTCCGCGCCGGCGGCAGCGGACAGGATGCGGGTCAGCGTCTTCGTGTCGACGTTGTACGCCCACACGTAGTTGTTGACGTGCATGCCGGAGTCCTCGCCGATGAACAGGGTGCGCATCTTCTCGGAGAAGAACATGTTGTCGGTGTTGGCGATGCTGTTCTCGTCGGCGGTATTGCCCTTGGCGTCGGCGCTGATCGGCTTGCCGAGCAGTGCGGATTCGACATACATGTTGGTCGCGACGTAGGCCGAGTCGATGGCGTTGCCGTCGGCATCGGTCTGGCCGGACTTCATGTCCAGGGTGTAGGTGGCACCGGCGGAGTTCTTGGCCAGCTTGATGTGGTCGGCGGGTTCGCCGGTCATGCTGGTCATGCTGTCGCGGATGGAGGAGATGGCCATGTACAGCTTCTTGTCCTTCGCGTTTACCGCGATGCCTTCCATCTTGGTGAACTCGGTGGTCGCGCCCATGAGGGCAGCGTAACGGCGGGTTTCCAGGAAGGCGGCCGCCTGCTCCTTGCCGGTCTTGACCGCGATGCACTCGTCGGCGGTGCTGCCGGTGCGGACGCGGGTGTAGCCGTCGGCGCAGGCGCCACTCACGGGGGCCACGGCGTCGAAGATGGTGTCGAAGGTGTTGGCGTCAGCCAGGGCCTTGACCTCGTCGCTGGTGGCGTGGCCGAGCTTGACCCACTTGAGCGCGGCTTCGCCGCCGTTCTGGTCGGAAACCTGGATCCACCTGGCCGCATAAACGGTGCCCGCATCCAGGTTGCCGGCCTTGTCGGCCACGAACATGGACATCAGGCCGTGCGTGCCGTCGTCGCCGAAGTAGACCGTCTTGCCGTCCGGCATGATCTTGGCCATTTCCCAGGTGCCGCGGCCCATGGCGTAGTGCTTGGCCACGCTGGTGCTGCCGTCCTCCTGCACCGTGACCTCGGGGATGAAGCCGTAGTGATAGGGGTTGGCGGATTTTTCATTGCTGAAGTACTTCTCGGTCAGCGCGGCGAGGCCCGAGGTGGTCGTGCCGTACTTGGAGGCCAGCGGGTTGTACTGCAGGTCGTAGTCTTCCTCGGAGCCCAGGTGGGTGTTCCACGGGGTCTGCGAGCCGAAGCAGGGGATCCACAGGCCGTTGACACTGGAGAAGTCGATCGGCTTCTGGTCGACGGCGGTCAGCTTGCCGGTGGTCTCGTCCTGGGTCACTTCGGTCAGGGTCATGGACATCGGCATGCGGCTGGGGGCATCGGACTTGTCCGACACCAGCCAGTCGTACTCGTAGTGGGTGACGAGGAACAGCTTGTCACCGATCTTCAGCAGGCTGTTGGCGTCCGGGGTCTCGGCGATGACCGGCTGGCCCAGCGCGTCGGTCAGCGGCTCCATGCGGGCATTGAAGAGCTGGCCTGCCGCGTGCTGGCTGGTGCCGACCTTGTCCTTGGTGCTAAACAGGGTCACGTACTCGAGCGGGAAGTCCTTGGTCGTGCCATCGGCATAGGTCACGGTGGCGACCGAGCTGGTAAAGGTCTTGGCCATGTCGGCGACGGCGGTCGGGGCCGGGGTCGCGCTGAAGGTCACGGAGGTGATCTCGGACTCGGACTCGGCAGTTTCGGCCAGGTGGCTGACGACCTCGTCGACAGGCTTGAGCTCGATGCCGCAGCCGTGCAGCTCGTCCTCGCTGTCGATGCCGCAGCCGGCGGCGACGGTCTTGTTGCGGACGTCGATGCCGTTGGAGGGGGTGCCGTCGTTGTCGAGGCTCTGCAGCAGGCGTGCAAGGTTGACGGCTTTCTGGCCAAGCAGGTTGGTCTCGCCGGTCAGGTCGTTGAGGAACAGCTTGGCTTTGCCGCCGGCGCTGCCGATGGTCAGGTCGCCGATCCTGAAGGTGACGGTGTCGCCCTCGCGGTAGGTGAATTCGCCCTGTGCGCCGGTGGTGCAGCCGGACGGGCAGGCGTTGGAGGTGTAGGCCACGCCCTGAACGGCGGAGTCCAGCAGGACGCCGGTAAATGTGGCGGGGGTGGCGGTCTGGGACGAGGCGGAGTCGCTGCTGCCACCGCAACCGGTGACGGCCAGGCCGACGGCCGCGGCTACGGCAGTCAGCGGGAAAAGGGCGAGAAGACGCTTGTTCATGGAGGCTCCGTGGATGTGCTTGCAAAACGGAGTCGCCATGCTGGCGCGGGTTTGTGACTTTGGGGTGTCCGTGTGGTTACGTTTGCGTGAACCCGTCCGGGGGCGGAGCGGGGCGGCCACGGACAGGCCTAGGACTGGGAGCGGAGGCAGGTCCAGCGAGCGAGGAAGCTGCCCGCAAGCCAACTGATGAGGAAGAGGGCGTCGCGCGCCAGCAGGGTGAGGTCCCTTTCGACATGGAAGAGCGAGTCCTCCGGGAGGATATGCGGGGAGAAGTAGTAAAGCGCGGCCAGCGCCGCGGCGAAGGACAGCCCCCATGAGACGGTGGTGCTCATGGTGAAGAGGCAGGAGACGCTGAAGATGAGCATCCCGGCCAGTGCTGCGTAAAGGAAGTATTCATTGGGCATGGCGCGCATCCTCCGGTGACTGGGGCGGCCTCCACCTCGGGGCGGAGATATCAGCAGTTTAGTCGCACTCTTTGGCTATGCACTCTGCCCGATGCTGGGAACTGCGTATGGAGGGTGGGCCGCGGGGCCACGGTCACTTCCGCGCGAGTTAAGGGATCAGCCGAGCTGAAAAAGTCCATGAATGGAGTTTCGCGGCACTTACTCATTAACCCGGTCCTAAAATTAGGCAGGGTTGATCCGGGGCATGTATGCCCCGGAACGCGAAGCTGGCGAAGCCCGCGGCATCAAGCCGCGCGCTTCGAGTGCCGTACCCGCGAAGCGGGCTTCCGCCATGGATGGCGGAAGGGCACGAGAACAGGATGAGCCAAGGCCGGGCGTATACCGGCCTTGGCGTGGCCCCCAAATACCAAGGAAGGTATTTGGGGGGCGGTTTAATAAGATAGGATGCATGTCCTTGCACTCCGGGATTGCCCTTGTCCCCATGCCCACCGCCAGTCCACGTTCCCGTCCCCCCCTGGCCTGGCTGCGCGCTCCGGGCTCGCTGACCCGCCACCTGGCGCGCGTCTGCCCGGGGCGACTGGTCGTCGAGGTGCTCTGCGAGGGTTGGGCTGAGGCTGACCCGGCCAGCGCGCGTCTCCTCGGGTTGCGGATCGGCGCGCGGGTGTGGCGGCGCGAGGTGCGTCTGTCCTGTCGGCACGCGGGGGAGTGGACGCCCTATGTGCATGCCATCACCCTCAGCTCGCCCGAGGCGCATCGCATGCTCGGCCTTGCGCGCCTGGGGCGGCGTCCGCTCGGTTCGCTCCTGTTCCGCGGGGGCGCGAGGCGCCTTTCGCTGGAAACCCTACCGATTCGCCGGGTTCTCGACGGCCGTCCCCCGAAGGGGTTTCGGCCATGGAAGGCCGAAAGGTCTTCGATGCGGGACCAGCGAATCGGGACTTGCCGCATGGCAAGCCCGAAGGGGGCCGCCCCGGGAGGGAACGGCCCCCGGTGGGCGCGGCGCTCGCTGTTCCTCCTGCGCGGCCATCGCCTGCTGGTGCGGGAGGACTTCCTGCCTGGACTGCCGTCCTTCCGTCGATGAACCTGATTGCTCCGCATCGCTGGAACCTGCCGCCTTCCGATGCCGTGGGGATCCAGCGCGAGCTGGCCGCCAGGGTGCTGCGTGAGGGCCCTCCGGTCCTCGCCGGATGCGTCGCCGGGGTGGACGTGGGCTTCGAGGACGAGGGGCGCACCACCCGGGCGGCGGTGGCGGTGCTCGACATGCCCGCCTGCCGGGTGGTCGAGACCGCCCTCGCGCGCCTGCCAACCAGCTTCCCCTATGTCCCCGGCCTCCTCGCCTTCCGCGAGTTGCCGGCCGTGCTCGTGGCGCTCGGCCAATTGCGGCGGGCTCCCGATCTGCTGATGTGCGACGGTCAGGGCATCGCCCACCCGCGCCGCCTGGGCATCGCCGCGCATCTCGGCGTGATCACCGGCCTGCCGAGCGTCGGCGTGGGCAAGACCCGTCTCTGCGGACGGCACATGGATGTGCCGGACGTGCGCGGGGCGTGGGTGCCGCTCGAGGACAAGGGCGAAGTGATTGGCGCCGTCCTGCGCACCCGCGCGGGAGTGAGGCCTGTCTATGTCTCGATCGGTCACCGGCTGGATCTCGAGGCCGCCGTCGCCAGCGTCATGGCCGCCCTGACCCGCTACCGCCTGCCCGCGCCTATCCGCGCCGCGCACCGGCTTGCTTCGGACACCGGCCCTCTGCGGCCGGGCATGGTGATCCGCTAGCCCACTGTCATAACCCTGCAGCCGGGGCAGGCTATGCTCTAGCAGGGTGTTGAAAAGGGGTTTTCAACGGCCTGCCAGGTTCCGCCACAAACCTCGCCCATGGGGGGGGACATGCTGACCATCGACGATCTTCGGCGACCCGCGACCGACGTCTGCCAGGCCATCCTGCACCAGCGCCTGCAGGACGTGTCGAGCCAGGGGCAGGCGCTGCGCGAGAACCCCTCCGCCGAGGAGGCCCTGCACGACACGCGCGTTGCCGTGCGGCGGGCGCGCGTCTGGCTCAAGCTCTGCGCCCCCGTCGCCGACATCCCCCGCAAGGCGCGCCGCGCCCTGCGCAGCTTCGCGCGCGAGAGCTCGCCGGTGCGTGACCTGGAGGTGCAGGAGGCCTGGCTGGCCGGGCTGCGGGTGCGGTCGACCCAGCGTCACGGCTGGCATGCCTTGCGCGAGCGGCTGGCTGGCGAACATGCTGCCCATCGTGCGGCCCTGCTGGACACCCTTCCGGAGATGCTGGATGAGGCACGGCGTGCGTTGGAGCGCATGCGTCCGCTCGAGGGGGCGGGTGGGGAGTCGTTTGGTGCCTGGATGGCGGAGCGCTGGATGGACGCCGCCACGCCCTATCTCGCCGACATGCACCACCTGCCCGAGGGGCTGCACCCCTTGCGCCTGGTCGGCAAGCAGCTGCGCTACATGCTGGAACCGCTGGCGACGGCCCTGGAGGCGAAGGACGTGCTGCGCCACCTGCGCCAGGGGCAGGATGCGCTTGGACGGGTGAACGATGCCGGCGTCCTCGCCGCCGCGCTGCCGGCCCACGCGGCGGCCCTGCTCGCGGCACGGTTCGAGGAGGACATCCACTTCGCCCTCGAGCAGGACGAGGCCCCGCGCTGGCAACGGCCCGCGATCTGGCCGGGTCTGCGCGCGGTCAGCCAGGCCCTGCTCGACGAGCGGGGTGAGGCGCTCGCCGCGGTGCATGGTTGGCGTCTGAGTGCCGGGGATGCCCTGGCCGAAGGGCTGCCGCGGATCGGTGTGCAACTGGCGGGATCGTCCGCCTTCGACGGCTTCGGCAACCCCCGCTGAGCGCCCCTCGGGCGGCCGCTCAAACCGCCGGATGAGCCTGCGGCCTCTTGCCATGGATCAGGAAGCGGCTTTCGAAATCGGCAGCGGGCAGCGCCTTGCCGAACAGCCAGCCCTGCATGACATCGCAATCCCGCAGCGACAGCCAGGCGCGCTGGGCCTCCGTTTCCACCCCTTCCGCCACGACCCGCAGACCGAGGGCATGCGCCATGGACATGATGGCGTTGACGATGGCGGTGTTGTCCGGGTCGTCCGGTAGCGCGCGGGTAAAGGCCTGGTCGATCTTGAGACGGTCGACCCGGAAAGTCTTCAGGTAGGCCAGCGACGAGTAGCCGGTACCGAAATCGTCCACCGCGATCGCCACGCCGAGTGCCGCCAGCTCCCGCAGGGCGCTGGCGGCTTCCTGCGGCGCCTCCATGATCATGCTCTCGGTGATTTCCAGCTCCAGCCGCGTGGCAGGCCAGCCGGTCTCCTCCAGAACATGGCGCACCTGCTCGACGAAGTCTTGCTGACGGAACTGGCGGGCGGAGACGTTGATGGCCATGCTGCCCAGCGTCAGGCCCTCGTCCAGCCACTGGCGTGCCTGGCGGCAGGCCTCGCGCAGCACCCAGGCGCCCATCGGCACGATCAGGCCGTTTTCCTCGGCCAACGGAATGAAACGATTGGGCATGACCAGCTGACCCTCGTTGCGCCAGCGCAGCAGGGCCTCTGCACCCACCAGCTGGCCATCGGCGCGGACCTGGGGCTGATAGTGCAGTTCGAGGCCCGTGTGCAGGCCGGTGGCCGCGGCCTGAGGCGAGGCCGCCTGGGTGATGGCGATGGCCCGGCGCAGTTGCGTTTCCAGGGTCAGCCGCTCCTGGGCCTGGCGATCCATCTCGCGCGAGAAGAAATGGAAGGTGTTACGCCCTGCGGCCTTGGCCTGGTAGAGCGCGAGGTCGGCATTGCGCAGCAGGGTTTCGCCCGCCTGTGCATCGTCGGGGTAGAGGGTGATGCCGATGCTGGCGCCGATGTATACGTCCTGATCGCCGAGCCGGAAGGGCTGCCCGAGGGCGTCGATGAGGTCTTCCGCCGTCCGCGAGGCATCCGACCCGCTTTCCAGACCCGCGCGCAGGATGACGAATTCGTCGCCACCAAGGCGGGCCAGCGTATCGTCCTCGCGCAGCACACCGCTCAGGCGTTCGCTGACCTGCCTCAACAGCAGGTCGCCCTGCTGGTGGCCGAGGCTGTCGTTGATCCTCTTGAAGTAGTCGAGGTCGAGGAACATGACCGCGAACTTGGTGCCGCTGCGCTGGGCCTGCAACCGGGCCTGCTCCATGCGGTCGAGCAGCAGCACGCGGTTGGGCAAGTTGGTGAGGGCATCGTGCATCGCCTGGTGGACGAGCTGGTTTTCGAGGCGCTTGCGCTCGGTGACGTCACGCATGATGCACATGCCCGCGAGATCGTCGGCATCGGAGTGTTCCAGCGGCACCAGCTCGACCTCCATGGGGAAGCGGCTGGCGTCCCGCCGCTTCCCGGTCAGTTCGGTGCCCTTGTCGACCGTCAGCGTGTGCAGCGACCGCAGGGGCAAATGGCCGGCGTGCAGCCGTGGCGAGCCGTCCTGTCCATCCCAGGCGATGAGGCTGTCGAGGGGGCGCCCGAGCAGTTCCCCGCCGGCATGCCCGAACATGCGTGTGATGCTCGGGTTGGCCCCCCGGATCGTGTCATCGGCATCGAGCAGCAGGATGCCGTCCGGCGAGGTCTCGAACAGCTGCCGGTAACGCGCCCGGCTCTCTGCCAGCGTGCGTTCGGAGTCGGCCATGCGCTGATAGGGCAGCTGCACGCCATGCACGAACAGGGCCTGGTAGACCAGCAGGAAGGCCGTGATCCGGTAGAGATGGCCGAGCAGGGCGACCCAGTCGCTGACGCCGCTGTAGAGCGTGAAGGCCAGTTCGCCGATCGACAGGATCAGGGCCGCCCAGGCCAGCAGGGTGGAGGCGGTCCGCTCCTCGGCGGAGGCGTCGCGCCAGGCACGGAACACCAGCAGCAGGGTCGCCCCGGCAAAGGCGATGGCGATGAGGTATTCACCCAGCACCTTGGCGGGGGTGAGGCCACTGCCCGCCACCCACCATACCGGCAGCCAGCCGGGCCGGATGAACTCCAGCCCCAGAATCAGGCCGCTCGCGGCCAGCGTAAGGGTGCCGCTCAGCCTGATCAGGTTGCGCGCATTCTCCACGGAGGAGGGCAGCAGGGCCGCGGCGAGCAGGGCCACGGCCGTCATGGCCTGGGTGGGCATCCAGAAGCTCAGGGAGCGTTGCAGGCCCGAGTGCACGTCGACGCCGGGCATGCCGGGAAAGGTCAGGAAGTGCGCCATGTTGAGCATGGCGATGCCGGCGAAGATCATGCCTGCGGCACCGAAGCGCGCTTCGATCCCGGCGCCGCGGGTACTCCAGGCGAGCATGAAGATCATGACCGAGAGGGCGACCGTGAGTCCCTCCAGCACCGCGTGGGCTTGCGTGTAGGTGACGAAGTGCATGGCGCCGGCGCTCGTCTGCCCAAGCACGACCAGCGGCAGCAACAGGATCACCGCGCCGATCAGGAACCTGTTGGTGGCAGCCGCCGGATTGGCCGGGATGGCCAGCGCGGCGGGCAGGCGGAGGACGGTGGATTTCATCTCTTCAAATCATCCCGTGACTACCGCGGAGGGACGGACGGCCTTGTCTCGCAATGGGGATCCTTCAGGGGGGCGGAGATGGGTTGATGCTAGATCGCGCGCCATGAAATTGCCAGCAGGCCGCCCTGCGCGCGTCGGGTGCCGCCTGCAGCAAGGCTTGCCTGAGGGTGCGGAAATCGGCTTCGCCCAGGGGGCGGTTGCCATAGCAGGCCGCGTCCAGGCGCTGGACCAGAGCCTGCGTCTGGACATCGACCATCGTTTCGGCGCCCCTTCGCCAGGCCTTGCGCAGGGCGGAGGGGGTATCCGCTTCACGCAGTGAACGCAGCCATGCCCGTCGTGCGAGCCAGCGTCGTCCGCAGTGTTGCAGGGGGATGGCCAGGGCGGCCAGCATCATTGCGCCCGCGAACCATGGTAGCCAGGGGCGCAGCGCCAGCCACAGCGGGTGTTGCACGCGAAGCTCGGTCCCGGGCAGCGAGGCCAGGCGAACCATGCCGTCGGTCGGGTCGATGTAGGGTATGCGGATCTGCGGCAGGCGCACCTGGCCGCTGTCGCGCGCCTCCAGCGTCAGCCGCATCTCGACCCGCTGGCGCAGGGGCTGGGTCGGGTCGATGCCGTCCCGCAGCTTTATTTCCGGCGGGTAGACGCGCAGCGTGCCGGTATCGCGCAGGGCCTCGTCCAGCCAGCGTCGGATGCCGCGCGCGGACAGGCCCTGCCCCTCGATGGCGAGGCTCCAGGTGAAGGGGCGGCCCCGGGGCACGGCCTCGGGCAGGGGGGCGCCTGTGAGGCGCAGGGGGCTCACCGGTACGTCGACCGGCAGCAGCGGGTCGAGCGGGCGGGTCTCCATACGCAGCGCGGGCGGGGTCAGGGGAATGCGCTTGCCGCCGGCGACGCGAGCCTCGACCGTGGGGGGCTGGACCTCCACCGGGCCGGGATAGAGCGGCATGATCGCCCACAGGTGGCGGTGGCGGATGCGCAATCCTTCGGGCATCTGCAGGCGCTCCTGGCGGCTGCCAAGCGGGCGGACGATCACCCCCGGCGGTGTCCAGGGGGCGATGATCTGCTCGACGATGCTGCGGTCGTCCAGCACCTCGACCGTGAGCAGTACCTCCTCGCGCAGCCAGGGGGTGGCGTTGGAGAGGTGGGCGTCGATGCCAAGGTCGGCGCGTGCCTGCGCGCCGAGCGTCAGGAGCGCGGCGAGGAGGATGAATCTCACCATGGCAGGCCCTCACTCACGCGCCCGGGCGTCTCGCCGCGCATCATCGCGCGCCACAGCGGGGCGGGGGCGTCGCGCAGCAGTTCCATCTTCTTCTCCGCAGCCTGGCGGTCGGCCTCGCCCAAGGCCAGCGCACCGGGCTCCGCGCCCTCGCGCTGGCTCGCTCCCGGGCCACCGGCGGAGAGGTCGCCACCCGAGGGGGCTTCTTCGGTGGGGAAGTCGGCCTCCACGTCCTCGTCGTAGCGCGCCACGTCGGTCGGGCGGCGGCCGGGGGGGTCGTCGGGGGTGGTCTTCTTCATCTGCCGGGCCGAAGCCTGCTGGCGGGCGAGCCACAGGTTGGCCTCGGCCGCCTCGTCCCCGGGGCGTAGGCGCAGCACGGCCTCGTAGGCCGCCGTGGCGCGCTCCGGGTGGCCTGCCTTCAACTCGGCGTTGCCCAGGTTGTAGAGGGCATCGGCGCGGGTGGCGTCGTCTCCGGCCAGCAGCCAGGCGGTGGTGAAGTTCTGTGTGGCGTGGGCGAAGTCGCCGCGGCGGTAAGCGGCCGCGCCCTCGCCCAGCCGAGCCTGTGCGCCCGGCAGGCGGGCATAGAGCAACTGGGCCTGGACGAAGTCGCCGCGGGCCCAGGCCTCGTAGGCTTCAGCGGGATCGCTCTGGGCCAGGGCATCATCCGGGGAGGTCAGCATGCCGCCGAGCAGGAGGGCAGGCAGTATGGCCAGGCTGCCCGCCCCTCGTGCGCCGCGCGCCTCTCCCCGCGTCAGCGGGGCCGAGGCCATGGATGGCCGAGGGGTGTAAGGCCAGGATGAACGGAGGGGCGGGGCATAGGCGAGCATCAGCAGGACCAGCCCCCCCAGCAGCGGGACGAGGAACAACTCGCGCCAGGCGCGTGCGGCGCCGGGATCCGGATGGCTGGGCAGCTCGGCGATGGACTTGGCCAGGGCGCGCAGGTCGCCATCGCCATCCGCCACGGGGATGAAGCGGCCGCCGGTGCGCTCGGCCATCTCCTCGAGCCGCGTCGCATCCATCCGGCTCTGCCAGATCTCGCCATCCAGCATGCGGAAACCGCCGGCGCCATCCGGGATGGGGGCTCCCTCCGTCGTGCCCGTGCCGAGGATGAACAGGGGGGTGTTCGTCTCGCGCAGCCTTTCCACCGCCGCCAGCAGGGCGTTGCCCTGCAGCGCCTCGGCCTCGCCGTCGGTGACGAGCAGGATGGCGCGGCCGTGGCGTTCATCTTCTTCGCGGAGGGAGCGGGCTTGCGCCAGCTGCGCGTTCAGGGCCAGGTCGAGGGCGGTGGCAAGCTCGGTGCCAGGGGCGTCATCCAGAATTCCCAGGCCTTGTTCCAGGCCGAAGCGGAAGACCCCGGCATCCCGGCTCGGGGGCATGACCACCCCGGCGGTGCCGGCGAAGACGGCGAGGCCGAGCGACTCGCCCGCGAGATGCTCCGGCAGTGCGCTCAGCTTCAGGAGGGCGCGTTCGAGGCGCGAGGGAGCGATGTCGCTGGCCTGCATGGATTCGGACAGGTCGAGCAGGGCCAGCAGCTGCACGTCATGCCTCGAGGGGGTGGCCTCGCCGGGCTGCTCGACCGGCAGACGCGGTCCGGCCAGCGCGGCCGCCAGCAGCAGCCAGGCGGGCGCGTGCAGCCAGGGGCGGCCCTGTCCTGCCTTGGCCTGATCCGCTATTGCCCAGGGACGCAGGGCGGGATCGGCATAGTCCAGCAGGCGGGCGCGGCGCAACAGGCCGGCGAGCCAGAGCGCGAGTGGCAGGAGCAGCAGGGCGAAGGCCCACGGCCAGTGCCACTGGATACTCAGCAGGGGGTTCATGCAGCCCTCCCGGTTCGCAGTTCACGCAGCTGGCCGAGGGCGAGCAGGAGCAGGGCGAGGCCGAGGGGGGCGGGATACCACTCGAGCTTGACCCGTTCGCTCGGCGGCGGGGCGGTGGTTGCCTCGCGCCGGTCGATCTCGGCGAGGATGCGGGCCAGGCTGTCGGCATCGCCTGCCCGGTAGGCGGCGCCGCCGGTGATCGCGCTCATCTCCGCGAGGGTCGGTTCGCGGAGGCCGTCCGCCTGTGCCTCGGGCGGTACCTCCTCCGGCGTGACGGCGACGGTGTACAGGCGCAGCCCCAGCCGCTCGGCATAGGCCAAGGCCTCGCGCGGGCGCAGGATGCCGCCGGTGTTGTCGCCGTCGGTGAACAGCACGATGACAGGGGGTGGGTTGCGGCCCTCGATCTGCCGCAAGGCCACGCCCAGCCCCTCGCCGATGGCCGTGGCCGCGCCCGTGCTGCCTGGGGTGAGGCGGGCGAGCTGGGCGGCGACAACCGCGCGATCCGTGGTGAGCGGCACGGCGGTGGCGGCGGCGTCGCTGAACACGATCAGGCCGAGTCGGTCCTGGACGCGGGCCTCGATGAAGCCGGCGGCCGCCTGCCTGAGCACCGCCATGCGCGGCACGGTCGCGCCTTCGAGCGTCATGTCGTGGATGGCCATGCTGGGCGAGGCGTCGATCAGGAGCAGGATGTCGCGCCCCTCGCCCGCAGGCTCCAGCCAGCCGCCCTCGCTCTGCGGGCGGGCGGCGGCCAGCACCAGCAGGGCCAGGACCAGCGGCAGCCAGCGCCGCGCGGCCGGCGCGGTGCGCCCAGCGCCGAGGCCCAGCCGGGCGAGGGCGGGATGGCGCAGGGTGACCGGGGCGCGGCTGAAGGCGGCGGGGGCGCCGGCACGCATGATCCAGCCCAGCCATAGCACGACGGGCAGCAGGAGCAGCAGCCAGGGGTGGGCGAAGGCGATCATGGGCGGCCTTCTCCGTTTTCACGAGGACGAACAGAAGCCCCTTCCTCCTTCAAGGGGGTAGGGGTAA
Source organism: Pseudomonadota bacterium (assembly GCA_049322715.1). Lineage (GTDB taxonomy): Bacteria > Pseudomonadota > Gammaproteobacteria > Halothiobacillales > Halothiobacillaceae > Thiofaba. Next base: position 25,449 of record JBMOQP010000048.1, read on the forward strand.
AAACCTCACTCAGCAAGCGCGAGAGCCCGGCGGACTCCATGGTTTTTGAGCCAAAGCGCGCTTCATGCAGGCCCTCGACCAAGGCGCGCCAAGTTTCGGCTGCAATACCGTGGGGGGGATGGGCTGGATGCAGGTGAGCCAGGCCCATATGCCGGCGTAGCAGCCAGTCGGCCTCGCCGGCTCGTCCCGCGAGCAGGTGGCGTCGGGCTCGGGCGAGGCGCAGGCGGGCGATCAGGCTGCGGCGCATCCACCATCCGGCCGCAAGCAGGCCGAGCAGCAACGCGGCGACGCCGAGCAGAAGCCCTGTGGGCAACCCGCCCTGTCCCATCAGGCCGGTCAGTCCGCCGTGCACTGCGATGGGTGGAATGATGTCGTGCATGCCGTCCATCAGGCGGCCCCGGCGAGACGTGTGGCAATCTCGGGCAGTGCCGCGTCCGTGCCCAGGATCACCCGCCGGGCGCGCAGGCGGCCGGCGAGTTCGTCAAGGCGCCCGAGGCGGGCCGCGCGCGCATCGGCATAGGCCGTGCGCAGGGCGCCCGAGGCGGTGTCCAGCTCGACCACGCCGGCAGCGGTTTGCAGGTGCACCCGGCCGAGGCGGGGCAGTTCGCGCTCGCTGTCGTCCTCGACCAGGCACAGGGTCAGCTCCACGCGCGCAGCCAGGCGTTCGAGCAGGGCCTCGTCCGCCCGCTCAAGGCCGAGGAAGTCGGAGATCAGCCACAGGCGCGCGCCCGGCGGCAGGGTCAGTTCCAGTTCGGCGAGCATCCCGGTCCACGGGCTGGGGATGGTGTCGGCGGCGGGGGGGCAGGGGACACGCAGGGCCTCGAGCGTCGCGTGCAGGGGCGCGCGCCCGCTGCGCGGCGGCTGGCCGACATGGGCCTCGCCGTCCAGGAGGGTCAGGGCCAGCGCGTCGTGGGCGCGGGAGGCAGAGCTCAGGACCAGGGCTGCCAGCCGCGCCGCCTGGGCGGCCTTGAGCCGCGCGCGGGTGCCGAAGCGCATGCTCGGTCCGCGGTCGACGACCACCCAGGTGACGGCCTGGCGGGTCTCGCCGTAGACGCGCACGAAGGGTTTTCTCAGGCGCGCGGTGACGCGCCAGTCGATGCGGCGTGGATCGTCGCCGGGCTGGTAGGGGCGCAGGTCCTCGAAGTCGAGTCCGGGGCCGCGGAAGGGAGATGCCTGTTCGCCGCGCTGCAGCCTCTCGCTGAGGCGGACAGGTTCGGGGAGGCCGGCGCTCAGCGCGCCGATCTCGGCCAGTTCCTCGTCATTCAGCAGGGGGGCGTGGATAAGGCCCTGCTTTGACTGGCGGCGGAGCCTGGCCATCCATGGCCATCCCCTTCGGTTCGCCTTCGGCGATCCCCGATGTATTCCCGACAAATCGGTGAGGCGATCAAGGATGCGCATGAAGGCTCACCTCATCGTCATCGCGGATGCCGGGCATCCGGCCCGGCACCCTTCGGGTCCGCTGCGCGGCCCAGCACTGTTCCCGACAGCGCTTGTAGCCCCAAAGGGGCGTGGCGATCCATAGGTGGGTATGGATTGCTTCGCCTTCGGCTAACAAGAGCGCAGGAGCGCTCTTGCAACGCGCGCGTTGGCCGAAGGCCGAAGGCCGGAAGCCATGGAAGGCTTCCGCCGCAATGACGAGAAACGAGTATGACATGGAATTTCACGGCGTGGGCAGCGCATCGCAGAGCCTGGCGATCAGGGCATCGCGGTCTGTGCGGGCGAGCTGGCCGGCCGGGCTGAGCAGCAGGCGGTGGCGCAGGGCGTCCGGGGCAATGTCGAGCAGATCCTCGGGGGTGACGAAGTCGCGCCCGCGCAGGAAGGCCAAGGCCTGCGCGGCCTGAGCGAGGGCGAGGGAGGCGCGCGGCGAAGCGCCGCAGTCGATCTGGCCGGCGGCTTCGGGCACGAGCTCGGCCATGCGGCGGGTGGCGGCCACCAGGCGCACGATCCAGGCCTCAAGCTCGGGGGCGATGTGGACCTGCTCGACCTTGCGGCGGGCCTCCAGGACCCAGGCGACGTCGATCTTCGGCGCATCAAGGCGGGCGGCATGGCCGGAACGATGGCGACGCAGGATCTCAAGCTCCTCGGCCTCGGCCGGATAGTCCAGCACCACGTGCAGCAGGAAGCGGTCGAGCTGGGCCTCCGGCAGGGGGTAGGTGCCGGCCTGCTCCAGCGGGTTCTGGGTCGCCATCACCATGAACAGCTCGGGCAGCGGGTGGGAGACGCCGCCGATGGTGACCTGGTGCTCCTGCATGGCCTCCAGCAGGGCGGCCTGCACCTTGGCCGGGGCGCGGTTGATCTCGTCGGCCAGCACGATCTCGTGGAACAGGGGACCAGGGCGGAAGTTGAACTGGTGGCTGTCCGGGTCGTAGACCTCGGCGCCGGTCAGGTCGGAGGGCAGCAGGTCCGGGGTGAACTGGATGCGCTGGAAGCTCGCGTGCACCCCCTCGGCCAGGGTCTTGATGGCGGTGGTCTTGGCCAGGCCCGGCAGGCCCTCGACCAGCAGGTGGCCGCCGGTCAGCAGGCTGATGAGCAGGCGGTCGAGCAGGTCGTGCTGGCCGACGATGACGCCCTCGAGGTAGGCGCGCAGCTGCTGCAGGGGAGTCGTGTCGTTCATGGGAGTCTCACTGTGGACCGGCTTCGGTCGGGAGGCCGGCGAGTTTCCATTCGGGGTAGCCCTGCTCCAGCCGCCGCGCCTTGAAGCCGCGCTCGCGCAGGCGGGCGACGGCCTCGAAGGAGAGCACGCAGTAGGGGCCGCGGCAGTAGGCGATCACCTCGCGGTCGGGGGGCAGGCGATCCAGCTGCTTCTCGAGCTCCGCCAGGGTGAGGTTGATCGCGCCGGGCAGGTGCCCGGCCTCGAACTCCTCGGGGGGGCGCACGTCCAGCACCGTGACGAGCCCGAGGCGGGAGCGTTCGAGCAGCTCGGCGGCCTGCACAGGCTCCAGGCTGTCGCGCGCGGTGAGCACGTTGGCCACCATCTCTCGCACCTCGGCCAGGCGGCGCTCCGCGACCGTGCGCAGCACGTCCAGCAGCCGCACCACGTCCTCGCCCGCGAGCGAGTAGAGGATGTGCTTGCCGTCGCGGCGCGCGCTCACTAGCCCCGCCTGGCGCATCTGTTGCAGGTGCTGCGAGGTGTTGGCCACGCTCAGGCCGCTGACCTTGGCCAGCTGCTCGACGCTGCGCTCGCCCTGGGCGAGGTATTCCAGCAGCTCGAGCCGGCGCCCGTTGGAAAGCGCCTTGCCGAGTCGGGCGAACTGGTCGTTGAGGTCCTGCTTGAAGCCGCTCATGCTCGTTCAATTGATCATTTGAGTCTGCTGATTCTAGCCGTTCCCTGGCGCCGGGCAATCCTGAGCGGGGGCGGACGCCTCGCAGCCGACCGGGGCACGCTGGCCAAGCAGGGCCTCGACCTTCAGCGCGCTCCACGCCCCGGCCAGGATCGCGGCGAGCCCCACGAACGAGCCGAGCGCAAGGACGGCGATGCCGCTCAGGCCATGGCCGACGGTGCAGCCCATGGCCAGCACGCTGCCGACCCCGACCAGCACCGCGCCGGCCAGGGTACGCGCCCATTCGCGCGGCGCGCCGAAGCGCTGCACGGCGAACTCGCGTCGCACGACGGCGCTCAGCAGGGCGCCGAGCAGCACGCCCGCCACCGCCACCACGCCGAAGGTGATGGCGGAGGTCGCGGCCGGGTGGCCGAGGTAGTGCACCACGTCGCCAAGCGGCGCGGCGAAGGTGAAGGACTGGGTGCCGAGCCCCTCGGGCGGGGTTTCCATCATCTCGGCGGTCTCCACGGCCTGCTGGCCCAGCGGGCCGCCGGTCAGCCAGTACGCGGCCGCGACGGTCGCGCCGATCAGGCCGCCGCCCAGCCAGGTCGCACTCCGACGCGCCGTGGAGGGGGCCAGTGAGCGTGCCGAAAGGGCGAGGAAGGCGATGCCGACGATGAGGGCCAGTGCCAGGGCGAGACCCGTGCCGCCGCCGAGCAGGCTGGCGAGGTCCTGGCGGGCGATGCCGAACTGGGTCAGGTTGAGCGACAGGCCGCCCACCCAGGGCAGGAACCAGTCGGCATAGAGGGATGTACGGGTCATGGCGTAGGCGGTCACCGCCATCACCATCAGCACCGGCAGGGACTGCAGGTTGCCCTGCCCGAGCTTGACCAGGTTGCGCACCGGGCAGCCGCGCGCCAGCACCATGCCCACGCCGAACAGGAAGCCTCCGATGGCGTAGCGGCCCCAGGCGAACTCCGGGCTGCGGTAGGGGGGCTTTGTGTTGTTCAGGTCGATGCCCGCCAGGGCCTGCAGCAGGCCGGTGCCGATGACCGCCACGCCGATGGCGATGAAATAGGCGGCCAGCCGTCCGTGCTCGCCCCGGAGCATCCAGTCGCCCAGCCCGCCCGGCACGCAGACGCGCGAGAACTGTGCGGCGGCGCCGAGCACCAGGGCCAGGCCGAGAACGGCCAGCAGCAGGATTGTCGTCGGTTCCATCATGTCGCTCTCTGTTGCGTGATCAGGCCGGGATTTCGGCCGCGGTGTTGGCGGCGATGATGTCGCGCATGCCCTCGGGCTCGGGCAGGGCGAGGGCGGTCTCGAGGATGGCCTCGACGAAGGCCGCGCGGTCGCGGATCAGGCCCTTGTTGTAGCGCTTCTCGAAGGCCAGGGTGGAGACCGGCTTGCCGCTGATGCCGCCGCCGCACACGCTGCCCGCCTGCGCGCCGGGCAGGATCTCGAGGTGGTCCGGCAGGCTCAGCAGCTTGCCGAACAGCGAGTCGTACAGCTTTTCCGCCATCTCGCGCTCGCGGCCCTTGAGGTCGGGGCGGCCGACCGCGCCGACGAAGAGGGTGTGGCCGGTCACCAGGAACCAGGGCTCGTCGCAGCGCGAGCGGTCGGTCACCAGCAGGGAGATGCTGTCCTCGGTGTGGCCCGGGGTGTGCAGCACCTGCACGCTGACGTTGCCTGCCTCCATCACCTGTCCGTCGCGCAGCCCCATGAAGTCCCAGGGCAGCGCGCCGGTGTTGCTCTCGTGCAGGGCGTAGTGCGCGCCGGCGAGTTGCGCGAGCCTGCGGCCGCCGGAGACATGGTCGGCGTGGATGTGGGTGTCGATCACGTAGCGGATCTCGACATCCTTCTCGCGCGCCATGGCGAGGAAGGTCTCCTCGTCGCCCGCGTGCACGTCGACGGCGATCGCCGCGCGCTTGCCGGCGCAGCCGAACAGGTAGGCCAGGGAAGACAGGGGACTGGGATGCTGGATCAGGAACATGGTGGGCTCCTCCTGTGGGAATGGGTAGCGTTCAAGACGCGCAGACATTCAATCAATCAATTGATAGATGTGTCAACAGCCGCTAGGATGTTTTCCATCGACATCCGCACGAGAAGCTCTCCATGGACATCCGTCACGGCATCCGCATCAACCTCACCCAGTTCAGCCTCCAGCTCCTGCAGGTGTTCTTCGTCGGCGCGACGATCGGCATGACCCGCACCGTGCTGCCAGTGCTGGCGGAATCGGATTTCGGCCTGGCCAAGGGCTCCTTCCTCGCCCTGGCCTCGTTCGTGGTGGTGTTCGGGCTGGTGAAGGCCCTGCTCAACCTGTATGCGGGACGGATGTCCGACCGATGGGGACGCCGGCCCGTGTTGATCTCGGGCTGGCTCGCCGCGCTGCCGGTCCCGTTCCTGATCCTGTACGCACCGGGCTGGGGCTGGATCGTCTCCGCCACCGTGCTGCTCGGTGTCAACCAGGGCCTGTGCTGGTCGATGGCGCTCAACAGCAAGCTCGACCTCGCACGCGCCGAGCAGCGCGGGCTGGTCAACGGGCTGAACGAGTTCTCGGGGTATGCGGGGGTTGCGCTGGCGGGCCTGTTCACCGCCTGGCTGGCGGATCTGTACGGCGCGCGGGAGGGGCTGTTCTGGTTCGGCACGCTGACCGTGGTGGTCGCACTGGCGCTCGGGCTGTGGGGCGTGCGCGAGACCCGTCCCTGGGCCCTCGCTCATCAGAGGGCTCACCAGAAAGGGGCCGCATCCGCGCCCATGCCGCTGCTCCAACTGTTCTGGCCGGCGACCTGGCACGACGTGCGCCTGCGCGCCCTGCACCAGGCGGGGCTGGTGGAGAAGTTCACCGACGCCATCGTCTGGCTGTTCTTCCCGGTGTTCTTCGTCGCGCGGGGGGCCAGCCTGGTCGAGGCCGGCGGTCTGGTCGCGGTCTACGGCCTGGTGTGGGGCGCGGGGCAGCTGGTGACCGGCCCCCTGTCCGACCGCATCGGGCGCAGGGGCCTGATCGTGTGGGGGATGTGGCTGTGCGGGATGGGGGTGATCGCGGTGGGGCTGACCGCCACCCCCCTGCTGTGGGCGCTGGAGGCCACCGTCATCGGCGTCGGCATGGCGATGCTCTACCCCACCCTGGGGGCAGCTGTGGCCGATCTGGCCGAACCGGCTCGGCGCGCCTCCATCCTCGGCATCTACCGATTCTGGCGCGATCTCGGCTATGCCATCGGCGGCCTCGCCCTGGGCCTCGCGGCGCAGTGGAGCGGCGGCCTGAGCGCGCCGTTCTGGCTGGTGGGCGCGGCCATGCTGCTGTCTGGGGCCTATGTCGCGTTACGCTTTGCTCCCGCCCGCTGAGTAGCGATTCGCAGCCGGCGGATGCCGCCCGTCCATGGGCGGCACCCCTGCGGGCTTGCCTGCGGCAAGTCCCGATGCGTTCCAGACGCATCGGTGATGCCGCCCATCCTGGGCGCCCCCCGACTCGCTGGTCCCGCATCGAAGACCTTTCGGGGTACGGTCGTCGAGAACCTGGCGAATCGGTCGCGCGCCTTTTTCGGGCGCGGTGAATTATCCCCAAGGGTTGTGGATAACTCCGTGGATGAATCGTGGGCGTTCCTTCCGAGAGCGCATGGGGATGTGGTTGGCGTTGGGTTGGTCATAATTTCGCCACATCAAGCAACTCCTTTAAAATCAATGTGTTACACATTTGGTGCAATCCCCTGTGAGCGTGGCGACAGCAAATCAAGGACTTACGCGGTCCCGCACCTGATTTGTGCATAACTTCTTGCATCTGTCATGCGATTGTGCCTCCGATCAGCGCAAGGCCGGTGGCGATGGTGACCGCCTCGAAGGCGCGCTTGATGAAGCGGTTGCCTTTGACGATGGAGAGGTGCGCGCCGAGGTAGCCGCCAACCAGCGATCCGAGGAGCAGGGCGGGCAGCCAGTCCCAGCGGATCTCGCCAAGCCAGCCCAGGGTCAGCGCCCCCGCGCCGTTCCAGAACAGGCCGACCAGCACCAGTGTGTAGGCCACCGCGCGCTTGTAGTCGAGGCCGAACCAGCGTACCAGCCACAGGGTGACCAGCAGGCCGGTGCCCGAGGTGAGCGAGCCGTTCAGTGCGCCGATGGCGAACAGCAGCGCGCCGCCGATGAGGAAGCCGCGCGGGTCGCGGTGGCGCGGGTCGTGCTCCTGCCCGAGTCCGGGGTTGCGCCAGGAGTAGAGCCCCATGGCGATGGTCATCAGGCCCAGGGCGATGCGCGCCGGAGTCTCCGGCACGGCGAGTATCAGGCTCGAGCCGAGCACCACCCCGGGCAGGCCGCTGGCGAGGATGAACAGGGTGAAGCGCGGGTCCAGCGTGTTCTGGCGGGCATGGCGCAGGGTGGCGCCGACGCCGAGCGCCACGCTGGCGACCTTGTGCGTCGCCAGGGCGACGCCGAACGGCAGATCGAGGAAGATCAGCGCCGGCAGCTGCAGCAGCCCCGCCCCGCCACCCGACAGGGCGGAGAGCAGGTTGGCGGCCAGGGAGACAGTCAGCAAAACAAACTGATCAAGCCATTCCATCGTTGCTATCTTCTTGCCTGGCGCTTGTGAAACCTTCACGGTTCCAGGGGGGGGGCTTGATGTTGTACGGCATGGCGATGCTCGGCATGGGATGGCTCGGCGGGGTGTCCTCGCTGAAGGCCGGCGAGTACTACCGCTGGCAGGATGATCGGGGGGCGGTGGTCTATACCGATCGCCTGCCGCCCGACAGGGTACGGGAGGGACATGCAGTGCTGGATCCGCACGGGCGCGAGCTGCGTCGCCTGTCGCCCGAACCCACGCCCGAGGAGCGTGCGGCCATCCTTCGCGAGCGGGCCTTGCGCGCCGATCAGGAGCGGGCCGAGCGGGAACAGGCTGCGCGGGACACCATGCTGCTCAAGCTGTACTCCGGCGAGGACTCGATCCTGCGGGCGCGCGACGCTCGGCTGGCGGGTCTCGACGCCCGGCGAGAGGTCATCGAACGGCAGCTTGCGGACCAGCGCGGGCGGCTGGCGATGCTTGAGCGCCAGCATCCGGGGCACGAGGAGATTCCAGGCCTGCGCCGGCGTATCGAGGAGGGGGGGCGTGGCATCGAGCGCCTGCGGCAGGAGCGCTTGCGGATGGCTGAGTCCTTCGCCCTTGATCTTGAGCGCTGGCGTGCATTGAAGGCCGCCTCGGCGGACGAGGCACGCGCCCGGCTCAGCCCCTGATCAGGGTGCCCACGCCCTTGTCGGTCAGAAGTTCCAGTAGTACCGCGTGCGGGACGCGGCCGTCGATGATCTGCACCGTCTTCACCCCGCCGCGCACGGCGTCCAGCGCGAACTCGATCTTCGGCAGCATGCCGCCGTAGATGGTGCCGTCTTCGATCAGCCCGTCCACGTCCTTGGCGGTCAGGCCGGTCAGAAGCTTGCCCTGCTTGTCGAGCACGCCCGGGGTGTTGGTCAGCAGCAGCAGCTTCTCGGCCTTCAGCACCTGGGCCAGCTTGCCGGCCACCACGTCGGCGTTGATGTTGTAGGCCGCGCCGTCCTCACCCACGCCCACCGGCGCGATCACGGGGATGAAGTCGGAGCGGTCGAGGGCCTCGACGATGGCCGGGTCGATGCGGTCCACCTCGCCGACGTGGCCGAGGTCGATGATCTCCGGCGCCGCCATCTCCGGCGTCTGGTGGGTCATGTGCAGCTTCCTCGCCCGCACGAGGCCCGCGTCGCGGCCGGTCAGACCGACAGCGCGGCCGCCGTGGCGGTTGATCAGGGCGACGATGTCCTTGTTCACCAGGCCGCCGAGCACCATCTGCACCACGTCCATGGTCTCGCGGTCGGTGACGCGCATGCCCTGGATGAACTCGCCCTTCTTGCCGATCTTCTCGAGCACCTGGTTGATCTGCGGGCCGCCGCCGTGCACCACCACCGGGTTCAGGCCCACCTGCTTGAGCATCACGATGTCCTGCGCGAAGGCGTTCTGCAGCGCCTCGTCCACCATGGCGTTGCCGCCGAACTTGATGACCACGGTCTTGTCGTGCAGGCGCTGGATGTAGGGCAGGGCTTCAACGAGGACGTTGGCGGTATTCAGGGCGGTCTGGTTGTCCATGGTGGGCTCGCTTCAGAACGGGTGGGGGAGGCGCGGGGCCGAGTCGGGCCAGGCCTGGCTCAGGCGCGATTTTAACCGCGCGAGGGCCGCTTCGTCCTCGCCCTCGATGCGCAGGGTGAGCAGCGGCTGGGTGTTGGAGGCGCGCACGAGGATGAAGCCCTGGGGGGACTCGAGCCGCAGTCCGTCGATGCGCAGCAGCCGCTCGCCCGGGAGGGGCAGGTGCTGGGCGAGGGTTTCGAGCAGGGCCGGCAGGTCGAGATCGGCGGGCCGGGGGATCAGCAGCTCCGGGGTCGCGTGGGCACGCGGCAGGCGGTCGAAGATGGCGGTGGGGGACTCATCCCGGTCAGCGAGGATGCGCAGCAGGCGGGCGGCGGCGTCCAGTCCGTCGTCGTAGTTATTGTCGGAGAAGAACAGGTGGCCGGACAGCTCGCCTCCCAGCAGCGCGCCATGTTTATTCATGGCGGCACGCATGTGGGCATGGCCGCTGGGAACGATCTCGACCGTGCCGCCGGCCGCCTCGATGGCGCGACGGGTAGCGTGCGAGCCCTTCACGTCGAGCAGGACGGTGGCGCCGGGGTGCCTTGCGAGCAGGTCCTCCGCGAACAGGACCAGCAGCCGGTCCGGGGCGATGACCTCGCCACGGCCGTCCATGACCACCAGCCGGTCGCCGTCGCCGTCGAGGGCAAGACCAAGATCAAGAGACTGTTCCACCACCGTGCGCGCCAGTCCGGCGAGGTTTTCCTCGCGCGAGGGGTCGGGCGCACCAAGAGGGAAGCTGCCGTCCACCGCGCAGTGTAGTGGGACGACCTGCGCGCCCAGGCCCTTGAGCAGGCGCAAGGCGAGCGGGCCGGCGGCGCCGTGCATGGCGTCCAGCCCGACCCGCAGCGGGCGGGGCAGCGGGCGGCCTGCGCCAAGGTGGTCGAGGTAGGCGGGGATGGGATCGGGCCTGTGATGACGGCCGGGAGGGACGTCATCGGGCATATCGCCCAGGGCCTCCTGCACGATGGCCGCGAAGGACTCGCCGAACACGACCTCGCCGCCCAGGATCAGCTTCAGGCCGTTCCAGTCGGCGGGGTTGTGGCTGGCGGTGATGATGGCCGCGCCATCGGCGGCAAGGGCCCGCTCGGCGAAATAGGCCAGGGGCGAGGGGGCGAGGCCGATCTCCTGCACGTCCACCCCACCCGCGCGCATGCCCGCGATTAGGGCTTGCGCAAGCCCCGGGCTGCTCAGGCGCCCGTCAAAGGCCACGACCAGCGACCGGCCACCCTCGTTGCGCACACGGCGGGCTATGGCGCGGCCCAGGCGCAGGAAGTCGTCGGCCGAGATGTCGATGCAGACCCGCCCGCGCAGGTCGTAGGCGTGCCGCAGGCGGGCAGGATCGAGCATGGGGGATCAGCCGCGGCCGGTGGAGCCGAAGCCGCCCGTGCCGCGCTGACTTTCGTGGAACTCGTCCACCACCTCGAAGTGCGCCTGCACCACGGGCACGAACACCAGTTGCGCCATGCGCTCGCCGACCTCGATGGTGAAGGCGCTCTGGCCGCGGTTCCACACCGAGACGAACAGCTGGCCCTGGTAGTCGGAGTCGATCAGGCCGACCAGGTTGCCGAGCACGATGCCGTGCTTGTGGCCAAGGCCCGAGCGCGGAAGGATCACGGCGGCGAGGCCCGGGTCGCCGATGTGGATGGCGATGCCGGTGGGCACCAAGGTGGTCTGGCCGGGCTCGAGGGCGACGGGGGCGTCCAGGCAGGCGCGCAGGTCGAGGCCGGCGGAGCCGGCGGTGGCGTACTCGGGCAGGGGGATGTCCGTGCCGATGCGCGGGTCGAGGATCTTGAGCTGGATGTTATGCACGACGGTCCATTCTTTGCGTGATGAGTTCGATGATCTGACGGGCGAGCAGGCGCTTGTCGGCCTGGGGCAGTTCGACCTGACCTTCGGCCCACAGCAGGGTAAGGGCGTTGTCCGGCTGGTCGAAGGCGAGGCCCGGGCCTACGCGGTTGGCGGCGATCAGGTCCAGGCGCTTGCGGACGAGCTTGTCGCGCGCGTGCTCGAGGACACGGTCGGTCTCGGCGGCGAAGCCGACCACGAAGGGGCGCTCGGGGAGCGCGGCGACCTCGCTGAGGATGTCGGAGGTCTTCACCAGGGTGATGTTGAGCTGGTCGGCGCTCTTCTTGATCTTGCCCGGGGCGACCTCGAGCGGACGGTAGTCGGCCACGGCGGCGGTGCCGATGAAGATGTCGCAGGGCATCCTGTCCATCACCGCCTCGCGCATCTGCAGGGCCGTCTCCACGTCGATGCGCGTCACGCCCTCAGGCGTGGGCAGGGCGGTGGGGCCGCTGACCAGCACGACCTCGGCGCCGGCCTCGCGCGCCGCCTTGGCCAGGGCATAGCCCATGCGCCCGGAGCTGCGGTTGGAGATGAAGCGCACCGGGTCGAGCGCCTCGCGCGTGGGGCCGGCGGTAATCACGACACGCTTGCCGTTGAGTTGCTTGCCCCCTCTCCCTGAGGGAGAGGGTTGGGGTGAGGGGGGAAATGTGGCAGCAAGCTGATCGACCAGCTCCAGCGGCTCCAGCATGCGACCCTCGCCGGTCTCGCCGCAGGCCTGCCCGCCGGATGCCGGGCCGAAGAACATCACACCGCGCGCGGCGAGGGTCTGCGCATTGGCCCGGGTGGCGGGGTGCGCCCACATGACCCGGTTCATGGCCGGGGCAAGGAACAGCGGGGCCTCGGAGGCCAGGCAGAGGGTAGTCAGCAGATCGTCCGCCATTCCGGCGGCCAGGCGCGCCATCACGTCCGCGCTGGCCGGGGCGATCAGGATGGCGTCCGCCCAGCGGGTGAGCTCGATGTGGCCCATGGCGGCCTCGTGCTCCTCGTCCCACAGCGACACCCGCACCGGATGGCCGGAGAGGGCCTGCAGGGTGAGCGGGGTGACGAAATGGGTCGCGCCTTCGGTCATCACCACGCGCACCTCGGCGCCCGCATCGCGCAGGCGGCGGACGAGGTCGCAGGACTTGTAGGCGGCAATGCCGCCGGAGATGCCGAGCAGGATGTGCTTGCCGGAGAGCTTCATGCCGGCAGTTTATCCTGCCGTGCCGATTTTTTGGCATAGGTGGCCTACACTCGTGCTCGTCAGCCACGGACAAGGAGTACAGGCATGGCGATCACGGACTGGCCCGAGGACGAGCGTCCGCGGGAGAAACTGCTCAAGCACGGCCCGGCGACGCTGTCGGACGCGGAGCTTCTGGCGATCTTCCTGCGCACGGGCGTGGCGGGGAAATCCGCCGTGGACCTGGCGCGCGAGCTGCTGGCGGGCTTCGGCGGGCTGCGGCCGCTGCTCAACGCCTCGCGCACGGACTTCTGCACGGGGCTCGGGCTGGGGGATGCCAAGTACGCCCAGCTGCAGGCGGTGCTGGAGATGGCGCGCCGCCACCTGCGCGAGTCGCTCGTGCGCGGCGATGCCTTCACCTCGCCCGGGGCGGTGCGCGGCTACCTCGCCGCCCGTCTGCGCGACCAGCCGCGCGAGGTCTTCCTCGTCCTCTTCCTCGATTCCCGCCACCGCCTGATCGCCGCCGAGGAGCTGTTCCTCGGCACGCTCGGGGAGGCCGTCGTGCACCCGCGCGAGGTCGTGCGACGCGCCATGCAGCACAACGCGGCGGCCCTGATCGTGGCCCACAACCACCCCTCCGGGGTGGCGGAGCCGAGCCGGGCGGACGAATTCACCACCCTGCGCCTGAAGGATGCGCTGGGATTGATCGACGTGCGCTTGCTCGACCACTTCGTCGTGGGTGATGGCGAGACGGTGTCGCTGGCCGAGCGCGGCTTGCTGTGACTCAGGGAATCGCTGAAAAATTCAGCGATTCCTGCCCGGGGCATGGATGCCATGGATGCCCCGGCTCATCCTGGCCTCGCACCCCTCGGCCATCCATGGCCTCGGCCCGCTCCGCAGGAGAGGCGCTCGGCTCAAACAAGGGCGTAAGCCCTTGATTTGCGGAGCCCTTCGGGGAACGCAAGGCGTTCCATCGTTGCTCCCGGCAACGATGGTGACATGCGCCGCGACGTGGCGAACTGCAAAAATCCATGGATGGATTTTTGCAGTGTTTCCTCAGGGGGCGTGTTCGTCAGTCTTGCGCAGGACATCGTCCCGCCCCATCCAGGGCTGCAGGCCCTCGATATCGGCGGGAAGGTGTTCGTGACGGCCGAGGACCAGGAAGCCGCCGGGCAGCAGCCGTTCGGCCAGGGCGACAGCGAGCGTGGCCTGGGTGCACTCGTCGAAATAGGTGAAGGCGAGGTTGCGGCAGAGGATCAGGTGGAAGGGGCCGGCCGGCAGGTCGGACGTCATGTCCTGGCGCAGGAAACGGATGGGAGCGCGGAACCCGGGGCGCAGGCAATGCAGGTCCCCCACGCGGACGAAGGCCCGCTCCAGCCAGCCCTTGGGCAGTTCACGCAGGCTGCTTCCGGGATAGCAGGCTCGCTCGGATCGACGCAGTACTTCCGCGTCGACATCGGTCGCGAGGATGTCCAGGTGGATGGCGGGGAAACGCGCCTGCAGTCCGAGAGCCCACAGCAGGCCCAGGCTATAGGGCTCCTCGCCGCTGGCACAGCCCGCGCTCCACAGGCGCAGGGTGCCCTGTCCGTGCGGCATGGCGGAGGAGGCCAGGGCGGGCAGGATCACGTCCCGCAACAGGTCGAACACGCCCCGGTCGCGGAAGAAGCGCGAGATGGTGACGGGCAGGCAGTCGCGCAGCCGGCCCCATTCCGTTGGATCGTGCTCCAGCCGCTGGCGGTAGGCCGCCGCGTCGGCCAGCCCGAGTTCGCGGATCTTCGCCGCGATGCGCCTGCAGACCTGGCGACGCACCTTGCGGTAGCCCGGCCAGCGATGGCCGAGGCGCGGCAGGGCCCATTGCAGCAGCTCGCCGCAGTCCTTGTCGGGAAGGGCGGTGGCTGGATGAGGATCGGCCATGCCGTCAGTCGATCTTGCCGTCGGGCGGAACGAAAGAACCCGCCGGGCGGCGGGTTCGGGAAGGCTCGGGCACGCGGTCCTTACTGGTTGGGGATCACGATGATCTCGACCCGGCGGTTCTGCGCGCGGCCCTCGGCGGTGGCGTTGCTGGCGATCGGGCGGCTCTGGCCGTAGCCCACCGCGTACATGCGCTCGGGCGCGACACCGCGGCTGGCCAGGTAACTGCGCACGGCGTTGGCGCGGTTCTCGGACAGGCGCTGGTTGCCTTCCATGGTGCCGCTGCTATCGGTGTGGCCCGCGATTTCGATGCGGGTCTGGCTGTACTGGCGCAGGGTGTTGGCCACGTTGTCCAGGCTGTGCATGAACTGCGGCTTGATGTCCGCGCGGCCCACGTCGAAGCTGATCTGGTCCGGGAAGCTCAGGACGATGTTCTCGCCCTGACGGGAAACATCAATGCCGGTGCCCGCCGTCTGCTGGCGCAGGGCGCGCTCCTGCTCGTCCATGTAGTTGCCGATGGCGCCGCCGGCCAGGCCGCCGACCACCGCGCCGAGGATGGCTCCCTCGGTCTTCTGGCCGCGCCCGGCGATCGCGCTGCCGAGCACGGCCCCGGTGACCGCCCCGATGCCGGCGCCGGTGGTGGTCTGGGGGCGTTCCTGATAGGTCTGGCAGCCGGCCAGGGCGACGGCGGCGGCGAGCAGGGGCAGGGCAAGGATGCGAGTGTTCATGGCGGGACTCCTGTTTCGTTGTGAGCGCCTTCCCTGAGACTAGGACGCGGGACGAAGGTTCTCAAGGGCGGTGAGCAGGATGTCCACATCCTGCATGGTGTGGGCGGCGCTGAAGGTGACGCGCAGGCGCGCCGTGCCCTGCGGCACGGTGGGCGGGCGGATGGCGGTGACCTGGATGCCTGCGTCCAAAAGCCGCTGGCTCAGGCCCAGGGCCTCGCCTGCGTCGCCGACCAGGATCGGCTGGATCGGCGTGTCGGAGGGCATCAGGCGCAGGCCGAGCTGTTCGGCACCCGCCCTGAAACGGGTGATCAGGGTGCGCAGGTGCTCGCGCCGCCAGGGTTCCTCGTCGATCAGGCGCAGGCTGGCGCGGGTGGCCTCGGCCAGCGCGGCGGGCATGGCGGTGGTGTAGATGTAGGGGCGGGCGGCCTGGACCAGCCATTCGATCAGGTCCGCCGATCCTGAGACGAAGGCCCCGGCGGTGCCGAGCGCCTTGCCGAGGGTGCCCATCAGTACCGGCACCTCGTCCGCGCCAAGGCCGAAGTGCTCGACCGTGCCGCGCCCGCTCGCGCCCAGCACGCCGAAGCCGTGCGCGTCGTCCACCATCATCCAGGCGTCGTGCCTACGGGCGAGGGCTGCGAGCTCGGGCAGAGGGGCAAGGTCCCCGTCCATGCTGAACACGCCGTCGGTGACGAGCAGCCGTTCGCCGGCGTCGGCCCCGGCCAGCAGGCCCGCCAGTGCGTCGGTATCTGCATGCGGATAGCGCTTGAAGCGCGCGCCCGAGAGCAGGCCGGCGTCCAGCAGTGAGGCGTGGTTGAGGCGGTCCTCGAACACCGCGTCGCCGCGGCCGACGAGCGCGCCGATGGCGCCGAGGTTGGCCATGTAGCCGGTGGAGAACAGCAGGGCTCGCTCGCGGCCGGTGAAGGCGGCGAGTTCATCCTCCAGCGCCTGATGCGCGCGGGTGTGGCCGTTGACCAGGTGCGCGGCGCCGCTGCCGACACCGTACTCGTCCGCTCCGCGCTTGAAGGCAGCGATCACCTCGGGGTGGCTGGCGAGGCCGAGGTAGTCGTTGCTGCAGAAGCTCAGCACCTCGCGACCGTCCACCACGCGGCGGGGTGTGGTCGGGCCTTCGGCGATGCGCGGGCGACGGTAGAGGTCGGCGGCGTGGCGCTCGGACAGCCGCTGGCGCAGGCGGTCTTCCTTCATGGGATAGATGGTGTTCGCAAAACGAAGGTTTTC
>JBMOQP010000049.1:0-37921 GCA_049322715.1 Pseudomonadota bacterium
TTTAAAGCGGGCGAAATCAACCTTCAACGGTTGTTCAAAGCCGCTTCGGGACAGGCTTGCGGGCTGTTTCGCCCGCCTCAAGGCCATCGCTTCGGGCCGTCCAGATCGCGAGCGGGCGACCCCATTTCTTTGCTCGTGCAAAGAAATGGGGGAAAGAAACACGCCCCCACGACCGCGCCCCTTCGGGGTGCCCGTGTCTGGCCTGCCCGTCAGGGGGCCGGTTCCACGGGACATCCTGTCCCGGGGAACCTCAAACCGCCATCCATGGCGGTTTGACCCCCTGCCGGACACGCCAGCCCCGGCGCGGCCAAGGGGGAACTCCCCTCGCCCGGCGCAGTCGTGTCCGGAAAACCTTCCTTTTTCGGACTCCCGATGGTCCCTCTTCTCGGTCCCTTCCGACATCCATGTCGGAAGCCCCTGCGGGGTGCGGCGATCGAATCATCGGGCCTCAGGGCGCCTTTTCCACCTTGGTGATGGTCAGCGCCCCGTTGATCGACTCGGCGCGGAACCGGATGCGGTCGCCCGCCTTGAGCTGGTCGAGCAGGGCGGGATCCTGCGGGCGGAACACCATGGTCATGGCGCCCATGCCGAGGTTGGGCAGGGGGCCGTGCTTGATGGTGATCTTGCCGGCGGACTTGTCCACCTTGCGCACCTCCCCGTCGGCCATGCCCTGCTGCATGGCCTCGTTCTGCGCCATCTCCATGTGTTGGGCCATCCCCTCCGGGGTGGCGTGGTCGTGGTCCGCATGGCTGTGCGGCGCGGCCTGAGCGTTGATGCCCAGGGCCAGGGGCAGGATGGCGGTCATCAGGGTGAGTTTGCCTTGCATGATGCGTGTCCTCGTGAGGGGGTCAGGAATGGTCGTGGTGCACGGGCTTTCGTACCGTCACGGTGGGGCCATTGGGGGCCTCGGCCGCGCGCTCGGGTTCGGGCAGGGGCTCGCCCTGCCATTCCCAGGCGCGGGTGCCCCTGGGCTGGGGGTAGTGGCCGGGATCCCTGTAGTCGTCGCGGGCCAGGCCCTTGCGGATCTTCACCGTCGTGAACATGCCGCCCATGCCGATCGGGCCGAATTGGCCATGGCCGGTCATCATCGGCAGGGTGTTGTCGGGCAGCGGCATCTCCATCTCCGCCATGTCGTGCATGCCACGCTCGCCCATCACCATGTAGTCGGGGATCAGCCGGCTAATCTTCTCGGCGATGCCGCGGTGGTCGACGCCGATCATGGTCGGCACGCCGTGGCCCATGGCGTTCATGGTGTGGTGCGACTTGTGGCAGTGGAACGCCCAGTCACCCTCCTCGGTGGCGTCGAACTCGATGGCGCGCATCTGGCCGACGGCGATGTCGGTGGTGACCTCCGGCCAGCGCGACTCGGGGCGTGTCCAGCCGCCGTCGGTGCCGGTCACCTCGAACTCGTGGCCATGCAGGTGGATGGGGTGGTTGGTCATGGTCAGGTTGCCGACCCGGATGCGCACCCGGTCCCCAAGCCGGCAGGCCAGTGGGTCGATGCCGGGGAAAACGCGGCTGTTGAAGGTCCACAGGTTGAAGTCGAGCATGGTGTTGACCCGCGGCGTGTAGCTGCCAGGCTCGATGTCGTAGGCGTTGAGCAGGAAGCAGAAGTCGCGGTCCACGCGCATGAAGTCAGGGTTCTTCGGATGGACGATGAACAGGCCCATCATGCCCATGGCCATCTGCGTCATCTCGTCCGCGTGCGGGTGGTACATGAAGGTGCCGCTGCGCCGCAGGGTGAACTCGTACACGTACGTCTTGCCCGGCGGAATGGCGGGCTGGGTCAGGCCGGAAACGCCGTCCATGCCGTTCGGCAGGCGCTGGCCATGCCAGTGGATGGTGGTCACTTCGGGCAGTCGGTTGGTGACGAACAGGCGTACCCGGTCTCCTTCGACCGCCTCGATGGTCGGGCCCGGGCTCTGGCCGTTGTAGCCCCACAGGCGGGCGTTCATGCCGGGCGCGAGCTCGCGCACCACGGGCTCGGCCACCAGGTGGAACTCCTTCACGCCGCGGTTCATGCGGAACGGCAGGCTCCAGCCGTTGAGGGTGACGACCGGGTTGTAGGGGCGGCCGATGGCCGGATGCAGGGGCGCCTGGGTGGCGGCGCTGTCCATGGCGGCCGCCTCGGGCAAGCCGGCCAGCGCGCTCTTGTGGACCAGGCCGCTGCCGAGGGCGGCAAGGCAGGTCTTCATCAGGAAGTCTCGACGGGAAACCATGGGGTTCTCCTCAGGAGTCAGTGGCCGCCCGCCGCCGCATCGCTCGCGGCAGGACGAGGGCCGGAAAGGCTGGATGCCGCGGGGGAGCCGACGGTCAGGGCCATGCGCAGGTCGGTCTCGGCGCGCCAGTAGTCGCGGCTTGCCTCGATGGCGCCGATCACGGACTGGATTTGCTCGCGCGCGTCGGCCAGAAGCTCGAATACGCCGATCAGCATGCCGTTGTAACGGAGCACGTTTTCCTCCGCGATTTGCTTCCGCAGCGGCACGATCTCGTCGCGATAGTGGCGGGCGAGGTCGAAGGCCGTGCGATAGCGCAGCCAGGACTCGCGGGCCTCCGAGCGGGCGCGGATGGCGGTGGCGCGGACGTTCTCCACGGCCTGCATGTAGACCGCCTCGGCCCGCGCCACCTTTGCATCCCCCCAGTCAAACACGGGCAGGACCAGCTCGATCTCGTAGCCGCGCTGGACCGGGGCCTCATTGGAGGTGTTGTTCATCACCCCGGCCTCCAGCACGTTGACGAAGCGCGTGGCGCGGGTGAGCCCGAGCGACTTCGCCAGGCCTTCCGCCTGCTGCTTCGCAAGCTGCACGTCAAGACGCTCGCGGATGGCGCGTGCCTCGATCCCCTGGCCATCCTCGGGGGGGCTGGCGGGCAGGTCCGGCAGGCGATCGGGCAGCTTGAAGGCGGTCTGTTCGCCCCACAGGCCGAGCAGGCGGATCAACCGCTCGCGTGTCTCCGCGGCCTGTTGACGGGCCAGGGCCAGGCGGGCGGTGGCGTCAGCGAGGAAGCCCTGCTCGCGCGCCTGATCGAGCACGCCCCAGTTGCCCACCTCGGCCATGCGCTTGCCAAGCAGGCTACTTGCCTCGGCGGCCTCGCGGACCTGCTGCCAGTACGTCTCCGCCTGCGCGGCGGCTACCGCGTCGATCCACGCCTTGCGGGTCTCCAGCGCGATGCGCATGACCTCGCCGGCCACGCGCAGCTTGGCCTCCTCCACGCGGCGTTCCTCGATGGCGGTGCGCGCCGGCATGGTGAGGAGGCCGAAGATGTCGAGCAGGAAGCCGCGCTCGATCTCGACCTCGCCCCCCCGTTCGAGTCGCCCGTAGCTGAACCCCGGGTTGCGCAGGCGGCCGGCCTGCACGCGGTCGGCATCGGCGATGCCCAGTTCGGTCAGGGTCATCCGCAGGCCCGGGTTGTTGAGCAGGGCGATGCGCACGGCGGCGTCGGCGGTGAGGGGCGAGGCGGCCAGCAGTGACTCGACCTCGGCGAGGGTCTGTTGTCGGCGATCCGGCGTGCTGGCCGGCTGAAGGGGCTGTCGTTCGCCGGTCGTAAGGCGTGCGTCGAGCCGGGTCTGGACATCGCCAAGACCTGAATCCTCCATCAGGGTGGCGCAGCCCGGCAGGGCGACGAGCGCAATGGCGAGCAGGCCGGTCGCGGCTAGGGCGGAGGGATGGCGCGGTTTCATGGCGTGCCTCCATGTTCGTGTCCGTGCGGTGGTTGCTCGCCCAAGGCGGCGGGTGTCATGGGCATGTGCCCCATGTGCCCCCCCAGTTGGCGGGCAGTGTCGTTCACCGCCCGCCACGCGGCGCGTTCCGCCTGGCGGAAGGGGGGGTAATCGTCGAAAGCCGAGAGGTAGTGCACGGGCGGAACGGCCACATCGGGCTGTTCCGGACTGTGTGCGGGGCCGGCCAGGGCCGGGACCGACGTGATCAGCAGCAGGGCGCAGGCGCGCCCATGCCTTGCAAGGGGGTGCATGTCGAATGCTCCGTGTAAAAAACCGATGGAACCGCGGCGGTGTCCGCCACGGCGCGGGAACGGCGTTACAGGGAAGCGGGCGGCCGCTCGTGCAGGTCGAGGGTCAGGGAGACGAAACGGGCGTCGATGAAGGGGATGGGCCCGGAGACAGGCCGCTCGCCCGCGAGGTCGTATGCCGCGAGGGCGGTGAAGTGGGAGAGGGCGAAGCAGTGCGGGCAGTCGTCGCCGAGGGCGGAGGGGGCGTCGTCGCCTGCCTCATCCATGGACATGCCGTCGTGATGGTGACAGATCATGGCCTCGTGTCCCGCATTGTCCACCGGGCCGGCGGCGTGGTGCATGCCGGACGCGCACACGTTCATGCTGATCCCGGCCATCCCCTGGATGGGCAGGATCAGCATGAGCAGAAGCAGCAGTGTGCGCTTGAGCATGTCCATGGAGCGGGAGGTTCGCCAGTTGGCCGATCGTGAAAACCAAGTTAGTGGATCAATCATGCGTGCGCAAGTTCCCGCGCCGCAGGTGGGACGTCGGCCTCAGGCCTGCCCGGTGGCTGTGTCGTCCTGCCCATGTTCTTCCAGTACGTCGCGCAGGCGGGTGCGGGCCTCCTCGATGCCCTGGCCGCTGAGGACGGAGAACAGCTGCACGCTCACCCCCCCTGGCAGGGCGTGCCTGAGCTTCTGCAGCACGCCCATGGCGGCGCCGCGCGAGAGCTTGTCGGCCTTGGTCAGCAGCACGTGCACGGGCAGGCCGCGCGCGGTGCAGCTCTCGATCAGCATCTGGTCGAAGGGCCGCAGGGGGTGGCGGATGTCCATCATCAGCACGGCCAGCTTCAGGCTCCTGCGGGTGCTGAAGTACTCGTCCATGACCAGCCCCCAGTTCTGGCGCATTTCCTTTGGCGCCTCGGCATAGCCGTAGCCGGGCAGGTCGATCAGGCGCCTGCTGTCGTCGAGCACGAACACGTTGAGTAGCTGGGTGCGGCCGGGGCGCTTGCTCGCCCGCGCCAGGGTCTTCTGCGCGCACAGGGCATTCAGGGCGCTGGACTTGCCGGCATTGGAGCGACCGGCGAAAGCGATCTCCGCGCCACGATCGGCGGGCAGGTGGGCGGGATCGGGCGCGCTCTTGAGGAAGCTTGCACGGGCGAAATAGGCGCGGAGTTGGGGGTCTTCGTTCTGCATGCGGCCATTCTATGCCAGTTCCAAGGTAGACAAGCCCCCGTAGCTGACTAAAATCCGAAGACTTTTGTGTGCCGCAACCCCGGAGAGGGCCATGACCACCCGTCTGATGATTGCCACTGCCATGATGTTCGCCACCACCCTGTCCGCCCAGGCGGCGGGGGATGTCGCCGCGGGGCAGGCCAAGGCCGCTGCCTGCGCCGGCTGCCACGGCACCAACGGCAACAGCGCCAATGCCGCCTTCCCTTCGCTGGCCGGCCAGCATGCCGACTACATCGCCAAGCAGCTGCGCGAGTACAAGGCAGGGGTGCGTGCCAACGCCATGATGGCCGGCATGGTGGCCCCGCTCACCGAGGAGGACATGGTGAACCTCGGTGCCTACTACGCATCCCAGGCCAAGACCGCCCTGCCGGCCGAGGGTCAGGACGCCGAGCTCATCGCCCGCGGGATGCGGCTGTACCAGGCCGGCAATCCGGGGGCGGGCGTGGCGGCTTGCGCGGCCTGTCACGGCCACCAGGGGTTCGGCAATCCGGGCGCCGGTTATCCCGCCCTGCGTTCCCAGCATGCCGCCTATGCCGAGCTCACCCTCAAGGCTTTTCGCGATGGCAGCCGGGCCAACGATGTCAATGCGGTCATGCGCCAGATCGCAGCCAGGCTGAGCGACGAAGAGATCAGGGCCCTGGCCGCCTACACCGCCACCCTGCACTGAGCGCGGAACCTCCGCGTTCCCTGCGTCTCCAACAAGGGCGCGTCCCGGTCTCCTCCGTCTGGCGGGGGGGCCTCGTCCCATCCTCGATAGCCCGGCATGACCCAGATCCATACGCATTCCCCCGGCCGCCAGCTGATGGCCTTCCTCGGTTCGATGAACCTGGCCATCATCCTGCTGGTGGCGGTCGCACTGGCCTCCATCATTGGCACGGTGTTGCAGCAGAACCAGGCCTACGGCGACTACCTGATGAAGTTCGGCCCGTTCTGGTTCGAGGTGTTCCGCACCCTCGGGCTGTACGATGTCTATTCCGCCCCCTGGTTCCTCGCCATTCTCGGCTTCCTGGTCGTCTCCACCAGCGCCTGCGTGATCCGCAACGCGCCGGGCATGGTGCGCGAGATGCGCGACCACCGCCTGCACGCGCAGGAGAAGTCGCTGCGCGGCATTCCCGGGCATGCCGAGTGGCAGGTGCCCGTGAGCGTCGAGGCGGCCGCGATCGAAGGGCGCCGCACCCTGCTCGAGTCCGGCTTCAACGTGCGCGAGACCCGCGTGGCCGAGGGCTACCTGATCGCCGGGCGCAAGGGGGCCTTGCAGCGGCTCGGCTACATCTTCACCCACGTTGCCATTGTCATCATCCTGGTCGGCGGCGTGCTGGACTCGCGCATCTGGCTGGCGTTCCGCGAGATGACCGGCGACCTCGTGGTGGAAACCCGCGCCGTGCCGCTTTCCCAGGTGCCGCCGGAGAGCCACGTAGCGGCGGACAACCCCAGCTTCCGCGGCAACGTGAACGTTCCCGAGGGGCAGCAGAGCTCGGTGCTGTTCCTCAACGTGCGCGACGGCTACGTGGTGCAGGAGCTGCCGTTCACCATCGAGGTGAAGGACTTCCGCATCGAGCACTACATCAACGGCCAGCCGAAGTCCTACGAGAGCGATCTCGTCATCCACGACCCGGCCAGCCCGGACCAGCCGCTCAAGCAGACCATCTCGGTCAACAAGCCGCTGATCTACAAGGGACATGCGATCTATCAGGCCAGCTTCGGCGACGGTGGCTCGCAGCTTAAGCTGCGAGCCTGGCAGCTCAGCGGCCAGAGCGGCGCGGCGCAGGACATCCACGGCGCCATCTTCCAGGACATTCCCTTCACCCTCGGCGGCCAGCGCTACACGGTGGAGCTGAACGACTTCCGCCTGTTCAACATCAACCCGGTCGAGGGCGAGGGCGGCAAGGTCGAGCAGAAGAACTTCGGTCCGAGCATGGTTTTCCGGATGCGCGATGCCGCCGGCCAGGCGCGCGAGTACGAGAATTACATGAGCCCGGTGGTCATGGATGGCCGGCCGGTGTTCATCTCGGGCATGCGCGAGCAGGTCGGCGCACCGATGCGCTACCTCTACCTGCCGGCGGACCGCGACAACCGACTGGATACCTTCATGGCCTACTACGCCCGCCTGCACGACCCGGAGCGCGTTGCGCGGGCGGTGCAGGCGATGCTGGAGGAGATCAATCCCGAGGCCGCGAAGCTGCCGGCGGCCAGCGAGTCCATCCGCGCCATGGTCGGCCGCTTCGTCGAGGGCGGCTACGACGCCATCGGCACGGACCTGGAGGCGCGCGTGCCCTCGGAGCAGCTGCAGCAGGCCTTCGAGACCAGCGTGCGCGTGCTGCAGACGGTGCTCGGACGGATGTATGTCGAACTGCTCGCCGAGCGGGGCATCGAGGCGCCGGCGGAACAGGATGAACGCTTCCTCGCCGACGCGGTCACAGCCATCAATGCCCTCGCGCTGTACGGTTCGCCCATCTACCTGCAGATGACAGGCTTCGAGCACATCCAGGCATCCGGCCTGCAGATCACCAAATCCCCCGGCAAGGCGGTGGTCTATTTCGGCAGCGTGCTGTTGACCCTGGGGGTGTTCATGCTCTTTTATCTGCATCCGCGCCGCGCCTGGGTGCTGGTGCGCGAGAACGAAAGCGGGGCGCGCGTGCTGTTCGCCACCACCAGCCATCGCAAGACCATCGACATGCAGCAGGCAGCAAACCAGCTGCGGGATAGCCTGGATGCCTGCCTGACCGGGGCGGGCGGCCGCTCGATTCCTTCCGTCAACGTGTAACAAGCCATCGAACCACCGGAGGTTCTTCATGTCCGCCAACCTTGACGCCATGCGCCAGTCCCTCGGGCAGTCGCCAGCCGCGCGGCACGTCCGTCCGCTGGACATCCTCTGGCTGGTCGCGGTGCTGGGCGCCGGTTTCGGCGTGCTGGCCGCCTTCAACCAGCACATGGATGGCTACGAGGTCGGCATCCTGATCGGCACCACCCTGTCGCTCGCCGCGTTCGGCTGGTTCTGGCGCAGCATGCAGGGGCTGACCCTGGCGGTCGCAGTGATGAGCGGCATCGCCCTGTGGCGCTACGGCGCACACTTCGGCGACCAGCTCTCGGTCGGCCTGGAGGCGCTCAGCGCCGTGCAGGCCAAGGACTTCTTCCTCAAGTTCCTGGTCTCCAGTCAGAGCGCGATCATGTGGATGAGCGCGCTGTACGTCGGCGCCACCTTCACCTATTTCCTCGCCCTGTTCACCCGCGCCGAGTACATCGGCCGCATTGCCTCCGCGCTGGTGTGGGCGGCCACCGTCTTCGGCCTGGCCGGCCTGATGGCGCGCTGGCGCGAGTCCTACCTGATCCATGTGGATTATGGCCACATCCCGGTGAGCAACCTGTACGAGGTGTTCATCCTGTTCGCCGTGATCACCGCGCTGATCTACCTGTTCTACGAGGGCCGCTTCCGCACGCGCAACCTCGGCGGTTTCGTCATGCTGGTGATCTCCGCCGCCGTGGGCTTCCTGCTGTGGTACACCTTCGATCGCGGCGCGAACCACATCCAGCCTCTGGTGCCCGCGCTCAACAGCTACTGGATGAAGATCCACGTGCCGGCCAACTTCGTCGGCTACGGCTCCTTCGCCCTCGCCGCGATGGTGGGCATCGCCTACCTGCTCAAGCTCAAGCTCGGCGGGGACGGGGAGAACGACCGCCTGCCGAAGCTCGCAGTGCTGGACGACCTGATGTACAAGGCCATCGCGCTCGGCTTCGGCTTCTTCACGGTGGCCACCATCCTCGGCGCGATGTGGGCGGCGGAGGCCTGGGGCGGCTACTGGTCCTGGGACCCGAAGGAGACCTGGGCGCTGATCGTGTGGCTCAACTACGCGGCCTGGCTGCACCTGCGCCTGACCAAGGGCTGGCGCGGCGCGCCGATGGCCTGGTGGGCGGTGGTCGGCCTGTTCGTCACTACCTTCGCCTTCCTCGGCGTGAACATGTTCCTCTCCGGCCTGCATTCCTACGGCACGCTGTAAGCGGCTCACAACCAGGAGGTTGAACGATGAAACGACTTGGCTGGCTGCTCGCGCTCATCCTCTCCACGGGACTGGCGCATGCCGCACCGGAAGAAATAGTCCATTACGAGGCCATCGACCCGCCGGTGAAGGTGGATGCCGCACAGGGCGAGGTGGTGGTGCAGGAGCTGTTCTGGTACGGCTGCGGCCATTGCTACCACTTCGACCCCACCCTCAACGCCTGGCTGGCGAAAAAGCCGGCCAACGTGCGCTTCGAGCGCGTGGCCGTGGCCCTCAACCCGGGCTGGGCGCCGCTGAGCAAGGCCTACTACGCGCTCAGGCAGCTCGGCGCGGACGAGCGGCTCCACACCGCCCTGTTCGACGCTGTGCACAAGGAGCGCCGTCCCCTCGGAACGGCCGAGCAGATCGCCGACTTCGTCGCTGGCCATGGCGTCGACCGCGCTGCCTTCCTCAAGGCCTTCAACGGCTTCGCCGTGGATGGCGAGGTGCGCAAGGCTCAGCAGCTCGCCCGCCAGTACGGCATCACCGGCGTCCCGGCCATGGTCGTGCAGGGCAAGTACCGCACCTCGGGCAGCCTCGCCGGCACCAACGGCAAGATGATCGAAGTCGTCGATGCCCTTGTCGCCCGGGAGGCCGGCAGGTAAGACTGGCAGCCTGCCGGGGGTTGGGATTCCCCGTCCCAGCCCCTATGCTAGCCCGATCCTTTTCCTGTTGGCTGGCCCATGACCACCACCGCACATCTCGTCGTCCGTTGCCTCGAGGCCGAAGGCGTCGACACCATCTTCGGCGTTCCCGGCGAGGAGAACCTCGACCTGCTCGACGCCCTGCTCGATAGCCGCATCCGCTTCATCCCCACCCGCCATGAACAGGGCGCGGCCTTCATGGCCGATGTGCATGGCCGCCTGACCGGCAGGGCAGGGGTGTGCCTGGCGACGCTCGGACCCGGCGCGACCAACCTCATCACCGGCGTGGCGGACGCCAACATGGACCATGCGCCGCTGGTCGCCATCGCCGGCCAGGCCTCGACCGACCGCCTGCACAAGGAATCCCACCAGGTCCTCGACCTGGTGGAGATGTTCCGGCCGGTGACCAAGTTCTCCACCCGCGTGCTCTCACCGTCCACCGTGCCGGAGACGATCCGCAAGGCCTTCAAGCTGGCGCAGTCGTCCAAGCCTGGCGCGGCCTTCATCGAGTTGCCGGAGAACATTGCCGAGATGCCCGCCGAAGGGGCGCCGCTGACGCATTCCGACGGCCACCGTCCCGGGCCGTCCGAGCAGACGGTGTCGGCGGCCGCGCGGCTGATCTCGGAGGCGAAGAACCCCATCATCCTTGCCGGCAACGGTGTGATCCGCGCCGGCGCGCACGAGGCACTGGCGGCCTTCGCCGGACAGTTGAATATCCCGGTGGCCAATACCTTCATGGCCAAGGGGGTGATCCCGTTCAAGCACCCGATGGCCCTGGGGAGCGTTGGTTTGCAGTCCAAGGACTACGTCGGCGTCGGCTTCGACCATGCGGACCTGATCATCGCCATTGGCTACGACGTGGTGGAGTACCATCCGCACCTCTGGCACCCGACCCGCGATCGCGCCATCCTCCACATCGACGATACCCCCGCCGAGATCGACGAGCACTACGGTGTGACCCTCGAGGTGCTGGGCGATATCGGCCTCTCGCTCGAGCGCATCGCCCTGCGCGCCAGGCCGCACGAAGGGCAGGCGATGCGCAAGCTGCGCCAGATGATGATCACGGACATGGGCGAGCATGCGCGCGACGCGATCTTCCCGCTCAAGCCGCAGAAGCTGATCTGGGACCTGCGCACCGTGCTCGACCTGCAGGACATCGTCATCTCCGACGTGGGGGCGCACAAGATGTGGCTCGCGCGCATGTTCCGTTGCGAGCACCCCAACACCTGCCTGATCTCCAACGGCTTCGCCAGCATGGGTATCGCCCTGCCGGGGGCGATCGCCGCCAAGCTGGCGCGCCCGGAGCGCACGGTGGTGGCCGCCACCGGCGACGGCGGCTTCCTCATGAACGTGCAGGAACTGGAGACCGCCAAGCGCCTCGGCACGCCGATCATCGTGCTGGTCTGGAACGACGGCGGCTATGGCCTGATCGAGTGGAAGCAGATGGCGCAGTTTGGCCGTCCCGCCTTCGTCCGCTTCGGCAACCCCGACTTCGTCAAGCTGGCCGAGGCATTCGGCGTGCGCGGCTACCGCATCGAGCCGGGCGTGTCGCTGCAGGACGTGCTGCGCGAGGCCATTGCAAGCCAGGATATCTGCGTGATCGATGTGCCGGTGGACTACAGCGAGAACCTCAAGCTGACCGCGCGGCTGGGCGAGATGGTGTCGCCGATGTGATTGCGCGTCGCGACATTCCCTACGCCGCGGCCCATCCGGCGGTCCATCCGGGACAGCGGCTGCGGCTGCTGAGCTACAACATCCAGGTCGGCATCGCCAGCCGCGCCTTCCGTGAGTATTTCACCGCCGGCTGGAAGCACGTGCTGCCGACGCCGGAGCGGATGCGCAACCTCGACCGCATCGCCGAGGTGCTGTGCGAGTATGACATCGTCGGCCTGCAGGAGCTGGATGCGGGCAGCCTGCGCAGCCACTTCCTGAACCAGGCCGAATACCTGGCGATGCGCGCCGCGATGCCGTTCTGGAAGCACCAGACCAACCGCGACCTCGGTCACCTGGCCAAGCACAGCCTGGGCATGGTCGCCCGGCTGATCCCCTATGCGGTGGAGCACCGCTCCCTGCCGGGCTTCCTGCCCGGGCGGGGGGTGATGCTCGCGCGTTTCGGCCAGCCCGGGGCGCAGCTCACCGTGGCGGTCATGCACCTCGCCCTTGGCCGCGCCTCGCGCATGCGGCAGATGGACTTCGTCGCGGGCCTCCTGGCCGACGAGCCGAACGCCATCCTGATGGGGGATTTCAACTGCCTGCCGCAGGCCCCCGAGATGCGCCTGCTGCAGAGCCGCACGGGGCTGCTGCTGCCGGAGAAGGAGCTGCATACCTACCCGAGCTGGCGACCCAGCCGGATGATCGACTACATCCTGATCAGCCCCTCCCTGCGCATGCGCGAGGCCGAGGTGCTGCACCTGCCGCACTCCGACCACCTGCCGCTGGCAGTGGAGGTGGAGCTGCCGCCGGGCCTAACCCTGTGAGACCGTCATGACCGCACAAGCCAGCGAAGGCGAAGACTGGAAGAGTCGTTATCTCGACACCCTGCAAACCCTCGAGGAGCGCGACGAGCGCCTCGGCTCGGCGGAAGAGCTGCTCCGTCTTGCCCTCGGGCGCCTCACGCTCGCGGCGGAAAAGGCCTATCCCCCGCTCGAAAAGCGTCTGTCCGCCCTGCGTCAGGAGGTCAAGGTCGCGCCCGAGGGGCGTCTGCCCCTGAGCCGCCTGCTCTCCCAGCTGAACGAGGTGGTCGGCGAACTGCGTACCCTGGAGACCCGGAGCGAAGAGGTCGAGCGCGAGTCCTCCGTTGCCCCGGGGGAGGCGCCCGAGCTGGACGACCGGGCTGCGCTGGCGCGGCGCTTCCTCGCGGTACTGCTGGAAAAGCTGGCCCTGACCCACGAGCTGGAACAGCGCAAGTCCGACCTGCTGGAGGCCCTGGGGCTGCCGGGCGAGGGGGCGACGACGGTACTGATCGACCGGGCGGCCGGTCTGGTCAATGACATGCGCAAGCAGCTCGAGCATGAGAAGGATGACCTGGCGGGTTTCCTCAAGCAGCTCACAGACACCCTCAGCGAGCTGGACCGGGATGTCCAGTCGGACATCGACCTGCTGCGCGACGACACGGGCACGCGTCTTGCGCTGCACGATGCGGTGGACAGCCAGATGCGCGGCCTGGAGCAGGACATCTCGGCGGTCAACGACGTGAACCAGCTCAAGGTCATCATCAGTACGCGCCTCGAGCGCCTGCGCCTGCACATGGCCAGCCTGCGCGACTCGGAGGATCGGCTGCTCCAGCGCATGGAAAAGACGACCGCCACCATGCGCGGACGCATCCTGCTGCTAGAGAAGGAGACCGAGGGGTTGCGCGAGAACCTGCGTGCCAGCCGCGAGCGCATGCTGATCGACGCGCTGACCGGGGTGCCCAACCGCCTCGCCCTGGATGAACGGCTCAAGCTCGAGTTCGCCCGTTTCAGGCGCCACAAGCAGCCGCTGACCCTGGCCGTCTGGGACATCGACCACTTCAAGGCCATCAACGACACCTTCGGCCACAAGGCGGGCGACAAGGCCCTGCGCATCGTGGCCAACAAGCTGTCTTCGCTGGTGCGCGAGACCGATTTCGTCGCGCGCTATGGCGGCGAGGAGTTCATCATGCTGTTCATCAACACCAGCGTGATGGATGCCCTCGCCAAGGCGGACAGCATCCGCGAGGCCATCGCCGGGGCGCCGTTCCGTTACGGCGACAAGCCGCTGAGGATTACGCTATCTTGTGGGCTGAGCCAGCTGCGCGCCATTGACACCGTGGACCAGCTGTTCGAGCGTGCCGACCAGGCCCTGTATGCCGCCAAGAGCGGCGGGCGCAATCGGTGTGTCGTGGGGTGATTCCATCCATGCCCGGGAGGTGTGGCCTTGGTCGATCATCAGCAGGATTGGCGCACACGCTACTACGAGCTGTTCCAGTCGCTGGAAGAGCGGGATCTGCGTCTCGGCCAGTTTGAGGGCCTGCTTCGCCTGTCCCTGCGCTGGCTCGCCCCCCTGACCTCGCGCATCTATCCCGAGATCGAGGCTGTCGAGGCACGGCTGAGAAGGCATACCCGCCTCCCGGCCGGCCGGCTGACGCCGGAGGAGGTGCAACCGGACCTCGAGGCGCTCATCAAGGCGCTGCGCGACATGGAGGTCAAGCATCCAAGCCCTTTGCGGGGGGCGGCAGCGGGCAGTCACCTCGATGACGCCGCGGCCCTGGCAAGGGAGGTCGTCCTGGCCGTCGTCGGCGCGATGCAGGTGCCGGCGGACCTGGCGGAGCAGAAGACGCGCCTGCTCGCCCGCCTTCAGTCGGCCGACCTCGATGCGTCCGACGTGCGCGGCCCGCTGCTGGAGGCCATCGTCGAGCTCGTCAATGCCGCGATCTGCGAGCTGGAAGGTGAAAGAAAGGACCTCGAGCATTTCCTCTCCCTGACCGAAAAAACGCTCGGGGCCCTGGAGCAGGAGATGCGCGAGGGATTCGAGGCCATGAGCCAGCTGCAGACGGAGCGGCGGCAGCTCCAGGCCGACTTCTCCCTCGGCGTGGAGGAGCTGAAGCGGCAGGTGCAGTCCGGCGCCGTTGCCGGGGATCTGAAGCGCACCATCACCGCGCACCTGGCCTTCATGTGCGATGCGCTGCAGGCGATGGACGCGAGCGAGCAGCGGCAGGTCCAGCAGATGCAGGCGTTCGCCCAGGGCGTGCAGTCGCGCGTGCGGGGCCTGGAGAAGGAGGCTGCCGTGATGCGGCGGGCCTTCGAGGAAACCTGCGCCCGCCTGCTGGTGGATGGCGTGACGGGGCTGCCCAACCACGCCGCGTTGCAGAAAAGAATTGTCTCCCTCGCGGAGCAGGACGGACGCTCGAAACGGCAGAAGTACCTGCTTGCCCTCTGGAACATCGACGGCATGCGGGAGATCAACATCCGCTTCGGCTACCAGGCGGGGGATCGTGCCTTGCGGATCATCGGCCTGGAGCTTAACGGGAGGCTCACGCCAGAGGGCTATGTTGCCCGCTACGAGGGTGATGAGTTCATCATCCTGATGCCCGTGCCCTCCCTGGAGGATGGCTTCGTCAGGCTGGACAAGGTGCGCGAGGCGATCCAGGTCGCGCCCTTCCATTATCGCGAGGAGCCGCTGCGAATCACCCTCTCGTGCGGCATCACCTTGCTCCAGTCCCTCGGCGAGCCGCTGGATGGGGCCCTGCAGCGTGCCGGCAAGGCCCTGCATCTGGCCAAGCAGGCTGGAGGCAATCGCTGCTTGCCTGGCTGAACCGTGGCCGCTGCGCCGCCCCTCCCGGCTTGCAATGTACGGAGGCTGGTCGCAAAATCCCAGCCATCCGGCCACAAGGCCGGCTCCATGAATGCCACGAAGGAGACGACCGCGTGAGCGACAACATTGTTTACCTGTCTGACGCCAGCTTCGAGCAGGAAGTCATCAAGAGCGACATGCCGGTCCTGGTGGACTACTGGGCCGAGTGGTGCGGTCCCTGCCGCATGATTGCCCCCATCCTCGACGAGATCGCCAGCGAATACGCCGGCCGCGTCAAGGTTGCCAAGCTCAATATCGACGAGAACCCGGGGACCCCGCCGAAGTACGGTATCCGCGGCATCCCGACCCTGATGCTGTTCAAGGACGGCAACGTGGCGGCGACCAAGGTCGGCGCCCTGTCCAAGTCCCAGCTCGCGGCCTTCCTCGACGGCCAGCTCTGAGGCACCGCGCCCCGGGCGTGTCCATCTTTCTCTGGACGCGTCCCGCGGGGCGTGTTAGTTTTCTTCCGCGGTCGGCATTCGCCTACCGTTCAAAGCACATTCTGCACCATCCCGATCCTTCCCTGCCGTGACCCTTGCTGGTCGTGTGCATCCCTGCATTCAATCCTTCCCTCGCATGAATCTGACCGAAATCAAGAAAAAACCGGCTGCCGAGCTCTTGGCCCTCGCCGAGTCCATGGGCATCGAGAACGTGGCCCGCGCGCGCAAGCAGGACCTGATCTTCGCCATCCTCAAGGCCCACGCCAAGACGGGCGAGGCGATCTACAGCGAGGGGGTGCTGGAGATCCTGTCGGACGGCTTCGGCTTCCTGCGCTCGCCGGACGGCTCCTACCTCGCCGGCCCGGACGACATCTACGTCTCCCCGAGCCAGATCCGCCGCTTCAGCCTGCAGACCGGGGATACGGTGGCCGGCACCATCCGCCCGCCGAAGGATGGCGAGCGTTACTTCGCCCTGCTCAAGGTCGACTCGATCAACTTCGAGCCGCCGGAGAACACCAAGAGCAAGGTGCTGTTCGAAAACCTCACCCCGCTGCACCCGGAGAAGCGCCTGCGCATGGAGCGCGGCAACGGCAGCACCGAGGACCTGACTGCGCGCGTGATCGACATCGTCGCGCCGATGGGCAAGGGCCAGCGCGGCCTGATCATCGCCCCCCCGAAGGCGGGCAAGACGATGATGCTGCAGAACATCGCGCAGAGCATCACCGCAAACTATCCTGAGTGCTACCTGATCGTCCTTCTGATCGACGAGCGCCCGGAAGAGGTGACCGAGATGCAGCGCACGGTGCGCGGCGAGGTCATCGCCTCCACCTTCGACGAACCGGCGACTCGTCACGTGCAGGTGGCCGAGATGGTGATCGAGAAGGCCAAGCGCCTGGTCGAGCACAAGCGTGACGTGGTGATCCTGCTCGACTCGATCACCCGCCTGGCGCGCGCCTACAACATCGTCCAGCCGTCCTCCGGCAAGGTGCTGACCGGCGGCGTGGATGCCAACGCCCTGCAGAAGCCCAAGCGCTTCTTCGGCGCGGCGCGCAACATCGAGGAGGGCGGCAGCCTGACCATCCTCGCCACCGCCCTGATCGACACCGGCTCGAAGATGGACGAGGTGATCTACGAGGAATTCAAGGGCACCGGCAACAGCGAGGTGCACCTCAACCGCAAGATCGCCGAGAAGCGCGTCTACCCGGCCATCGACATCAACCGCTCCGGTACCCGCCGCGAGGAGCTGCTCACGGACGTGGAAGAGCTGCAGAAGATGTGGATCCTGCGCAAGTTCCTGCACAACATGGGCGAACTGGAGGCGATGGAGTTCCTCCTGGACCGCCTGACCAAGACCAAGACCAACAACGAGTTCTGGGACGCGATGAAGCGCTGATCCGGCGATCACCGCAAGAAACGAGAACGCCGGCTTTAACAACGCCGTCGGGAACGGCGTTGGGACGCGTAGCGTCACCCGCAGGGCGGAATCCAGGGATGGATTCCGCCACGCCGGCGTTTCTTTTTGTTGGGCGGGGCCGTTCGGCCCTTGGGAAAACTCCGCAAACCCCATCCTTGGGGTCTTGCGGATCGGCTCGTCGCGAAATGAATTCGCGACGGCCTCCGCGAATCAACGACCTGCGTCGTTGTTCACTTTGGGGCATCCTTGCCCCAAGCAGGATGCCCTGCTTGTGCCGAGCATCCCTAGCGCGGCGATCAACCGCGGCTGATGGCGCGCCAGCCGATGTCGCGGCGGTAGAAGCCGCCCTCGAAGCGGATGGTGTCCACGGCGGCGTAGGCGCGCTGCTGGGCCTCGTGCACGGTCTCGCCGAGCGCGGTGACGCACAGCACGCGGCCGCCGGAGGTGACGACGCGTCCGGCCTCGTCCAGGCGGGTGCCGGCGTGGAACACCTTGGCGTGCTCGGGTTGCGGGGCGTCGAGGCCCTCGATTACGTCCGCGGTGCGGATCTCGCCGGGGTAGCCGCCGGCGGCCATGACCACGCCGAGGGCGACGCGCGGATCCCAGGCGGCACCGACCTGGTCGAGCCGCCCGTCGATGCCGGCCTCGAGAAGGCCGACCAGGTCAGACTGCAGGCGCATCATGATGGGCTGGGTCTCGGGGTCGCCGAATCGGCAGTTGAACTCCAGCACCTTGGGGGCGCCGGACTGGTCGATCATGATCCCGGCGTACAGGAAGCCGGTGTAGGGCAGGCCGTCGAGGGCCATGCCGCGCACGGTTGGCTCCATCACCTCGCGCATGATGCGTGCCTCGATCTCGGGGGTGACCACCGGCGCGGGGGAGTAGGCGCCCATGCCACCGGTATTGGGGCCCTTGTCGCCGTCGTCCCGTCGCTTGTGGTCCTGGCTGGTGGCCATCGGCAGGATGTTCTGGCCGTCCACCATGCAGATGAAGCTCGCCTCCTCGCCGTCGAGGAACTCCTCGATCACCACGCGCGCGCCGGCC
This sequence comes from Pseudomonadota bacterium, assembly GCA_049322715.1. Lineage (GTDB taxonomy): Bacteria > Pseudomonadota > Gammaproteobacteria > Halothiobacillales > Halothiobacillaceae > Thiofaba. The sequence goes on from JBMOQP010000049.1 coordinate 18,070, forward strand.
TGGCCGAACTGGCCGCCGAGCATGTCACGCACGGCATCGATAGCCTCCGCCTGGGTCATGGCCACGACGACGCCCTTGCCGGCGGCGAGGCCGTCGGCCTTGATCACGATCGGTGCGCCGCGGTCGTGGATGTAGTCCAGCGCCGGATTCAGTTCGGTGAACACGCGGTATTCGGCGGTCGGGATGCGGTGGCGGGCGAGGAAGTCCTTGGCGAAGGCCTTGGAGCTCTCCAGCTGGGCGGCCTCCCTTGTCGGGCCGAAGATGCGCAGGCCGCCGTCGCGGAAGGTGTCGACCACGCCGGCAGCGAGCGGCGCCTCGGGGCCGACCACGGTCAGGTCGATCGCGCGGTCGCGGGCGAAGGCGAACAGGGCCGGGACATCGGTGGCCTGGATGCCGACGTTCTCGCACTTGGCTTCGCGCGCCGTGCCGGCATTGCCCGGGGCGACATAGACCTTCGCAACCCGCGGTGATTGGGCCAGTTTCCAGGCCAGGGCGTGCTCGCGGCCGCCGGAGCCGATGACCAGAATCTTCATCATGCGTTCCTCTCTGCTACTTTTGAATGCATTGTAAACGTGAAGCGGTGGGAGGTCTGCCGCATGAAGGGAGAGTCAGCATGAGTTTGCTTACGGAGTTCCGGGAGTTTGCCATCAAGGGCAATGCCTTCGATCTCGCGGTGGGGGTCATCATCGGCGCGGCGTTCGGCAAGATCGTCGATTCGCTGGTGAAGGACGTGATCATGCCGCCGCTCGGGCTGCTGCTCGGCGGGATCAACTTCAACAACCTTTTCCTCACCCTGGGCGAGGGGGATTTCCCCACGGTCGCGGCGGCCAAGGAGGCCGGAGTGGCCACCCTCAACTACGGCGTGTTCATCCAGACGATGGTGGATTTCACCATCATCGCCTTCGCCATCTTCATGGTGATCAAGCTGATGAACCGCCTGCGCCGCCACCACGAGGAGGCCAAGGCCGCCGAGCCGGCCCCTGCACCGACGCCGTCCGAAGAGGTCCTGCTGCTGCGCGAGATCCGCGACAGCCTCAAGAAGTAAGCCCGCTTGGGCTGCTAGAATGCGCTCTGTCCCATTCTTATTGGCAAGGCGCATTCCTTCATGTCCAGTCTGTCCCAGGATTTTCTTCGCTACGCCCTCGAGCGCGAAGTGCTCCGCTTCGGCGAGTTCACCCTCAAGTCCGGGCGCGTGAGCCCCTACTTCTTCAACGCCGGTCTGTTCAACACGGGCGACGCCCTCAGTCGCCTCGGCCGTTACTATGCCGAGCTGATCGTGCGCTCGGGGGTGGGGTTCGACATGCTGTTCGGCCCGGCCTACAAGGGCATCCCGCTCGCGGCAGCCACCGCCATCGCGCTGGCTGAGCGGCACGGTCGCGACGTGCCCTGGGCCTTCAACCGCAAGGAGGCCAAGGATCACGGCGAGGGGGGGAGCATCGTCGGTGCGCCGCTGGCGGGCCGTGTGCTGATCGTCGACGACGTGATCACTGCCGGCACGGCGATCCGGGAGTCGCTCGGCATCATCCGCGCGGCCGGTGCGCAGGCGGTGGGCGTGGCGGTGCTTCTGGATCGTCAGGAGCGTGGCCAGGGCGAGTTGTCGGCCATCCAGGAGGTGGAGCGGGAGCATGGCCTGCGGGCGTTGGCGATCGCGGGTCTGGCGGACCTGGTCGAGCTGATGCGTGGCGATGAGAAGTTCGCGGGGCACCTGGGGGCCGTGGAGGCGTATCGCGCCAGCTACGGGGTGTGAGCAACGCCGCGCACGAAGTGTGCGGGTCAGGTGGAGGGGGGCTGTCTCCAGGCCGCCCATCCGGCCGCCAGCCAGCCGAGGATGAACAGCGTGCCGCCCGCCGGGGTGACGAAGGCGAGCCAGTGCACGCCACTGAGGACGTACAGGTAGAGGCTGCCGCTGAACAGGGTCGCCCCGGCGAGCCAGGACCAGCCGGCAAGGCGGATGCCGACCATCCAGGGTCGGCCTCCTACGGGCGGGCTGGCGCCAGCTTCGCGTTCGCCTACTGGCGAGTCCCGATCCGCTGATCCCGCACCGAAGTCCCCTCCGCCATCCATGGCGGAAGCCCCTGCGGGGTACGGCCGTCGGGAGCCCGACGGATCGGCGAGGATGGATGCCGGGCCGCCCTGGCGCAGCCACAGCCCGGCGATCAGCAGGGCGAGGGCGTGCAGGAACTGGTACAGCACGGCCGTCTCGTAGACCTCGAGCAGTGATGCATCCAGCACCTTTTTCAGGCCGTGCGCGCCAAAGGCGCCAAGCGCCACGCCGAGCCCGCCGAGCAGGCTCCCTGCGAGCAGGAAGAGGCGCGCGTTCCCGCTGGAGGTCCTGTCCATCAGTCGAGGTAGTCGTCCTCGATCGCCTTCTTCAGGCGACGTTCTTCCATCAGGTCGTCCAGACGGCGGCGCGCGTCCTTGTTCAGGGCGGCCTTGGCCTTGAGGGCCTCTTCGTTGATGTCGACGGTCTCCGGCGGGGACCAGAGATCCTCGGCGATGTCTTCGATGGATTTGCGGTTGGTCATGTCAGCCTCGCAAGTTTATGCAAGCGAACCTTGGATGGGGATGTGGCGGAAGAAATTCAAGATCCGGTTTCGGCTTCCAGGCCATGCTCGCGCAGTTTTTTGCGCAGGGTCCCGCGGTTGATGCCGAGGCAGGCGGCTGCCCTCGTCTGGTTGCTCTCGCAATAGCGCATGGCGCACTCCAGCAGTGGCCGCTCGACCTCTCGCAGCACCAGCGCGTAAAGGTCGCGCGGCTCGTCCCCTTCCAGCGTGCGCCAGTAGTGCTCCAGGGCAGCGCGTACGGCCTCATGCAGCGGGGTGGTGGGCGGGTTCATGCGGCCTCCTTCGGACGGGTCAAGCAGCCGGCGAAATGCTGGATGAGCACGGCGCGTTGCGCCTCGGCGTCATCGATGGTCATGAATCGGGCGCGAAGAGTATCGCCACCCGGCAAGTCTGTGCAATACCAGCCGATGTGCTTGCGTGCAACACGCGCCCCCTGGTGAACACCGTATAGCTCATGCAGGCCGTCCAGGTGGCGGAGCATGAGGTTGAGCCGCTCATCCATGTCCGGCTCGGCGGGGATGGGGCGGCCCTCGAGGGCCGCCCTCAGCTGGGCAAACAGCCAGGGTCGGCCGAGGGCAGCGCGGCCGATCATCACCCCGTCCGCCCCGGTGTGGCGCAGCACCTCGAGGGCCTTGGCCGGCGAGTCGATATCGCCGTTGGCCCACAGCGGCAGGGAAACAGCCTCGCGTACCGCGCGGATCGTGTCATATTCCGCCTCGCCGCGGAACAGGTCGGCACGGGTGCGGCCGTGGATGGCCAGCGCCTGGATGCCCGCGGCCTCGGCGATGCGCGCCACCGCCACTGCGTTGCGCCGTTCGGCATCGAGGCCGGTGCGGATTTTGAGCGTGACCGGCGCGTCAACCGCGCGCACCACGGCATCGAGGATGCGGCCGACCAGCGGAAGATCGCCGAGGAGGGCGGAGCCCGCCGCCTTCTGGCAGACCTTCTTGGCCGGGCAGCCCATGTTGATGTCGACGATCTGCGCCCCCTGGTCCACACCCAGGCGGGCGGCATCGGCCATCAGGGCCGGATCGTTGCCGACGATCTGGATCGCGCGCGGTTCGGGCTCATCGGCGTGCGGGCGGCGCAGCAGGCTCTTGCGCGTGTCGCGCAGGCGCGGGTTGCTGGCCGACATTTCGCCCACCACCAGCCCGGCGCCGAAGGTCTTGCACAGCTGGCGGAACGGACGGTCGGTGACTCCGGCCATCGGCGCAAGGGCGAGCGGGGCGTCGAGGACGTAGGGGCCGATGTGCATGGCCGGGGGAAGGATGAGTGGAGGGGGCGGGATGATAGCGGCAAGCCCGGCTGGCTTCAATCGTGCTGACTGGCAGGGGCGGGGCGGCCGAAGTGATAGCCCTGGGCCGCATGACAGCCGAGTTCGCGCAGGCGGCTTGCATGTTCCGCCGTTTCCACGCCTTCTGCCAGTACATTGAGCTCCAGACTGTGGCCGAGGGCGATCACCGCGCGCACGATGGCCTCGTCCTGTGGATCGGTCAGCATGTCGCGCACGAAGCCCTGATCGATCTTGATCCGGTCCAGCGGCAGGCGCTTGAGGTAGAGCAGGGACGAATAGCCGGTGCCGAAGTCGTCGATGGCCAGCCGCACGCCGAGATCGCGCAGGGCCTTGAGGATGCGGGTCGCGGCCTCCGGATCATGCAGGATGAAGCTTTCCGTGATTTCCAGTTCGAGCTGCCCGGCGGCGATGCCGGAGGACTCGATGGCCTGGCGGACATCCTCGATCAAGGTGCCGTGCCTGAACTGCACGGTGGAGACGTTGACCGCGACATAGCCGACGGCCAGGCCTGCCGCCTGCCAGCGCTTCAGTTGCAGGCAGGCCTCGCGCAGGGCCCACTGGCCGAGGCGCACGATCAGGCCGCTCTCCTCGGCGATCGGGATGAAGCGGGCGGGCGGGATCCAGCCGCGCTCGGGGTGGTGCCAGCGGGCCAGGGCCTCCATGCCGATCACTTCGCCGCGTGTAAGGTCCATCTGGGGCTGATAGTGCAGCTCGAGCTCCCCGTGCTCGAGCGCGCGGCGCAGGCCGGACTCGATGTGGAGGCGCTCCGCGGCGGCCTCGGCCATTTCGGCGGAGAAGAAGTGGAATGCATTGCGCCCCTCGGCCTTGCTCCGGTACAGGGCGGCATCCGCGCGCTGCATCAGCAGGCTGAGGTCCTCGCCATCCTGCGGATAGAGGGCGATGCCGATGCTGGTGGAAACGAACAGCGTATTGCCTTCGAACTCGAAGGGGGGGGTGAAGGCCTGCAACAGGCGCTGTGCCGTGTGGGCAACGTCATGCGGCTGGCCCGCGTTCTCGAGCAGGATGGTGAACTCGTCGCCGCCCATGCGCGCCAGAGTGTCCTCGTCACGCAGCCGCTCCCGCAGCCGCCGGGCCACTGCCTGCAGCAGGCGATCCCCCAGGGCGTGGCCCAGGCTGTCGTTGATGTTCTTGAAGTGGTCCAGATCGAGGAACAGCAGGGCCAGGTGCTGATGGTCGCGCGCTGCCCGGCGGATGGCGTGCTCGGTCCGCTCGGCGAACAGTACGCGGTTGGGCAGGCCGGTGAGGGCGTCGTGGTGGGCAAGATAGGCCAGCTGCTCTTCCGCGCGCTTCTTCTCGGTGATGTCCTGGTGTGTGCCCGCGGCGCGCAGGGGGCGCCCTTCGGCGTCGCGCAGCATGACCTTGCCGCGGTCGAGAATCCAGCGCCATTCGCCATCCTTGGTGCGCATCCGGTGTTCGGTCTCGTACAGCGCCCGGTGTCCCTCCAGATGCTCGTTGAGGACCTGCAGGACCCTCGGCAGGTCGTCCGGGTGCACGAGCCGTTCCCAGGTGCGCACGTTGGGCTCGAGCTCGTCCAGCCGGTAGCCGAGCATCTTTGCCCAGCCCTCGTTGAAGATGACCTCGCCGGTCTGCACGTTCCAGTCCCACAACCCCATCTCCGTGGCCTGCAGCACCATGTCCAGGCGCTCCTTGTTCTCGCGCAGCGCGGCGAGGGCCTCGCCGGCCTGCTGCTCCTGGTATTCGAGCGAGGCCGCCATGGCGTCCACCGCCGAGGCCAGCTCGCCCAGCTCATCCCGGGAGGGAGGCAGCCCGGTGCGGACGGACAGGTCGCCGTGCATGATCCGGCGCACGGCGGCGATGACGGGCTGGACGCGCCGCATCAGGAAGCCGCCGGTGCTGGCCCAGCCCACGCCCAGCACCAGCAGGATGGCCAGCAGCAGGCTGGCGAGGGCTTGCATGAGCAGCTGGCGGTCGTGGGCGGTGGCGACGTCTTCAGGCAGGCCGAGTGCGAGCCGGGCGTGGGGGGCGTGTTCCGGCCCAAGCGGCGCGTAGGCGAAGAACCGTTGGCCGCCTTCCAGGTCCTCGGCCACGAAGTGGCTTCCGGCGTCCTGCTCGAGCAGGGTGCTCACGAGCGGGTGCCCGGCCATCTCCTTGCCCAGCCAGGTATCGCCGTGGGGGTGGCGCAGCAGCACCGTGCCCTGGCGGTCGATCACCGTCAGGGTGGCGTGCTTCGGCAGGGTGGCGATCTGGGGATGGTTGTTGAGCCAGGACAGGTCCAGCGCGGCGAAGGTGAGGAAGTCGATCCGTCCATCGCTCAGGTGGGGATAGATCAGGCCCAGCACCGGTTTGTTGTTGGTCCGGCTGATGATGTAGTGGCCGACCGCGAATCGGCCGGTCCGCATGGCGAGCTGGAAATAGTCCCGGTCCCCCACCTGCAGACGTTTGCCCGGGGCGGCCCCGTTGCACAGGACGTCGCCGTTGGGCCGGATGGAGAGGAGGTTGGAGAGGGGGTTGGAGAGGGGGAAGGAGCCGTGGTGCAGGATGTCGGCCAGCACCGATTCGCAGGCTTCGCCCTCGCCGCGCTGGATGGCCGGGATCTGCGCCAGTGCGATCAGCAGCTGGTGGGTCTGGTCGATGTGGCCCTGGTGCTGTTCGGCAAGCTGCCGGGTGCGGTCCAGCAGCTGGGTCTCCATCTGTTCATGGATGGTGTGCCGGAAGTGGTCGGCCAGGATGAAGATGATGAGGAACGCCGGCACCGCGCCAAGCAGGACAAGCAGCAGGAGCTGTGCGCGCAGGCCGGCGATCAGGCGGGGCATGGTCAGCTCACGGCTCGCATGGGGGCAGGGGGGCGCCGCTAGCCATAGATCAGCCCCGGCAGCCAGGTGGCGAGGTCGGGCCAGAAGGCCAGGATCAGCAACATCAGGATTTGCAGGCCGATGAAGGGCACCACGCCGCGGTAGATGTCCGTCGTGGGGATATGGGCCGGGGCCGCGCCGCGCAGGTAGAACAGGGCAAAGCCGAAGGGCGGGGTGAGGAAGGAGGTCTGCAGGTTGATGGCGATCATGACGCCCAGCCACACCGGATCGAGGCCCATCATGAGCAGGATGGGCGCGACGATGGGCACGACCACGAAGATGATCTCGATGAAGTCGAGCATGAAGCCGAGCAGGAACATCACAAGCATCACCACCAGCATGGCACCGATGGCGCCCCCCGGCAGGCTCGCGAGCCACTCATGCACGACGTCGTCGCCGCCGAAGCCGCGGAACACCAGCGAGAAGAGGGATGCGCCGATCAGGATCAGGAACACCATGCTGGTCATGCGTGTGCTGGCGCGCGCCGCATCGGCCAGCATGGCGCGGTTCAACTGCCCGCGCAGGGCCGCCAGCAGCAGGGCGCCGGCCGCGCCCACGGCGGCGGCCTCGGAGGGCGTGGCGATGCCGCCGAGGATGGAGCCGAGCACGGCCAGGATCAGCAGCATGGGGGGCCACAGGGACTTGAGCAGTGGGCCGATCGATGCGCGGGGCTCGCTGGCCGGGGCGGCCGGCATGCGCGCCGGGCTGCGCCAGGCGAGCCAGGCCAGGTAGAGCGCGTAGAGCATGACCAGCAGCAGGCCGGGGATCAGGGCGCCGGCGAACAGGTCACCCACGGATACGGTCTTGGGCGCATAGATGCCCTGCGCGAGCTGCGCCTGGCTATAGGCCGAGGAGAGCTGGTCGCCGAGCAGGACGAGGATGATGGACGGGGGAATGATCTGGCCGAGCGTACCCGCGGCGCAGATGGTGCCGCAGGCCAGGCGCGGGTCGTAGCCGCGCTGCAGCATGGCGGGCAGGGCGAGCAGGCCCATGGTGACCACGGTGGCGCCGACGATCCCGGTGCTGGCGGCGAGCAGCGCGCCGACCAGCAGCACGGCGAAGGCGAGCGCGCCCGGGCGCTGGCCGGCGAGGCCCGCGAGGCTGCCGAGCAGGTCTTCGGCAATGCGCGCCTTCTCGAGGATGACCCCCATGAGGATGAACAGGGGCACGGCGACCAGGGTGTCGCTGTTCATGGCCCCGAACACGCGGTTGGGCAGGGCCTCGAGCAGGCTCATGTCGAAGGCGCCGAAGGCGCTGCCAAGCAGGGCCAGAGCCAGCGAGACGCCCGCCAGGGTGAAGGCGACGGGATAGCCGACCATCAGCCCGGCAAAGACGGCGAGGAACAGGAGCAACGGCCAGAAGGCGTCCATCGGTCAGACTTCCGTGCGCAGGTGGTCGGCGGGAACCGGGGTGGCGCCGCGGAGGACGGCGATCGAGCGCAGCACGTCCGCCAGGCCCTGCAGGATCATCAGCGCGGGCATCACCCAGAGCAGGCTCTTGAGCAGGTAGACGAAGGGCAGTCCTCCTGGCTCGCGGGAGCCCTCCAGCAGCGACCAGGAAGCCAGCACGTAATCGGTGCTCAGCCACAGGATCAGCCCCATCACCGGCCACAGGAAGAACAGCGTGCCGAGGAGGTTGACCCAGGCCTGCCCGCGCGGGCCCAGGTTGCGGTAGAGCACGTCCACCCGCACATGGTCGTCGTGCTTGAGGGTGTAGGCGGCACCGAGCATGAACACCATCGCGAACAGGTAGCTCGTGCCTTCGCCCAGAGCGGTGAAGCTGAGGCTGAAACCGTAGCGCAGGACCACGATCAGCACGGTCAGGACGAGCATGCCGTAGGTCAGCCAGGCCACCAGGCGGCCGCTGTGTTCGGCGAGGGCGTCGAGCAGGGCGATGAGGCGGTTCATGCGGGCAGGGAGGGCGTGCCGCGCGCGTGGGCGGCCAGCAGCCGGCCGAAGGCGTCCGGGTCCTTGGTGTGGGTCAGTTCGCCCTCGCGCGGGAAGTGCAGGTCAACCAGGCGCGAGAGCCAGAAGCGCAGCGCGGCGGCGCGCAGCATGGCTGGCCAGGATGCGTGCTCGGCGGGGGTGAACGGGCGCACGCCGGCATAGGCCTCGAGCAGGGCGCGGGTGCGTCCCGGGTCCAGCTCGCGCGCGTCATTGACGCACCAGTCGTTGACCGTGACCGCCACGTCGTACAGCAGGGCGTCGGTGCAGGCGTAGTACAGGTCGATGATGCCGGTCAGGCGCTCGCCCTCGAACAGGGCGTTATCGCGGAACAGGTCGGCGTGGATCACCCCGCGCGGCAGCGCGTCGTGGCGATGGGCGAACTGGAAGGCGATCTCGTCGTCCAGCCGTTCGGCCTCGTCCGGGCCCAGGCGATCATGCACGCGGGCGACGGCCTCGCGCCACCAGTGCGGGCCTCGCGGGTTGGCGCGCTCGAGCGGGAAGGACTGCCCGGCGAGGTGCAGGTGCGCCAGGGCCGCGCCGATCGCCGCGCACTGGGCCGTGTCGGGGTGCTCGACCGAGCCGCCGGTCAGGCGCTGCACCAGGGCGGCGGGCTTGCCGCACAGCTCGCCCAGGTAGCGGCCGTGGCGGTCCGCCTGCGGATGGGCGGTCGGCACGCCGTGCTCGGCGAGATGGGCCATCAGGCCGAGGAAGAAGGGCAGTTCGTCGCGCGAGAGCTGCTCGAACAGGGTCAGGACAAAGCGACCGTTCGTCGTGGTGACGAAATAGTTGGTGTTCTCGATGCCCGCGCTGATGCCGCTGTATTCGACCAGCGTGCCGGCATCGAAGTCATCGAGGAAGGTTTCGAGCGCGGGGCGATCGACCCGGGTGTAGACCGACATGGGCGAGACTTACCAGCGGAACAGGATCCACTGCGGGATCAGGCGGGATTCCATCGGGCCGTTGTGACGGGTTTCCAGTTCGCCATCACCGTCGTTGTCGATCAGGTAGTAGGGGGGGGCGTTCTTCGGGCTGATCTTGACCATGTAGAGGCGGCCCTTGATGCGGTACTCCTCGATCATCCCGTCCGCGGATGGGCGGATGGTGATTTCCGGCTCCGGCACGGCCTCGGTCTGGGCGCTGGGCTCGGGCGGCGGCGGGGCGTCCTGGCCGATGGCGGGAAGGGCCGCGGCCAGCAGCAGGGCGGCGGGAAGGAGGAGGATCTTGTTCATGGTCATAGCTCCAGCAACATGCGCTGCTCCTCGGGCGAGGGCGTGACACTGCGGTTCTGATAAAAGTCGAAGATAGCGTCCAGCACGGCCTGCGGCTCGTCGTGGATCTGGAACAGGCCCATGTCGGAGGCGTCGATCGTGCCCTCGGTGATGAGGGTGTCGCGGAACCAGTCCACCAGCCCGGCCCAGAAGGTGCTGCCGACCAGGATGATGGGGATGCGCCGGCTCTTGCCGGTCTGCACCAGGGTGAGGATCTCCGCCAGCTCGTCCAGGGTGCCGAAGCCGCCCGGCAGGACGACGTAGGCCGATGCGTACTTCACGAACATCACCTTGCGCGCGAAGAAGTGCTGGAAGTGCAGCGAGATGTCCTGGTAGGGATTGCTGCGCTGTTCGTGGGGCAGCTGGATGTTCAGGCCGATGCTCGGCGCGGCGCCGCCCTTCGCCCCCTTGTTCGCCGCCTCCATGATGCCCGGTCCGCCGCCGCTGATCACGGCGAAGCCGGCGTCGGCCAGTTTCTTGGCGATCTCGATCGCCTGCGCGTAGTAAGGGTTGTCGGGCGAGAAGCGGGCCGAACCGAAGATGCTGACCGAAGGCTCGATGCTGGAGAGCGTCTCGAAGCCGGTGACGAACTCGGACATGATCTGGAACACCTTCCACGACTCGCGGGCGAGGTGGGCGGAGTCCTTCGGCGGACGGCGCACATCCCTGTGCGTCGCCCCGGGGGGCAGCCCTTCGGGCTGTCCCGATTCACTCCCGGTGAATCGGTGACGCGCGGGGCGGTGGGGGGGCTGGGCGCTGTCGCTCATGCGCGTATCAACGGCTCGGAAAAAGTCTGAAAAAGGTACCATGGAGCCCCGCGTTGCCGGAAGTTAGTCAGGATTACCCAAGCATGTCCAAGCGCCCCCTCGTCCTCGTCGACGGTTCCTCCTACCTGTTCCGCGCCTTCCACGCCCTGCCGCCGTTGACCACGCGCGACGGCGTGCCGACCGGTGCCCTGCACGGGGTGCTGGCGATGATCCAGAAGCTGGTGCTGGAGGAGCAGCCGGGGCTGGTCGGCGTGGTGTTCGATGCGCCGGGCAAGACCTTCCGCGACGACCTCTATCCCGAGTACAAGGCCCATCGCCCGCCCATGCCGGACGAACTGCGGGTGCAGATCGAGCCCTTGCACGAGGCGATCCGCGCCCTGGGGCTGCCGCTGCTGATCGTCGATGGGGTGGAGGCGGACGACGTGATCGCCACCCTGACCCGCCAGGCGCAGGGGCAGGGGCTGCCGGTGCTGATCTCGACCGGCGACAAGGACATGGCCCAGCTGTCCGGGCCAGGGGTCACCCTGATCGACACGATGAAGAACACCCGCCTCGACCCTGCCGGGGTGGAGGAGAAGTTCGGCGTGCCGCCCGGGCGGATCGTCGACTATCTCGCGCTGGTCGGCGACACCAGCGACAACGTGCCCGGCGTGAAGGGCTGCGGGCCGAAGACGGCGGTGAAGTGGCTGCAGGAATACGGTTCGCTCGAGGGCGTGATGGCCGCCGCAAAGGGGATGAAGGGCAAGGCGGGGGAGAACCTGCGCGCGGCGCTGGGCCACCTGCCCCTGTCGCGCACGCTGGTCACCGTGCGAGATGACGTGGAGCTGCCGGTCGGTCTCGAGGATCTGAAACCGGCCGAGCCCGACCTGCCGGCGCTGATCAAGCTTGCGGAACGCTACGAGCTGCAGCGCCACCTCAAGGCCTGGCAGGCAAGGCTTGAACCCGGAAAGGAGGGGGATGTGGGCCTCGCCCCCGCTCTCGTGGCATCGTCAGAAGAGCCTCGTTACACCACCATCCTCAATGAACAAGCCTTCGATGACCTGCTCAGGCGTCTCGAAACTGCCGATCTGATCGCCTTCGATGCCGAAACCACCAGCCTTGACCCGATGCAGGCCGAGATCGTCGGTCTCTCCTTCGCGGTGCAGGCGGGCGAGGCGGTCTACATCCCGCTCGCCCACAGCTATCCCGGCGCGCCGGACCAGCTCGACCGCGGGGCCGTGCTCGAGCGCCTGCGCCCGCTGCTCGAGAGCGATCGGCACGCCAAGGTCGGCCAGAACCTGAAGTACGACGCCCACGTGCTGGCCAACCACGGCATCGCGCTTGCGGGCATCGCGCACGACACCTTGCTCGAGTCCTACGTGCTGGATGCCGGGCAGCTCCGGCACGATCTTGATGCGCTGGCGCGCCGCCACCTCGACCACGAGACCATCACCTACGAGCAGGTGGCCGGCAAGGGGGCGAAGCAGATTCCCTTCGCGGCGGTCGATGTCGAGACCGCCACCCGCTACGCCGCCGAGGACGCCGACATCGCCCTGCGCCTGCACCAGGCGCTGTGGCCGCGCCTCGCGAGCGAGCCCGGCCTGCGCGCAGTGTACGAGGACATCGAGATCCCGCTGCTGCCGGTGCTGATGCGCATCGAGCGCAACGGGGTGCGGATCGACGCCGCCCTGCTGCACCGGGTCAGCCACGAGCTGGCCACCCGCATGCATGCCCTGGAACGACAGGCGCACGAGATCGCCGGCGGGGCCTTCAACCTGGCCTCGCCCAAGCAGCTGCAGGAGATCCTGTTCGACCGCCTCGGCCTGCCGGTGGTCAGCAAGACGCCCACCGGCCAGCCCTCCACCAACGAGGAGGTGCTGGAGCAGCTGGCCGAGCAGCACGAGCTGCCGCGCGTGATCCTCGAGCATCGCATGCTCGCCAAGCTCAAGAGCACCTACGCCGACAAGCTGCCGCAGGCCATCGACCCGCGCACCGGCCGGGTGCACACCATGTACCAGCAGGCGGTCGCCTCCACCGGGCGGCTTTCCTCCACCGATCCGAACCTGCAAAACATCCCGGTGCGCAGCCCGGAGGGGCAGCGCATCCGCCAGGCCTTCATCGCGCCCGAGGGGCAGGTGGTGCTGTCGGCCGACTACTCACAGATCGAACTGCGCATCATGGCCCACCTCTCGGGCGATGCCGGCCTGCTCAAGGCCTTCGCGGAAGGGCGGGACATCCACCGCGCCACCGCCGCCGAGGTGTTCGGCCTGCCGCTCGACGAGGTCACCGACCTGCAGCGCCGCGCGGCCAAGGCGATCAACTTCGGCCTGATCTACGGCATGTCGGCCTTCGGGCTCGCGCGCCAGCTCGGCATCCCGCGCGCCGAGGCCCAGGCCTACGTCGACCTCTACTTCGCCCGCTACCCCGGGGTGCGTCGCTACATGGAGGAGGCGCGCGAGAAGGCCCGCGACAAGGGCTATGCCGAAACCCTGTTCGGCCGCCGCCTGCAGCTGCCCGACATCCGTTCGCGCGATGCCCGCCGTCGCCAGCAGGCCGAGCGGGTGGCCATCAATGCGCCGATGCAGGGCACTGCGGCGGACATCATCAAGCGCGCGATGATCGATATCGATGCCTGGCTAAGCGAGAGCGGCTTCCCGGCGCGGATGATCATGCAGGTGCACGACGAACTGGTGTTCGAGGTGGGGGCGGAGCGGGCCGAGGAACTGGCAGGGATCGTGAAGACCCGCATGGCGGCCGCCGCCAGCCTGGCCGTGCCGCTGGTGGTCGACGTGGGCTGGGGCAGGAACTGGGGCGAGGCGCACTGAGTCGAGCGCCGTACCCCGCGAAGCGGAGCTTCGGGCATGGGTGCCACGAAGGACGTGGAGACGGGGGGCCTGCGGATGCAGTGGGCGGATGCCGACCATCCCTGGTCGGCCCCCTGGGGGTTGACCCCGCACCGAAGTCCCTTCCGGCATCCATGCCGGAAGCCCCTGCGGGGTACGGCCCTCGAGATCGGCTGTCGAGAGCGGCCATCGGGAGCCCGACGGATCGGTGGGGAACTTTTTTCTGCCGCGGGACTCTCATTCACCAAGTCCGCCGCAACGGCGGGCGATGACGCCACCTCGCTGGAACGCGGGGCCCGTCCTTCGATGTTTATCGCCTTAACGGGTGTCCAACGGACGCCCGTTCTTTATTTCCACCACTCGTAACCCGGCAGCCGTCCACTGAGCAGCTGGCCGTCCCATGCGTGTACGGATGAGGGCTTGCCGAACAGGTAACCCTGCAGCAGGGCGGAAGGCAGATTCTGGCGGATGAACTGGGCCTGCGCCTCCGTCTCGATCCCCTCGACCACGACCGCCAGTTGCAGCCCCCGGGCCAGGGCAAGCATCGTCTCGACCACCTGCACGGCCTCGGGGAGATGCGGGATCTTGTTCCGGATGAAGCTCTGGTCGATCTTGAGCTTGTCGATGGGCAGCTCGTTGAGCAGGCTCAGGGTGGATTGTCCGGTGCCGAAATCGTCGACCGCGATCAGGAAGCCACGCATGGCCAGCTGCAGGATGCGCTCGCGTACCAGCGCGATGCTTCCGACCAGGCCGGATTCGGTGATTTCCAGCATCAGGGCGGTGGGATCCAGGCGATGCTTGTGCAGGGTCCGGATCAGCAGGTCGGGCAGCTTGGGATCAAGCAGCTGCCTCGGGCTGATATTGAGTGAAAGGAACAGGGGCTTGCCGGTCTGGTTGCGCCAGCTTGCAAGGTGCAGGCAGGCCTGGTCGAGCAGCCAGGTGGTCAGCGGAATGATGAGCCCGGTCTCCTCGGCCACGGGGATGAACTCTTCCGGCGGGACATAGGCCCCGTCCTGGTGTCGCCAGCGCATGAGGCACTCGAAGCCCTCCAGCTGACCCGTCTGCGCGGAGATCAGGGGATGCAGGAAGCACTCGATCTCCCGTCGCTCGAGGGCGTGGCGCAGCCCCTGTTCGAGGTGGAAGCGGCGGGTGACCAGCTGGGACATGGAAGCGTCGTGCAGCGCGGCCTGGTCCCCGCCGCTCGACTTGGCCTGGAGGAGGGCGAGATGCCCGGCCTGCACCAGCTCGTCGGCCCGCCGGCCATCGCGCGGGAAGACGGCCATCCCCAGGCTGCCGGTGAGCTTCAGGGTGTAGCGCGGCTCCTGGAGTTCGATCGGGCGACGCAGGGATTCCAGGAAGGTGCCGGCCCGCTCGAGGGCGCGTGCGTGACTGGACTCCGGCGAAACAAGGGGTATGAGCAGGGCGAACTCGTCGCCGCCGAGGTGGGCGAGCCGCTCGCTGGGCTGGAGGGCGTGGCGCAGTCGGGCAGCGACCTGGACGAGGATCCGGTTGCCCAGATGGGGACCGAGGGTATCGTTGACGATCGTGAAACGGTCGATGCCGATGATCGCCAGCAGCCAGGGGCGTTCGGGGTCGGCCTGGAGGATGGCGTCCACCTCGTCGAGGAAGCTGGCCCGGTTCTGTAGCCCCGTGAGGGGGTCGTGGTGGGTCAGCTGGTGGAGCTGGGCGCGGGTTTCCTCCACCGGGCTGAGATCCTGAAGCACGCCAAGCAGATACTGGGGGCGCCCCGCATCGTCCAGCAGGCTGAGGAGGCGCAGGAAGGCGGGAAAGGCCGAGCGATCGGCACGCCGCAGGACCAGGCGTCCTTCCCAGTGGCCGCGCTGGAGCATGTTGCCGCAAAGGTTATGGAAGAACGACTCGTCCTCGGGCGCCAGCACTTCCCCAAGCCGCCGCTCGCGCATCAGGCGAGCCGGACGCTGGAGCATGTCCTCCAGCGCGGGATTCACCTCGAACACCTCCCCTTCGTGGCTGGCCATGAAGACCCCCTCGTCGAGGCGGGCGAACAGTTGCTGGGCAGCCCACTGTTGCCGTCTGAGGCGTTCCGCGCTGCGGGCGGCGTCGCGTAGCTGATCGCGGGTCCGGGTGGTTTGGGCGAGCAGGTTGTGCTGGGCGGCTACGATGGCCTGCAGATGGGTCATCGCCTCGCGGATCGAGCGCCGTGGGGGCGGGGAGACGCCGCCGCCGGCGAGGTCGAGCAGCCGGCGACGCAGGGACCACAGTCGCCAGATGAGGCCAGCCAGGGCGAGGCTGGCGATCGCGGACCAGGCCAGGCCGATGACCAGCAGCAGGTCGTGCGGGGAAGAGGTGGAATTCATGGTCGAGACTTCCTGTCCGGGCCGCCCAACCGGGGGGGCGGCCGATGCGCTGTTCCTTGGTCACTCACCTCCCGGGCTGCCCTGTGAGTGCTCCCCGCGGGGGCTTCCGGATGAGCCGGTGACACGCCCTTGCCTTATCGCTCCGGCGTCACGCCCAGGTGCTCGAGGCTCTCGTAAGTGAGGGCGCCGTGCGCCAGGCCGTTCTGCCGCTGGTAATCCAGCAGTGCGTGGTGGGTGCGCCTGCCGAACTTGCCGTCGACGGGGCCTGGGTCGAAGCCGGCGTGCTTCAAGGCGCCCTGGAGCGTTTGCACGAGGTCTGGCGTGAGCTCGTGGTCGCATACGGCGCGGCGGAACACGACGCTGGGCTCGCCTTCATAACGGGTGGCGATCAGGCGCTTGATCTCCGGGGGGAGCTGCTGTTCGTCGACGTGCTCGGGGCTGGTGATTTCCTGCACGCGGAGATTCGCGGTCCGCGGGGCAATGTCGACGGGCACCGCGCGGGCCGGGGTCTCGATCACCCAGCGCGAGACTTCCTTGTAGACGGCTGGCTCGACCACCTCGCGGGTGGTTTCGGGCTGCACCAGAATATTGCGCTTGATGGTCTGGGTCTTCGCCGGGATGAGTCGCGAGCAGAGGGTCTGCACGGGCATGTCGGGCGAGCGACGGGCGGTGGAAACCTTGCAGCGCTCAAGGACGGTGCGTTCCGCCTCGATCTCGATGTCCACGTCGCGCTCTTCGAACACGGCCGGAACGACGACTGAACGGCGAATCTCCGGACGCACCATGACTTTCTCGCTGATGCGCTTGTATACCGGCGGCTCGATGCGATAGGTGACGCCACCTTCCCGCACGATGATCTCCTTCCGGGCGGCCTCCACCATCGCCGGGGTGATCTCGATGTCGTTGACGGCATCGCGCACGACGATCTCCAGGGGCTTCTGCACCGGCTTGGGATTGATCACCGCCTGCACCCAGCACTCGCCCGGGCGGATGGTGGGCTGGCCTGCAGGAATCAGGGGCTGGGGGGCGGCCGTCGATTCTGCAGCCGCGGATGCCGCGGTCTGGGGCTGCTGCTGCGCAGGCGGCTTGATGGCTTCGGTCTGGGGCGAGGGGAGGGGCGCCGCGGTCGGCGTGCTGCTGGCCGAGGGCGTTCCATCGGGGATGTTCGCGCATCCGGCCAGGCTCATGCCCAGAATCATCGACATCAGAAGAGGGGACGGTCTCATCACTTCAGGCCTAGGCATCAAGGTTTCAAGGGCTGCGCTAAAAAAATCCCTCCTTGGATTTTTTCAGCTCGGCTGGTCCCTCCTCTCAAGCCCTTGCGACAGCCCTGCCGCAAGGTCCTTCGGACGACGGCTTTCGGGAGCGTCGCGGCACATGCCCGCGACGGGCTCGGCAAATCAATCGCTTACGCGATTGTTTGCGCCGGGGCATCCCTGCCCCGGACGGGAAGCGCTGATTAAATCAGCGCTTCCCGAAGGCGCTGGACATGGTCGCACCGTGCGTCGATCCGCGTCACGGAGACTCTGGTGGCCGAGGACGGTCAGGCGCTTGTGCATGTTACCCGGTTCGTTCGAACTAGTAATGCCTGAACCGGGACGAGCCAGGTGCTGACAGGCCTCGCCCGAAATGCGAAACGCCGACTTGATCGGCGTTTCGTGTGGACTCGGGCATGGGGCACGAGACGTCAGGCGTGCCCCGGTTCCCGGTCAGGGGGCCTTCTTCGGCGGATTGGCGAGGATCGCCTCGGTGATGCCCTGGGCCCAGGCCCGGTAGTACTTGCCGGTGTAGTGCTGGCCGTCGACGGTCTTCCAGTCGCCCGGCTGGGAGAACTTGGTGGAGTCGATATAGGTGCAGGGCGCCACGTTCTCGGCAAGGAACTCGTTCACCCGCGTGACCAGTTCGGGCGCCTTGTTGAAACGTTTGCCCCCCTGGCCCCAGCCCGGGCCGGCCCAGTAGCACTGCGCGCCGGTTTCCTTGATCAGGCTGGTGAGCGCGTTGACCTCCTGGTAGGCCCAGCTTTTCGGGAAATCGGCGTTGGCATAGGAGCCGATGGTGTCGCCGATGACGACCAGAATGACATCGGTCTTGTCCTTGGCCATGACATCCCTGACGGCGACGCCCTCGGCATTGCCCAGGATTTCGGTGGCCTCGCCCTGGCCGATGCGCTCCGCTCGACCACAGTCGGTCGTCGTCGGCTTGATCCACTTCATCGGCGAAGCCCCGCACACCCCGACGGAGTGCACGTTTGCGCCCTGTTTCACGAGGTTCTCATGCAGCGGATTCATCAGGTAGTGCGGTGTCGCCATGTGGCTCTCGCCAATGACGAGGAAGGTGAGTCCAGCAAGTGCTGCGGTTGCCGACATGAGAAGTCTCCATTCAGGGGTGGGATTGATACGGTCCTTGCCCACTCCGCTCCCTGCTGGATTTGATCGGCGGCAGCGGGGCGAGTCGACACGGTGTGACGCTTGCCGCCCGAAGGTCGCAAGCCACTTCGCGTTTGGGGAAAGCTACATGGCGCCTTGGCACGGGGTCAATCATAGAAGCCCTTGGCGTACAGTCCCATGCGCCAGTCGGAATAACTGGCACTCTCCTGGGCACCGAACGTGACACCGATTCGCCATTGAGGAGTCAGCGGCCAGGCGCCGTCAGCAAGGGCACTGTACACAACACCCTTGCCGCTCGAGGCCGGGTATTTGCCGGGCTCCGCGCCTGTCAGCGGGTTGCCTGGCGCGGTATCCTGCCAGTTCCAGTTGTGGCCGATTCCCGCCTGTACATTCAACTCCAGCTTGTCCAGTCGGGTTTCATACTGGGCCACGGCGCCGAGCTGAGCGTAGCGATCCGGGCTGAAATAGCCGCCGTGGCCGAACTCGAAGGCGCTCAGGTTGCGCTGGTAATGGCTCAGGATCAGTTCCGGCCCGAGCGACAGGCCCGGGATGGAGGTGATCGGGCGAAGTGCCCGGCTATAGAGTTCGTATTTCTTGTTGTCGGCCACGTTCTCGCCGGTCAAGGAGGCGGCCGTGAGGGAGGCGATGGCGCTCCAGTCCCCCAGGCGCCGGTTGCCGCTGAGGGTCAGGCCCGTTTGCAGCACCCGCCCCCAGCCCGCCGAATAGCCGACGGTCCGTTTGCCGCTGAACGCCAGGAGGCTCTCATCGCTGGGGCGCCTGAAGATGAGGGCGCTGAGCCCCCAGCCCGAGGTGTAGTAGCTGATGCCGGCCTCGCCGATCCACGCGGGGTCGGCTGCTGCACCCTTGTAGATGGTGCGGGGGGCGAGATAGGGGTGCTCGCTCTCGAGCTCTCCCGTGGCGGAGCGGCCGATGCCGAGCCGATAGACCAGGCCACTCTCCCCCGTGTGTTGCCAGAGGGCGTAGAAGCCCTTGCCCGAAACCTCATCGACACGATCATCCACGCGCTGTCCTTCCAGTTTGAGGCTGACGTTGTCGCTTTCTCCCTGCCAGCTGGCGGTGAGGGCGGAGGTGGTTTGGGTGAGACGGCCTTCGCCAGGGGTGCCGGCCTTCTCGCGGATCATGGTCTCGAGTTTGACCGTCACGCCCGGGGTGGGCTCGTTGGAGGTGGCGCTGGCAACGGCAAGTTTTCCATCCGGGCCGACAGAGAAGCGCTTCCCGCCCGCCTTGATGGCCTCCTTCACCTCGGGGGAGAGCAGCTCGGCCAGCGGACCTGGCTTGGCGCTGGCCTTCTCCAGCAGCTCTTCGTACCGCTTCAGGCGATGCAGGCTGAAGGCCAGGCCCTGGGCATTCGAGCTGGCCGGCTTCTTGGCATAGGCGGCCGAGAACTGCTGCGCGGCATCCTCGAGCTTGCCGAGCCGATACTGCGTCCAGCCCAGGAGCTCCAGCCCCCCCTCGTTGAGGGCGGCGTGCTGCTCCAGCAAGGCTTGCTCGGCCTCGGAATAGTTGCCCTGGTCAAAGGCGACCTTGGCCTTGTTGACGGCGAAATTCGCCAGGACCCGCTTCCGCTCGGGAGACTTTGGCTCCATTTTCTTGAGGACGTCCTGCATCTCTTC
>JBMOQP010000050.1:0-37141 GCA_049322715.1 Pseudomonadota bacterium
TTCGTGGTGTCGTGGTCGCGTTCTTGTGCAGCCTCAGATGCATCGCTTCAGCTCCCGCATGACCTCTCGGGCCAGAAGTAAACCACGCCGATGACCAATTAGCGAATCATCCGAGACACAACACCTATCGTTGTTCGAACGCCGGGTTTTCCGGGGCGCCGAGTGGGCTGAGGCCTTACGAAGTCGAGGTGGGGACGTCGGGTTTTGAGCATCACTTCTCGGCCATTTGGGGGCTGCTCGGTTTTGGGGAGTATTGGGAAGTTCCTTCTTTTTCGACCACGCGCCTGACTGAAGATTTGGAAACCCCCTGAGCAGGGGCATGCAGGAAAAAGACAAGGCGGAAGGCCATGATAGACCTGAAAGTTGACGCGCTGACCCTTCATCCGGCAACGGCTGAGCAGTTGGCCATGGAACTCTCCCGGGTCGAGGGTGTTCGCTTGACCACCCGGGTCGTGGGGGATAGCGAGCGTCCCCTTGCCCATGTCGGTGTGGAAGCACTGCCGGATGTGATCATCCTGGAGATTAACGGCCACCACGATCAGGATATCGAGGATATCGAGCGCATTCTGGGGGAGTATGGTGACCGCCTGACCGTTTTCGTGACCTTCAAGGATGGCAATATCGAAGTCATCCGGCGCCTCATGCGTGCCGGGGTCAGGGATGTGCTTCCCCAGCCCATCCAGACCCAGGAACTGGTCATGGAGGTGACGAAGGTTCTCGCTGACAAGCGCGCCCGCCTGCTGGGGGCTGGGCAGGCTCGCGGGCGGATCGTCTCCTTCCTCAATGCCAAGGGCGGCAGCGGCGCGACGACCCTTGCCGTGAATGTCGCGCATGCCTTGTCCGCGCGGCACGGCTTGCGCGTGGTCCTGGTGGATCTCGACCTTCAGTTCGGGGCTGCTGCGATGCAGCTGGATCTGAAGGCCAACAGCACGGTGCTGGACGCCATCGCCAATCCCGACCGCATCGATGCGGTGTTCGTCAAGGCGCTTCTCACGCGGCACGAGAGCGGGCTCGACGTCCTTGCCTCGCCGGCGGACATCTCCGCTTCCCTGGACGTCGATGCCGATTCGGTCACGAACATGTTGCACGCGTTGACCGAAACGGTCGATGTCGTCGTGGTCGACCTGCCGCGCCTCCTCTCGCCATGGACGGTAGCGACCATGCGGCACTCCGACACACTGATGCTGGTCATCCAGAACACGCTGGCAACCTTGAGGGATGCCCGTTTCTTGCTCGACGGCCTGCCAAGGCTCGGGGTCACCACGGAAAACGTCGAGGTTGTGAACAACCGTGCAATGGCCGATTCCGCAAGTGTCAGCATGGATCGCCTCAAGGAAACCCTGAAGAGGGACAAGGTTCATCGTGTCCGCAATGACTTCGAGGCGGCAGTGAAGTCCCAGGACCTGGGAGTGCCGCTCGGCAAGCTGTTCGAACGCTCACCCTTGACCAAGGATGTTTGGTCGATTGCCGAGCAAATTGCCGAGCGCAGCCGGGAGGGAACGGCGGAGACGCCTAGCCTGTTCAAGCGTCTCTTCAACTTCAAATAACGGTAAGGATCGAAGGAAACGCCATGGCCATGTTCTCCGAGAGCAACAATCCCATGCCGGCCGCAGCCAAGCAGGTCGAATCGACCCCTCAGATGCAGGAGATCAAGGGCCGGATTCATCGCCGCCTGCTCGACCGACTCAACCTCAAGATCATCGACCAGCTCGAGGCGGGGGTTGTGCGCGCCCAGATCGGGGACATCGTGCGCGACCTGCTGGACGAGGAATCGATTCCGCTAAATGCCGCCGAACGGGCGCGGCTGATCTCCGAGATTCAGGACGAGGTGCTGGGCCTTGGGCCGCTGGAGCCGTTGCTCGCCGACCCGTCCGTGTCCGATATCCTGGTCAATACCTATAAGCAGGTGTACGTGGAGCGGCGCGGCAAGCTGGAAAAGACCAACGTCGTCTTCCAGAGCGACGACCACCTGATGCGCATCATCGACAAGATCGCGAGCGGCATCGGCCGCCGTATCGATGAGTCCTCGCCGATGGTGGATGCCCGCCTGGCGGATGGTTCGCGCGTGAACGCGATCATCCCGCCCGCGGCGGTCGATGGTCCGATCCTCTCGATCCGCAAGTTCAGCGTGGATCCTTACATCATGAAGGACCTGGTGGGGTTCAAGTCCTTGACGCCGGGGATGGCCGAATTCATCAGCGCGGCGGTGAGGGCGCGTGTGAATATCCTCATCTCGGGGGGCACCGGCTCGGGCAAGACCACACTGCTGAACGCGCTCTCCGGCTTCATTCCCGATAACGAGCGTGTCGTCACGATCGAAGACTCGGCAGAACTTCAGCTCCAGCAGCCGCATGTGGTGCGCCTGGAGACCCGTCCCCCAAACATCGAGGGCAGGGGCGAGATTACCCAGCGCGACCTGGTGCGCAACGCCCTGCGCATGCGCCCCGACCGCATCATCGTCGGCGAGGTGCGCGGCGCCGAAGCGCTGGACATGCTGCAGGCCATGAACACGGGCCACGATGGCTCGCTGACCACCATCCACGCCAACAGTCCGCGCGATGCGCTTACCCGCCTCGAGCACATGGTCGGCATGAGCGGCACCCCCATCCCTCCGCTGGTGGTGCGCCAGCAGATCGCCGCCGCGCTCAATTTGTTGATCGACGTGGAGCGTCTGATGGACGGACGGCGCGTCATCACCAGCATTTCCGAGATCACTGGCATGGAAGAGTCGGTGGTGAACATGCAGGAGATCTTCCGCTTCAACCAGAAGACGGTGGACGAGCATGGCCGGGTGGTTGGCGAGTTCCGTTCCACGGGCATCCGGCCCATCATGCTCAAGCGCTTCCGCGAGCGTGGCATCGTGCTGGATGACGCCCTGTTCGATCCCGAACGCGTCTATCAATAGGGGGGCGACATGGACAACACGCTCGTCATCATCGCCTCTATCCTCGCCTTCATCGCCGTGGTTGTGCTGGTGGAAGGGCTTTATTTGTTGGCGCGCAGCATGCAGGAGGAGGGAGCAGCCCGCGTGCAACGGCGGCTGAGGCATCTGTCCGCTGGGGGGGCGCATGGCAAGGATGTGGCTGAGCACATTCTCAAGAGGCACGTGCTCAGTGAAACGCCGGCGCTCAATCGCTTCCTGCTGATCCTGCCGAGGGTGCACGCCGTCGACCGCATGCTGGAGCAGTCCGGCCTGGACCTGACCGTCATGCGCTATATCGGCCTGCAGGTCATGCTGACGCTGATCATCTTCTTCCTTGTGATGATTTTCCTGCAGCTCAACCCCTGGCTGGCACTCGCCGCGGCGATTCTGCCGGGCTTCCTGCTACCGCATTTCTATGTGATGAGGCGCCAGCACAAGCGCAGGGAGAAGTTGACCGCTCAACTGCCCGATGCGCTGGACTTCATCGCGCGCAGTCTGCGGGCGGGAAACCCGTTCTCCGCGTCACTCAAGGCCGCGGCTTCGGAAATGCCCGACCCTATCGGCAAGGAGTTCGGCATCACTTTCGATGAGATGAATTATGGCCTTGCCCTGGAGGATGCCCTGCGCAATCTGGGACAGCGGACGGGAAACGAGGAAATCCATTACTTCATCACGGCCGTGATCATCCAGCGCCAGACGGGCGGTAATCTGGCAGACGTGCTGAACAGGATTGCCGAGGTCATGCGCGCCCGTGCGAGGACCTATCGGGAAATCAACATCCAGGCTGCTGAGATGCGCTTGTCCGCCCGTGTCCTGATTGGGCTGCCGTTCTTCGTGGCAGCCGTGATCAGCATCGGCAATCCATCCTATCTCGCCGTCCTCTTTGTAGAGCCCTTGGGGCGCATCATCATAGGCATTCAGCTCCTCCTGATGCTGATTGGCTATCTCGTGGTGCGACGCATGATCCAGTTCCGCGTGTAAAGGAGAGCCCCCGATGGAGATCGCCATTCTCGTTTTGTCCTTCCTGGCGACGACACTTCTGGTTCTGGGCGTCTTGTCCGTTTTGATCGGTGGTGCTTCGCCCATCGAGCGGCGCTTGGAGTCCTTTGCGGCAGAGGGCGGGAGCGAGGCAAGGGGCATGAAGGAGGCCCACCAGGAGGGCGGTTTTGAGGTGCGCTGGCTGGAGCCGGCCATGAAGCTGGCTCTTCCTGCGGATGGCTGGAAAAGGTCGGAGGTCCGAACTCAGCTCGTCCAGGCGGGGTTTCGCGGCTCGAAGAGCTTGCTGTATTACTTCGGGCTCAAGTTTCTTTTGGCCTTGGGGCTGCCGATCCTTTCTCTTGTTCCTCTCCTGTTCCTGGGGTATCTCGGCGGGATCGACCGCACAGTATTGATTGTCATTCTGGCGGCGATAGCGCTCGTGGGGTTTTACCTTCCCGATTTCGTGGTTTCGCGCCGAAGGGCGCGTCGTCAGCTGGAGTTCACCGAGGGTTTCCCGGATGCCATGGACATGCTGGTCGTGTGCGTGGAAGCTGGGCTGGGGCTGGATGCTGCCATCCAGCGGGTCGGGGATGAGATCGCCGTCGCCCACCCCGAGCTGGCGGTCGAGTTCCAGCTCGTAAGCCTGGAGCTGCGTGCAGGCAAGAGTCGTGAGGAGGCTCTGCGGGCGTTGGCCCAGCGCACGGGGATCGACGAGGTCCAGTCCTTGGTGACCTTGCTGATCCAGGCCGAACATTTTGGCACCAGCATCGCGGCGGCCTTGCGTACCCACGCGACGGAGATGCGTTCGCAGCGCATCGACCGTGCGCGCGAGAAGGCGGCAAAGCTTCCGGTCAAACTCATTTTCCCGATTGCCCTGTTCATTTTTCCGGCCTTGTTCCTGGTGGTGCTTGGGCCGGCGATCGTAAGCATTTACAAGGCCTTGAGCGGCGTTGGCCTCATCAGCTGAACCGACGCAGTTCGAGGATAAGGAGGACGGCATGAATCGTCGAAATATCAACAAAGGCCTGGCCACGGCGGGCGGCGTGCTTGTTGGGGCCCTGCTTGTCGGCTGTGCTGGCGAGCCCGTCATGCAAACGGAGGTGCGTCCCGTCTACCGAGTGCAGGGCGATGCGGCGGTGATGAGTTCCGGCTATGAGGCGGGATTGGCGCATTACTCCGCAGGCCGCTACGGTCTGGCTCTCGAGTCCTTCCAGCAAGCGCTTGCTCGCCATCCGAACTCCATCAAGGCACTCAATGCCGTTGCGGCCAGCTATGATCGGCTGGGGCGGTTCGATGTGGCGATGCAGTACTACCATCGCGCCCTGGACATCGATCCACGCTCGGCCCAGACCCTCAACAACATCGGCTACTCCCTCCTCTTGCAGGGGGAGAGGGAGAAGGCCGGGCGTTATTTCGATCAGGCCCTTCAGGTCGAGCCGGGTAATGTCCACGCCGAGGCCAACTGCGGCCTGCTGAAGTCCGCCCCGTCCCCGGCCGAGCATCTTCCGATGGCCTCGCCCCAGCCGATGATGCAGCAGCCGATGATGCAGCAGCCGATGATGCAGCAGCCGATGATGCAGCAGCCGTCTCGGCCGGCCGCGCCGATGTCGAGCGAACCCCGGACCGTTGCGCCCGAGCGGGCCGAGGAGCCTTCCGGGCTCACGCTCGAGATTTCCAATGGCAATGGCCGCTCCGGCATGGCGGCGATGGTGCGCGATGTGATGCGCGGCAAGTATGGCGAGCAGGTGCCGCACATCACCAATGCGGACAGTTTCGCTTATCCGCGCACGCAGATCCTCTATCGCCCGCAAGCGGCTGCCCTTGCCCGTCGCCTCGCGGAACGCCTGGGCGTCGATGCCGAGCTGCGCGAGGTGGCTGTGGATGCCGGGCGTACCGACGTCAAGGTCATCCTCGGTCGCGACGTGCTGCCGCGCGAGGGGGCGCTGAGGGAGATGGTGACCGAAGCGAAGCGCAATTGAGATGGGGGGGCTTCTGCCGAGACAGCGCCTGCTCTTTCCGCTCTTCGGGCTGACCGTTACCCTGCTGGTCTCGGGGTGCGCCACTCTGCCCGACAGCAAGGAAGGCCCCAAGATGGCCGCCGCCGCCGTCCTGACCATCCCGGATCGCCTGCGTGAGGCTGAGTTGGCCGCGCGCGAAGGGCGGCTGGATGATGCCAGTCGCCGTTATCGCGAGATCCTCGCCGTGGAGCCCGACCAGGCCGAGGCCCTGCTGGGACTGGCGGGCGTCGAGATGCGTCTGGCGCGATGGCGGGATGCGGAAGTTCTCTATGCCCGCCGCCTCAGTTTGAATGACAGGGATGCCGATGCCTTGGAGGGGCGAGGGCTCAGCCTGATGCGCCTGCGTGAGGCTGCGGAGGCGAAGGTGATGCTCGAGCGCGCGGTGGCCGTCGATCCCATGCGCTGGCGGGCATGGCATGCCCTCGGGCTGCTCGCCGACCGGGCGGGGGAGCTGACGTCTGCCGAGGCGGCTTACCGCAAGGGGCTTGAGGTCATGCCCGCGCATCCGGGGCTCATGAACAGCCTGGGATACTCGCTGATCCTCGCCCGCCGCTTCGACGAGGCCGAAAAGGTGCTGCGCGAGGCGATGCGCTATGCGCCGGGCTCGCCGCGCCTGCAGGGCAACCTGGCCATGGCCATCGCCTGGCAGGGGCGCTACGAGGAGGCGCTCAGCCTTCTGCGCGGCGAGACTGACCGCCAGGCGGCTGTCGCTTTCAACGACGTCGGCTATGTGGCGATGCTGCGCCATGATTGGCCGACGGCGATCCGCTTCTTCGAGAAGGCCCTCGAGCTCAGTCCCGTCTACTACCAGCGCGCGGCCGACAACCTCGATCGTGCACGCAGGCAACGTCTGGAAGCGCCGTCACCGACGTCGGACTGAACCGCGGATCTGCCGGTCGGTCCGGGATGCATCTCCTACACATCTTCCGTTCGCTCCGGGCTGCCGATGCCCGTCCCGCGCAGGGCGGGGGAGTCGGCCCGGAGGGGCGTGATTTCATCACCCAGGCCACCCAGACGAGGGGCACCGATCCCCTGGCTCCGTCGCCGCGGCGGACCAGGCCTCGCGGAGGGCATCGGCCGGGACAGGTCGGCCGTAAAGATAGCCCTGCACGAAGTCGCACCCTGCCTGGCGCAGGAATTCGGCCTGCTCTTCCCTCTCCACGCCTTCGGCGATCGTTTCCAGTCCGAGTGTGCGCGCCAGGCCGATGATGGCCTGGCTGATGGCCTCGCCGTTGGTGTCCTGTCCGATGTCACGGACGAAGGACTGGTCGATCTTGAGGCGATCCAGCGGCAGGCGCTTGAGGTAGGCGAGGCTGGAGTGGCCGGTGCCGAAGTCATCGATGGCCAATTGGATGCCCATGGCCTTGAGATCGCCGAGCATCGAGATGGACTTTTCGGGTTCGCGCATGATGGTCGATTCGGTGACCTCGAGCTCCAGGCGCGCGGGCTCCATTCCGGTGGCTCGCAGGACCTGGAGGACCGGCTCGATCAAGGTCTCGCGCTCGATCTGGTGCACGGACACGTTGACGGAGACCCGGGGGACGTCCAGCCCTTCCTCTGTCCAGCGCCTCATCTGGCGGCAGGCCTCGGCGACCACCCATGTGCCGATGTCGCTGAAGAGCCCCGTCTCTTCGGCCAGGGGGATGAACCGGGCAGGGGGGACCAGGCCGATATCGGGGTGCTGCCAGCGCACCAGGGCTTCGGCCCCCACCAGCGCGCCAGTCTTGAGATCCACCTGGGGCTGGTAGTGCAAGACCAGTTCGTTCCGCTTGATGGCGCCGCGCAGCGCGTTTTCCATGACCAGGCGTTCAAGCACCCCGGCGGAGAGCTCGGCGGAAAAGAAGCGGAAGGTGTTGCGGCCCTGGTTCTTGGCCTCGTACAAGGCGATTTCGCCGTGCTTGAGCAGGCCGTCCGCATCGGCGCCATCGTCTGGGTAAAGGCTGATGCCCAGGCTGGCGGTGACGGTCAGTTCGTGCGGGCCGATGGCCAGCGGGCTGGCGAAGAGATGCAGGAGTTGTCGGGCGACATTCGAGATGCCGGAGAGGCTGACGGAGCCCTCCAGCAGCAGGACAAACTCGTCGCCCCCCACGCGCGCCAGTGTCGCCCCGGCGGGTATGGCGTTCAGCATGCGCTCGACGGCCAGCCGGAGGAAGGCGTCGCCGACGGAATGGCCGAGGGTGTCGTTGATGTTCTTGAAGCGGTCCAGATCGATGTAGATGACCGCGAGCTGGCGGTTGTCGCGCTGCGCCCGCTCGATGGCGTGCGCCAGTCGGTCATGCAGCAGCCGTCGGTTGGGCAGGCCCGTGAGCGGGTCGTGGTGGGTGAGGTAGTCCAGGCGCTCAGCCTGCTCGTGGAGCATGGTCTGGTCACTCCAGGTGCCCACGATCATGCCGTCCTTCGAGTCGGGGCCGGGGATGAACTGCATCTCGTCGCGGATGTGGCGGACCTGCCCCCGGGCGTCGAGGATGCGGTACTCATGGACGAGGTGGGGGTGCTCCTCGAGGGCAGCAAGGGAGGAGATGGCAACGTCCCGGTCGTCGGGGTGGAGTTGGCGTTGCCACCAGCCGGGGGCGAGGGCCTGCTCGGCGGTGAAGCCGAACAGGGGCTGGATATTGTCGCTGACCCAGTCGGTGACGAGTGTGCCGTTTTCGCGCCGGAGGGAGTAGAGCACCACCGGGCTGGAGTGGAGCATGCGCTCGAGCCTCAGCGCGGTCTGCCGCAGTTCGTCCGTGCGCTGTCGAACCTGCCAGCGCAGCAGGAAGGTCATGACGATGAACAACAGGATCAGGACGCTGCCTCCGCCGAGGGTCCAGCGTGCCCAGGGCGGCATGGCGAACGTCGGGGCGGGCAGCATGGCGCGCTTCATGGCCTCGAAGTAGACCGACTCGGGGTCTTGCCGCCAGCGTGCGAGATGGACGTCGATGCGGGCCAGCAGGTCGGCATTCCGGCCCTTGGCCGTGGCGAAATAGAGGTTGGCCGGCTGGAAGATGATCGGGGTTTCCCGCAGCCGGTAACGGGCGGCATGCCGCTCGGAGAAGAAGCGGTTGCTGACCACCGCGTCGGCCTGCCCTTGCCGGGTCATGGAGAAGGCCTGCTCGAGCGAGTCGGCGGGCACGAGGACGAAGTCGAGCCCGAAACTGCCCATCACCTGCTTCAGGTGGTCCTCTTGGACGCTGCCCCGCAACACGGCCACGCGCTGCCCCGCAAGGTCGGGGAACGCATGGATGCCGCTGCCCTGCAGTGTGTAGATCTGCGACCAGCTGCTGGCCACGCTGATGGCATGGAAGTCGAACAGGAGGCGGCGTTGCTCGCTGAAGGCCATGTCCGGCATCAGGTCGATCTGGCCATCCTTCAGCGCCTGCAGGCACTCATCCCAGGCGCAGGGGGTGTAATGGATGGCCCAGCGTTCCTGGCGGGCGATCTCGCGCAGCAGATCGATGAAGAAGCCCGCCGGCTCGCCGTGTTCGTCGAGGTAGACCTTGGGCGAGTTCTGGTACACGCCGACCACGACATCGCGTTTCGTCGGCGAGCGTTCCGCACAGCCCAAGCCCGCCCCGACGACGGCGAGGGTCAGCAGGAGCAGGCCGGAGATGACCGCGGGGATCCTCGTGGTGAGCTGCATGGGCTGCTGGCTGGGCGGTGGCTGTTTCAAGGAGAGTCTAGCAGCCACTCCGCTCGCCTCGTGCCGTCGTTCAGCCGGGGAAGAAGCGCCTCAGGTAGCGTCCCGTGTGGGATTGTTCGATGCCAGCCACCTCGCGCGGGGTGCCCTCGGCGATGATCCGCCCGCCGCCCTTGCCCCCTTCCGGCCCGAGGTCGACGATCCAGTCGGCGGTCTTGATCACGTCCAGGTTGTGCTCGATGACGACCACTGTGTTGCCGTGGTCGCGCAGGGTGTGGATCACGCGCAGCAGCTGCGCCACGTCGTGGAAGTGCAGGCCGGTGGTGGGCTCGTCGAGGATGTAGAGGGTGCGCCCGGTGTCGCGCTTGGACAGCTCCTTCGCAAGCTTCACCCGCTGGGCTTCGCCGCCGGAGAGGGTGGTGGCGTTCTGTCCCAGGCGCAGGTAGCCGAGCCCCACCTCCTGCAGGGTCTGCAGCTTGCGTGCGATGGCGGGCACGGCGCTGAAGAACTCGACACCGTCCTCGACCGTCATCTCCAGCACGTCCGCGATGGTCTTGCCCTTGTAACGGATGTCCAGCGTCTCGCGGTTGTAGCGCTTGCCGCGGCAGACCTCGCACTCCACGTAGACGTCCGGCAGGAAGTGCATCTCCACCTTGAGCACGCCGTCGCCCTCGCAGGCCTCGCAGCGTCCGCCCTTGACGTTGAAGCTGAAGCGCCCCGGGCCGTAGCCGCGTGCGCGGGATTCGGGCGTGCCGGCGAACAGCTCGCGGATGGGCGTGAACAGGCCGGTGTAGGTGGCGGGGTTGGAGCGCGGGGTGCGACCGATGGGGCTCTGGTCGATGTCGATGACCTTGTCGAAGTGCTCAAGGCCGTGTACCGCCGTGTACGGCGCGGGGGACGTGCTGGCGCCGTTGAGGCGCTGCGCGGCCAGCTGGAAGAGGGTGTCGTTGATCAGGGTCGACTTGCCGGAGCCGGACACGCCAGTGATGCAGGTGAAGAGCCCGACCGGCAGGCGCAGCGTGTCGCCCTGGAGGTTGTTGCCGCTCGCGCCCTCCAGCACCAGCATCTTCTCCGGATCGACCGGGGTGGTCTGCGCCGGGGGCAGGATGGCGAGGCGGCCGGAGAGGTAGGCCCCCGTCAGCGAGTCCTCCTGCGCGGCGACCGTGTCCGGGGTGCCCGCCACGATGACCCGGCCGCCATGCACGCCCGCGCCGGGGCCGATGTCGACCACGAAGTCGGCGGTGCGGATGGCGTCCTCGTCGTGCTCGACCACGATCACGGTGTTGCCGAGGTCGCGCAGGCGGGTGAGGGTGGCGAGCAGGCGGTCGTTGTCGCGCTGGTGCAGGCCGATGGACGGTTCGTCGAGGATGTAGGTGACGCCGACCAGGCCGGAGCCGATCTGGCTCGCAAGGCGGATGCGCTGGGCCTCGCCGCCGGAGAGGGTGTCCGCGTTGCGCTCGAGCGAGAGGTAGTTGAGGCCGACGTTGACCAGGAAGCCGAGGCGGGCATGGATCTCGCGCACGATCTTGTCGGCGATGGCGGCCTTCTGGCCGGGGAGCTCGAGCCTGGCGAACCAGTCCGCGGCCTGGTCGACCGGCATGTGGGTGATGGCGGGCAGGTTCAGCTCCCCCACACGCACGTGGCGCGCGGTGCGGTTGATGCGCGCCCCTTCGCAGGCCGGGCAGGGCTGCTCGGACAGGTACTTCGCCAGCTCTTCGCGTACCGCCAGGCTGTCGCTTTCCCGGTACCGGCGCTGCATGTTCGGCAGCACGCCCTCGAAGGAGTGGGTGCGCTTGACCGTGGAGCCGCGCTCGCCGAGGTAGTGGAACTCGATCTCTTCCTTGCCGGAGCCGTTCAGCACCACCTGGCGCACCTTTTGCGGAAGATCCTGCCAGCTTGTTTCCGGGTCGAAGCCGTAGTGGCGCGCCAGGCTCTGGATGATGGCGTAGTAGTAGGCGTTGCGGCGGTCCCAGCCGCGGATCGCCCCGCCGGCGAGCGAGAGCTCCGGGTGGCCGACCACCTTGGCCGGGTCCATGAAGCTCTGCACGCCGATGCCGTCGCACACCGGGCAGGCGCCCTGCGGGTTGTTGAACGAGAACAGGCGCGGCTCCAGCTCGGTCAGGGCGAAGCCGCACACCGGGCAGGCGTGGCGGGCGGAGAAGGTGATCTCGATGCCGCTCTCGTCCATGCTGGCGACCTTGGCCACGCCCTCGGCCAGGTTGAGCGCGGTCTCGAACGATTCGGCCAGGCGCTGGGCCATGTCCGGCCGCACCTTGAAGCGGTCCACCACCACCTCGATGCTGTGCTTGGCCTTCGGGTCCAGCTCCGGCACTTCGTCCAGCTCCATCACCTCGCCGTTCACCCGCGCGCGCAGGAAGCCCTGTCCGCGCAGCTGGTCGAACAGGCGGCGGTACTCGCCCTTGCGCGCGTGGATCACGGGGGCGAGCAGCATCAGGCGGCTGTCCTCCGGCAGGGCCAGCACCTGGTCGACCATCTGGCTGACGGTGTGGGCCTCCAGCGGCAGGTCATGGTCCGGGCAGTATGGCGTGCCGGCGCGGGCGAACAGCAGGCGCAGGTAGTCGTAGATCTCGGTGACCGTACCGACCGTCGAGCGCGGGTTGTGCGAGGTGGTTTTCTGCTCGATGGCGATGGCCGGCGAGAGGCCCTCGATCAGGTCCACGTCCGGCTTGTCCATCATCGACAGGAATTGGCGCGCGTAGGCGGACAGCGACTCCACGTAGCGGCGCTGGCCCTCGGCGAAGATGGTGTCGAAGGCGAGCGAGGACTTGCCCGAACCGGACAGGCCGGTGAACACGATCAGCTTCTCGCGCGGCAGGTCGAGATCGATGTTCTTCAGATTGTGGGTGCGGGCGCCGCGTATGCGGATCAGGTTCGTGCTCATGGAGGCCATTCGCAGGAGGCGGAATGGGGTAATATAACGCGGATCAAAGGCAAGCAACCTGCTGTTTTTCAGGTGCGATTTCGGGAGATTGAGGGTTATGGCGCGTGGCGTGAACAAGGTGATTCTGGTCGGTAACCTGGGCGTGGACCCGGAAACCCGTTACATGCCGAGCGGCGGCGCGGTGACCAACCTGCGCATCGCAACGAGCGAGAACTGGACCGACAAGAGCGGCGAGAAGCAGGAGCGCACCGAGTGGCACCGCGTGGTGCTGTTCGGCAAGCTGGCCGAGATCGGCGCCGAGTACCTGCGCAAGGGCCAGCAGGTCTACATCGAGGGCTCACTGCGCACCCGCAAGTGGCAGGACAAGGAAGGCCGCGACCAGTACAGCACCGAGATCGTCGCCAGCGACATGCAGATGCTGGGCGGCCGCGGTGGCATGAGCTCCGACAGCGGTTTCGACGCGCCGCAGCGCTCATCCACCCCGCGTCAGGCGCCAAACCGCCCGCAGCAGGAATCCCGCCAGCCCGCCCCTCAGGACAGTGGCTGGGGTGGCGGCTTCGACGAGGATGACATCCCTTTCTGACCGGGCGGCAGGAACCCCGCCTCCGCGCCCCGCGTCTAAACTCGCTGGATATCTACTCCGGAGCATGGCCATGAAACGAATCCTTGCGAGCCTGGTCGCCGTCGTGGCGGTGGCCGCCCTTTCCGGCTGCGCTTCCAGCCTTTCCGGCGGCGCCTATTCGCGCGACCAGGCACGGGTGGCGCAGGACGTGGAATACGGCCGCGTCGAGGCGGTGCGTGTGGTCGCCATCGAAGGCACCAAGAGCAACATCGGTACCGGAGCGGGAGCGATTGCCGGTGGCGTCGCGGGCGCTGGGGTCAGCTCCGGCACCACGACCCGTACGGTCGGGGCTCTGGCGGGCGCCCTCATCGGCGGCATGGTCGGGGCGGCGGCCGAGGAAGGCATCACCCGCCAGGATGGCCTGGAGATCACCGTGCGGCTGGATTCCGGTCGCACCATCGCCGTGGTCCAGGCTGCGGACGTGCAGTTCCGTCCGGGTGACCGGGTGCGTGTGCTGTACGGCCGTGATGGCACGACCCGCGTCACCTATTGATCGAGAAGATTCATGCGAGGACAGCTCTACGTCATCTCCGCCCCCTCCGGGGCGGGCAAGACCAGCCTGGTGAAGGCCCTGCGCGAGTCCCTCACGGGCATCGCCGTTTCCGTGTCCCACACCACCCGCGCCATGCGCCCGGGTGAGGCGAACGGGGTGCATTACCACTTCGTCGACCATCCGACCTTCGAGCGCATGGTCGAGCATGGCGACTTCCTCGAGCACGCGCGCGTGTTCGACAACTACTACGGCACATCGAAGGCGGCGGTCGAATTGAACCTCGCCGCCGGTCAGGACGTGATCCTCGAAATCGACTGGCAGGGCGCGCAGCAGGTGCGCACCCTGTTTCCCGAGGCGCGCGGCATCTTCATCCTGCCCCCGGCGCGGGAGGTGCTGGAGTCGCGCCTGCGCGACCGCGGCCAGGATGGCGAGGATGTCATCGCCCGCCGCATGCGTGATGCGGTGACCGAGATGCGGCACTACGACGAATTCGACTACGTGGTGGTGAACGACGTGTTCGACGAGGCCCTGCACGAGCTGGCCTGCATCTTCCGCGCCGAGCGCCTGCGCCTGGCCCGCGCGCAGGCTCGGCATGCAACACTGATCCAGGACCTTCTGGCCTGAGGTCGACTATTTTCTATACAATGTGCGGTTTGCACATTTGACGATCGGAGAATTCCCATGGCACGCGTGACTGTCGAAGACTGCCTGAAAGACGTCGACAACCGCTTTCAACTGGTGGTGATGGCCGCCAAGCGCGCTCGCCAGATCGAGGCCGGTGCCCAGCCGCTGGTCGATCCCGAGCGCGACAAGCCGACCGTGATCGCCCTGCGCGAGATCGCCGAGGGCAAGGTGACCCAGGCCGTTCTGGACGAGGTTCATGTCCACCAGCCGGTCCGCTCGCGCATCTCCGACTTCGAGATCCGTGACGAACTGGGCGAGTTCCGCGGCGAGGACGAGGAAGCCGCCAAGTCGCGCCCCGCGGCCAGCGAGGACTAAGTCCCGCCGTGGCCGAGGCCAGGCCGAAGTCCGCCGCATCCCCCATGCACGTCGTCGGTCAGGCGCCGGGCATGGGGGATGCCATTTTCGCCCCTCTGGAGCAGGCCCTCGGCGAATACATGGAACCCGCCTGCATCGAGCGGGTGGCGCAGGCCTATGCCTTTTCCGCGCAGGCCCACGAGGGGCAGATGCGGGTCTCCGGCGAGCCCTACATCACCCACCCGGTGGCGGTGGCGGGCATCCTTGCCGGCCTGCGGCTGGACGAGAAGACCATCATCGCGGCCCTGCTGCATGACGTGATCGAGGACACCGCGACCGCACATGACCAGATCGCCGCCGAATACGGCGACGAGGTCGCGCACCTGGTCGACGGGGTGAGCAAGCTCGATCAGATCCGCTTCAAGTCCAAGGCCGAGCAGCAGGCCGCCAACTTCCGCAAGATGATGATGGCGATGGTGGAGGACGTGCGCGTCATCCTCATCAAGCTTGCCGACCGCCTGCACAACATGCGTACCCTGGGCGTGATGCGGCCGGATAAACGCCGCCGCATCGCGCGCGAGACGCTCGAGATCTACACCCCGATCGCCCAGCGCCTCGGGCTCAACAGCCTGCGCCATGAGCTGGAGGAGCTCGGCTTCCAGGCCATGCATCCGCTGCGCTACCGCGTGCTCGAGGCGGCGGTGCGCAAGGCGCGCGGCAACCGCCGCGAGGTGATGCAGAAGATCGAGGACGCCTTCAACGCCCGCCTGGCGGAGGAGGGCATCCGCGCCGAGGTGCAGGCGCGCGAGAAGCGGCTGTACAGCATCTACCGCAAGATGGCGCAGAAGCACCTGCCGTTCGAGGAGGTGTTCGACGTGTTCGCCGTGCGCATCGTGGTGGAGAACGTCGACACCGCCTACCGAGTGCTGGGCGTGGCGCACAACCTGTACAAGCCGCTGCCGGGGCGCTTCAAGGACTACGTCGCGATCCCCAAGGCGAACGGCTACCAGTCGCTGCACACCGTGCTGTTCGGTCCGCACGGCATCCCGCTCGAGGTGCAGATCCGCACCCGCGAGATGCACCAGTTCGCCGAGAGCGGCATCGCAGCCCACTGGCTGTACAAGGCCACCGGCGACGCCAGCAGCACCACCCAGGCGCGGGCCCGCGAGTGGCTGCGCGAGCTGCTGGAGATCCAGCGCCAGGCCGGCAACCCGCAGGAGTTCCTCGAGAGCGTGAAGGTCGACCTGTTCCCGGACGAGGTCTACGTCTTCACCCCGATGGGCGAGATCATGGAACTGCCTCGCGGGGCGACCCCGGTCGACTTCGCCTACGCGGTGCACACCGGCGTGGGCAACACCTGCGTCGCGTGCAAGATCGACCGCCAATTCGCTCCGCTCTCGAGCACCCTCCACAACGGCCAGACGGTGGAGATCATCACCGCCCCCGGCGCCACCCCGAACCCGAACTGGCTCAGCTTCGTCGTCACCGCCCGGGCGCGCACCCACATCCGCGGCTTCCTCAAGGGGATGCGCGAGGAGGAGGCCGTGCAGCTGGGCCGCCGTCTGCTGGACAAGTCGCTCAACCAGTTCGGTTCGGAACTGGGCCGCATTCCGCCCGAGCGGCTCGAGGCATGCGTGGCCGAGTACCACCATGCCAGCCTCGACGAGCTGTACCGCGAGGTCGGCCTTGGCAACCGGCTGGCCTCTCTGGTGGCCCACTGGCTCACCGCGGAGGGCGAGGAGCGGGGTGGCGCGAGCCGCAACGGGGCGCATCCGCCGTTGGTGCTGAGTGGCGCCGAAGGCATGGTGGTCAGCTTCGCCAAGTGCTGCCACCCGCTGCCGGGCGACGAGGTCGTCGGCTTCGCCAGCACCGGGCGCGGCATCGTGGTCCACCGTCGCCAGTGCAAGAACACCGCCGAGCTGGCGAGCCAGCCGGAGAAGTGGCTGCCGGTGGAGTGGGCGGCCGAGGTGAGCGGCGAGTACCAGGCCGAGATCGGCATCAACGCCAAGAACCTGCGCGGCGGCCTTGCGCGCATGGCTGGCGCCATCGCCGAACTCGGGGCGGACATCGACGACGTGCGTTTCGACGACCGCGACCACAACGTCACCGTCATCACCTTCCTTGTGCGCGTGCGCGACCGCATTCACCTCGCCCACATCATGCGCCGCCTCAAACGCGAGCCGGGCATCCTCAAGGTCTGGAGGACCTGAGCGCTCCCTTGGGGCGGCCCGAGGTGCGCCCCCTGCACGCAAACTCGCATTCCGGTTTATCCTCGTCCGACGAACAACAACGAGGAAGCCGCGATGTCCCGCATCACCATCCACACCGACAAGGCCCCGCAGGCCATCGGCACCTACTCCCAGGCCGTGCGCGTGGGAGAGACTGTCTACCTCTCCGGCCAGATCGCCCTGGATCCGGCCAGCATGCAGATGGTGCAGGATTCGATCGAGACCGAGATCCATCAGGTGTTCATGAACCTGCGCGCGGTGTGCGAGGCGGCCGGCGGTTCGCTGAACGACGTGGTGAAACTCAACGTCTTCCTGACCGACCTGTCCAACTTTGCCATCGTCAACAGCATCATGGCGGAATACTTCGAGCAGCCGTACCCGGCCCGTGCCGCGGTTGGTGTGGCCGAGCTGCCGCGCGGTGCGCGCGTCGAGGCGGACGGGGTGATGGTGCTCGGCGAGCACCAGGCGGATGTGTTGCCGTAAGGGGCGTCGTTTTACGAACACCTGCCGGCCATCAATAAACGCCGCCAAGACCCTCGGGCCGCTTGCGGAAGCGCTTGTAACTCCACTGGTACTGCGCCGGGGCGATGCGGATGCAGGCCTCCACGCCACGATTGAGCGCGGTGGCGGAGGTTTCGATGTCCGCGCTGTAGAAACCCTCCTCGGCCGGAATGAAGTGCAGGCGGAAGCCCGTGCCGCGCGGCAGGCGCTCGGCGAAGGTGAGGAAGGCCCTGGCCGAGCCGCGCCCGATCAGGCGCGAGGCGAGAATCATGGTGTAGGCCGGCTGGCCGAGGAAGGGTGCGAACACGCCCTGGCCCTCGGTCGGTTCCTGGTCGGGCAGGATGCCGATCACCTCGCCGCGCTTGAGTGCCTGCAGCAGGGCCTTCACGCCGCTCGCGTCGGTTGGGACCAGGGTGGCCCCCAGCCGCTCGCGCGCCTCGCGCATCGGCGCTTCCATCGCCGCCTGCTTGGGCGGCTTGTAGAGGCTGGTCATCGGCCAGCGGATCGATGCATACAGCCCCACCAGTTCCCATGCCCCGATGTGCGGTCCGAGCAGGATCACGCCGTGGCCATCGGCGCGCGCCCGCTCCACCGCGTCCAGTCCCGGGGTCTCCCGGACGATTTCGAGCAGGCGATCGCGCGGCCAGCGCCACAGCGGGCCGACTTCGGTCAGGGTCTTGCCGGTCTCGATCAGGCTCTGCCGCTCAAGTTTCCTGCGCTCTTGCTCGCTCATCGCAGGGAAGCAGAGGGCGAGGTTGCGCCGGGTGACGTGGCGCATGCGGCTCGGGACCAGGGCGGCGATCCGGCCGATGAGGCTGCCGAGAGCATGGTCGGCTCGCAGGGGGAGGGCGGCGAAGGTGTCGAGCAGCAGGCCCGCAAGGCGCGTCTGGCGCGATTCCGTCTCCCGGCTCATTCGAGACTCCCCTCGCACTCGCCCGGTAGTCGTCCGGATGGGGCGCCGATCTGCTCGAGGGCGCGCTCCAGGCCTTCCTCCATCAGCGGTCGCAGGGCCTGGCCCAGGCTCTTGAACAGCATGGGATGCTCGCCCTCCTCCCCGGCCAGCAGCAGCTTCATGCGCTGGCGTTCGGTCGGCTTGGAGAAGCAGGCGGGGCAGTTCTCGACGATCACCGGCAGCTGCGCATCAAAGGCGAAGTCGCGCAGCTGGCGCTCGCGTACCAGGGCCAGCGGGCGGATGATGCGCACGTCGCCGGCGTCGTTCAGGTAGTGCACCTTCATGGTGTTGAGCTTGCCGCCGTGGAAGGCCGACATGAGGAAGCTCTCGGCGATGTCGTCCAGGTGCTGGCCAAGGGCGAGCACGTTGTAGCCGTGCTCGCGCGCGGTCTTGTACATCAGGCCGCGCTTCATGCGCGCGCAGAAGGCGCAGTAGGAGTCGCCGCGCATGTGCTCCTCGGCCAGATCGACGATGGGGGCCTCGACGTAGTGGTAGGTCACGCCCAGCCTGGCCATGTAGTCCTTCAGCGCGGCGGGCGAGAACTCCGGGGTCTGCGGGTCGATGGTGACCGCCGCCAGCTCGAACCTGAACGGCGCGTGGCGCTGCACGTGGCGGAGCAGGTGCAGCAGAGTGAGCGAATCCTTGCCGCCCGAGACGCCGAGCAGGACGCGGTCGCCCTCGTTGACCATGCGGTAGCGGGCCATGGTGCGGATGGCGGTCTTGAGCAGTTTCTTCGGCAGGCGGGGGATGGGCGCGGTCATGATGCGGATATGGAGGTTCAAGAAGATATTCTAAACAATGTCGTTGAAAGGAACCTGCCATGCGCACCCTCTATCCCCCGATCCAGCCCTACAACAGCTTTGCCCTGCCGGTCAGCGACCTGCACGCCCTGTACGTCGAGGAGTGCGGCAACCCGGACGGCATCCCGGTCGTGTTCCTGCACGGCGGGCCGGGCGCGGGCTGTACGGAGAACCATCGCCGCTATTTCGATCCGCAACGCTACCGCATTGTGCTGTTCGACCAGCGCGGCTGTGGGCGCTCCACCCCGCACGCGGAGCTTGCGCAGAACACCACCCAGGACCTGGTGGCGGACATCGAGCGCATCCGGGGCCATCTTCGCATCGACAAGTGGCTGGTGTTCGGCGGTTCCTGGGGCAGCACCCTGGGCCTTGCCTATGCCGAAACCCATCCGGAGCGGGTGACGGGGCTGGTGCTGCGCGGCATCTTCCTGTGCCGCCCGCGCGACATTCACTGGTTCTACCAGGAAGGTGCGAGCGCGATCTTCCCGGACTACTGGCGCGACTACCTCGCGCCGATCCCGGAGGCCGAGCGCGGCGACCTGCTGCATGCCTTCCACCGCCTGCTGACGGGCGAGGACGAGCTGCGCCGCATGGCCGCCGCCAAGGCCTGGTCGCTGTGGGAGGGGCGCACCGCGACCCTGCTGCCGGACACCGCGACCACCGACTTCTTCGGTGATCCGCATGTGGCCCTGAGCCTCGCGCGCATCGAGAACCA
Organism: Pseudomonadota bacterium; assembly: GCA_049322715.1. Classification (GTDB taxonomy): domain Bacteria; phylum Pseudomonadota; class Gammaproteobacteria; order Halothiobacillales; family Halothiobacillaceae; genus Thiofaba. Next base: position 19,730 of record JBMOQP010000050.1, read on the forward strand.
CTACTTCGTCAACCATGCCTTCCTCGAGCCGGATCAGCTCTGCCGCGACGCGGGGCGCCTTGCGGACATCCCCGGCATCATCATCCATGGACGCTACGACGTGGTCTGCCCCATCGAGCAGGCCTTCGCCCTGTCGGATGCGTGGCCGGAGGCGCGGCTCAACATCATTTCGGACGCAGGGCATGCGGCGAGCGAGCCGGGCATCGTCGACGCGCTGGTGCGGGCGACCGACCAGTTCGCGGACTTCCTGAAGGAGCAGGCATGATCGGCCTGCTGCAGCGCGTGAGTCACGCGCGGGTGGACATCGAAGGCAAGACCGTCGGCGAGATCGGGCGCGGCCTGCTGGTGCTGGTCGGAGTGGAGCGCGGCGACGGCGTGGCGGAGGCCGACCGCCTGCTGGAGCGACTGCTCGGCTACCGGGTGTTCCCGGACGAGGAGGGGCGGATGAACCGCTCGCTGCGCGACATCCGGGGTGGCCTGCTGCTGGTGCCGCAGTTCACCCTTGCGGCGGACACCCGCGCCGGGACACGGCCGAGCTTCACCCCGGCCGCGCCGCTGGACGAGGGGCGGCGGATGTTCGACTACCTGCTGGCTCGGGCCAACCATGTCCATCCCGAGGTGGCAGCCGGGGTGTTCGGCGCCGACATGCAGGTCGGCCTGACCAACGACGGCCCGGTGACCTTCTGGCTTCAGGTGCCGACGAAGGGCTGACTCAGTGAGCGGGGAGAAGAGGGCCACGGCGGAATCCATCCATGGATTCCGCCCTTCGGGTGTCGCCTTGCGGCGACCCAACGCCGCTGGTCCCTCCCCTCGGACCCTTGCGGCATCCATGCCGCAAGCCCCTTCGGGGTTGATCCCTCCTCTCGGTCCCTTCCGACATCCATGTCGGAAGCCCCTGCAGGGTACGGCCCTCGAGATCAGCCCTCGGGAGCCCGACGGCGTTGTTCCCGCATGGGCCCGCTTGCGGGCGCAGGATGCAGACGGGGCGGTCTGGGTGTTTGAGAGGGTCGGGCAGGGATGCCCAACCCCGGGTGGCGGAACAGTCTGGAGCGGCTGGATCAGGCCTGAGGGGGCTCCGCCTCGGCCTCTTCCATCTTCTTGTGCAGCTTGACGGGCTCCTGCTTCATGCCGCGGCGCATGCGGATGTTGAGCATCTCGACCATCACCGAGAAGGCCATGGCGAAGTAGATGTAGCCCTTCGGTACGTGCACGTCGAAGCCCTCGGCGATCAGCACCACGCCGATCACGACCAGGAAGCTCAGCGCCAGCATCTTGATCGACGGGTGGCGGTCGACGAAGTCGCTGATCGCTCCGGCGGCGAACATCATCACGCCCACCGCGACGACGATGGCGGCGACCATGACCGGGATCTGGTTGACCAGGCCGACGGCGGTGATGACCGAGTCGAACGAGAACACGATGTCGATCAGCGCGATCTGGATCAGGGTGGCGAAGAAGGTGGGGGAGCCGCGCACCGCGCGCTCCTCGCCGTCGGCGCCTTCCAGGCTCGCGTGGATCTCCATGGTGCTCTTCCAGATCAGGAAGAGTCCGCCGCCGAGCAGGATGATGTCGCGCCCGGAGATCTCCTGCGCCAGCACGGTGAACAGCGGTTCGGTCAGGCGCATGATCCAGGCCAGCGAGAGCAGCAGCAGGATGCGCGTGATCATGGCCAGGGAGAGGCCGAAGAAGCGCGCCTTGGCGCGCAGGTGTTCCGGCAGGCGGTTGACCAGGATGGCGATGAAGATGATGTTGTCGATGCCGAGGACGATTTCCAGGGCGGTCAGGGTGAGGAAGGCCATCCACACCGCGGGGTCGAGCAGCAGTTCCACAAGGGACTCCGGAAGTTTGCGAATGCCGGGATTATACGCAGTCCCGCTCCCGGGCGCTGCCCTTCGCCTTGCCGGGCGAACGCCGGACGGTGTAGGGTTGTAAGACTCATTCCCATGGGATTTGTGCCCCATTGGAATAGGACATCTTCATCCACGCTTCACTGACAGGAGCACGACATGACCGTCGATCATCACGATCTCGCCCACGAATTCCCCGAGCACAAGGAACGCATCCATCAGCTGAAGATGGACGACGCCCACTTCGCCAAGCTGTTCGACGAGTACAACGATCTCACCAACCGGATCGAGGTGCTGGAGAACAACGAGGTGCCGGTCGCCGACGAAAGCCTCGAGGACCTGAAGAAGCAGCGCCTTACGCTGAAGGACGAACTCTACGCCATGCTGACCGCCTGATCCCTGATCAGGCTTCGCGCAGGACAGGCCGCATCAAGCGGCCTTTTTGCTGTCCAGCGCCTAGCCGACGCGCAGCGCCGGGCCGAGGCGGGCGCTGCGGGCGTTCACCCGCGCGAGGAAGTGCGCATCCCCAAAAGCAAAAGTGGTCGTTCCGGGAGAGAGGGTCAGGGCGGCGAACAACTCATCCGCCCCGCCCTCAAAGGCACCCGGAAGGCCATCGACACTGGCCAGGCGCGAGGGGATGCCCCAGTCCTCCAGCAGCGGGATGGCAGCGATCACCCCCGGGGGCATGCGTTCGACCAGGAACCGAGAGGGGCGGGGCCGGAAGGGGGCAGGAGCAGGCGGTTCGTACAGCGCCAGCAGCCGTCCGGGGGATGAGGCGCGCAACAGCTCACAGAGATGGACCAGGGGGGCAAGGCCCAGCCCCTGGGCAAGGATGATGGCATCCCCTGGGGGCAACTCGAGGGGGCTACCCTCGATGGTCGCGGGCTCGCTAGGGCCTGCGGCGGAATCCATCCATGGATTCCGCCCTTCGGGTGTCGCCTCGCGGCGACCCAACGTCGCTGGTTCCTCCCCTCGGTCCCTTCGGGGTTGGTCCCTCCTCTCGGTCCCATCCGACATCCATGTCGGAAGCCCCTGCGGGGTACGGCCCTCGAGATCGGCTGTCGAGAGCGGCCCTCGGGAGCCTGACGGTGTTGTTGCGGTGACGCGGCTGGCCAGGGCCTCGAGCCGGCCGCTACGGCAATCACGCATCGGCCAGAGGGTGTCGCCTCCGGCCAGGCGGAGATGCTGCCCCGGGGCAGGTGCGGGACGGTCGTCCGGCCATTCCAGGGTGAGGTGGAGGTAGGGGCCGAGCTCGGCCCGTCCGAGAATTTTCAGGGAGTCATGCCTCACAGGGCAGGCGTTCAAGGCGCGCCTCGAGGAAGTCGCGCAGGGCGCGCACGAACTCGTTGGGGGTCTCGACATGCGGCCAGTGGTGGGCCAGCGGAAGGCTGACCACGCAGGCCATCGGGAAGCTCCGGTGGATCAGGCCAAGGTCGGCGTCGCGCACGTAGTCCGAATGGCCGCCGCGGATGAACAGAGTCGGGCCTTCGTACAGCCGGTCGAGGAAGGGCATGGCGTTGAGCTCGTCGTAGGCCTCTTCCAGGGTGTGTAGGTTGATGCGCCAGCCGAACCGGCCGCTCGTGTCGCGCGCCAGGTTGGTCAGCAGGAAGTCGCGCACCGCGGGGTTCTGGATGTGCGCGGCCATCGCATCGCTTGCCTCGCGGCGCGAGCCGATGCGGGCGAGCGGTACGGCGTGCATGGCGCGGAACAGTTCGAGATGCAGGGGCGGGTAGGCGCGCGGGGCGATGTCGACCACGGTCAGGCTGTCGATGCGCTCCGCCGCGCGGCTGGCGAGCAGCATCGCGGCCTTGCCGCCGAGCGAGTGGCCCAGCAGGTGCGCGCGCGGGAGACCGAGGCGATCCATCAGCGCCAGCGTGTCGCCCGCGATGTCCAGGTAGCGGTTGGTGCTGGCATGCGGGGAGTCGCCGTGGTTGCGCAGGTCCGGCAGGATGACCTGCCAACGGTCGGCCAGGCGCTGGGCGACCGTGCGCCAGTTCGCGCCCGAGCCGAACAGGCCGTGCAGGATGATCAGCGGCTCGCCCTGGCCGAGGGTTTCGTAGTGCAGCTTCACGTGGTTGTCCGTGAGGAAAGTGCGGGCAAGGATACTATGGGAGTGGTCAGTGGTCAGTGGTCAGTGGTCAGTGGTCAGTGGTCAGTGGTCAGTGGTCAGTGGTCAGTGGTCAGTGGTCAGTGGTCAGTGGTCAGTGGTCAGTGGCAACTAAGTTTCCTGCCCGTAGAGCTTGTGGTACAGGCCCCGCTGTTCCAGCAGCTGTTCGTGCGCGCCCTGTTCGACGATGCGGCCGTTCTCGAACACCAGCACGCGGTCGGCCTGGCGCACGGCGGACAGGCGGTGGGCGATGACCAGCACGGTGCGGTCGGACAGTGCCTGGCGCAGGTTGGCGTGCACCTCCGCCTCGGTGACGTTGTCGAGCATCGAGGTCGCCTCGTCGAGGATCACCACCCTCGGTTCGGTCAGCACCATGCGGGCGATGGCCAGCCGCTGGCGCTGCCCGCCGGAGAGGCGCACGCCCTGGTGGCCGACCTGGGTGTCGAGCATCGACGGGAGTGCCTCGACCGTCTCGCGCAGCTCGGCCACCTCGAGTGCGTGCCAGAGGGCCTCGTCCGGCATGTCGCGTCCGAGGGTCAGGTTGGCGCGCACCGTGTCGTTGAACAGCGCCGGCTGCTGCAGCACCACCGCGACGTGCTCGCGCACCTTGGGCAGGCCGATCTCCTCGAGGGGGATGCCGCCGTAAAGCACCTGGCCGGACTGCGGGGTGTAGAGGCCGAGCAGCACCTGGGCGAGGGTCGACTTGCCACCGCCGCTGGCACCGACCAGGGCGACCTTTTCTCCGGGGGCGATGTCGAGGCTCACGCCATCCAGCACCGGTTGGTCCTCCCGATAGGAGAAGCGCACGTCGCGCAGGGCCACGCCCACGGCCGTCCGTCCGGCGAACGGGTCGTGCAGGGCCGGGTAGGTGGGCTCCTCGCGCAGGGCGGCAAGGCTGTTCAGGCGCCCGAGGGCGGCCTTCGCCCCGTACCAGCTGAATTGCACGTTCAGCAGCTCCTGCACCGGCCCCATCATGAACCACAGGTAGCCGAACACGCCGATCATCACGCCGATGGACAGGTCGGAGAACACCACGGTCAGCATCGCCACCGCGCGGAAGACGTCGAAGCCGAACAGGAACACCATGAACGACAGGCGGTTCATCGCGTCGCTCTGCCAGGCGTGGGCGATGGCGGTGTCCTTCACTCCGCGTGCCCGCTCGGACACCCGCTGCAGGTAGTGTTTTTCCCTGTTGGCGGCGCGGATCTGCTGGATCACCTCGAGGGTTTCGGTCAGCGACTGCTGGAACAGCTCGAAGGCGCTATTCTCGCGCCGCTTGAGTTCCTTCACCCGCTTGCCGAGCTTCATCGTCAGCAGGATCACCAGTGGGTTGAACAGCAGGATGATCAGGGCGAGCTGCCAGTGCAGCCACAGCAGCACGGCCGAGGTGCCGATCAGCATCAGCACGTTGACCAGGAAGCGCGCCACCGTCTGGCCGATGAAGTTGTCGATCGTCTCGACGTCAGTCACGAGGCGCGAGGTGGTGCTGCCGCTGCCGAGGGTCTCGTACTCGGCCATCGCCACCCGGCCGAGCCGGTCGAGCAGGGTGCGGCGCAGGCGGTAGCTGACGTCCTTGCTGATGCGGGTGAAGGCGCGCGTCTGCCAGACGTTCAGGCCGAGGCCCGCGATGCGCAGCACCAGGGTCAGCAGCATCACCGCCGTCACGTACAGCACCGGGCCGTGCCAGGCCTGCGGGAAGAGGTCCTGGGTGGCGTGCACCAGCGTGCCGGGCTGGTTCAGCAGCACCTCGTCCACCAGCAGCGGCAGCAGCAGGGGCAGGGGAATGCTCACCGCCGCGGCGAGGATGGCGACGATGTGCGCCTGCACCAGCGCGGCGCGGTGATACAGCGCCCAGTCGAGGATGCGGCGCCAGGTGAATGTGTGGTCGGTCTGCACGGGTTATGCTTCGTCGATGGGCATTGCTGAGGAGTACACCATGCGCACCAGTCTAACCACGTTTGTCCTGGCGGGAGTGGTCCTGCTGCTGTCCGCCTGTGGCCAGAAGGGTGATCTCTACATCTCCGACACCCTGGCCCAGAAGGAGGGCGTGGCCGAAAAGGCGGAGCGGATGCCGACCATCCATGGCCGGCCCCTTTCGGGCTCGCCTGCGGCGAGTCCCGATTTGTTCCCGACAAATCGGTGATGCCGACCATCCATGGTCGGTCCCCTTCGGGCGGGCTATCGCCAGCTTAACGCGAAGCTGGCGATAGCCCGCGTTCGCCTTAAGCGAGTCCCGATTCGCTCCCGGCGTATCGGTATAGGATAATTTCCCGACTCTTTTACAACCCGGCCCGTTCTCCATGTCCACTTCCCACGAAGCCTTTCCGCGCCTCGACGGTGTCATGCACGCCGAGGGCGTGTCCCTCGCGGCCGTGGCCGCCGCCCACGGCACACCGACCTACGTCTATTCGCGCGCCGCGGTCGAGTCGAACTTCCGTGCCTACGACGCCGCCTTCGGCGCCCATCCGCACCTGGTCTGCTTCGCGGTCAAGTCGAACAGCAACCTTGCGGTGCTGAACCTGCTCGCGCGCCTCGGGGCGGGCTTCGACATCGTCTCCGGCGGCGAGCTGGAGCGCGTGCTGGCGGCAGGCGGTGAGGCGGGCAAGGTGGTGTTCTCCGGCGTCGGCAAGAGCCGCGCGGAGATGGCGCGCGCGCTGGAGGTCGGCATCCGTTGCTTCAATGTCGAGTCCCTGCCGGAGCTCGAGCGACTGAATGAGGTGGCGCTCGCGCACGGCAAGCGCGCCCCGGTCAGCCTGCGCGTCAACCCGGACGTGGATGCCAGGACCCATCCCTACATCTCCACCGGCCTGAAGGAGAACAAGTTCGGCATCGCCATTGAGGACGCCGAGGCGGCCTACCTGCGCGCCGCCGCGCTGCCGGGTCTGGAAGTGGTCGGGGTGGACTGCCACATCGGCTCGCAGCTGACCGAGCTGCGTCCCTTCATCGATGCGCTCGAGCGCGTACTGGCGCTGGTCGAACGGCTCGCGGCGCAGGGCGTGAGGCTGCACCACCTGGACCTCGGCGGCGGCCTCGGCATCCGTTACCGCGACGAGACCCCGCCGGCCCCGGCGGAGCTGATCGGCGCGCTGATGGATCGCCTCGGGCAGACCGGCTACGAGATCATCGTCGAGCCGGGCCGCTCCATCGTCGGAAATGCCGGCGTGCTGCTGACCCGCGTGGAGCTGCTCAAGCACAGCCCGCACAAGGACTTCGCCATCGTCGACGCGGCCATGAACGACCTGATGCGCCCGGCGCTGTATGGCAGCTGGATGGACATCCAGCCGGTCGGGCACCGCACGGGCGATGCGCGCGAGTACGACGTGGTCGGCCCAGTGTGCGAGACCGGCGACTTCCTCGGCAAGGGTCGCCGCCTGGTACTGGCCGAGGGCGACCTGCTGGCGATCATGGGCGCGGGGGCGTACGGCTTCACCATGAGTTCCAACTACAACACCCGCCCGCGTGCCGCCGAGGTCATGGTCGATGGCTCGGCCATGCACGTGGTGCGCGAGCGCGAGCACCTGCCCGACCTGTGGCGCGGCGAGCACCGGTTGCCGTGATCGCTCCGCTGGGTCTTGGACGATTGAACCTGAGTGCAGCGCATGCAGCACCCTGAGTCGGTTTCATCGCCTGAAGTGAAGGCGGTGCGACCGGACCGCCTTGACCGGGTGCGGGCGCTGTTCGCGTCCAAGTGGCTGATGCCGACAATCACCCTGGTGCTGTTCGTGCTGGCGGTGATGGCGATCTACCAGCTCCTGCGCGAGATCCACCCGGAGCAGCTGTGGGCCGAACTGCGTGGCGTGCCTCCCGTCAGCCTGCTGCTCTCCCTGCTGTTCATGGCGCTCAGCTTCGTGTTCATGGTGGGCTACGACGCCTCCGCCCTGCGCTACATCGGCAAGAGGCTGCCGTGGCGGACGGTGGGCCTGGCCTCGTTCACCGGCTACGCCTTTTCCAACACCATCGGCATGGCGCTGGTGTCCGGCGCCTCGGTGCGCTATCGCATCTACGTCGAGGCCGGGCTGGACGGCATGGACGTCGCCCGGGTGGCGGCCTTCTGCGCGCTGGCCTTCGGCATCGGCGCGCACGTGGTGGCGGCGATGGGGCTGGCCTGGCAGCCGGAGCTCGTGGCCGAGCGGCTCGGCTGGACGGCGGAGTCCCTGCGGGCCGCCGGCATCGCCGGCCTGCTGCTCGCGGCAGGCGTGCTGCTGTGGCTGATGGTCAGGCCGCGCACCCTGACCCTGTGGCGCTGGCGCATCGACCTGCCTGGCTGGCGTCTGAGCATGGCGCAGCTCGGCATTTCGCTGGTCGACATCCTGTTCGCCGGGGCCTGCCTGTACGTGCTGCTGCCGGAGGGCAGCGTCCCGTTCGGCGCCTTCATGCTGGTGTTCGTGGTGGCGATGGTGGCCGGGGTGGCCAGCCATGTGCCGGGTGGACTCGGCGTGTTCGAAGCGGTCATGCTCTCCGCCCTGCACAAGCATGTCCCCGCCGAGCAGCTGACCGCCGCGCTGGTCCTGTTTCGCGGCATCTACTACCTCCTGCCGCTGGTGCTGGCGTCCACCCTGCTCGCCTGGCGCGAGATTTCCGGCCCGGCCCTGCCGGCGCTGGCGGTGGCGCGCCAGCTCGGCAACTGGAGCGCGCGGGCCGCGCCGATGGCGATGGCGGGGCTGAGCTTCCTCGCCGGCCTGATCATGCTGGCCTCGGCGGCCACCCCGGCGATGCCGGGGCGGCTGGATTTCCTCGAGGCCGCGGTGCCGCTGATGGTGGTCGAGGTCTCGCACGTGCTGGCGGGGCTGGTGGGGTTGTCCCTGCTGATCCTCGCCCGGGGGCTGCAGCGGCGCCTGAACGGCGCCTACGCGATGACGCTGGCGCTGTCGGCGGTCGGCATCGTGCTCAACCTGGTCAAGGGGGTCGATTACGAGGAGTCCATCGTCCTCGGCCTGGTGGCCCTGGCCCTGTTCGCCAGCCGCAAGGAGTTCTACCGCAGCACGCGCCTGCTCGACTCGCCCTTCTCGGGCGGGTGGCTGGCCGCCGTGGTCGCCGCGGCGGTGGGTATGCTGGCGGTGACCTTCTTCTCCTTCAAGCATGTCGAGTACGACCCCCTGCTGTGGTGGCAGTTCGGATTCGACCAAGACCTCGCGCGCTCCCTGCGCGCGACGCTGGGCGTGGGGCTCGGGGTGGTCCTGCTCGGCCTGACCTTGCTGCTGCGCCCGCCGGCCCGTGTGCCGCACGAGCCGAATGCCGCCACGCTCGCGCATGTCGAGGCCATCGTCCGCGCCCAGGACCGGGCCATGGGCAACCTTGCGCTGCTCGGAGACAAGTCGATCATGCTGAGCGAGGAGGGCGATGCCTTCCTCATGTTCGGCAAGCGGGGGAGCAGCTTCATCGCCCTGGGCGATCCGGTCGGGCCGCCCGCCGTGGCCGAGGACCTGGCCTGGCGGTTCCGCGAGCTGGTCAGCCGGGAAGGCGGCAGGGTCGCCTTCTATCAGGTGCGGCCGGAAAGCCTGCCGCTTTATCTCGACATGGGCCTGATGCCGCTGAAGATCGGCGAGGAGGCCGTCGTCATGCTTCCGCGCTTCAGCCTCGAAGGCAAGCAGGGGGAGGACAACCGCCTCATCCTCAACCGCGGCAACCGGAAGGGGTTCGAGTTCGAGGTCGTCCCGGCGGCCGGGCTGGACGATGTGCTGGAGGACTTGCGCAGGGTCTCCGACGACTGGCTGGAAAGCCGCAAGGCGCGCGAGAAGCGCTTCTCGCTCGGGGCCTTCGATCCGGCTTACCTGCGCCACTTCGACGTCGGCGTGCTGCGCCTCGAGGGACGGATCATCGCCTTCGTCAGCATTCTGCGCACCGACACCCGCGGCGAGGTGGCGCTCGACCTGATGCGGCATGTGCACGCTGCACCGAAGGAGACCATGCGCTTCCTCTTGCTCAAGCTGGTGCTGCATTTCAAGGAGGCCGGTTACCAGCGCTTCTCGCTCGCCATGGCCCCCCTGTCCGGACTGGAGGACCATCCCTATGCCCCCGTCTGGCAGCGCATCGGCGCCATGGTCTACAACCTGCCGCCGAGCCGGGTGGGCAACTACAACTTCCAGGGGCTGCGTCAGTTCAAGGACAAGTTCAACCCGGTCTGGGAGCCGCGCTACCTCGTCACCGAGGGTGGCCTGCAGCCAGCGGTCATCCTGACCGACGTGGCGGCGCTGGTGGCGGGGGGCGTGCGCGGGGTGCTGGGCAAGTGAGGAGTAGGTTCGGGATCGCCCTGCTGGCGGGGATGCTCGGGGTGGGGAGTGTCATCGCGGCCGAGCCCCTGCCGACCCGCGAGTGGGGCACCCTGTCGATCAGCCTGCCCGAGCCGGGCGAGGGGCAGGGTGTGGCGATCCTGTTCACCCCCGCCGCGGGGCCGGCGGGGCCCGATCTCGAGGCTGCCGAAACGCTGCGCGCCAAGGGGCTGGCCGTGGCGCTGGTCGATACCGGGGCGTTGCTCGACTGGGCCCGGCAGGGCGAGGGTTGCCTCGACCTCGCCGGGGTCGGCCAGTGGCTCAGCCAGACCCTGCAGCAACGCATCAAGCTGCCCGAGTACCGTCCCGCCCTGCTGGCCGGGCGCGAGGAGGGGGCCTGGGTCGTGCATGCCCTGCTGGCGCAGGCGCCCGAGGGCGTGTTCGCCGGCGGCTGGAGCGCTGGCTTCGTGCCGGGCAACCCGTCGGGGCGGACCCTGTGCGACGTGGGCGTGGTCGGGCCGGACCGCCATGTCGCGCCAGATACGCCGCTGCATGGCTGGTGGCGCGTGGGGGATGAGGATTCGGTGGGTTTCGATGCCGCGCGCTATGCCCGCCAGGCGGCCCTGGCCAGCGGTCGTCCCGTCCCCGAGCCTCTGCTCGGGCCCTATGCGGCGGGAGTTGCCGAGCTGCTTACGCCCATGGCTTCCAACATCGTTGCCGGGAGCAACGATGGAACGCGGGCTGACGCCAGCTTAACGCGAAGCTGGCGTCAGCCCGCGCTAAGCGTTCCCCGAAGGGCTGGTCACATGGATGTGACCAGCAGCGTGGAAGGACCGGCGGACATCCCGGTGGTCGAGGTGGCGCGCCACAGCGCGTCCGGGGTGCTGGTGATCTTCTATTCCGGCGATGGCGGCTGGCGCGACATCGACCGCAGCCTTGGCGATGCCCTCGGCCGCGATGGCTATGCCGTGGTCGGCGTTGACACCCTGCGCTATTTCTGGGGCAAACGCGAGCCGATGGGCGTGGCCCGTGACCTGGACCGGCTGGTCCGGCACTACCTCGAGGCCTGGGGGCTGAACGAGGTCGTCCTGATCGGCTATTCCTTTGGCGCCAACATCCTTCCGTTCGCCTACAACCGCCTGCCTGATGCGACCCGGGAGCGGGTACGCATGGTCACCTTGCTCTCGCCTGAACTCGCCACCGACTTCGAGGTGCACCTGGCCGGTTGGCTGGGGCAGCAGGCGTCCGGGGAGGCGGCCATGCCGATCCTGCCCGAGGCGAGCCGCATCGACCCGAGCCGCCTGGTGTGCGTGTACGGCGAGCAGGAGGCGGCCACGACCCTCTGCGCCCAGCCCGGGCTGGGGGCGGCACGGCTGATGCGCCTGCCGGGCGGGCATCACTACGATGGCGACTACGAGGCGCTGGCGCGCAGGCTCATCGAGGCCTTGCAGCAAGTGTCCGTGCCGGAGTGAGAGCCGCGGCCTGACCATCAACTAATGCCCTCATCGGGCCTTTCCATGTGCTCTCCGCCCGCAGCGCGACTATGATCCGCGCCATCCCTTTCCTGATTCCGTACGAGGTCGTCCATGGATGCCCCCCTGTCGTTGCTGCTGGTGGTCCTGCTCATCGCCCTGGTGTTCGGCGCGGCCGCCCAGTTTTCCCGCGTCTGCCTGCCGGGCAGCCTGCGCGATTGGGTGATCGGCCATGACCGTTCGCGTCTGTCGGCCTACCTGGTCGCCATCGGCGCGGCCGTCATCACCACCGGCCTCGTGCAGGCCCTCGCCGGCGTCGACCTGAACGACACCAAGCCGCCCTACCGCAGCCCGCAGTTTGCCTGGGGGCGCTACCTGATCGGCGGCTTCATCTTCGGCGTGGGGATGGTGATGACGCGCGGTTGCCCGGCGCGCAACCTGGTCAAGCTGGGGCAGGGCAACCTGCAGTCCCTGCCGGTGCTGGTCGTCATGGCGCTGACCGCCTACGCGATGACTCGCACTTCGCTCTATGCCGACTGGTTCCTGCCGTGGGTGGGCGGGCTGTCGGTCGACCTGACGGCGTTCGGCATCGCCCACCAGGACCTCGCCAGCCTGCTCGGCGGGGGAGCGGGCATGGCCCTCGCCATGGCGCTGGCGATCGGGGCCGCCTTCCTGCTGTTTGCCGCGCGCCTGCTCGCGCCGCTGAAGGGTGGGGTGGTGTGGCTAGGGGCGACCCTGGTGGGGGCGATGGTCGCGGCGGCCTACTGGGTCACCGGAGGTCCGCTTGGGCAGAAGGCCCTGGAGGCCGCCGAGCTGATGGACACCCCGCCCGAGGGCCTGGGCACCCAGTCCTTCACCTTCAGCGCTCCGCTGGGTGATGTGGTGCATTACCTGGGCAACCCGGCGGCGACCTCCGCCATCACCTTCGGCGTGGTGGCGGTCGCAGGCGTGCTGTTGGGGGCCTTCGTCAGCGCCGTGGCGCGGCGCGAGTTCAGGCTGCTGTCCTTCGGCAACGCACGCGAGTGGCTTGTCACCCTGGGCGGTGCGGTGCTGGTTGGCGTGGGCAGCGTGCTGGCCATGGGCTGTACCGTCGGCCACGGCTTCAGCGGCATCGCCACCCTCGCGCTCGGCTCTTTCCTCGCCCTGATGGCCATCGTCGCGGGCGGGGTGACGGCGCTGAAGCTCGGCGCGGCACTTAATAAATAATGAGAAATTCCATCCCTGGAATTTTTCAGTTCGGCTGAACCCTCCTCTCATGCCCTTGCAGCACCCCTGCCGCAAGGTCCTTCGGACCTTGGCGTCCGAGAGCACCGCGAAGTGAATTTTCTCGAGGGCCGCACCCGCAAGGGCTTCCGGCATGGATGTCGGCTCTCGACGGCCGTACCCCGCAGGGGCTTCGGCCATGGATGGCCGAAGGGACTTCGATGCGGGACCATGGGGCCGAGAGGAAGGACCCGCGTTTGCCTCCGCGATCAACGACTTATGTCGTCGCTCGCTTTGAGGCATCCATGCCCCAAGCAGGAATCACTGAATTACTCCTGCGGTTTCCTTGGGGCGCGCCGTTAATCCAGCCCCTTGCGACAGGCGCGCTAGCGATTCGCCGGGGTTGCCCCGCATCTGGATGGCGGAGCCCCGGTGGAGGCCTTCTTCGTTCGCGTTGATAGTCATTTGCTATGGATTGGGTGTTGAATTTCAATTTCCTTCTATGGGTGGCGGTGCGTAATCTCGCAGCTGTGCCCGATGGCGGGCATCCATGACCTAACCAGTGCGAGGCAACCATGTTCGAAAACCGCGAAGGGCAGCGTGTCCCCAACGTCATCTTCAAGACCCGTCAGGGCCACCAGTGGGTGGACGTGAGCAGCGACGACATCTTCAAGGGCAAGACCGTCGTCGTGTTCTCCCTGCCGGGGGCCTTCACTCCCACCTGCTCGTCCAGCCACGTGCCTCGCTTCAACGAACTGGCGCCGGTGTTCTTCGCAAACGGCGTGGACAGCATCGTCTGCCTGTCGGTCAACGATGCCTTCGTGATGAACGAATGGGCGCGCGAGCAGGACGCGCCCAACGTGACCTTCATCCCGGATGGCAACGGCGACTTCACCGCCGGCATGGGCATGCTGGTGGATAAGGACGACCTGGGCTTCGGCAAGCGCTCCTGGCGCTACTCCATGCTGGTGCGCGACGGCGTGGTGGAGAAGATGTTCATCGAGCCGAACAAGCCGGGCGACCCGTACGAGGTGTCCGACGCCGACACCATGCTCGACTACATGGTGCCGAACGCGGTCAAGCCGCGCTCCGTGGTGGTGTTCAGCCGTGAGGGTTGCCCGTTCTGCGCCCGTGCCAAGGGCATGCTGGCCGACGCGGGGATGGCCTATGACGAGATCATCGTCGGCCGCGACGTGAGCCTGCGCGGCCTGCGCGCCGCCAGCGGCCGCGAGACCGTGCCGCAGGTGTTCATCGACGGCGTGCACATCGGCGGTTCGGATGAGCTGGCCGAGTGGTTCAAGCAACAATGACCGGAACCTGATAGGGTCGAATTCAAGGAAGCGTTGCACCATTCCAGCCACGGAATGGTGCAACTTGGCGCGTCGCGGTACACGCCCGCGACGGCCTGCACGCACAATGACCTGCGTCATTGTTGCTGAGCACATCCTTGTGCCCAGCCCTTCGGGGAACGCTTTGCGTTCCATCGTTGTTCCTACAACAATTTTCGCGTTGGGCATCCATGCCCCAAAACTCCGGGCTGTCCGCGCGGGTAGCCCGACCATTCCCGACGCATGCAAGAGGATGCAGAGATGAGCAAGCCGATATCCTTCGACGTGATCGCCCTGGGCGGGGGCAGCGGCGGCCTGGCCGCGGCCGAGCGCGCCGCGCAGCTGGGCAAGCGCGCCCTGGTGGTCGAGCCGAACGGACTGGGCGGCACCTGTGTCAACCTTGGATGCGTCCCCAAGAAGGTGATGTGGTACGGCGCCCAGACCGCGCACGCCATCCACAACGCCGCCGGATTCGGTTTCGACGTGGAGCTCAAGGGCTTCTCCTGGCGTCGTCTGGTCGAGGGCAGGCGTGGCTATATCAAGGCCATCGGCGACTGGTGGGCGGGCTATGCCAAGGACCTCGGCATCGAGGTGGTCAAGGGCTACGGCCGCTTCGTGGACAAGCACACCATCGAGGTGGATGGTACGCGCTACACCGCGCCGCACATCGTGGTCAGCACCGGCGGCCGCCCGTTCGTGCCGCCGGTGCCGGGCGCGGAACTGGGCATCACCTCGGACGGCTTCTTCGCGCTGGACGAGCAGCCCAGGCGCGTCGCCATTCTCGGTGGCGGCTACATCGGCGTCGAGATCGCCGGCCTGATGCGCGCTCTGGGCAGCGAGGTGCTGCTGGCGGACATCGCGCCATGCATCCTGATGCCCTTCGACCGCATGCTGAGTGAGACGCTCGCCCGCCACATGCGCGAGGAGGGCATCGAGCTGCGCCTGCCGTTCCGCGCCGCCGGCCTGCGCAAGACCGACGCGGGTATCGTCATCGACGGCGCGGACGGCGAGAGCCATCCCGATGTGCTCGGCCCGTTCGACGCGGTGATCTGGGCCGCCGGGCGCAAGCCGAATACCGACGGCATCAGCCTCGATGCCGCCGGGGTGGAGGTGCTGCCGAACGGCTTCGTGCCGACCGACGCCTTCCAGAACACCAACGTGCCAGGCATTTATGCCATCGGCGACATCACCGGCCGCGCCGCGCTGACTCCTGTCGCCATCGCCGCCGGCCGCCGCCTGATGATGCGCCTGTTCGCCGGCCAGGATCAGGCGAAGCTGGACTACGACAACATTCCGAGCGTGGTCTTCTCCCACCCGCCGATCGGCTCGGTCGGGATGACCGAGGCGCAGGCGCGCGAGCAGTTCGGCAAGGCGGTGACCGTGTACCAGACCGACTTCACGCCGATGAAGTACGCGCTGGCCGCGCACAAGGCCCCGACCGCGATGAAGCTGGTATGCGCCGGGGCGGAGGAGAAGGTGGTGGGCGTCCACATCATCGGCGACGGCGCCGACGAGATGCTGCAGGGCTTCGGCGTGGCAGTGAAGGCCGGCCTGACCAAGGCCGACTTCGACAACACGGTCGCCATCCACCCGACCAGCAGCGAGGAGCTGGTGACGCTGAAGGTGCCGAACCCCGAGCCGGAGGTATGACCTCCGGACGGCGCATCCTGTTCTCCCACCCTTGGTCCCTCCTCTCGGACCCTTCCGCCGTCCATGGCGGCGGAATCCATCCATGGATTCCGCCCTTCGGGTACCGCCTTGCGGCGACCCAACGGCGTTCCATACGCCGTTGTTGAAGCCCCTGCGGGGTACGGCGCTCGAATCATCGCCTATAGTTGAGGGGAGCCTGTCAGCTAAGGAAGCCCGGCCATGCAAAGCCCCCGTTCCCGTACGCCTCTCGCCGCCCTTGCCTTCGGCGTGGGATTGCTTGCGGCAGGGGCTGTCCTGGCGGAAGAGGCGGAGGACAACCGCCCCTGGTACGACCGGGCCCAGGCGGGCATGTCCAGCTGGCTGGTCGGCACTGCCGCGGGGCTGGACAGCTTCTTCGGCGACCCCCGCGCGGTCGAGGAGGACTACACCGAGACCTACGTCCGCCTGCAGATGGGCATCACCCAATCGCGCCTGAACGACACCGAGTGGACAAGCCGGGCCTATGCCAAGGTCCCGCTGCCGAGGCTTAGTCGTCGGCTCAACATCTTCGTCAGCGGCGGCGAGGAGGATCAGAGCGTGGCAGCGAAGCCGGAGGAGTCGCTGAGGCAGACGGAAAAATCCTCCACCGTCGGCGTGCAGTACGTTCTCGACGAGACCGCGCGGGGGCGATGGAGCGTGAGCGGCAGCATCGACCCGAACGTGAAGCTGCGCTACCGCTATCTCTACCCGCTGGGCGATGCCTGGTACACCCGCTACACCCAGACCTTCTACTGGGACGATGACAAGGACACGGGCCTCGCGCTACGCGGGGATCTCGAGCGGGTGATCTCGCCCGAAACCCTGTTCCGCCTGACGGCGGATGCGGACTACTGGGATGGCGAGACGGGGGTGAGCTGGCTGGTGGGCGGCGCCCTGCTGCACCGGCTCAATAACCGGAGTGCGATCGCCTTCGATGCCTCGGTGCGGGGGGTGTCGGATCCCGAGTGGGAAACGACCGACTACCGGGCCGGCCTGCGCTTCCGGCGCAACTTCTTCCGCAGCTGGCTGTTCTACGAGATCGAGCCGGCCCTGCGCTGGACGCAGGATCCGCTGGACGCGACCGACCGCATGACCTTCGACCCGGCCATCACCTTTCGCCTGGAGATCCAGTTCGGGAAGGTGACGGGGCTGTAGCCGGGCGGTTCGTGAAACGAAGGTTTTCCGGACAATTCTAACGCTGGACGAAGGGCCCGTTCCCCCTTGGGGTCGCCATGGACGGGGTTGTGGAGGCCGGGTGAAAGGGCCATGGATGGCCCTTTCAGTCCCGCCGCGACAGGATGTCGCGTCGGGACGGCCCGGTCGGAGCGGCCCCGGCCATGGCTTGCCCGAAGGGCGACCCCGCGGGGGGGGCCTTTCTTTGGTGCCGATCGATGGGCAAGCAAAGAAAGGCACTCGCCCGCGTGCGCAAGCGCACGTTCGAAGATGCAAGCTTTAAAGCGGGCGAAATCAACCTTCAACGGTTGTTCAAAGCCGCTTCGGGACAGGCTTGCGGGCTGTTTCGCCCGCCTCAAGGCCATCGCTTCGGGCCGTCCAGATCGCGAGCGGGCGACCCCATTT
>JBMOQP010000051.1:0-4850 GCA_049322715.1 Pseudomonadota bacterium
GGGTGATGGAAGGCGGCTGATCTGAATCACAGGTTCGAACAACCTCAGCATTTCCACAGCCTGTCCTGCCATCGCTCCGGGGATCAGCCGGAGGACACACTCCAGGGGGGAGCGTGTCAAGACATAAACATTTCCCTAAGCACCGCCTGGCTCGAGGCGACCTCTCGCCGTCCTCCCCTCCGGGGAGGTTGTTTTTCGCTCCTGCGCGGAAAGCGCGCAAACAAAAAGCCGCGCACGGGGCGCGGCTTCGGGAGGCAAACCGGAAGCACCTCACGGCGCATCCTGGCCTAACGCGTAGCTGGCGTGAGACGGCACCCCTCGGGGAGAGGCGCTCGGCTCAGCCGGATTACTTCAGGGTAGCGATGTGAGCAGCCAGGTTGGCGATGTCGGCGTCGGACAGGCCGGCAGCCATCGGAGCCATCATGGCGGTGTTCGGACCCACCTGCTTGCCGGCCTTGTAGGCAGTCAGCTTGGTGGTCACTTCGTCAGCAGCCTTGCCAGCCAGCTTCGGGAAAATGCCGGCGCCTTCGCCGTTCATGCCGTGGCAGCTGGCGCAGGTGGAAGCGTACTTGGACTTGCCAGCGGCGGCATCGCCAGCGGCGAAAGCGGCGCCGCTCATCAGGGCTACGGCAGCGGTCAGGGCTACAACAGTCTTCATCGAGATTCTCCTGTGGGTGAATGCATGGACTTGGACACGTGCACCCCCCGACAGTTCAGTGACGGGTCAGCGCCAAGTTGACGCGCATGTTACCGCACACCCCTCGCGCCCCATAGTAGGAATGGCGCAACACGACCATCAATTTATCTGTTGCGTATATAAATTTCATCATCAAACGTGGCCACCCAATCCGGCTTGATGACCACCAGCGCGGTGAGGACCATCCCGTTCAGCACCGCCTCCGGCAGCATCACCAGCGGCAGGTAGGGCAGGTAGTCATGCCAGAGGTGTGCCGCGTCATAGACGCCGGCCAGCACCAGCAAACCAGCCCCGAGCACCACGCTGGCCAGCACCCCCAGCGCCGCGCCGAAGAAGCCCGGGATGAAGATGTAGACGAAGAAGTTCGGCGCCATGTGGCGGCGCGAGAAGACCAGCGCGGCATGCGCGACCAGCGCCGGGATGGCTGCGGTCATCAGGGTGTTGACCCCGAGCGCCGTCCAGCCGGCCTGGCCGAGGAAGGTATAGCCCGCCATGACGATCGCCCCGCCAAGCAGGGCCAGCGGCCAGCCGAACATCAGGCTGAAGGCCGCCATGCCGAGAAAATGGATGGACAGCCCCGGCCCTACCTCGGCTCGCATGCCCCACAGGAGGACGAGCAGGAGGCACACTGCGAGGAACAGGTGCTGGCGGCTGCCCACGGCCAGGAACAGACGCCATGGGGCGCGCCAGGCTGCCACGCCAAGCAGGAGCAACATGGCGAGATTGAAGAGCCAGAGCAGACTCGCCGGCAGCAGCCCGTCAGGAAGATTCATATATATGGATAGATTAGTTTTATTGCCAGACCAAGGCCTGCTACATTATCAATACCCGAGTTCAACACTGGAGCATGTTCCATGGATACCCCCGCCGCCGCGCACGGCCGACTCGAACACTTCCCGATCTCCTTCTTCGCCATCGTGATGGGCCTGGCCGGCCTGACCATTGCGATGGAGAAGGCCGAGCACCTGTGGGGCTGGTCATTCAAGCCCAGCCTCGCGCTGCTGGCGCTCACCGCACTGGCCTATGCCGGCATCGGCCTGACCTACCTGACCAAGTTCCTGCGCCATCGCGGCCACGTGGTCGAGGAGTTCAACCACCCGATCCGCCTGAGCTTTTTCCCGGCCATGTCGATCGGCCTGATCCTGCTGGGCATTGCCACCCTCGAGCACGCCCCGGGCGTGGCGCTCTGGCTGTGGGGGATCGGCAGCGCGGTGCAGCTGCTCTTCACCCTCGTCATCCTGTCCGCCTGGATCCACCACGAGAAATTCCAGATCCAGCATAGCAATCCGGCCTGGTTCATTCCCATCGTCGGCAACATCCTCGTGCCGGTGGCCGGTGTCCAGCTGGGCTTCCCGGAAGTGTCCTGGTTCTTCTTCAGCATCGGCCTTGTGTTCTGGATCGTGCTGCTGACCATCCTGATGAACCGCTTCTTCTTCCACAACCCGCTGCCGGCCAAGCTTCTGCCGACGCTGTTCATCCTGATCGCCCCGCCGGCGGTCGGCTTCATCTCCTGGATCAAGCTGCACAACGGCGTGCTGGATGATGCAGGCCGGCTGTTCTATTACGTCGCCCTGTTCACCACCCTGCTGCTGTTCTTCCAGTTCAGGCAGTTCGCCAAGGTGAAGTTCGCCATGCCGTGGTGGGCCTACTCCTTCCCGATGGCCGCCATCACCATCGCGACCATGATCATGCTGGAAAAGCTCGGCGGCGCCTTCTTCGCCTCGCTCGCCCCGATCTTGCTCACCCTGCTGGTGCTGCTCATCGTGGTGCTGATCGTCAACACCGTTCGTGCGATGATGCGCGGGGAAATCTGCGTCCCGGAGTGACCCGGGCATCACCTGCTTGATGGAGTTGGCATGAGCATCACGGCGATCGTTCACCTGCATGGCTTATTCGTCATCCTCTCGCTGATCGGGTTCGTCACCCGCGGCTACTGGATGCTGCGCGACTGCCCCGCGCTGCACGCGCGTTGGGTGAAGATCGCCCCCCACGTCATCGACACCCTGCTGCTGGTCACCGCCCTGTGGGCCGCCTGGGTCATGTTCTGGTCCAACGGCGCACACCCGGCCTTCCTGACGGTGAAGATCGTCGGCCTCATCGCCTATATCGTGCTCGGCACCATCGCCCTCAAACGCGGCAGGACGAAGGCCATCCGCGCCGGGGCCTTCGTCGCCGCCATCGCGGTGTTCGTCTATCTGATGGCCGTGGGCAAGACCATGCAGGTCATTCCGTTCGCGGGTTGATCGCCGCCGCCCGTGGCGCAATAAGCAATAAAACCTTGAGCTGAAACGCGCAGGTGATAATCTGCGCGTTTTTCTTTTTCGGGAAGCTGAGATGTCTGCTGTCCAGCCGCTGGTGGGCGTGATCATGGGCTCCAAGTCCGACTGGGAGACCATGCGCCACGCCGTCGAGACCCTCGAGGCCTTCGGAGTGCCGCACGAGACGCGCGTCGTGTCCGCGCACCGCACCCCCGACCTGCTGATGGAGTATGCCGCCAGCGCCGCCGGGCGCGGGCTGGAAGTCATCATCGCCGGCGCCGGCGGGGCAGCCCATCTGCCGGGCATGGTCGCGGCCAAGACGGTGGTCCCGGTGCTGGGCGTGCCGGTGCAGTCCAAGGCGCTGAACGGCATGGATTCCCTGCTTTCCATCGTGCAGATGCCCGGCGGCATCCCGGTCGGCACCCTCGCCATCGGCCAGGCCGGGGCGAAGAACGCCGCCCTGCTGGCGACCGCCATCCTCGCCAACACCCGCCCTGACCTGCGCGAGCGCCTCGAGGCCTTCCGCGCCGAGCAGACCACGAGCGTGCTGGACAACCCCGATCCGCGAGACTGACATGTCCCATCCCACCGCCACGCGCGTAGGCATCATCGGCGGCGGCCAGCTCGGGCGCATGCTCGCCCTTGCCGGCATTCCGCTTGGCCTCGAGTTCGTCCTCCTCGACCCTTCCCCCGAGGCCTGCGCCCGTCTGGTCGGCGAGCAGATCGTGGCGGACTACGACGAGCTGATGGCGCTGGAAAAACTGACCACCGGGACCGACGTGGTCACCCTGGAGTTCGAGAACATCCCGGTCGCCGCCGCCCGCTTCGTGCAGGAGCGCGGCCTGCTCTTCCCCGGCCCCCGGGCGCTCGAGGTGGCGCAGGACCGAGTCAACGAGAAGTCCCTGTTCGGCAAACTCGGCATCCCCACCCCGCCCTGGCGCGCGGTAGACAGCCTCGAGGGCCTGCGCGCGGCGGTCGCCGAGATCGGCCTGCCCGCCGTGCTGAAGACCCGCCGCCTCGGCTACGACGGCAAGGGCCAGGCCGTGCTGCGCACGCCGGAGGACATCGAGACCGCCTGGACCGCGCTGGGCTCCGCCCCGCTGATCCTCGAGGGCTTCATCGCCTTCCGCCGCGAGGTGTCGATCATCTCGGTGCGCTCGAGCACCGGCGAGCTGGCCTTCTACCCGCTGTCCGAGAACACCCACGAGCGCGGCATCCTCAAGCTCTCGCTCAGCCGCGCGAGCGACCCCAGGCAGGCCGAAGCCGAGGCCCACGCACGCAAGGTGCTGGAGGCGCTGGACTACGTCGGCACGATGGGCTTCGAGTTCTTCGTCACCGACAGCGGCCTGATCGCCAACGAGATCGCCCCGCGCGTGCACAACACCGGCCACTGGACCATCGAGGGCGCGGCCACCAGCCAGTTCGAGAACCACCTGCGCGCGATCCTCGGCCTGCCGCTCGGCAGCACCGCCCTGCGCGGCGCTGCGGCCATGCTCAACTTCATCGGCGAACTGCCGCCCATCGAGCGGGCGCTGGCAATGCCCGACCTGCACTTCCATGGCTATGGCAAGGAACCGCGCCCCGGCCGCAAGGTCGGCCACGCCACCCTGGTCGCGCGCGACGAGGCGGAGCGCGACGCCCGCCTGGCGGAACTGCTGGCGCTGACGTAAGCCGCGGCACCTCGTCGCGACACTCGGCCCCCAATTCGCGACGAGGGCGTCGCTCCTACAGGTCGACCGCGCCCTTGCGCGCCCCCTCCTCCAGCACGTAGTCCCGGAACGCCTGCGCCGCCGGCGACAGGCGCTTGCCCTGCCGATGGACCAGGTACCAGTGGCGCAGGATGGGGAAGCCCTCCACATCCAGGGTGATGACTCGCCCGGCCGCGAGTTCGCGCT
>JBMOQP010000052.1:0-21246 GCA_049322715.1 Pseudomonadota bacterium
GGTCGAGCCGGTCGCCGATCAGCATGGCGCGGGCCTGGATGAGGGGAAGGGTGGTCATGCCATGCTCCGGGGTGCCTGGGACTCTCCATCGATATTATCGACAAGAACGCTTCCGCGCCGAGCCGGGCAGGCCCGGAGGGGCCGAGGCGGGGGGATCCTGTCAGGGAGCCGCTGAAAAATTCAGCGGCTCCTGCCTGGGGCATGGAAGCCCCGGTTCGTCCTAGCCTAACGCGCAGCTGGCGTGAGCCCGCACCCTTCCGGCATCCCTGCCGGAAGCCCGCTTAACGCGAAGCTGGCGCAAGCCCGCGGGAGAGGCGCTCGGTTCAAACAAGGGCGTAAGCCCTTGATTTTCGGAGACCTTCGCGGCTGGACACATCTCTGTGTCCAGCCCTTCGGGGAACGCAAGGCGTTCCATCGTTGCTCCCGGCAACGATGGTGACATGTGCCGCGACGCTCTCTAAGCCTGCGTCCGAAGGACCTTGCGGCATGGAAGCATCTCGAGGGCCGTACCCCGCAGGGGCTTCAACAACGGCGTATGGAACGCCGTTGGGTCGCCGCAAGGCGGCACCCGAAGGGCGGAATCCATGGATGGATTCCGCCGCCATGGACGGCGGAAGGGTCCAAGAGGAGGGATCAACAAGGGCTTGAGAGGAGGGACCAAGCGAGCTGAAAAAATCCATGGATGGATTTTTTCAGCCCTTCCTCAGGGCGCCGTGGGAGGGGCGATGGGCTTGTCCTTCGCCGCGCCGCCTTCCATGCCCATGGCGTGCAGGATGGTTTCCACCGAAGCGAAGAACTTGCGGTAGAACTCGCGTTCGGTGATGGTCTCGTCGGTGGTCTTGACCATCGAATCGGCGCTCTGGCCGATCGGCAGCGAGACCGAGCCGATTACGCTGACGCCGATGCTGGCGGGCGTCGCCGATTTCTTCAGTTCGTAATTGCTGCGCAGGCCGTTGGCGTACAGCGTGCTGCCGCCACCGGTGTCCGGCAGGCAGACCACGGTCATCTCGATCACCGTGCTGCGGTCGCCGTCGCTGCGGTAGGCCTTGCGGCCCTTGATCTTGTCGGCGCCGACCTGGTCGGTGAGGTAACCGTCGCCGAGCAGGGCGCGGTTGGCGGCGGCGCAGGCAGTCTCGGCCTCGACGCCGAACTGCTTCTGGAAGGGGCTCTCGGCCGGGGACGCGTCCTTGGCAACAGACCGGCTGTTGCCGCAGGCCGAAAGCGCCAGCAGGGCGGTGAGCAGCAGGCCGACGGCCAGTGCGCGTTGGGCAGGCGTGCGGTTCATGGAAGAGTAGAGTGCATGAATTGGCATTTGTTCACATGATACTACGCGGGCAGCGGGGATCGCCCTGCGCCCGTCCCCCGGCTGGCGGGGGCACAAAGAAAAAAGCCCCTCCTAAGAGGGGCTTGGGCACGGGCCTTACTGCTCCAGGCGCTTGTACTTGAGGCGCTTGGGCTGGTCCGCGTCGGTGCCCAGGCGGCGGTGGCGGTCGGCTTCGTATTCCTGGAAGTTGCCCTGGAAGAAGGTCACGCCGCCGTCGTCCTCGAAGGCGAGGATGTGGGTGGCGATGCGGTCGAGGAACCAGCGGTCGTGCGAGATCACCAGCACGCAGCCGGGGAAGTCCAGGATCGCCTGTTCCAGCGCGCGCAGGGTTTCCACGTCCAGGTCGTTGGTCGGCTCGTCGAGCAGCAGCACGTTGCCGCCGGACTTGAGCAGCTTGGCCAGGTGCACGCGGTTGCGCTCGCCGCCGGAGAGGTCCTTGATGAACTTTTGCTGCGCCTCGCCCTTGAAGTTGAACCGGCCGAGGTAGGCGCGCGAGGGCATCTCGAACTTGCCGACCTGGATGTTGTCCAGCCCGTCGGAGACCTCCTGCCACACGGTCTTCTTGCCGTCCAGCGCGTCGCGGCTCTGGTCGACGTAGGCCAGTTGCACGGTCTCGCCGAGGGTGATGCTGCCGGAATCCGGCTTTTCCTGGCCGGTGAGCATCTTGAACAGGGTGGACTTGCCCACGCCGTTCGGGCCGATGATGCCGACCACCGCGCCTTTCGGCACCGAGAACGACATGCCCTGGTAGAGCACGCGTTCGCCAAAGGACTTGGTGAGGTTTTCCACCTCGATGACCTTGTCGCCCAGGCGCGGGCCGGGCGGGATGTACAGTTCGTTGGTCTCCGAGCGCTTCTGGAATTCGACCGACTGCATTTCCTCGAAGCGGGCAAGGCGCGCCTTGGACTTGGCCTGGCGGCCCTTGGCGCCTTGCCGCACCCACTCCAGCTCCTGCTCCATCGCCTTGCGACGCGCGGACTCGGTCTTCTCCTCCTGGGCGAGGCGCTTTTCCTTCGCCTCCAGCCACTGCGAGTAGTTGCCCTCGAACGGGATGCCCTGGCCGCGGTCGAGCTCGAGGATCCAGCCGGCCACGTTGTCGAGGAAGTAGCGGTCGTGGGTGACGGCGACCACGGTGCCGGGGTATTCCTGCAGGAAGCGCTCCAGCCAGGCGACGGATTCTGCATCCAGGTGGTTGGTCGGCTCGTCAAGGATCAGCATGTCCGGGTTGGAGAGCAGCAGGCGGCAGAGGGCCACGCGGCGCCTCTCGCCGCCGGACAGGTGATTGACGTCCGCATCCCACGGCGGCAGGCGCAGCGCGTCGGCGGCGATCTCCAGCTTGCGGTCCAGGTCCCAGCCGCCGGCGGCGTCGATCTTGTCCTGCAATTCGGCCTGTTCGGCGAGCAGTTTTTCGAAGTCCGCGTCGGGGTTGGCAAACTCATTGCTAATGTCATTGAAACGCTGGAGAAGCTCGGCGATCTCGCCGATGCCCTCCATCACGTTGCCGCGCACGTCCTTGTCCGGATTGAGCTGCGGTTCCTGCGGCAGGTATCCGATCTTGATGCCGGGCTGCGGGCGGGCCTCGCCGACAATGTCCTTGTCGACGCCGGCCATGATGCGCAACAGCGTGGACTTGCCCGCGCCGTTGTAACCCAGGACGCCGATCTTGGCGCCCGGGAAGAAGTTGAGGTAGATGTCCTTGAGAATGAATTTCTTCGGCGGGACGACCTTGCCCACGCCGTTCATGGTGAAGATGTACTGGGCCATGCGGATGCTTGGTGTGAGGAAAACGGGTGCGCCGGATTATGCGGAAAAGGTGGAGCGGCTTCCAGCGAGGCCGGGCCGCTTTTCTGTTTTTTTCGTCATTCTTTTGACGTTCCAGGCCGGCCTGGGTTCCGTGCCGGCCCGGGCCGACGACGCCGGGGTGTCGTCCACGACGGCGGAGCCGGCACTTCCGCCCGCCACCCTGGCCGAGCCCGGCCGGGCCCTGCCGCCGCCGGAGGTGCGCGTGCTCATCGACATCTCGGGGAGCATGAAACGCACCGATCCGCGCAACCTGCGTGCTCCGGCCCTGCGGCTGCTGGTCGGCCTGCTGCCGCAGGAGGCTCGGGGCGGACTGTGGTTCTTCGGCGAGGATGCGCGCGAGGTGCTCGAGCCCCTGCCGGTGACGGAAGCCTGGCGCAAGTCCGCCCTCGCCGCCGCGGGCAGGATCACCTCGGAGGCCCCGTTCACGAACATCGGCGCGGCGCTGGAGGCGGCGATGGCCGGCTGGGAGCCTGCACCGGCATCGATGGTACGCCGCCACGTCATCCTGCTGACCGATGGCATGGTCGACATCGGCAAGGAGGAGGGCGTCAACCCGAAGGCGCGCCAGGCCATCCTCGATACGCTGCTCCCGCGCGCACAGCTGCTCGGCGCGCGGCTGCACACCATTGCCCTCTCCGGCGAGGCGGACCACGATCTGTTGCAGGCTCTGGCGCGCGGCACGGACGGTGTCTACGAGCGCACCGACGATGCGGCCCAGCTGCAGCGGATCTTCCTGCGTCTGTTCGAGAAGAGCGCGCCGCGCGATGCCCTGCCGATCAAGGGCAATGCCTTCAGCGTCGATGCCACGGTGTCCCAGCTGACCTTGCTGGTGTTCCGCCTGCCGGACGCGGCGCCCACCCGCATCGTCATGCCGGGCGGTCGGGCGGTGGACGAGGCCGGAGCGGCCGGGGTGCCCGGCTGGCGCTGGTCGCGGGAGGAGGGGCACGACCTCGTCACCATCGACCGACCGCCACCCGGCACCTGGCGTATCGAGGCCGCCACCGACCCCGACAACCGCGCGCTGATCCTCTCCGACCTGCGCCTGAACAGCCTGCCGTTGCCCAACACCCTGTACCTGGGCGAGCAGCTGGACTGGGCCGCGTGGTTCACCGAGAAGGGCGAACTGCTCAAGGACGAGCGCTTCCACAACCAGGTCTCGCTCAAGTTTGCGAGCGGCCCCGCGGGCGAGGCGCCGCAGGAGCGGTTCATCTCTGACCAAGGGCGGGGTGGGGATTTCGTCGCCGCCGACGGGATCCTCAACCAGCGTCTGGGCGACGGCCTGCGACCGGGGCCGCAGCTGCTCGTCCTGGAGGCCAGCTCCAAGACCTTCACACGTCTGGTCCGTCACGATTTTGACGTCGATGCTGCCGAGTTGATGCAGGTCGGCTTCGAGGCCATCGGAGCAGGGGGGGAGCGTCACTACCGCGTCACGGCCCGGCTGGATGCCGGGCGGGTGCGCGTCAGCGAGGCTGCCGTCAGCGGCGTGCTCGACTGCCCGCCGGGAGGATCGCTGCCGGTGGGGCTGGTCCTCGAGGGGGATGCGTTCGTCCTCGACCTTTCGCCAGAGCAGTCGGGCAAGGCCTGCAGCCTCAAGCTACGGTTGGACGGTCGTCTGGCCAACGGCCGCCCGATCTCGTGGCCCGCCCCGGCCCGCCCCCTGCCACCCCTGCCGTCGACCGAGGCGGAGCCCGCGACCGGGCCGGCCCCCGGCTGGCCGGTCATCGCCGGGATCGTGGGAGGGGGCAACCTCGCCGTCGGCTTCATGGCATGGGGCTTGCTGTCGTTTATTCGCCGTCGAAAGCAGCAGCAGGTCGCTGAAGTGCTGAAAGGGTTTGCAACATCATGAGCGCAGAAATTCAGACCAGTCTCTTCATCATCACGGCCGAGATCGCCGTGGTGACCACGGTGGCCGCGCTGCTGGCCGCGGGCACGGCCTGGGTGAGAGGGCGGGCACGCATGAAGGCCGCCCAGGCCCTGCGCGATGCCGCCGGACGGCTGCCGGGGGAGGGCGAGCCTGTCCAGCAGGAACGCGCCCTCTTGGGCGAATTCGCCCGTGCCTACCTGACACGGGATGCGGATGTGCTGGCCGGCCTGCCTGCCCGGCTGCTCGCCCTGCGCCAGCTGTACGCGGAGGCGCCGGGCGGCGCGGTGGCCGCCGATGCCTCCGCGGCGCAGGCGCTGCAAGTCGAGAATGCCACCCTGAGGGCCCAGGCCGAGGCGCTCGAGCAGCAGCGTGCGGCGGTCTCCCAGCAGCTCGAGACGGCGCTTGGGACCATCAATGCCCTGGTGCAGGAGTACGGCCGGGGGCGGGGGCAGGAAGTTGCTCCGACCGCCGAATCGCTGCTGCAGGCCCTGTCGAAGGCGGGGGCCGCTGGCATCGCGGCGGTCCCCGCGTTCGCCGACGCTGGGGAGAATGAGCATGATCTCGATGTGGGTGACATGGGCGGCGAGCTGCAGCCGGACATCGAGGTTAAGGCAGGGGCGCTGGCAGTAGGGGAGGCGTCACCGGCGGAGGCGATGATGGACCTGGCCATCGAGGATCAGGCGGTGGTCGGCGATCAGGAAGAGCCGCCTGCCCCCGGCGAGCCGGAGGCGGCTCCCGTGGTGTCCGCCCCCGTCTCTTCGGTCGATATCGATGCCCTGCTGGAGGATGTCCTGGGTGCCAGTGCCGTGGAGCCGAAGTCCGAGGCAGCTTCCGGGGAGGAGGCTGCCGGAGACGTTGCAGTCACGCCGCCGCAAGCGGAGGGGCTCGACGATCAGGGGCTGGATCTGTCGGTGCCCGTGGAGCCGCCGCCCGCACATGGTCCGGAAAGGGCGCATGACGCGTCTGCCCCGTCCCCGGGTGAAGCAGGGAAGGATGAGCTCGATGAGCTGGATATCGATGCCCTGCTCGACGCCGAGCTTGGGCGTCAGGCCCGGCTGCTGACTCCGCCCTCCGGGGCGGAGGAGGACCTTGATCTGGCCCGCACGGATGCCAGGGGGGGAAAGTAAATGCGCCCGCATGCGGTCTGCACCCAGGGGCTGCTGCGCGGGCTGTCGTCCGGGGACGGCCGGCCCGCGAGATTTCAACCGTCAGCGACGGGGGACATGACATGGATCTGAGCCAATTTCTGACCCCATTCTTCGACGAATGCTTCGAGCGGCTCCAGCAGATGGAGATCGACCTGCGCGAGCTGGAGGCCGGGTCGCCCTCCGCCAACCGGGGGGAGCGCATCGAAAGCCTCTTTCGCGGAGCCCACTCGATCAAGGGCGGGGCGGGAACCTTCGGCCTCGGCCAGGTCGCCAATCACGCCCGTCAGCTCGAGGACCTGCTGGGCGCCATGGCGTCTGGCGAGCAGGAGCTGGCGCCCGACGTCGTGCAGGTCCTGCGCGAGGCGGTCGGTGCCTTGCGCGACCTGCTGGTGGCCGAGCAGGATGGCTCCGCGGTCGATCAGGATGCGGTCGGGCGCACGTTCGCCCGGATCGCCCGGCTGCTGGAGGGGGACGAGGTGGCCGGTGGTCGGTCGCCAGTGGTCGACGATGGCTCTTCCGAAGCGGGCCATGCGGAGGCGTCAGGGGTGACCGATCCGCTCCCTCCGTCCGCCGCTCACCGGTCACTGGCCACGCCGGGGTGGCATATCCGCTTCCGTCCGGCGGGGGATCTGGCCGCCCAGGGTGGCGAACCGCTGCGCATCCTGCGCGAGCTGGCGCGGCTTGGCCGTCTGCAGCTGGGGGCGCTGGATGAGGGAGGAGCGCAGGAACCGCCTTCCCCGGGCTGGGCCATCGACCTGCTGGCCGACGTGCCGCGCGAGCGGGTGGAGGATGTCTTCGCCTGGGTGATGGATCAGGCGGAGGTGGCGATCGAGCCGATCTCGCCGGTTGCGGAGGGCGGCTCGGCCCCCGTCACCCCGCAGCTCACTCCCGAGGTCGCCGTTGGCCGGGGCGAGCGGGACATGCCCGAAGGGGGTCCCGTCCCTGGCGCGCTGGAGGATGGCCGGGGGATGGCGGCAGGCCTCGACAGGCTCGTCCAGGAGCTGGCGGGGCCCCTGCGCGAGGCGGCGGAAAGCGTGCAGTCCTTTACCTCCGAGGTGCGGGCGGGGCTTGCGCGGCATGCGGAAGGCCAGGCTGGAACCCTTGCCGGTCTAACCGCCGACTTGACCGGGCTTGGCGTCGCGGTCGCCCGGCAGGCGGCCGAATTGGCCTCGGTGGGGGATGCGGCGGGGGAGGCCTGCCAGCGTCTGGAAACGGGAAATGTGGCCGTGGGGGAGGCTGTCCGCCGGACCGACCTGATGCGGCAGGACGTCCTGGCGATCGGTCAGGTCCTGGGAGGGCTGGAAGACGCCGCCTTGCAGGTCGGCTTGCTGCGGGTGCATGTCGCTGTCGAGGTGGCCCGCCTCGGTGAGGCTCAGGGGCAGGCGCTGGCCGGCATCGCCCGCGAGCTGCGTGCACTGGCCGAACGGAGCTCGTCCCAGTTGGCGGAGGGCAGGGCGATCATCAGGACCCTGCAGGCGCGGCTGGACGACGAGGGGCGGCTCCTGCTCCAGGCAGGCACCCTGTTCGACGAGCTGGTCGGCGAGGTGAGGCTGATGCGCGAGGACATTGCCCGGCTGGCAGGCGCGGCGGAAACCCAGGCCAACCATGCCGAGGCGGCGGTCATGGGGATGGCGGGGCTGGAAGGGGAGGGGCGGCAGCAGGCCGCCTGGCTGGACGCGGCCGCCGGGACAGCCCGCAGGGTCGAGGCCCAGGCCGAGGGTCTGCGCCGCATCGTGCAGGGCCTGGTGGGCACGGCGGAGGGCTGACCCCGCCATGCCCTGGCTGGATGCCGCCCCCTGGTAAACGCTGAATTGTTCAGCGCTTCTCTTATTTTTTGCCGGTGCCGAACAGGTAGAGGTTGAGGTTGGACACGTCCTCGCTCGCGCGCCGGAACAGGTGGTCCAGGCTGATGATGGCGTACTCGAGCAGGTTCACCGCGATGTAGGGGTGCTCGATGCGCAGGCGCTTGTACATCGGACGGGTCAGCTTGAGCAGGCGGTCGCGCGGGGTGGCGGCCTTGAGGCGCACCTGGCGCGGCTTGCGGTCGAAGAAGCTCATCTCGCCCATCAGCTCGCCGGTGTGGATGCGCCCCACCTCGATCTCGCTGGCCGGGCTGCCGGTGACCAGCGAGACCTCGCCCTCGACCACGAAATAGAGTGCTTCGCCCACCTCGCCGATGTCGGCAATGATCTCGCCCTGCTTCACCTCGATCAGTTCGCAATACTCGAGGAAGGTGGCGTATTCGCTGCCCTTCATCGTCTCGCTGGGCCATTGTTCGCGCAGCAGCTTGACCAGTTCGACGGATTCTTCGGCGGAGATCATGGGATGTTCCTTGGGATTCGGGATTGGATGCCACTAGTTTAATGGCATCAAGGACCGGATGTTCATAAGGGCGTTCGATTGATATTAAAAGATCCTTGATTGTCCCTCGCGCCACCGCCGGGCCATGCTGAAAAGCTGTATCCACCGGAGAGCCATCCATGACTCTGCATCACGCCAAGTCTCGTCCATTCCGTACCCTGATTGCCGCTGCCCTTGTTGCCGTCGCCGCCCCCCTTGCCGCGGAGGAAGTCACTCAGAAGTCCGGCGACCTGACCCTGCGCGCGAACCTCGAGCTTGCCGCCGGCAAGAGCGCGAAGGACGGCGTGGTGCTGATCACCCACGGCACCCTGGCGCACAATGGCATGGAGCTGATCAAAGCCCTCCAGGACGGACTCAAGGGCAAGGGGTACAACAGTCTGGCGATCAACCTCAGCTACGGCCTCGACAAGCGCCCGTCGGCCATGTACGACTGTCCGACCCCGCACGTGCACAAGCACACCGACGCCGTCGAGGAGATCGCTGCCTGGACCAAGTGGCTGAAGGACAAGGGGGCCACCCGCATTGCCCTGCTGGGCCACTCGCGCGGCGGCAACCAGACCGCCTGGGCGCTGGCCGAGAAGGATGACCCGGCCTACACCTCCGCCGTGCTGGTCGCCCCGCAGACCTGGGAGCCCGGCTATCTCGCCAAGGACTACAAGGAGCGCTACAAGGTCGACCTCAAGCCGTTGCTCGAGAAGGCCGAGAAGCTGGTCAAGGAGGGGAAGGGCGAAACCCTGATGGACATGGATTTCATCTACTGCGAGAAGACCCGCGCGGCGGCCAAGAGCGTGGTCAGCTACTACAGGGATGACGAGCGCATGGACACCCCGACGCTGCTGGCGAAGACCGGCAAGCCGGTGCTGGTCGTCATCGGCTCGGCGGACACCACGGTGAAGGGCCTGGCTTCGATGATGGCCAAGGTGGCCGATGGCCAGCGCATCAAGGCCCATACCGTGGACGGCGCGGACCACTTCTTCATGGACCTGTACAGCGACGAGGTGGTCGAGCAGGCCGCCCAGTTCATCGGCTGGAAGTAACCTCTCCCCGAGGCCGGGCGCTGCGCCCGGCCGCACCGGTGGCTGGCTGGAACGCCAGGCCATCGCCAAGGAATGCAGCCATTTCATGCTGTTATGCACGCCCGGCCATGCCGGGCGTGCCGCTTTTGAGGTAAACTACGCCCCAAGTTTCCGACCCGGCCCGTGCCGGGTATTCGTTTTTTCAGACTTTTACAGCATTGGGGTGCGCCGAATGTTTACCCGCGACATGACGATTGCAGGCTACGACGATCAGCTTTGGCAGGCGATGGAGCACGAGCGCCAGCGCCAGGAGGAGCACATCGAGCTGATCGCCTCGGAAAACTACACCAGCCCGCGCGTCATGCAGGCCCAGGGTTCGGTGCTGACCAACAAATACGCCGAAGGCTATCCCGGCAAGCGCTATTATGGCGGCTGCGAGTACGTCGACGTGATCGAGCAACTCGCCATCGACCGCCTCAAGCAGCTGTTCGGCGCCGATTGGGCCAACGTCCAGCCGCACTCCGGCAGCCAGGCCAACGGCGCGGTGTTCCTCGCCCTGCTGCAGCCGGGCGACACCGTGCTGGGCATGTCCCTGGCCCATGGCGGCCACCTGACCCACGGCGCCAAGGTCAACTTCTCCGGCAAGAGCTACAACGCCGTGCAGTACGGCCTGAATCCGGCCACCGGCGAGATCGACTACGAGCAGGTCGAGCAGCTCGCGCGCGAGCACAAGCCGAAGATGATCATCGCCGGCTTCTCGGCCTACTCCCGCGTGGTCGACTGGGCGCGCTTCCGCGCCGTCGCCGACGAGGTGGGAGCCCTGCTGATGGTCGACATGGCGCACGTCGCCGGCCTGATCGCCGCGGGCGTCTATCCGAGCCCGGTGCCGTTCGCCGACGTGGTCACCTCCACCACCCACAAGACCCTGCGTGGCCCGCGCGGCGGGATCATCCTCGGCAAGGCCAACCCCGAGATCGAGAAGAAGATCAACTCCGCGATCTTCCCCGGCATCCAGGGCGGCCCGCTGGAGCACGTCATCGCCGCCAAGGCGGTGGCCTTCAAGGAGGCCCTGGAGCCGGGCTTCAAGGCCTACCAGCAGCAGGTGGTGAAGAATGCCCGGGCGATGGCCAAGGTGTTCATGGATCGCGGTTTCGACGTCGTCTCCAAGGGCACCGACAACCACCTGTTCCTGGTCAGCTTCATCCAGCAGGGCCTCACCGGCAAGGACGTCGACGCCTGGCTGGGCGCCGCCAACATCACCGTCAACAAGAACGCCGTGCCGAACGACCCGCAGTCGCCGTTCGTCACCTCCGGCATCCGCATCGGCACCCCGGCCATCACCACCCGCGGCTTCGGCGAGAGCGAGTGCGTGGTCCTGGCCGGCTGGATGTGCGACGTGATCGACGCGCGCGGCGATGCCGCCACCGTCGAGGCGGTGAAGGGCAAGGTGCTGGAAGTCTGCAAGCGCCTGCCGGTGTACGCCTGATTTCGTCATCGCGCGTCGCGAAGCGAGCTGGCGATCCATGGATTGCTTCGCTTGCGCGTCGCAAAGACGATTTCCAACGCTTGGGATGACGCACCATGAGATGCCCCTTCTGCGGCGCTGAAGACACCCGCGTCGCCGACTCCCGCCTGACGCAGGATGGCACGCAGGTCCGTCGTCGGCGGGAATGCCCCGCCTGTGGCGAGCGCTTCACCACCTTCGAGACCGCCGAGCTCCAGCTGCCGCGCATCATCAAGCGCGACGGCACGCGCGAGCTGTTCTCCGAGGACAAACTGCGGCGCGGCATGCTGCGGGCGCTGGAAAAGCGCCCGGTGCCCACCGAGCGGGTCGAGGAGGCGGTCGCCCACATCGAGCGCGAGCTGATGAAGCGCGGCGAGCGCGAGGTCGAGGCGCGGGTGGTCGGCGAGATGGTGATGGATGCCCTGCGCAGGCTCGACCAGGTTGCCTACATCCGCTTCGCCTCCGTCTACAAGAGCTTCGAGGATGTGGCGGCCTTCCGCGAGCTGATCGAGCGCCTGCAGCAAGAGGCGCGGGGCCAGTGACCGGCGGGAGAGGGGCGGGATGCTGATCCTGGATCCCAAGGCTCCGCCGCCCACCGGCTTTGCCCTGTTCAACCTGGGCTTCCGCCCCTTCTTCCTCGTCGCCGCCCTGTGGGCGGTGCTGGCCATGGCCTTCTGGGGCCTCACCCTGGCCCATCCCTCCGCCGCGCTCCCGTTCTCCGCCTCCTGGCATGGCCACGAGATGCTGTTCGGCTACGCGGTGGCGGTCATCGCCGGCTTTTTGCTGACCGCAGCGCGGAACTGGACCGGGGGGCGCACCCCGCAGGACGTGCCGCTCGCCGCCATGCTTGCCCTGTGGGCCGCGCCCCGGTTGCTCCTGCCGCTCGCGCCCTCCTCTCTCCTGCCCGTGCTCGCCGCGGCGGATGTGGGATTCGACCTGCTGCTGGCGGCGGTGCTCATTCGTACCCTCTGGCGCAACCCCGCCAACCGCCTGATCTTCCCGCCATTGCTGCTGGTCCTCGCGCTCGCCAACCTCGCCTGGTGGCTTGCGGCGCTCGGCCTGTGGCCGGCGGGCCATGCCATGGGGCTTGCGCTGGGGCAGGGTGCCGTGATCGGCGTGCTGCTGGTGATGGGCGTGCGCGTGGCGCCGTTCTTCATCGAGAAGCGCCTGAACGTGCCGGTCACCTCCAGGGTGCCCGCGCGCGCCTACCGGACGGGGGCGGTGCTGTATGCCCTGCTGGTACTTGCCGGGCTGTTCGGGGTGTCCTGGCTCGAGGCCGGACTCGCGGCGGCGCTCGGCCTGCTCGCGGCCTGGGTGCTGGGGCGCTGGCATGCCCCGGGCCTGTGGCGCGAGCCGCTGCTGTGGATCCTTTGGCTGGCGGGGGCCTGGCTGGTCCTCGGCCTTCTGCTGGTCGCCATCGGCCAGGCGGCGGGCCACGCCGGGCTTGCCGGTGCGGCCCGTCATGCCCTGCTCGCCGGCGGGCTGGGGCTGGCGACGATCGGCATGATGGCGCGGGTGACCCTCGGCCACACCGGGCGGGCCGTCTATCCCCCCGCGCGCGGGACGCTGCCGGCATTCCTGCTCGTGCTTGCCGGCGCCGTGCTTCGGGTACTGGCGCCCGTGGTTGACCCTGCCGCCCTCGCCTGGGCCGCGCCGCTCGCGGCCATGCTCTGGGTGCTGGGCTTTGCCTTCTTTTTCGCCATCCACGCGCCGATGCTTCTCCGTCCGCGCGTCGACGGCAAGCCGGGATGATTGCGATGACTGTGGATGACGTGCGCCATATGGCCCGCGCGTTGGAGCTGGCGCGGCGCGGGCTCTACACCACCCACCCCAACCCCCGTGTCGGCTGCGTGATCGTGCGCGATGGCGAGGTCGTCGGCGAGGGCTTCCATGCCCGCGCCGGCGAGCCGCACGCCGAGGTCCATGCCCTGCGGATGGCCGGTGAGCGCGCGCGCGGCGCGACGGCCTACGTCACCCTCGAGCCCTGCTGCCACCACGGCCGCACCCCGCCATGCTCCAGCGCCCTGATCGAGGCCGGGGTGGCGCGCGTGGTGACCGCCATGCGCGACCCGAACCCGCGAGTGGCCGGGGGAGGGGAATCGATGCTGCGCGCCGCCGGCATCGCGGTCGAGGCCGGCATGCTGGAGATGGAGGCGCGTGAGCTCAACGCGGGGTTCATCAAGCGCATGACGGCTGGGCGGCCCCTCGTGCGCCTGAAGTGGGGGGCTTCGCTCGATGGCCGCACCGCGCTGGCCAACGGCGCCAGTCAGTGGATCACGGGGCCCGAGGCCCGGCGCGACGTCCAGTTCCAGCGTGCCCGCGCCTCCGCCATCCTGAGCTCGGCCGAGACCGTGCTGGCCGACAGGGCGCGGCTGAACGTGCGCCTGTCGGCGGAGGAGCTCGGCATCGAGGGGCCGGTGCGCCAGCCGGTGCGAGTCATCCTTGATCGCGGGCTGCGCCTGTCGCCCGATCAGTCCATCCTCGACGGAGCGGGCGAGGTCTGGGTCTACACCGCGAGCACGGATGCTGCCCGTCACGCGGCGCTGGAAGTGGCGGGGGCGAGGGTGCTCGAGGCTCCCCCGACGGCTGGCGGTCTGGATCTCACCTGGATCCTCGCCGATCTCGCCCGGCGCGAGATCAGCGAGCTGTGGGTCGAGGCCGGGGCGCGCCTCGGCGGGGCCTTCCTCGCCGACGGCCTGGTCGACGAACTGGTCGTCTACCTTGCTCCCCTGCTGCTCGGCCACGATGCCCGCCCGCTGGCGTTGCTGCCCGGGCTCGGGAGCCTGGACCAGGCCGCCCGCTGGCGTTGGCAGGACGTCCGGCGGGTGGGAGGGGATCTGCGCCTGACCCTCAGTCCAGCCTGAAGCGCGCCAGATCCTGGCGCAGTTTGGCGGCGACCGCCCCCAGTCGTTCTCCCTCCTTCAGGGTTCGGCCAGCCGCTTCCTCGGTCTGGTGCGAGCCGGACTGGATCTCAGCCACGCTGCGGTTGATCTCTTCGCTGACCTGGCTCTGTTCCTGGGCTGCGTTGGCGATCATCTGCACGCGCGCATTGACGTCGCCCACGGCCCGCATGATGCCGTCCAGGGCCTCCCCGGCCTCCCCGGATTCGGCCACGCTGACCTGGGTGAGGTGGCGTCCCTGTTCCATCGCCCTGACCCCGTCCGTGGTCTTGTCCTGCAGGCGCTGGATGAGGGTGCGGATCTCCTCCGTGGACTGCTGGGTGCGCAGCGCGAGCTGACGCACCTCGTCCGCCACCACCGCGAAGCCGCGTCCCTGCTCGCCTGCCCGGGCGGCCTCGATGGCGGCGTTGAGGGCCAGCAGGTTGGTCTGCTCGGCAATGCCCCGGATCACGGCCATCACCTTGTCGATGTTCTGGCTCTCGGCGTGGGCCTCGCTGATCACGGCGGTAGTGTGGTCGATGGCGCTCTCGAGTTCGTGGATGCTCCGCAGGGCCTCGTCCATCTCGCCGTGCCCGCGCGCGATCTCCTCGTCCGCCGTGCGGGTGGCCTGCAGTGTCTCCACCGCCTGTTCCGCGACATGCTGGGCGGTGGCCGACATTTCGTGGATCGCGGCCGCGACCTGTTCGGTCTGCTGCCGCTGGAGGTGGACCGTCTCGAGGGTGTTCTGGTTGACCTGGCGCAGCGCCTGCGAGGCATGCATCAGCTCATCGCTCGAGCGGCGGAGGTCCTCGACCAGTCCGCTGAGCCCGTCGGCCATGTGGACGGCATGCTGGCTGAGGCGGGTGATCTCGTTCTGCGTGCCCTCATCATCGCGCAGGGCGTGGCTGCGGATCGCCTCGGGCAGGCGGAGCTGCCCGTCCGCCATGCGCTGCATGGCGAGACCGAGGCTGCGCAGGGGGCTCAGCTCAAGGCGCAGCAGGCCGATGGTCAGTCCGGCGAGCAGGGCCGCCACCAGAAGGGAAAGGCCGATGAGCAGGTTGCGCAGCCCGCGGGAGGCCGCATGGACGTCCGCATCGTAGCTGATGGCGGCGAGGGTCCAGTTCCAGCCGGGGACCTGCTGCCAGGCCAGCCACATGCCGCCCAGTTCGGGGCGGTCGCTGCCCTCGGCGTGACGCATGCCCTCGCCTTGTTCGAGGAGCGGGGCGTAGACGGGGCTGTCCCCGGCCCGTTGCCCCGCGAAGACGGGATGGACCAGCGCCAGGCCCCGCTCAGGGCCTGCGCCTTCGAACAGCGCCAGATGCCCGTGCTCGTCGAAGCGCACCGAGCTGAGGAAGGCCTTCAGGCGCTGCAGGTCGCCGCTGATGTCGAAGCCGATGAAGAATGCCCCGATCACCTGGTTCTCATGATCGATGATGGGGGTGTAGTGGGTCATGTAGTCACGCCCGAAAAGCCGCGCAAGGCCGAGGTAGGGCCGGCCCTCCCGCAGGGCGGCATAGGCGGGGTGCCGCCGGTCGAGCAGGGTGCCGAGGGCGCGTTCGCCGTTTTCCTTCTTGAGTGAAGTGGTGATGCGCAGGAAGTCATCACCCAGCCGCTCGAACACGGTGGCGACACCGCCCGTCATCTCTTCGAACCGGTCGACGTGGGAGAAATTGAGGTTCAGGATTTCCCCATCCGAGGTCATGATCGGGGTGTCGAACTCGCCCACCCGGATGGTCGCCTGCTTCTCGACCATCGGGCGAACCGGGAACAGGTTGGCGAATACCTCGCCCATCTTGGCGGCAACGGCGGTCTTGCCCTCGTACTCGAGCGTCAGGAACTGGCTTACCAGGGCAAGGTCGTTGCGGAAGCTTTCCTGGGTCTTGGTCTGGAAGGCCGCGCTGGTGCGCAGGTTGACCAGCAGGGTGATGACCAGGAAGGCCACCGAGATCGAGCCCAGCAGGATGATGCTGATCTGGCTGACGAGGGACAGGCGACGATAAGCGGTGAGCATGGGGCGGGGTGTGGGGCTTGGGGAGGCATGGGACAACAGGCCATGGTCGTTGCGACATGTTACATCCGTGTGA
This sequence comes from Pseudomonadota bacterium, assembly GCA_049322715.1. GTDB lineage: Bacteria > Pseudomonadota > Gammaproteobacteria > Halothiobacillales > Halothiobacillaceae > Thiofaba. Next base: position 15,984 of record JBMOQP010000052.1, read on the forward strand.
ATCGCTCCGGTCCCCTCCATGTCCATTCCCTGAGCCCACATGTGGTAAAACTGTCGGCACATTTTTTGTCGGGTCGATGGAACCGCCGGGGGCGGTGCCTCGATCGGAGGCGGCGGAGGATTGGTTGTGGAAGCGCTCAAGGGAACCGTGGATTTCGCCATCATCGGCCTGCTTGGCCTGATGAGCGTGATGATGCTGGCGATGGCGATCGAGCGCTGGATGTATTACAGGCGGATCGACCTGGCCGGCTTCTCCCATCCGGACACGCTCAACATCGCGCTGACCCGCAACCTGACCTGGATTTACACGGTCGGCGCGAACGCCCCCTACGTCGGCCTGCTCGGCACCGTGTTCGGCATCCTCATCACCTTCTACGAGATGGGGCAGGGCGGCCAGGTGGACGTGAACCACATCATGCTCGGCCTCGCGCTGGCGCTGAAAGCGACCGCGGCGGGACTGGTGGTCGCCATCCCATCGATCATGATCTACAACGGCCTGACCCGGCGCGTCGACGTGCTGATGGGGCAATGGCGGGCGCTCAAGGACATGTGAGCCGATGAAGCGATTCGACCAGATCAATGTCATTCCCTTCATCGACATCATGCTGGTGCTGCTGGCCATCGTCCTCACCACCGCCACCTTCGTCGCCCAGGGGCGCATCCCGCTGCAATTGCCGGAGGCCGAGCACGCCGCCCGGCCCGCAAGCGAGAAGCCGATGGAGATCAGCATCGATGAGGCGCGCAAGGTCTATCTCGGCGGCACGCCGGTGCACCTGATCGAACTGGACCAGCAGCTCGCCCATGCCGCGCGCGAGCAGGCTATCCTGCTGCGCGTGGACGCCGGCGTGCCCTTCAGCGACTTCGTCCAGGTGCTCGACCTGCTGCAGAAATACCATCTCGAGCGGGTGAGCATCGTCACGGTGCGCAAGGGGTGAGAGTGGCGGAAGGCCGGGCACGCCCGGCATGGATCGCCTCGCTGGCCATCCACGGGGTGCTGGTCGCCGCCGTCGCCTGGTGGCTGGCGGAGCGTTCCGGCCCTGCCTCCGTGCCGGCCACGCCGGTGCCGCTCCAGCTTGCGATGTTCCAGGCCCCCGCTCCGGTCGAGCTGCCGGCCCCGGCTGAACCGACACCCGTGCAGGAGGCATCCCCGCCGCAGGCGGTTCCCGAACCCGCGCCACCGGTTCGTCGGGAACGAATCGGGGGTCGCCTCGAAGAGGCGAGCCCGGAGGGTGACGACCATGGATGGTCGTCATCCGAACCGCCCCCCGTAGAACGTCCGGAGCCGAAGCCGATCCCGGTGAAGCCCAGAGCGGCCAAGGCCGCGCCCCCCAAGCCTGCCGCGCCAGCCGTCGAGCCAGCCGTCGAGCCAGCCGTCGAGCCAGCCGTCGAGCCAGCCGTCGAGCCAGCCGTCGAGCCAGCCGTCGAGCCAGCCCGGGCGCAGCCGGTCGAGTCCGCGCCCGCTGCCGAGGCTCCCGTCGCTGTTCAGTCACCGGCCCCCGCGCCCGATCCTGCGCTGGAGGACGGCTACCGCGTCCGCATTCGCCAGGCTGTCGACGAGCACAAGCACTATCCGCGCATGGCACGGCGCCTGGGGCTTGACGGGCGGGTGGTGGTGGCCTTCACTGTGGAGGCTGATGGCCGGCTGGCCGGGGTGCGGGTGGTGGAGAGTTCGGGTAGCGAGCTGCTCGACGAGGCGGCGCTTGAGGCCGTGCGCAAGGCGGCCCCGTTCCCGTCCTTCCCGGCCGGGATCGAGCGCCGGCGTTGGGACTTCACCCTGCCGTTGTCGTTTTCGCTCGATTCGTAGCCCGAGGGCGAGTTCCCCGGTTTCGGATCACGGCCGTCGCAGCCAGCAGCGTGATCTTGCCCGCAGCGCGCCGACGATGTGCGCGGCCAGCATCAGCGGCAGGCCAAGCCCCGTTCCCAGGTGAATGATGAAGGCAATCCGTCCGAGGGTCTCGTCACCCGCGTAATACAGGGCCAGGCCGCTTGCCGCGAGCAGGCCGAAGGCGGCCAGCAGGGTGCCGCCGGACAGGACGTTCTCACGCCGCACCCAGCCGGCTCGCATGTGCACCGTCCACAGCGCGCCGAGCAGGAGCAGGGTCAGGAAGAAGCTGGTCGCGTGGCCGGCGGCCGCTGGCACCCGCTGGCTGCCGGCGAGCGACCAGGGTACCTCCCACTCGAGGCGCATCTCCAGCGCGCCCGGCACCAGGATCAGACCGGTGAGGAGCAGGGCGGCGAGGGTGGCGTGCAGAAGGCGGGTGAAGCCCGCGGGATAACCGTTCACGTGAATTTCCGGAGACTTGGAGCCATGCTCGGGCAGGGGGCGAGGCGCCCCTAGCGGGATTTTATCAGTGCTCTCCCCCGGCATGCTTTGGCACGATCAGCCGTCCACCCAGTTTCGCGATGCGCGCGCCCCGCTCATTGTCCGGCGCCAGCGCCGCGACCTTGGTCAGCGCGTCCGCCCGCCAGGCCTCGCCAGCCATGACCGTCCACGCCCTCGGGCAGGCGTTGAAATGCGGGCAAGCCGCGCCGTCGCAGCCAGCGGGCGTGACGATGCAGGACGGGAACCGCGCTTGGTCCTCGAGCGACAGGCCGACCGCGGAGGTCGCCATCGCCGTGTTGCGGAATGAACCGAGGGCGCTGATCGCGCCACTCGCCTCGCGTACCGCGATCGGCACGGGATCGGGGCCGAACAGGCGCAGGTCGCCGCCCGCGTTGACCACGCCGCGGGTCACGCCGTGGGCCAGCAGGGCGTGCACGGCGGCATCCACCGCGTAGCCCTTGGCGATACCGTCGAGGGTCAGGATGACCGGGCGCTTGAGCCGCACGCGCAGGCGCGGCAACAACTCGAGGGCATCCCAGCCCTCGCCGTCCAGTTCGTGGAAGCCGTGATCCGGCAGGCGTCCGTCGCGCACCAGCCGCCCTCCGACGGTGAAGTCGAACAGCCCCTTGCTGTCGCGCGCAACGTGGCGCGCGAGCAGGAGCACGCGGAAGGTGGAGGGATTGACCGCGACCGGTTTGCGCCAGGCGTGCAGGTTGATCCGGGAGAGGTCGCTGTCCGGGTCGAAGAAGCTCATCTGCCGCTGCACCTCGTCGATGGCCGAAAAGGCCGCCTCGATCCCGGTTTCGGCCAGCACGGCGGGGGCGCTGGCATGGATCTCGACGAAGGTGCCGAGCAGCGGCCGCATCCGGCGGATGGCTGGGGTGGGCATGGCCGGGCTCAGCGTGCGGGCAGGGCGACTTGCTGCAGGACGAGCAGGCGCTTGACCCCGTTCATCACGTTGCGGCAGGAGAGAGTGGCGCCGCTGATGTTCGGCACGTCCTTGTCCAGCTTGAACGGGTCGGCCAGGGTCTTGCCTTCCAGCGTCTTGCGCCAGCTGGCCTCGCGGATCTCATCGCCGTGGGTTTCCTTGAAAACCATCACTTCCACGCCCTTCACCTTGCCCTCCGGCAGCAGTCCCGCGGCATAGGTGATGAACTCGTGCTTGCCGACCACGTTGTCGACGATGAACCAGCCGATCAGCCGGCCGTTTTTCTCCGCGCGCCAGACGTCCTGCTTTTCCCAGCGCTGCTTGACGCCGGCCCTGTCCTCGATCGCCTCGCGCTGCTCCTCGGAAAGCAGCACCGGCGCGGCGACGAAGCGGTCGGCCTCGGGGAAGATCGCCTTCTGCGCCTGCTCGACGCTCAGGTATTCGGTGGCATGGGCGGGGGCGACCACGAAGGCCGCCGCAGGAATCAGGATAAGGGGGGGCAGGCCCCCCAGCTCGTTCTTCATCACGTCATCCTCAGAAGTTGAAGCCGACCTTGAGGCGGACTTCCTGCTTGGTCTTCTCGATCAGGTGCAGGTCCTTGTCGTCCTGCGCGTCGAACTTCTCGCCGCCGCCGCGCAGCTGGGGCAGCCAGGTGAGGGTGGCCCACCAGTCGCGCGCGCCGTAATGCAGGCTGGGGCCGCCGTGCACGGACCAGCGCTCGGTGCCGACCTCGGTCTCGAACTCGGTCTCGTAGAAGACTTCCGCGCCGATGGACCAGTTGGGGGCGAAACGGTAGGAGAGGCCGGTGCCGGCCATGAACTCGATCTCCATCTCGGGGTCGGTCGGCCAGTCGAAGTCCGCCGGCAGGCCCTCGAGCGCGGCGCGCTTGGCGTAGGTGGTCTCGAGCCCGACGTTGCTGGCCCAGACCATCTGCCCGTCCATGAAGTACTTCTGCGTCAGCAGCTTGGCCTCCATGGAGTATTTGTCCTTGTCCTGGCCGGAATGGCTGTCGATCCAGTCGTAGTTGAAGGAGAAGTAGGTCGCAAGGCCGATGTCGTCCCTGGCGGGGGTCAGGAAGCTGTATTTCAGTGCCGCCTCGACGCCGGAGGGCTTGAAGCCGAATGCCTCGTCCTTCGGCATGTAGCCGTCGATGAGCAGGCCTTCGGTGTCGAGGCTCATCGCCTTGAGCGCCACGACGCCTGCCAGGCGATGGGTCAGGCCGCGCTCCAGCTCGAGGGTGTAGTCCGTGGCGCTGTAGCTTCCAGCCCCCTTGTTCCAGCGATGGGTGGCGATGGCATACAGTTCCGTGGCCCCCTCGGGCAGCGGTTCGGCGCCCTTGATGTAGCCCAGCAGGTTTTCGTCGGCCAGCACCGGGGTGGCTAGCATGAGGGAGGCGAAGATCGCGGTGGCGAGTTTGGAGCGGGAGTTCATGTGGTTCAATCCGTTTCTGTCAATGAGAACGATTCGCAATACTAATCATGTTATTGGTTGAGTCAAGCCCTCTCGCGCATCTCGGGCTAGAATGGCGTCTCATTCTCGAACGGAGGGGAGTCATGTTCACGGGCATCATCCAGACGGTCGGCAGGGTGCGGTCCATGCGCGATGCGGGCGGCGACCGCCGCCTGGTCATCACGGCGGACGCGGGTTTCCTTCATGGCGTGCAGCTTGGCGACAGCATCGCCAGTCAGGGCGTGTGCCTGACGGCGGTCGAGCTCACCGCCACCAGCTTCACCGCTGACGTGTCGGGAGAAACCTTGGCCCACAGCACCCTTGGCAGCTTGCGCAGTGGATCGGAGGTCAATCTTGAAAAGGCCCTGACCCTTTCCACCCCGCTCGGCGGCCACCTGGTCAGCGGTCATGTCGATGGAGTGGGGGAGGTCGAGGCGCGCTGGGATGATGCCCGCTCGATCCGCTTCCGCCTGCGGGCGCCGGACGAACTCGCGCGCTACATCGCGGCCAAGGGTTCCATCACCGTGGACGGCATCAGCCTGACCGTGAACGCCATCGACGGCG
>JBMOQP010000052.1:21346-36674 GCA_049322715.1 Pseudomonadota bacterium
CGCTGGGATGATGCCCGCTCGATCCGCTTCCGCCTGCGGGCGCCGGACGAACTCGCGCGCTACATCGCGGCCAAGGGTTCCATCACCGTGGACGGCATCAGCCTGACCGTGAACGCCATCGACGGCGCGCGCTTCGAGCTGAACCTGGTGCCGCATACCGTGGCCGTGACGACCGCCAAGGGCTGGCAAGCGGGGGTGAAGGTGAACCTTGAGGTGGATGTCATTGCCCGCTACCTCGAACGGCTGATGCAGGGCGAGAGGGCAAGCAAGGGCGGCGGCGGGGTGAGTGAGGAACTCTTGCTGCGCTGCGGTTTTGGGCAGCGTTAATACCGCCATCAATGATGGGTGACGGCATGCCCGGCTGTGATAAAGTTGCCCATCCCTTTCTTTGTCAGCGCATCCATGAACCTCAACAGCACCGAGGAAATTCTTGACGACCTCCGCGCCGGGCGCATGGTCATCATCATGGATGACGAAAACCGCGAGAACGAAGGCGATCTTTTAATGATCGCCGAGAAAGTGCGCCCCGAGGACATCAACTTCATGGCGCGCTACGGCCGCGGGCTGATCTGCCTGACCCTGTCCCAGGAACGCTGCGAGCGCCTGCGTCTGCCGCTCATGGTGAGCCGGGCCAACGAGTCGTTCGGCACCAACTTCACCGTCTCCATCGAGGCCGCGGAGGGCGTGACCACCGGCATCTCCGCCGCCGATCGCGCGCGCACCGTGCAGGCCGCCGTGGCGAAGGACGCGAAGCCGGAGGACCTGGTCCAGCCCGGCCACATCTTCCCGCTCATGGCCCGCCCGGGCGGCGTGCTGACCCGCGCCGGCCACACCGAGGCGGGCTGCGACCTCGCCCGCCTGGCGGGCTTCGAGCCTGCGGCGGTGATCGTCGAGATCCTCAACGAGGACGGCACCATGGCGCGCCGCCCGGACCTCGAGCGGTTCGCCGCCGAGCACGGCCTCAAGATCGGCACCATCGAGGACCTGATCCGCTATCGTCTCAAGCATGAGCACAGCGTCGAGCGGGTGGCCGAGGCGCCGTTCCCCACCCGTTTCGGCGAGTTCCGCCTGTTCGCCTACCAGGACCGGGTCGACGGCCTCGTCCATCTTGCGCTGGTGAAAGGTCAGCCCAGGGCCGACGAGCCAGTCATGGTGCGGGTGCAGGTGCAGAACACCCTGTGCGACGTGCTGCACGGCGAGACCGGCTGCGGCTGGCCGCTGGACGACGCCCTGCGGCGCATCGCCGGGGCCGAGACCGGCGTGCTGGTGCTGCTGCGCCCGACCGAGGAGCCGCGCGAACTGGTGCGTCGCATCCGCATGCTGGGCCTGGGTGGCCGGGCCGAGGACCGCGTGGGTGACGGCGCTTCGGCCGAGCAGCGCACCTACGGCATCGGCGCTCAGATCCTGCTCGACCTCGGCGTGCGCAAGATGCGCGTCTTGTCGGCGCCCAAGCGTTTCCACGCCCTTGCAGGCTTCGGCCTGGAAGCGGTCGACTATGTTTCCGAGTAAGGAAGAATAACGATGAGCACCATTCGCACCATCGAGGGCGGCCTGAACATCGACGGCGGCCGCTTCGCCATCCTCGTCACCCGCTTCAATGCCTTCATCACCGAGTCCCTGCTGCAGGGGGCGCTGGACGGCCTCAAGCGCCATGGGGTGAAGGAGGAGGAGATCCACATCGTGCGCGTGCCGGGTGCCTACGAGCTGCCGCTGGTGGCCCAGAAGCTGGCTGCCGCCGAGCGCTATGACGCCATCATTGCCCTCGGCGCGGTGATCCGCGGCTCAACCGCCCACTTCGACTACGTGGCGGGCGAGGCGGCCAAGGGCCTGGCCAGCGTCGGCCTGGACTTTGGCCTGCCGGTCATCTTCGGTGTGCTGACCACCGATACCATTGAGCAGGCGATCGAACGCGCCGGCACCAAGGCCGGCAACAAGGGCTTCGAAGCCGCTATGACGGCGATCGAGATGGTGAACCTGCTCGACCAGATCGAGGCCTGAGACGCGCCCCGGGGCACATCTTCGTCATTGCGGGCTTGCGCCAGCTTAACGCGCAGCTGGCGCAAGCCCGCAATGACGTTGGTTCATTCCGTACGATCTGATCGACGGCGCTTCCAAACCCCAATCATCCTGGCGCAGGGATCTTTTCCAAAGGCGCGTCCGTTCTTTGCAAGGTTTTATCGTGACTGACCAATCCACCTCTTCCCGTCCCCGCGTCCGTCCGGCCCCCCCGGGCATGGCCGCGCGCCGTCGTGCGCGGCGCAAGGCCGTGCAGGCGCTCTACCAGGCTCAGATCAACCCGACCACTGCCCTCGAGCTCGAGGCGCAGTTCATGGAGGAGCCGGACATCCTCAAGGCCGATCTGGAGCACTTCCGCCGCCTGCTGCAGGGGATTCTTGCGGCTCGGGCGGAACTGGACGCCCTGATCGCACCGCTGGTCAGCCGCCCGCTGGCGGAGGTCGACCCGATCGAACATGCCATCCTCTGGATCGGGGCCTTCGAGCTGCGCGACTGCCTCGACCTGCCCTACCGGGTGGTGATCAACGAGGCCATCGAGCTGGCCAAGATGTTCGGCGCCGAAGGGAGCCACGGCTTCGTCAACGGCGTGCTGGACAAGCTGGTGATGCAACTGCGTGCGGCCGATTTCGCGGCTGCCAAGTCCTGATCACGGGCACTCGAGCGTAAGGGGGGTGGGCGGCCTCGGCCGCCCGCCCCACAGTGCGCGGTTGAGTATCTTCAGCGCCAGTGCCGGTGCTGGTGTGTCGGCGTAGGACTGCGGCAGGGCGAGCATGCACGCCTTGATGCCTTCCTCCCTGCGCACCTCGGTGACCCTGAAAGTGGTCTCGTTCCAGACGTTGATGCGCATCACCGGCAAGCCCCTTTGCGCCAGCTCGCCAATGGCATCCAGTTCGGCGCGCGCGCAGGGCGAGAGCAGGCCCTGGGCCAGGACACCGAGTCCCGGCATGATCTCGCGGGGGTTCACCCGCACCGCGGCGAAGAAGTCCTGCAGTTGCCGGAGGTCGCGTTCCGGCGGGCGCTCCCAGATGAAGATCCGGCTGCAGAGCGCGTCGTTGCCGTCGCGGATGATGTATTCGGTGGTCGGCCGGCCGGCGACCTCCGGTCCCGCGCCGGCCTTTTCCAGGCCGAAGAACAGGCGCTCGCCGCCGAAGAATACCCGCGTGGCATCGGTCAGCGTGCGCTCGCCCATGTCGACGAAATACACCCGGGGCGCCTCGAGATCGGCCAGGACATAGGTATAGTCGCTCTTCTCGGTCTGGCCGCGCGCCCAGCCACCCTGCAAGGTGATCAGCGAGACCTTGCCTTTGCGGTCGACGTACTCCAGCACCGTGAAGGCCAGGGCGCTCGGTGCGAGGGCGAGTAGCAGAACAAGGGCGAGGAATCTCGGCATGACAGGGCGTATGGGTGAGTTCGATCTGATTAAAACCTATTTCCGGCGCCCAGCCCAAGGCGCCGGTCTGATTCTCGGGGTGGGGGACGACTGCGCCCTGCTCGAGCCATCAATCGGCATGCAGCTGGCCGTGACCACCGATACCCTGGTCTTGGGCAGCCACTTCCTGCCCGACGACGATCCGCGCGACCTCGGCCACAAGGCCCTGGCGGTCAATCTCAGCGATCTTGCGGCGATGGGTGCCCGGCCGCGCTGGCTGTTCCTCAACCTCACCCTGCCCGCGGTCGACGAGTGCTGGCTTGCGGCCTTCGCCGACGGCCTGTTCGCGCTGGCCGAGCGGCACGGGGCCGTGCTTGCGGGCGGCGACACGACACGCGGTCCCCTCTCCTTTGGGCTGACCGCCATGGGCGAGCTGCCTCCGGGCCAGGCCCTGCGCCGGTCCGGGGCGCGGCCGGGCGACCTGGTCTGCGTCAGCGGGGTCCCCGGCGAGGCCGCCGCCGGCCTTGCACACCGCCAAGGCATCCACCTCCTGCCGGAGGGGCTGGCAGCGCAGGCCCTGGCTCGCCTGCATCGTCCCGAGCCGCGGGTCACGCTCGGCCTCGCCCTGCGGGGACTGGCCACCAGCGCCATCGACATCTCCGACGGCCTGGCGCAGGACCTTGGCCACATCCTCGCCGCGAGCGGGGTGGGTGCGACCCTTGAGCTCGGGCTGCTGCCGTCTTCCCCCGTGCTTGCCGCGCTGCCGCAGGCCTTGGCCTGGCGCCAGCAACTGGCCGGAGGGGACGACTACGAGCTGCTGTTCACCCTCCCGCCGGAATATGCCGGTCGCATGGCCGATCTGCCCGGACCTGTCACGGTGATCGGGCGCATCGACCCTGACCCGGGACTGTGCCTGCTGGCCCCGGACGGTTCTCCCTTCCCACTTGCACACAAGGGCCATGACCACTTTGCCTGAGACCAACGCCCGCCAGGTCCTGCGTGACCCGGTGCTGCTGTTCGCCCACGGCCTTGGCAGCGGGCTTGCGCCCAGGGCCCCGGGCACCTTCGGTACCCTCGCGGCCCTGCTGCCGTGGCTCTTGCTGGCCCAGCTCGCCCTGCCTCTCTACCTCAGTGTCGTGCTGCTCGCCGCCATCGCCGGCGTCTGGTTGTGTGGCGAGGCCGCCCGGCGCATGCGTCGCGACGACCCCGGCAGCATCGTGTGGGACGAATGGGTGGGGTTGTGGATCGCCCTGGCCGGCCTGCCGCCGGAGTGGCCCTGGATCCTCGCCGGCTTCGTGCTGTTTCGTCTGTTCGACATCCTCAAGCCGTGGCCGGTCGGCTGGCTGGATCGCCGCTTCCACGGCGGGCTCGGCATCATGCTGGACGACATCGCCGCGGGGTTGATGGCCGCCGCCTGCCTGCAGATCGCCATGGCCCTGCTATAACAGGACTGTCATGTCCATCCCACATGGTGTGTGCCATGCACGTCTGCGACATCACCATGTTCTATACCCCCCATGGCGGCGGCGTTCGCCGCTACCTGCACGCCAAGCGGCGCTGGTTTTGCCAGCAGGGTGACCGGCACGCCCTGCTCAGCCCGGCCGGGCGTGCGCACCGGCATGGCGACCACCTGACCTTGCCTGCTCCCCGCCTGCCGTTCAGCCATGGCTATCGTTTCCCCCTCCGGCGCGGCCCCTGGGTCGAGGCCTTGGTCGACCAGGCCCCCGACCTGATCGAGGCGGGCGACCCCTATCGCCTGGCGGGGGTGGCACTGGCCGCCGCCGCGCGTCTGGGCATCCCGGCGACCGTGTTTGTCCATTCCGATCTCGAGCGTCTCGTCGGGCGACGTTGCGGGGACTGGGCCGCGGCGCCGGTGCGCGCCTACCTGCGCAGGTTGTACGATGCCTTCACGGCAGTGCAGGTCCCGAGCCGGGGGTTGGCGGAACGGCTGCGCGCGCTGGGGCTGACAAGGGTGGTCTGGCAGCCGCTTGGGGTGGATGCCGGGCGCTTCGATCCTGCGCGGCGTGATCCCGGCCTGCGCGCGGAACTTGGCCTGGACGACTCCACCCGCCTCCTCGTGTTCGCCGGCCGCTACGCGCGCGAGAAGAACGTCGACGTCCTGCTCGCCGCCATGCATCGGCTCGGGCGGGGCTATCACCTGCTGTTGATCGGGCCGGGGATGCCGCCCCTCGCCATGGACAACGTCAGCGTGTACGGCCAGTTCTGCGACGGGGAGCATCTTGCCCGCCTGCTGGCCTCCGCCGACGCCCTGGTGCATGCCGGCGACCAGGAGACCTTCGGCCTGATCGTGCTCGAGGCCATGGCCTCGGGCCTGCCGGTGGTCGGCGTGCGCGGCGGAGCGTTGCCCGAGCTGATCTCGCCGGATACCGGCACTCTGGCCGAGCCGCGCGATGCGGAGGGGCTCGCCGAGGCCGTCCGCATCCTGTTCGAGTCCGACTGGCGGGCCATGGGGCGGGCCGCGCGCTCGCGGGTGGAGGCCGATTACCGCTGGGAGGCCATTTTCGCCCGCCAGCGCCGGCTCTACCAGGCCCTGCTGGATGGCAAGCCGTTGCCGGAGGGATGACGATGCCCGGCCGTGGAGTGCGTCCTGCCTCGGTCAGCGTGGTGCTGCACGACGTCTCGCCGCACACCTGGCCGGCCTGCGAGCGCCTGCTCGCGGCCCTGGACGAGGTGACCCCGGTGCCCGTCACCCTGCTGGTGGTGGCGGATCATCACCACAAGGGGAGCATCGAGCAGTCCCCGGCGTTCCTCGCAGCCATCGAGCGGCGCCGCGCGCGAGGGGACGAGGTGGTGACGCATGGCCTCGTCCACCTCGACGAGGCCCCGTCGCCGCGCGGCCCGCGCGAGTGGTTCAGGCGGCGCATCTACACGGCGGGCGAGGGCGAGTTCGCCGCCCTCCCGCATGCCGAGGCCGCCCGGCGCCTGCACGAGGGATGGAGCCGCCTTCGCGCCCTGGGCTGGGCGCCGCGGGGATTCGTCGCCCCGGCGTGGCTGATGGGACCCGGCACGCGCGCCGCGCTGCGCGAGGGGCCCTTCGCCTACACGTCCACCCGGCGCGCGATCATCCTGTTGCCGAGCCGGACCCGCCTGACCGCCCCGAGCCTGGTGTGGAGCGTGCGCTCCGCCTGGCGCAGGCGCCTGTCGGCGGTTCTGAACGAACGTTTGTTGCGTCGTGTGCTGGCCCATCCCGCCCGCTATCCCCTGCTGCGCCTCGGCCTGCATCCGGTGGACGCCGATCACCCCGAGGCGGTGCGCTTCTGGCAACACGCCCTGCGCGAGGCCTTGCGGTACGGGCGCGTGCCGCTCACCAAGGGGCAATGGGTGGAATATCCTAGTCGGGAATAGCAATCAAGACTCGCGATGAAAGAGACGATCCCATGCGCACCATCCTCCTGACCGCCCTCCTGTGTTCTGCCCCGCCGGTCCTGGCCCAGGCGCCAGACGATCCGGGCTTTGAGCGCATCGTCAAGCAGCCGCCGACGCAGGAGGAGATCGACAGCATCCTTCTCGTTCCCACCGTGACCGACGGCATCAGCTATATCGGCGGAGGTGTCGGCGTGGCCGAGCGCGCGGCTCTCGAGCAGTGGGCGAAGGACTACACACTGCGCATCGAGATGGCGCGCAAGAGTGGCGAATACCTCGGCGACATGCAGGTGCGCGTGTTCAATGCTGGCGGGGAAACCGTGCTGGAGGCCCCGTCCGACGGGCCCTTGTTCTACGTTCAGCTGCCGGACGGACCCTACGCGGTCGAGGTCGGTCCCCTCGATCCTCCGGCCCCGACGACCGCCGGCCTGGTCCCGCAGATCCGCGAGGTGAAGATTGTGGGAGGCAAGCAGGCCAGGCTTTTCTTCGCTTGGCCGTGAGGAGCTGGATGATGGCGACACCGGAAAGTGGGGCCCGGTGGGGCTGGATCGGCGGGTTTGTCGGCGCCACCCTGTGGATGCCGATCCTTGCCGTGGCGCTCCATGTCCATGCCGACCCGCTCGGTGCCCGGCTGGGCATCGGCTTCTACCTTCTCAGCCTGCTGGGCATGGTCATGCTGGCGCCCTGGCGGCACCCCGGTACGCCAATGCGCTGGCTTTATCTTGGCATGCTGGGGTTGTTGCTGCTGGCCGGTGGCGTCCTGATGGCGCGCATGCTCGCCCTGTGGCCGGAGGAGGCACCGAGCCCCTGGTTGCTGCTGAGTCTCGCTCCCCTGTTCCTGCCCGTGCTCACCTTGGGTGACCGGACCTGGAGCCGGTTGCGGGAGGGCGGCTGAGTCAGGGAAGCGCTGAAAAATTCAGCGCTTCCCTGACCGGGGCATGGATGCCCCGGCGCGAACAAGGGCGCAAGCGCTTGATTCGCGGAGGCCACCGCGAATTCACTTCGCGGTGCTCTCGAAAGCTGAAGTCCGCAGGACCTTCTGGCATGGATGCCAGAAGAGCTTGAGAGGAGGGATCAGCCGAACTGAAAAAATCCATGGATGGATTTTTTTCAGCGTTTCCTCAGCGCTCCAGAAGCCTCGGCATCAGCTCCACCAGGTTGCACGGACGGGTGCGGTAATCGAGCTGGGGCTGGATGATCTTGTCCCAGCCGTCGCGGCAGGCGCCGGAGGAGCCGGGCAGGACAAAGACGAACGTGCCGTTGGCCACGCCGGCGGTGGCTCGGGAGTTGATGGTCGAGGTGCCGATGTCGGAGTAGGAGAGCGAGCGGAACAGCTCGCCAAAGCCATCCATTTCCTTGTCCAGCAGCGGGCGGACCGCCTCGGGGGTGCCGTCGCGCCCGGTGAAGCCGGTGCCCCCGGTGCTGATGACCACCTGCACCGCGGCATCCGCGATCCATTCCGACACCACCGCGCGGATGGCGTAGATGTCGTCCTTGACGATGCGGCGCGCATGCATGCGGTGTCCTGCGGCCTCGACGCGGTCGGCCAGGGTCTGGCCGGATGTGTCGTTGTCCAGGGTGCGGGTGTCGGAGACGGTGAGGACGGCGATGTTGAGCGGGATGAACTGTCGTTCGGCGGTCATGCGGTCACCTCATGAGGCGGGATGGGCAGGTCGGGCGGGGCGCCCTCGTCGCACTTCTTGCAGTCGAGGATATGGCCAAGCCGGCCTGTTCTCCCGGTCTTTGTCGTGACCCAGGGGCGGCAGGTCCAGGGCGGCTGGTGGCGGACGTGCTGATTGTGGCCGCAGGCAAGTTCCGCGACCCAGTGGCCTTCCTCGTCCAGGTGATAGCCGCGGATCGGCCGGAGCACGGATGGGACTCAGACCCGCTTGCCCCACAGGTCGTGTTCGCCGTATTCGGTGATCTCCACCTCGACGAAATCCCCGGGCTTGAGATCGACGGCACCGTCGATGAACACGTTGCCGTCGATCTCCGGCGCGTCGGCGTAGGAGCGGGCCACGGCGCCTTCCTCGTCGATCTCGTCCACCAGCACGGTCATGCGCCTGCCGAGCTTCGCCTCCAGGCGTGCCTCGCTGATCATCGCCTGATGCTCCATGAAGCGGTGCCAGCGTTCCTCCTTGATCTCTTCCGGCACGGCGCCCGGCAGCTCGTTGGCGGGGGCGCCCTCGACCGGCGAGTACTTGAAGCAGCCGGCGCGGTCGATCTGGGCCTCGTCGAGGAACTCGAGCAGCTGCTCGAAGTCGTCCTCGGTCTCGCCGGGGAAGCCGACGATGAAGGTGGAGCGGATGGCGAGGTCCGGGCAGACATCGCGCCAGGCCTTGATGCGGGCGATGACGTTCTCGCTCGAGGCCGGGCGCTTCATCGCCTTGAGGATGCGCGGGCTCGCGTGCTGGAAGGGGATGTCGAGGTAGGGCAGGATCTTGCCCTCCGCCATCAGCGGGATCACCTCGTCCACGTGCGGATACGGGTAGACGTAGTGCATGCGCACCCACACGCCCAGGTCGCCGAGCGCGCGGGCCAGGTCGTAGAAGCGGGTCTTGAGCGGGCGTCCGCCCCAGAAGTCGGTCTTGTAGCGCAGGTCCAGGCCGTAGGCGCTGGTGTCCTGGGACACGACCAGCAGCTCCTTCACGCCGGCCTTGACCAGGTTCTCCGCCTCGGTCATCACCTCGCCGATCGGCCGGCTGACCAGGTCGCCGCGCAGCTGCGGGATGATGCAGAAGGTGCAGCGGTGGTTGCAGCCCTCGGAGATCTTCAGGTAGGCGTAGTGCTGAGGGGTGAGCTTCACGCCTTGCGGCGGCACGAGATCGACGAACGGGTCATGCTGCGGCGGCAGGTGCTCGTGCACCGCGTGCATCACTTCCTGATAGGCGTGCGGACCGGTCACGGCGAGCACGCTGGGGTGGGCGTCGCGCACCATCGCCCCGTCCTCGCGCGCGCCCAGGCAGCCGGTGACGATGACCTTGCCGTTTTCCGCCAGCGCCTCGCCGATGGTGGAGAGTGACTCCTCCACCGCCTCGTCGATGAAGCCGCAGGTGTTGACCACCACGAGGTCGGCGTCGTCGTAGCTCGGCGAGATGGCGTAGCCTTCGGCCCGCAGCTGGGTCAGGATGCGTTCGGAGTCGACCAGTGCCTTCGGGCAGCCCAGGCTGACGAAGCCGACTTTCGGGGCGTGTTTAGAGGTCATCGAGGGGAACTTCGGTCATTTCGCCATCCGGGGTCTGGCGGTGGGCCTTGAGCTTGTTGGCACGGGCGAAGCCGATGATCTGCTCGTACATCGCCGGGGCCTGCTCCTTGAGTTCGGGCTCGATGGCCAGGCACTTCTCGCCCTTGATGTTCACCGGGTGCAGGCGCTCGGAATAGACCAGGCGGTGCTGGGCGAAGGTGGCGTCCCAGCTGGAGAGACGGTCGATCCAGTCGCTCGGACGGAAACGCTTGCCGTCCTGGGTGACACTCTCGATGATGTAGCGGAAGGGCTGGGCCTGATCCATGGGGCACTCGGGGAATTGCGATGAAGTTTGCCGTCATTTTAGGGGATTTGGTGCCACGGCGCATCCTGAAAGCCCTTCTGATCGGCCTCTCCGGCGCCATGGTGGTCGCCCCCTGTCACGCGCAGGATCGGGTTCTGCTGGCTGGCGAGGCTGAACTGACCTTGTCTGTTGTGGAGGCGCAACAGCCGCGTGCCGTGCTGCTCTGGCTGCCCTCCGAGCATGGCGTGCAGGAGGGGCAGCGGCGGGTGGCCGAGGCGCTGGCGGCTCGCGGGATCGAGACCTGGCTGGCCGATCCGTTCGCCGCCTGGATGCTGCCCGTGAGCGAGAGCAGCCTTATGGAGCTGCCCGTCGACGGGCTGGCCCAGGCCATCGAGGCGGCTGCCGCGCAGGCTCCGGCCCCGCTGCTCGTGGTCAGCCACGACCGGGGTAGCGTGCCCGCGCTCGAGGCCCTGCGCCGCTGGCAGCTGTCCCATCCCGGCGATGCTCGCGTGCGCGGCGCCCTGCTCGTCACCCCCAACCTCTACCTGCAGACACCCGACCCCGGTCAGCCTGCGCGACTCAGTGCGGTGACCCGTCAAACCAACCTGCCGCTGTTCCTGATCCAGCCGGAGCTCTCGACCACTGCCCTGCGCCTGCCTGAGCTTCTGGAGGCCCTGGGCGGGGCGCGGGTCTACTGGCGCGGCGTGCCGGAGGCGCGCGACCGCTTCTTCTTCCGCCCGGACGCCACGCCTGAGGAAGTGGCCCAGGCCGGCCGTCTGCCCGGTTGGGTGGCGCAGGGCGTGCAGCGCCTGCTGCGTGAGAATGTCCCGTCCGCTGCCGCGGCGGCGGAGAGCGCCCCGGTCGAGCGGCCTGAGCTTCCGCGCCAGCGCGGCCTGGTGGCGGTCGGGGGGCGCCCCTTGCCGCCGGCCCTAGCCCTGCCGGGGCTGGACGGCGCGGGGCACGATCTTGCCGCCCTGCGTGGCAAGGTCGTGCTGGTGAACTTCTGGGCCAGCTGGTGCCCGCCCTGTGTGCACGAGATGCCGTCCATGCAGCAGCTCTGGTCCGACTGGGGAGCGAGTGGCTTCGAAATCCTGGCGGTCAACCTGGGCGAGAAGGAGACCGCCATGCGCGACTTCGTCGCCCGACACAAGCTCGGCTTCCCCATCCTGCTCGATCCTGCGCGCGCGGCGGCGAAGGCGTGGCGGATCTATGCCTACCCGACCAGCTTCCTCATCGATCGGCAGGGCCGCGTCCGTCTCGCGGTGGCCGGTGGCGTCGACTGGAACGAACCCGGTGTGCGGGCTAGCATCCGCGCCCTGCTCGACGAAGAAGGCAACTGACCATGGCCGACATTCTCATCCTCAACACCGGCGGCACCTTCAACAAGCGCTACGACGAGATTACGGGCGAGCTCTTCGTCCCCGCGGACGATCGGGCGGTGGAGTCGATTCTCTCCGAGTTGCGTGGCAACCTCGCCATCCGGCTGGCCGGGCTGGTCCACAAGGACAGCCTGGAGATGGACGACACCGATCGCGAGCAGATCGCACGGGCGATCCTCTCCGCAGGGGAGCGCAAGGTGCTGATCGTGCACGGCACCGACACCATGCACCTGACTGCCGCGCACCTCGAGGCGCGCTGTCCGGGGCGACGCATTGTGCTGACTGGGGCGATGAAGCCGTATGCCTATGATCGGCAGGAAGCGGCGGTCAACCTTGCCCTGAGCTTGGGCTGGCTCATCGCGGGCGAGGAGGATGGGGTGCATATCGGCATGCATGGCCTGGTGCGGCCGCATGCCGGCATTGTGAAGGACCGCGTGAACGGGGTGTTCAGGGCAGTCTGAAGGGGGAGGGGGCGGGCTTGCGCAGGGAGTCGCTCGAGCCCGCCTCCGATGCTCACAGCGGCGCGGTGATGGAGAACGCGCCGCGCAGCTCGCCGGCCTTGTAGCCGGTCGCCTTGTCCCCGGGGTAGAGGGCCTCGAGCTTGGCCTTGACCTCGGGCTTGATATCCTCACCATGGCAATTGAGGCACACCGGCATGGTGCCGATCGCCTTCATGTAGCGCAGGTGCGGCTTGCCGTCGATCTCGGTCACCTCGTGGAACTCGATGGTGTTCGGATCCTCGCCCTTGGCGCGGCGGGCGTCGAAGGCGGCCAGCACCTCGCGCTCCCAGTCCTGCGGCGCGGTGGCGCGCGGCTTGAGGCTGGTGCGGTGCACCTCGGCGCCGTATTTGCCGGACAACTCCTTCGCGATGGCAGGGGCCTTGCTGTGGCAGACCTCAATGGCAGCCACCGGGCCGCCGGCCTGCATGGCTTTCTCCAGCTCGCCCTTCAACGTGCCGCCGAATTCCTTGGCGATGGCGCGGGCCTGGTCGAGCCTGGCGGCCTCATCGGCCAGCACGGGAGCGGCGAGGGCCAGGGCCGCGGGCAGGATGGTCAGGATGGTCAGTCGCGACATGGGTCTCTCCTTGGGGCAATGACGGTTTGGGTGGGTCCGTGGGCAATGGTAGTTTGTCCTGCGCGGATCGTGCGCAATAACCACTTATGTACCCATGAATTCCTTTTCTACCCTGCTTCAGCTGACCGACACACACCTGGGCGATGCGGAGGATTTCCGTCTCTGGGGCCTGGCGGCCGATGAGTTGTTCCGGCGTGTGTTGGCGGATGCGCATGCGCGCTTCCCGCGCCCCGACCTGGTGGTGCATACGGGCGATGCGACCCATGATGCCGGGAGCCCCGCCCAGCGGCGGATCGAGGGGCTGCTCGCCGGGCTGGGAGGGGCGGTCGGCTGGACGCCGGGCAATCATGACCTGCCCGAGGTCATGGCGGGCCAGCCCGAGGCTTTCTATCTGCCTGGTTGGCGCGTGTTGCTGGTCAACAGCCGCAAGCCGGGGGCGGTGGAGGGCCGGGTCGACGACGCGACTCTGGCCTGGCTGGATCGGGAACTGTGCGCGGCCGATGCGCCCGTGTTGCTCGGCCTGCACCATCCTCCCCTGCCGACGGGCACGCCCTGGCTGGATCGCATCGGGCTCGAGAACGCGGATGCCCTGTGGCGGGTGATCCGCCGCCACTCGAGGGTGCGGGCGATCATCCACGGCCATGCGCACATGGAGCGGACGACGCTGCATGAGGGGGTGCTGGTGCTGGGGACGCCGTCGACCAACGGGCAGTTCAGGCCGCTGTCCGTCGGGTTCGCGCTGGACGGGCAGCCGCCCGGCTACCGCTGGCTGCGGCTTTACCGGGACGGGCGGCTGGAGAGCGGGGTGGTGAGGGTCGGGGGATAGGTTTCCTCGGGACATCCGTGTCCGCGATGGAAACGCCAATCAAACCTCAGAACGGATTCCAGGACATGGTCGGGGTGAAGTGGATGTAGCCCACGTTCGCCCCCAGGCGCATGCCCACCCCGACGCGCATCGGCGCGACCACGATGTTGCCGCTGCGCGCGTAGTTCATGCTCACCCCGCCGACGAAATAGGCGCTGCCGTCCACCCCCGCGAAGCGCTGGAACATCATGTCCGTGTCCGGCAGGTTGTAGATCAGGATGAAGACCTTGCCGGCGTTGGCGCCGAAGTCCCAGCCGATCGACGGCCCCTGCCAGTACACCTTGCGCTTGTGACCGCTCTTGGTCACCAGTTCGCCCTGGCCGTAGCGAACCCCGGCGATGATCGCGCCGCCACCTTCCTCGCCGCGGATGTAGGCGTTCGGACGGCCCTGGTCCTTGAAGGCCTTGCTCATCACGTTGGCCAGCCCCTCCGCACCCTCGCCGAGGAAGTCGTTGGCCTCGCGCGCCATCTGGTCTTCGTCGTAGGTGTCCTGGGTGTTGATCTGCGACGGGCGGGCCGGCTCGCCGGAATGCTGGGGCGGTTCGCTGGCGCAGGCGCCGAGCAGGCCGGCGGCAAGCAGGATGGCAAGGCGTTTCATGAGTGCGTCCTCTTAAACATGACTGTTTTAATGTAGCATGATCGGTTGACCCCGCCGGGTGCAGGAGGGGTCGGTCATGTCGCGGGCATCGTCGCGACAGGCGCGCGAATACCGTTCCCGGAGAGTGTTGATGAGCATCAAGTCCGACCGCTGGATCCGTCGCATGGCGGAGCAACACGGCATGATCGAGCCGTTCGAACCGAAGCAGGTGCGCGAGGCGCAGGGCCAGCGCATCATCTCCCACGGCACCTCCAGCTACGGTTACGACGTGCGCTGCGCGGATGAGTTCCGCGTGTTCACCAACATCAACAGCACCATCGTCGACCCCAAGGCCTTCGATGAGAAGAGTCTGGTCGAGGTGAAATCGGACGTTTGCATCATTCCGCCCAACTCCTTCGCCCTTGCGCGCACCGTGGAGTACTTCCGCATCCCGCGCAATGTGCTGACCATCTGCCTTGGCAAGTCGACCTATGCGCGCTGCGGCATCATCGTCAATGTCACGCCGCTTGAGCCGGAGTGGGAGGGGCACGTGACGCTGGAGTTCTCCAACACCACCCCGCTGCCCGCCAAGATCTACGCCAACGAGGGTGTGGCGCAGATGCTGTTCCTCGAATCCGACGAGACCTGCGACGTTTCCTACAAGGATCGCGGCGGCAAGTACATGGGCCAGACCGGGGTCACCCTGCCGCGGGCCTGATCCCGCCTTCCCCTCAGGGAAATGCTGCAAAAATCCATCCCTGGATTTTTGCAGCTCGGCTGATCCCTCCTCTCAAGCTCATCCGGCATCCCTGCCGGAAGGCCCTTTGGGCTTCAGCCTTCGAGAGCGTCACGGCACATGTCAACATCGTTGCATGGAGCAACGATGGAACGCCTTGCGTTCCCCGAAGGGATGGGGCCAGCCGCGACGGCCTCCGCAAATCAAGGGCTTACGCCCTTGTTTGAGCCGAGCGCCTCTCCCGCGGGCTCACGCCAGCTGCGCGTTAGGCCAGGACGAACCGTGGCTTCCATGCCCCGGGCAGGAACCGCTGAATTTTTCAGCGGTTCCTCAGGTCGCCGGCACGGGCTCGCGCAGGGAGATGCGCGGCCAGCCGCGGCGCACAGCCTCTGCGGACAGCACCTCGTCCGCATCCACTGCTACCGGATGGTCGACCCGCT
>JBMOQP010000053.1:0-36270 GCA_049322715.1 Pseudomonadota bacterium
GCTACCTGAACATGACGCTCCTGGTGGAGCAGAAAAAGGAGATGCTGCGACTGGCGGCTTGATCCGGAAATCGATCAACCTCAACCATGATCACCTTTTTGCACAACTTGACGTACACAACCGGGTTTGTTCGCCATGCTTGAGGATCAGTGCGGGAATAAGTTCTGCCGTGGATGATGAATCACCATCTCCATGTACTTCAGCAGCCGATGCGATGAACGCAACGGCGGGCAGCGGCAAGGATTTGACATCAGTCTCGGTCCGGGAGACGAGTCCGGCCTTGAGCCCTTGCGTTTCCAGCGCCTTGATGAGCGCAGGCATATCCAGAGGAGGGGGGAAGCGCTTGAGGAGAAGATCGGCATCGAAAGGCCGACGGTACAGGCTGGCAAGGCTGGCGAGCAACCAAACGGTGGCTTCCGTGCTGATAAGGGGGCCCAGCGCCGTAAGGCCCTCGTGCTGCAATCCTTGCATGCCTATGGTCCTTGTTCATCAGAGTCTGACGACTGGTTTGTCTTCTAATCGAAAGATGGCAGGTTCGTCAATAGCGATAGGCTCAATCCACCCGCACGTTGCCGAACTGCCAGGGGTCGTCCTGATCCACCGCCTCCGGGAACAGAGTGCCCCGCCCCTGGAGCGGCGTCCAGTCCCCGTACACGCCGACCATCTCACCAAGATAGGGCTCGGCGACGGCGAGCACTTCCTCGTGGTCCAGTTCGTCCGGCTCCACCACTCCCCGGTCCGGATGACGGAGCGCCCAGACCAGGCCGCCCAGCACCCCGGCCGCGGTCTGCAGGGTGGTGGCATTGTTGCGGGGGGCCAGGGCGCGGGCCTGGGCGATGGAGAGTCGCGAACCGTACCAGTAGGCGGTGCGCGCATGGCCGAGCAGCAGCACGCCGAGCTCGTCGAGCCCGTCGATGAGCTCGTCCATCAGCAGCCTGTTTTCGTCCTGTGCCTGCCAGTTTCGCCCGGCCAGTTCGTGCAGAGAGAGCACGGCATCGTCGCAGGGGTGGTAGGCGTAGTGAACGGTCGGCCGGTAGACCACCTGCCCGCGCTCGCGCAAGGTCAGGAAATCGGCGATAGAGATGGATTCCGCATGGGTGATAAGGAAGCCGTGGTAGGGCCCGGCGAGCGGCGTCCAGCTGCGCACCCGCGTCGCGGCGCCCGGGCGGCGCAGCCAGATGGCCGCCCCGGAACCGTTCTCGTGATGGACGCCATCGGGCGGGAGATGTCGCTCGTGCGTGCCCCAGCCCAGTTCGGCGGGCTGGCAGCCCTCGCCGATGAAGGCCTCGGCCGACCAGGTATTGACGAACTCCCCCGGCCGCTTGGGCCGGGAGGCGACCTGCGAGTCGCGCTCGGCGATGTGGATCACCCGCACGCCGAGCGCGCGCGCCAGACGTGCCCAGCCCTCGCGCTCCAGGGGAAGACCATCCCCGTGCCCCGTGTCCCGCGCAAGGTGCAGCAGGGCGCGCTTGACGAAATGCGAGACGAGCCCCGGATTGACGCCGTGGTTGATGACCGCGGTCGGAACCGGGGCGCCTTGCCTGCGAAACGCCAGGGCGGCCTCCCGGTAGGCATAGTTGGAGCGGTGTTCGGGCGGGATGGCCGGATCCTCGTGGGTTCCGTCCCAGGGCTCGATGCAGGCGTCGAGATAACCCACGCCGTGCCGCTGGCACCAGTCCATCACGGCGAGGCTCGAGACGCCGTAGGAGAGATTGAGCAGGAAGTCGCCCGGCCTCAGGTGGAGGGCAAGCAGGGACTCGAGATTGGCCGGGGTGAGGGGCTCGGCGTGGAAGGCGACGCCATGGGCCACGGCCAGCGCCCTGCCCCGTCGCCCCCGGCTGAGGATGCTGATCCGGGAGGGATCGAGCTCGATGTGACGCAGGATCAGGGGCAGTACGCCCTGGCCGATGCTGCCGAAGCCGAGCATCAGCAGGCGGCCATCCAGTCGGGCGAGTTTGGCGTGCTGCATGCTACCTCCCCCGCCCCCTGATGCGGCTCAGCCGAAAAGCATTCCCCGGGCCTGATCATAGACCTCGCGGCTGCAGGCGGCGAGCACACTGCGGGTCTCGAGAGTCAGCGGCTGGCCGTCGAGGTCGGTGAACACCCCGCCTGCCTCGCGCATGATCACCGACAGCGCGGCGATGTCGAGGATGTTGACGTCCGACTCGATCACGAGGTCGATGCGGCCCGAGGCCAGCAGGTGGTAGTGAAGGAAATCGCCGTAGCCGCGGGTACGGTTGACGATCTGGCAGATCTTGCCGAAGCCCATCCACTGCGGGGACTGTGCGAGGCTCTTGATGTTGCCTGCCGAAAGCGCGGCCTGATCCAGCGCCTCGATCCCGCTGACCCGGATCGGCTCGCCGTTGAGGAAGGCCCCGCCGCCCTGCTCGGCCCAAGCCATTTCGCCGCCGTTGAACATGGGCGCGTTGGACACGCCGAGGATCAACTCGTCGCCCTTCATCAGCGCGATCTGGGTGGAGAACATCGGGTACTGGCGCACGAAGGCCTTGGTGCCATCGATCGGGTCGACCAGCCAGGTGTACTCGGCATCCGGGTTGCTCTTGCCGGTTTCCTCGCCGTAGAAGCCGTGCTCCGGGAAGGCGGCCTGGATCACCGCCTTGATGGCCTGCTCGGTCTCCACGTCGGCGACGGTCACCGGGGTGCGATCTTCCTTGATCTGCACCTGGATGTTTTTCTCGTAGTAGCGACGGATCACCGCCTCGCCGGCCTTGGCGGCCTCGATGGCGGTCTTCAGGAAGGCGCTCTGTTGCATGTCTGCCCTGCTATATTCAAATCAAGAAAAAGTCTTTGCCCGCACGTGAGGAGCACGTCATGTATCTCAAAGACCACGCCAAAGGCGACGCCGTCGAGATCCTCGATATTACCGCCCTGATCAACCCCAGCCATGCGACGGTGCGGGGCCGCTTCCACTTCGGCGAGGAGATGCAGGAACCGGAGGAGTTCAAGAAGAGCGACCTCAGCTTCCCGTCCGGCGAACCGCTGCCGCGCTGCTGGCTGGACCCGCACTGGCGCGGTGTCTGAGCCGACGGCCATACCGCGGGCTTCGGGCATGGATGCCCGAAGGGTCGGAGGCCAGGACGAGCCAGGAATCCATGTAGGGAAAACACCACCGCACCCCGGATTCCGGCCTGGGCCTCCATCCGGACTACGAAATCTTGAACAGGGCGCGAGCGTTCGCGTACGTCCGCGCCGCCGTTTCCTCCAGCGACCACCCGCGCAGCCCCGCCAGCGTTTCGGCAACATGGCGCACATACTGCGGCACGTTCGGTTTGCCGCGATGCGGCACCGGCGCGAGATAGGGCGAGTCGGTCTCGATCAGCAGCCGGTCCTCCGGCACCCTTTTCGCCACCTCGCGCAGCTCCTCCGCGCTCCTGTAGGTGAGCACTCCCGAGAACGAGATGTAGAAGCCGATGTCCAGGGCGCGCTTCGC
The DNA here is from genome assembly GCA_049322715.1 of Pseudomonadota bacterium. Taxonomy (GTDB): domain Bacteria; phylum Pseudomonadota; class Gammaproteobacteria; order Halothiobacillales; family Halothiobacillaceae; genus Thiofaba. Next base: position 3,452 of record JBMOQP010000053.1, read on the forward strand.
GGTCGCCCAGTCCTCGACGAAACAGTGCATCACCCCGCCCGCATCACGGGCGCCGCTCTCCTCGAGCACGCGCAGCGTGTCCTCGCGCGCCTCGCGCGTGTGGATGATGAGCGGCTTGCCGAGTCGGCGGGCAGCCTCGATGTGGGTGCGGAAGCGCTCGTGCTGCCAAGGGGCGCTCGGCGCGGTGCGGAAGTAGTCCAGCCCTGTCTCGCCGATCGCCACCACGCGCGGGTCCTTGCCCAGCTCGACCAGCCGCTCGAGCGTCGGCGAGCGTTCGGGATCCTCGTTCGGATGGACGCCCACGCTGACCATGACCTCGGGGTAGGGATCGACCAGCGCGCGCATCGCGGGATAGCTCTCGAGGTCGATACCCACGCAGACCATCAGGCCGAGTCCTCCGGCGCGGGCGTCCGTCATGAAGCGGTCAAACTCGCCCTCCCAGGGCGCAAGGTCGATGCGGTCAAGGTGGCAATGGGAATCGGCAAGCAGCATGGGCGGGGACGAGACGGAGCGGAGGTCAGAGGGTGTAGGTCGGCTGGTCGCTCTTGAGCATGCCGGCGAGGTAATTCTCGATCTTGGCGCGCGTCTGGCCCTGGTCGGCCTCGAGGAATTGCACGCCAACGCCGGCCGGGCGGTTGCCCTGCGCACCCGGCGGGGTGACCCAGACGACCTTGGCCGCCACGCGGATGCGCTCGGGGTCATTCATCAGGGTCAGCACCAGGAAGATCTCCTGCCCCATGCGCAACTGGTTCTGGCTCGGCAGGAACAGCCCGCCATTCTTGAGGAACGGCATGAACGAGGCGTACAGGGTCGCCTTGTCGGGGATGTTGTGGTGCACGATGCCGGATGCAAAGTTCACGAACGACCTCCAAGTCGGTCAAAGCGCAGCAAAAGGTCCTCCAGCAGGAGGTCGCGGTTGAGCGGGTGGTTCACCAGCCCCCCCAGTTCGATCAGGTGATCATACAGGCTGAACAGCCCCCGCGCATCGACACGCCGGGCAATCGGCGGCAGGAGGTCGGCCAGGTCGCGGTTGACCAACTCTCCCGCCCCGCCCTGCAGGCGGAGCAGGTCGGCCACCAGCAGGGTGGACCAGTGCACGAGTTCGGGCAGTGCCGCCTTTTCGGTCACGGCCGCAAGGGCGAGGGGGTTGCCGCCCGCGCGCAGGAGATGGAGCAGGGATTCGAGCCAACGGGTGCGGCTCGCCAGCCGCTCGGGTGCGGCAAGTCCGAGCGCGGCCAAGGGGCGTCCCTCGACCAGGTCGAGCAACAGGCCGGGGTCCTCGCCCGCCACCTGGGGCTGGCGCGCCAGCCAGGCGGCGGCCTCCTCCCTCCCGGGCACGCCGACCGTCCAGCGCTGGCAGCGGCTGCGCACCGTGATCGGCAGCCGGGACGGATGAGCGGTCACGAGGATGATGAGCGTGCCGGCCGGGGGTTCCTCGAGGGTCTTGAGCAGGCTGTTGGAGGCCGCGAGGTTCATCGCATCCGCGGGTTCGAGGATACCGACCTTGCCATGGCCGAACTGGCTGGTGAGCTGCAGGGCGGCGCAGAAGTCGCGCACCGCGTCGACCTTGATCGGCTTGCCCGGCTCCTCCGGCTGGAGACTGGTGAAATCCGGGTGGGCCCCGGCGAGGAAGGGGCGGCAGGAGGCACACTGTTCGCAGGGCTGCCCCGCCGGTCCCGGCCGGTGGCACAGCACCGCCTGCGCCAGACGCCGGGCCAGTCGCCCCTTGCCCACGCCCTCCGGTCCCGCCAGCAGCAAGGCATGCGGCAAGCGCCCATCGCGCGCGAGCCCGGTCAGCCGCTCGAGGGTGGATTCGAGCCAGGGATAGAGCGCCTGGGTCATGATTCGCGCGCCGTACCCGGACGGGTTTCCGGCATGGATGCCGGCTCTCGAGGGCCGCACCCCATCGGGGCTTCCGCCACGGACGGCGGAAGGGTCCGAGAGGAGGGACCAGGGGTGCAAGAACAGGATGAGATCTCCGCCAGGATGGGCTCGAGCGCTCGACTCATGGCTGCCTGAACCTTGTCGAGCGGCTGGCTGGCGTCGATCACGGCAAAGCACCCAGGGGCGGCCTCGGCCTGGGCCAGGAAGGCGGCGCGCACGCGCTCGAAGAAGGGACGGCCCTCGCGTTCGATGCGGTCCTCCGGCTCCCCACGGCTGCGCATGCGGGCGAGCCCCACTTCGACCGGCGTGTCGAGCAGCAGGGTCAGGTCCGGCCGCAGCTCGTCCTGCACGAAGGACTCGAGCCAGGCGATCGCATCATGCGGCAGCCCCCGCCCGCCTCCCTGGTAGGCGTAGGACGAACTGGTGAAGCGGTCCGAGATCACCCAGACGCCTTCCTCCAGCGCCGGACGGATGACCTGGGCCACGTGCTGGGCGCGGGCGGCGAACATCAGCAGCAGTTCCGTCTTCGCCTCCATGCCGGCGAAGGCCGGATCGAGCAGCAGGCCGCGCACCGCCTCGCCCAGCTGTGTTCCGCCCGGCTCGCGGGTGCGCAGCACGCGCAGGCCGCGATCTTCCAGCAGGCGCTGCAGGTAATCGAGGTTGCTCGACTTGCCGGCACCCTCGCCGCCTTCGAGCACGATGAATCGTCCGGACACTACTGGCCTCCTGAGATGTTGCGATTGCGGAATCCATCCTTGGATTCCGCCCTCCGGGTGTCGCCGGGCGGCGACCCAAGGCCGTTCCTGACGGCCTTGTTCACGGCCCGGTTGTGCGCGTCCAGGGTTTCGGAAAAGGTGTGCCCGCCCGTGCCATCGGCGACGAAGTACAGCGCCCGGGTCGCCTCCGGATGCAGGGCCGCGCGCAGTGCGGCGCGCGACGGCAGCGCGATCGGCGTGGGCGGCAGGCCGGCGCGGGTGTAGGTGTTCCAGGGGGTGTCGGTCTCGAGATCGCGCCGGCGCAGGTTGCCGTCGAAGGACGGACCCAGGCCATAGATCACGGTCGGGTCGGTCTGCAGTCGCATGCCCTTGCGCAGGCGGTTGACGAACACCCCGGCGATCAGCGGACGCTCCTCGGCCTTGCCGGTCTCCTTCTCGATGACGGACGCCAGGATCACGGCCTCCGCAGGGTCCTTGAGCGGCAGGTCCGCCTGCCGTTCGGACCAGAGCCGGTCGAGCTCGCGCAGCAGGGAGTCGTTCGCCATGCGCAGGATCTCGATGTCGGACGTCCCGCGGGGGAAGGCATAGGTCTCGGGCAGGAAATGCCCCTCGGCCACCTTGCCGGGCTGGCCGATCGCGGCCATCAACTCGACGGGCCGCAGGGCGAAGCCCTCGGCCCGCACGGCGGGGTGATGGGCGAGCACGTCGCGCGCCTGCTCGAGGGTCATGCCCGGAACCAGAGTAACGCGGTGCAGCACGACCTTGCCCTCGGCGAGCTGGCGCAACAGCCCCGCAGGCGTCTGGCCCGGTTCCACGCGGTACTCGCCCGCACGCAGCCGGCCGGCGCTGCCGCTCAGGCGGGCGAGGAGGCGCAAACGCGGCGGGTCGCCCTCGCCCAGCACAAGCTCGTCCTTGAACTGGCGGATCACCCCGGTCAGGGAAGCCCCGCGCTCAACCTCGAAGCAGACCGGCTGCGCATGGGCCAGCGGCGTCCGGGCAAAACTCAGCAGCCCGTCCGCGAAGCCGAAGGCCGCGATCAGCCCCGCCAGGACAGCGGCCAGCAGGAGAGTCGGCAGGAACGCAAGGCGGCTCATGACTGCCTCCACAAGCCGTCCTGCAGGGCGCGGGTCAGCGGCCCGACCGCCCACTCGCGGTGCTCGGTCAGGCGCACGACCGGACGGATGCCGTACAGGCTGTTGGTCAGGAACAGCTCGTCCGCCGCCCGCAGGTCGTCAAGCACAAGGCGGGTCTCCTGGACGTCCAGGCCGAGCCGGCTTGCGCACCGCATGACGTGCGCGCGCATCACCCCGGCGACGCCGCACTGGTCCAGCAACGGTGTAAGCAGCCTCCCCCTCCGCACGAGGAAAAGGTTGCTCGCCACGCCCTCGACCAGGAAGCCCTCGGCATCCAGCAAAAGCCCCTCGGCGATGGCGGGATCGCGCCACTCGGCGCGCGCCAGCACCTGCTCCAGTCGGTTGAGATGCTTGATGCCCGCGAGCGCGGGCTGGCGAGACAGGCGCAGTTCGCACAGGCGCACCGCCACACCATCCCGGCCGTCCGCATCGACGGGGGGGTGGCGCTGAAGGATCAGGCTGGGGGTGGGCGACTCCGGCGGCAGGTAGCCACGCCCGCCGCCGCCGCGGGTGACGATCAGCTTGAGTACGCCCTCGCCCTGCTCGCGCGCAGCCACCGCGAGCGCCCCGGCCAGTCCGTCCGGATCCGGCAGGGGGATGGCGAGCCGCGCCGCGCCACGGGCCAGGCGCTCGAGGTGGAGGGCGAGCAGGCGCACCTTGCCCTCGGTCACCGCCATGGTCTCGAACAGGCCATCGCCATAATGAAGGCCGCGATCGCCCTGCGGCAGGCTGTCCAGGAATACCGGGATCATCAGGCCTCCGCCAGCCCCAGGGCGCGCAGCAGGCCGCGCGCCTTGGCGCGCGTCTCCGCAAGCTCGGCCTCGGGCTCGGAATCCGCGACGATGCCCGCCCCCGCGCGCAGGGTGAAGGCCTGCCCGTCGAGATGCAGAGTGCGGATCAGGATGTTGGTGTCCAGTGATCCGTCGCGGTTGAGGTAGCCGAGCGAACCGGTGTACGGCCCCCGCGCGCAGCCCTCGAGTTCGGCGAGGATTTGCATGCAACGCACCTTGGGGCAGCCGGTGATGGTCCCGCCGGGGAACAGGGCCGTCAGAAGCTGCCCCGGAGTGACACCTGGACGCAGCTCGCCGTGCACGTTGGAGACGATGTGGTGCACGTGGCGGTAGCTTTCGATCACCATGCACTCGTCCACCCGGACGGTGCCGGGCCGGCACACACGGCCAAGGTCGTTGCGCTCGAGGTCGAGCAGCATGACGTGCTCGGCGCGCTCCTTCGGATGCACGATCAGCTCGGCCTTGAGGGCCTCGTCCTCGCCTGTATCCGCACCGCGACGGCGGGTGCCAGCGATCGGGCGCGTCTCCACCACCGCGTGGCGCGAGGACACCAGCCGCTCCGGCGAACTGGAAACGATGGCCTGGCCGTCGATGCGCGAGAGCGCGGCGAAGGGTCCGGGATTGTTGCTCGCGAGATGCAGGAACAGGTCCGCGGCATCAGCCGGCTGCTCGAAGCGCCCGCGCCAGGCGCGCGACAGGTTGGCCTGGAAGATGTCGCCCGCGAGGATGTAATCGCGGATGCGGCGCACACCGTCGAGGAATGCCTGAGGCTCGTCCTCGTGCAGCATAAAGGCGGGCAGGGAGGCGGGCGGAGGGGACGTGTGAAGACCGGCGCGGTCCTCCTCGAAACGCGGCCAGAGCCGAGCGTCGCCCCCCTCCTCCACCCACCAGCTCACGCCCTCGAGGTGATCGTGGATCACCGCCGCAGGACAGCGCTCGGCAAAGGCGACCGGCAAACCCAACGGTCTGCCGGCAAGGGGCACGGTCGGCTCCAACCAGTGCGCCAGCTCATAGCCAAGGTAGATGAACCAGCCGCCGTGGAAAGGCAGCGGACTCGCGGCCTCGGGGATGCGCTCGTCGGCCCACCACGCATCCAGCTGGTCGAGGAAACCGCCCTCGACGGGCAGGCCGTCCCGCTCGCAACGCACGCCGTCGAAACGCAGGCGCGAGCCCGGATAGGCGAGCAGGATGTCGTAACGACCCTGCGGGGTGCCGTGGGCCGAGCTTGCGAGCAGGTGGGGGTAGCGAGCCGGATGCGCCCGATGCAGGGCCAGCAGGTCGACGGGCGCATCAAGCCGCCGAACCGTCAGCCCCGTCTTTCCCGACCCCTGACCACCGACCACTGACCACTCGCCCGGGTCAGACGCGACGGAACACCAGCGTACCGTTGGTGCCGCCGAAGCCGAAGGAGTTGGACAGGGCACAGTCGATGCGCATCTCGCGCGCGGTGTGCGGGACATAATCCAGGTCGCAGCCCTCGCCCGGTGTGTCGAGGTTGATGGTGGGCGGCGCCACCTGGTCGCGCAGGGCCAGCACGCTGAACACGGCCTCGACCCCGCCGGCGGCCCCCAGCAGGTGGCCGGTCATGGACTTGGTGGAGCTCATGGCAAGACTCAAGGCGTGCGCGCCGAAGGCCGCCTTGGCTGCATCGGTCTCGGCCCGATCACCCGCCGGGGTGGACGTGCCGTGGGCATTGATGTACTGCACGTCCTCGGGGTTCAGGCGCGCATCGCGCAGGGCCGCCACCATGCAGCGACGGGCGCCGTCGCCCCCCTCGGCAGGCAGGGTCATGTGGTAGGCGTCCGAGCTCATGCCGAAGCCTGCGAGCTCCGCATAGATGCGCGCGCCGCGGGCCTTCGCACGCTCGTAGTCCTCCAGCACCAGGATGCCGGCCCCCTCGCCCAGCACGAAGCCGTCGCGATCCTGATCCCAGGGGCGGCTGGCCGCCTCGGGGACGTCGTTGCGGGTGGAGAGGGCGCGCGCGGCGGCGAACCCGCCGATACCGAGCTCGCAGGTCGCCATCTCGGCACCGCCCGCGATCATCACGTCGGCATCGCCGTAGGCGATCATGCGCGCGGCCTCGCCGATATTGTGGGTTGCCGAGGTGCAGGCGGTCACGATGGCGATGTTGGGTCCCTTGAAGCCGTAGCGGATGGACAGGTTGCCCGCCACCATGTTGACGATGCACCCCGGCACGAAGAACGGCGAGATCTTGCGTGGGCCGCCGTCGTTGAAGGCGTCGCGTGTGCGCTCGATCCCCGGCAGGCCGCCGATGCCGGAGCCGATGGCCACGCCGATCCGGTCCGCATCCGCCTCCTCCGCGGTCAAGCCGGCATCCTCGATGGCCTGGATCGCCGCCGCCATGCCGTAGTGGATGAAGGGATCCATCTTCTTGACGTCCTTGGCCGGCAGCCAGGCATCGGCCTGGAAACCCTTGACCTCGGCGGCAATGCGCACCGACAGCGCGGAGGGGTCGAAATGGGTGATCGGCCCGACCCCGCTCTTGCCCGCGAGGATGTTGCCCCAGGCCTCCTCCACCGTATTACCCACCGGTGAAATGATTCCCAGACCTGTAACAACAACGCGACGCTTACTCACCTGCGAAAACCCCTGTAACCGACGACAAAGCAAGTTTTCCATGTAACCGGACCGGGATGAAACCGGACCGCACAGACAGAGGCCCCGATATCGCAGAGGAAAATCAGGGCCCCGGAATAAAAACGCCGCGCCAGGTCACTCACCCGGTCGCGGCGCATGCAGCAGCGCGAGTACGCTTAGGCCTGGTGGGCCTTGATGTAGTCGACCGCCTGCTGAACGGTGGTGATCTTCTCGGCCTCTTCGTCCGGAATCTCACACTCGAACTCTTCCTCGAGGGCCATGACCAGCTCGACGGTGTCGAGGGAGTCGGCACCCAGATCGTCGACGAAGGAGGCGTCGGTGGTGACGTCTTCTTCCTTCACGCCAAGCTGTTCAACCACGATCTTCTTGACGCGATCTTCAATGCTACTCATCAGATAACCTCATATGAGACAGGGAATTCGGCCTTAGGCACGGCCGGATTGTAGTGAAAAGACCGGAACCAATCCAGCCTTTCCAGATTCATTCGGTGTCATAGGCCATCAGGCCATGTACATGCCGCCGTTGACGTGCAGGGTCTCGCCGGTGATGTAGCCGGCCCCCGGCGACGCCAGGAAGGCCACCGCGTGGGCGATCTCATCGGCCTGGCCGAGGCGCGCCATCGGAATCTGGCCGAGCAGGGCCTGCTTGTGCTCATCCGCCAGGCCGCGGGTCATGTCGGTGTCGATGAACCCCGGCGCAACCACGTTGACGGTCACCCCACGGCTGCCCACCTCGCGCGCCAGCGACTTGGAGAAACCCATGATGCCGGCCTTGGCGGCGGCATAGTTGGTCTGCCCGGCGTTGCCCATGGCACCCACCACGGAGGCGATGCTGATGATGCGGCCTCGGCGCGCCTTCATCATGCCGCGCAGCACGGCCTTGGACAGGCGGTACACGGAAGTCAGGTTGGTCTGGATGATGGCGTCCCAGTCATCGTCCTTCATGCGCATCAGCAGGGTGTCACGGGTGATGCCGGCGTTGTTGACCAGGATGGTCGGTGCGCCGAACTGGTCCTCGATGGACTTGAGCACGCCATCGACGCTCGCCTGGTCGGTGACGTTCAGCATCAGGCCGGTGCCCTTGTAGCCCATCGAAGCCAGCTTGGCGGCGATGGCCGCGGCACCGGACTCGGAGGTGGCGGTGCCGATCACGGTCGCGCCGCGCGCGGCAAGGGTATGCAGGATGGCCTCGCCGATCCCGCGCGAGGCACCGGTGACGAGGGCGATTTCGTTGGCAAGCTCCATCAGACAAGCTCCTTGGTGGCATTCATGGCGGCCTCGAGCGTGGCGGCATCGAGGACCGGATAGGCGGAAAGGTCGCGCTCAATGCGCTTGGCGAGGCCAGCCAACACCTTGCCCGGGCCGAATTCGACCAGGGCCTTCGCGCCGCGCGCCTGCATGGCGCGCACACTGTCGACCCACAGCACCGGACTGTGCAGCTGGCGGACGAGGGCTGCGCGCAGGGCGTTTGGCTCAGCGTGCTCGGCGCCATCCACGTTGTGCAGGACGGGAATCGAGGGACTGCGGATCTCGACCGATTCCAAGACCCTGGCCATATTTTCGGCCGCATCGAGCATCAGCGAGGAATGCGATGGCACGCTCACCGGCAGCGGCACGACACGCTTGGCGCCCCGAGCCGAAAGCAGCTCGGAGGCGCGCGCGACGGCGGCGGCGGTGCCGGCGATCACCACCTGACCCGGGCTGTTGAAGTTGACCGCCTCGGCCACATCCGTGCCCTCGCTCGCATCCAAGCAGGCGGCGCGCACCACGTCGTCCTCAAGACCCAGCACTGCGGCCATGGCCCCCTGACCGGCCGGCACAGCCGCCTGCATCAGACGACCGCGCTCGGCCACCAGGCGCACGCCGTTGGCAAAATCGATGCTACCGGCGCAGACCAGGGCGGTGTACTCGCCCAGGCTGTGACCGGCCATGCACAGCGGCAGCAAGCCACCCTCGGCCTGCCAGGCGCGCCAGGCGGCAACCCCCGCGGCCAGCATGGCCGGCTGGGTGACCTCGGTGCGGTTCAGTTCGGCGTCCGGGCCTTCGCTGACGACGCGCCACAGGTCGTAGCCCAGGGCATCGGAGGCCTCACGGAAGGTTTGCGCGATGATGGGCTGGCCCTCGGCCCAGGCACTGAGCATGCCGACGGACTGCGAGCCCTGGCCCGGAAAGACGGCGGCAAAGGATGCACGCATATGACGTATCTCTCGGATGATCGAAAAATAACGCGCATGCTAGCACAGACCCTCCGGGCTGGCCGCCGCCCTTGCGGCAAGGCGGGCCATCCCGGATAATCCGCGTTTTCCTGTCAACCACTGATGATTTAATGTCGAAAGAAGACTACATCGAGATGCAGGGCACGGTGCTCGACACCCTCCCCAACACCATGTTCCGTGTCCAGCTGGACAACGGCCACATCGTGACCTGCCACATCTCCGGCCGCATGCGCAAGAACTACATCCGCATCCTCACCGGCGACCGCGTCACCGTCCAGCTGACGCCCTACGACCTGACCAAGGGTCGCATCTCCTTCCGCTCCAAGTAATCCAGGCCCCTCGAGGCTCCGCGCCCCCGGGGAGCCCTTCCCCGGGAGACATGGTCGTTCATGCCTCGGCCGATTCCTGCTGACGAGCCTGAGCGATGATGCGCAGGCCGCTGCCATCGGTCGTGCATTCCACTCGCGCCTCGCCACCATCCACCAACTGGCCGAAAAGCAGTTCCTCGGCCAGCGGACGCTTGATCTGCTCCTGGATCAGACGCGCCATCGGCCGCGCGCCCATCTGCGGGTCGTAACCCATCGAAACCAGCCAGCGGCGGGCCGCCTCGCTCACCAGCATGTGCACACCCTTCTCCTCGAGCTGGTGCTCGAGCTCGAGCAGCAGCTTGTCCACCACCTGGGCGATGTCGCGCTCCGCCAGCGGGTTGAACAGGATGATGGCGTCCAGGCGGTTGCGGAATTCGGGCGAGAAGCCGCGCTTGATCACCTCCATCGCATCGCCGCTGTGATCCTGGCGGGTGAAGCCGACCGAAGCGCGCGCGGACTCCTGCGCGCCCGCGTTGCTGGTCATGATCAGGATCACGTGGCGGAAATCGACCTCGCGGCCGTTGGCGTCGGTCAGCTTGCCGCGATCCATCACCTGCAGCAGCACGTTGAACAGGTCGGGATGCGCCTTCTCGATCTCGTCCAGGAGCAGTACCGCGTGCGGCTGCTTGTTCACCGCCTCGGTCAGCAGGCCGCCGGTCTCGTGCCCGACATAGCCCGGAGGGGCGCCGATCAGGCGCGATACCGCGTGCCGCTCCATGTACTCGGACATATCGAAACGCAGCAGGCCGATGCCCAGGAGGCGCGCGAGCTGGCGCGCCACCTCCGTCTTGCCCACGCCGGTAGGCCCGGCAAACAGGAAGGAGCCGATCGGCTTGTCAACCGAGCGCAGGCCGGAGCGGGCCAGCTTGATCGAGGTGACGAGCTGGTCGACCGCCGCATCCTGGCCGTAGACCACCATGCGGAGGTTGCGATCGAGATTGCGCAGGACATCACGGTCGGTACTGGAGACCTGCTGTGCCGGGATGCGCGCCATGCGCGCGACGATGTCCTCGATCTCGGCCTCGCCGATCACCGCGCCGCGCTGGCCGGCCAGACGCGCCCGCGCACCGGCCTCGTCGATCACGTCGATGGCCTTGTCGGGCAGGTGACGGTCATGGATGTGACGCTCGGACAGGCGCACGGCCGCCTCCAGAGCCGCGTCGGTGTAACTCACCGCATGGTGGGCCTCGAACCCGGCGCGCAGCCCCTTGAGGATGGCCAGCGTCTCTTCGGCTGAAGGCTCCGGTACGTCGATCTTCTGGAAGCGGCGGGTCAACGCGGCGTCCTTCTCGAAGATCTGGCGGAATTCCTGGTGCGTGGTCGACCCGATGCAGCGCAGCCCCTTGGCCAGCGCCGGCTTGATCAGGTTGGAGGCGTCCATCGCCCCACCCGAGGCCGAACCCGCGCCGATGATGGTGTGAATCTCGTCGATGAACAGGATCGCGTCGGGCTTGCGCTCCAGCTCGCCGAGCACGCCTTTGAGGCGTTTCTCGAAATCGCCGCGGTACTTGCTACCGGCCACCAGCGAGCCGAGGTCGAGGCTGTAGATGGTGCTCTCGGCCAGGGCCTCGGGCACCTCGCCCTGCACGATCATGCGCGCCAGGCCTTCAACGATGGCGGTCTTTCCGACCCCGGCCTCGCCCACCAGCAGGGGGTTGTTCTTGCGTCGGCGGCACAGCACCTGCGCCACACGCTCCAACTCGGCAGCACGCCCGATGAGGGGATCGATGCGCCCCTCGCGCGCCATCTGATTCAGGTTGACCGCATACTGCTCCAGGCTCGCCCCGCCCTCGCGAGGCAGTCCCTCGCCCTCCTCCGGATCGATGCCGCGGCTCTCCTCGCGCTCGCCACCGTGGGCGATGTACTGGGTCACGTCCAGGCGCGACACCCCCTGGCGCTTGAGCAGATAGACCGCATGCGAGTCCTGCTCGGCGAACAAGGCCACCAGCACGTTGGCGCCGCTGACCAGTTGCTTGCCGGAAGCCTGCACCTGCACCACCGCGCGCTGCAGGACGCGCTGGAAGCTCAACGTTGCCTGCGCCTCGCCTTCCTCACCTGCGGGCAGGCGCGGCATGGTCTCGTCCAGGAAGCGCTCCAGTTCGCGCGAGAGCTGCTCCAGGTTGGCGCCGCAGCCGAGCAACACCGGGCGAGCCTCGGCATCCTCGATCAGCATGCGCAGAAGCACCTCGAGGGTGACGTACTCGTAACGCCGCTCGCGCGCCAGACGGAACGCCTGGCTCAAGGTCTCTTCAAGTGGTTTGCTCAGCATGATCGTCAGCCCCTCGCAGGAATAACCCGTGCAACCTCGCCTCCGAGTACCGCACGGAAACCAGGCATCCCACCCCTCACCGTCACTCCCCGACGGGCTCCGCCACACACTGCAGCGGATGATCGTTGTCGCGCGCCAACTCAATGACCAGCGACACCTTGGTCTCGGCCACCTCGCGGGTATACACCCCGCAGATGGCGCGCCCCTTCTGGTGGACGTCCAGCATCACCTGCATGGCGCGCGCATGCGGCATGCGGAATACCCGCTCGAGGAGCGCCACGACGAACTCCATGGGGGTGAAGTCGTCGTTCAGCAGGACCACCTGGTACATGGGCGGCGGACGGACCGCCTCATCCACTTCCTCGGGCGCGAGACCGATATCCTCGGCGGGTGCCAGGCGCGACCCCATGCCTCACCCCCACAGCCCGGACTGCGCGCGCATCAGCGCGAGCGAGATGGACACGCCGAGACGGTCGATGAGCTGCTCGAACACATCCCCCTTCGGGGTCACGTCCACCACCTTCTCGGCCTTGACGATCTCGCGGGCCACGTAATCTACCCCGCCCAGGCCATCCACCAGCCCGAGCCCCACCGCTTGCTCTCCCGTCCATACAAGACCGGAAAACAGCTCGGGAGTTTCCTTCAGCCGTTCGCCACGCCCCTTGCGCACCACGTCCATGAACTGCGCGTGCACATCGCCCAAGAGGCTCTCCATGTGCGCCTTCTCCGCCGGGTCCACCGGCTTGAACGGACTCATCAGCGACTTGTGCTCCCCCGCGGTCAGCTCGCGGTGCTCGATGCCGAGCTTCTTCATCGCCTCGACCACGCCGAAGCCGTCCATGCGCACACCGATGGATCCCACGATGCTCGCCTTGTCGGCATAGATCGCATCGGCGGCCGCCGCCACGTAATAGCCGCCCGAGGCACCGATGTCGGCGATCACGGCATACAGCGGCTTGTCCGGGTGCTTCGCGCGCAAACGGCGGATCTCATCATAGATATAGCCTGATTGGACGGGACTGCCACCCGGGCTGTTGATGCGCAGTACCACTCCTTGGGCGTGCTTGTTCTCGAAGGCCTTGCGCAACCCCTTGATGATGGTCTCCGCTCCGCCTGGCGAGCCCTCCATGATCGGCCCCTCCAGGGTGACCAGGGCGGTGTGCGGCTGGGTGGCCAGGCGATCCTCGGCCGGCCCATCCCGGAACATCATCACCAGGATGAAGAGCAGGTAACCAAAGCCGAGCAGCTTGAAGAAGATGCCCCAGCGACGCGCGCGACGCTGCTCGGTCAGGCTCGCCTCGGCCAGGCGGGCGATCAGGGCCCGCTGCCAGGCCGGATCGTCCACGGCACCTGCGGGAGTCTTGGAGTTCTGTTCGTTCATGCGCTCGCATCCACGATGAGGTTGATGTTCCGGAACCAGCCCCCGAGCCCGGGCAGGTCATCGAAGATCGCCAGGGGGGCACAGGCATCAAGCTGCTCGCGGCCATGGGCGCCATGGGCCAGCCCCACGGCGGAAACGCGAGCCTGGCGCGCCATTTCGAGGTCGAACCAGGTGTCGCCAACCATGAGAGTTTCCCCGGGCTCGGCCCCGGCCTCGAACATCAGTTCGCGCAGCATCAGCGGATCGGGCTTGGAGGCCGTCTCCTCCGCGCAGCGGGTGGCGAAGAAGTAGCGTCCGAGCCCTGTTTCCGCCAGCACCTTGTCCAGGCCACGCCGGCTCTTGCCGGTCGCCACGGCGAGCCAGAAACCGCGTTCGGCCAGGCCAGCGAGCAGGTCCTCGGCTCCCGCGTACGGCCGGATCGGGGTCGGGTCCAGACCGAGGTAATGCTGACTGTAGGCCATGGCCAGGCGCTGGCGCGCATCCACGGCCGCCTCGGGGTAGAGCTCCGCGACCGCCTCCGGCAAGCCAAGGCCGATGATCGAGCGGATGGTTCCGTCGTCGAGCAGTGGCAGGCCGACCTCGCGCATCGCGCCACGGAAGCTGCTGACAATTCGATCGGTGGAGTCCATCAGGGTTCCGTCCCAGTCGAACACCACCAGCTTGATCTCGCGGATCATGGGCGCCCCCCTCCGGACTGCCCCGCACGCAGCCGCTCGAGCACGACCAGCAGGTCGTCCGGCAGTGGTGCGCTGACGCGCAGGGTGCATTCAGTGACGGGATGCAGGAACTCGAGTTGCTCGGCGTGCAGGAACAGGCGGGAAAGACCGAACGCCTTTATCTGCCGGTTGAAATCCTCGTCGCCATACTTGTCGTCGCCCGCCAGCGGGTGCCCCATGTGCTGGGCGTGCACGCGGATCTGGTGGGTGCGTCCGGTCTCGATGTCCACCCGCGCCAAGGTGGCCAGCGCCGCGAAGCGCTCGATGGGCTCGAACACGCTGACCGCCAGCTTGCCGCGCGCGTCGACCCGCACCACGCGCTCGCCGCCCTGCAGCTCGTTCTTCAGCAGCGGCGCTTCGATGCGGCGCGCCCCCCCGCGCCAGCCGCCCTTGAGTAGGGCGAGGTAGGTCTTGCGGATGCCAGCCATCCTTGGCTGGCCCCCTGCGGGATCGCCTTTCGGCGATCCCCGATTTGTTCCTGACAAATCGGTAGTGGTCTTGCCGATCAGCTGGCGCTGCACACCGAGCAGGGCCTCGCGATGCTTGGCCAGCACCAGGCAACCGCTGGTGTCACGGTCCAGACGGTGCGCCAGCTCAAGACCCGGCAGGTGCGACCACGACGCCCGCGCCAGCTCGATCAGGCCATAGGGCACGCCGCTGCCGCCGTGCACCGCCAGGCCCGGCGGCTTGTTCAGGATCAGCAAGTGCTCATCCTCGTACAGCACGGCGTCGCGCATGGCCTGCACCCGCTGTGGCGGCAGGGCCTGGACCTCGCGCTCGGCCATGCGCAGCGGCGGGATGCGCACGACATCGCCCGCCGCGATACGCTGCATGGGCTTGGCTCGCCCCTTGTTCACCCGCACCTCGCCCGTGCGCAGCATGCGGTAGATCCGGCTTTTGGGCACACCCTTGAGCTGGGCAAGCAGGAAGTTGTCGAGCCGCTGCCCGGCCTCGTGGGCACCAACAGTGACCAGGCGCGCCTCGAAGGACTGGGATTCGGCATTGGGGAGGGATGTATTCATGATTCTTATGATATCTCATCCGCTCCGCCGCCCCCCCCGATTTGTCAGGAACAAATCGGGGATCGCCGAAAGGCGCTACGCGAAGCTGGCGAAGCCCGCCCGCAGGGGCCGACCAGGGATGGTCGGCATCCGCTTTATCGCGGGCCGAAGGGCAAATTGCCGGCCTGTAACGATATTGCTATATTCGGGACGCCCGTACGCATGAGCGTGCGGCCTGAACGAACTCGATTTTCTCTCCCGGCAGCGCCGCAGGACGCGGGAAGAAACGACACGAGGCCTTCGGCCAGAACCGGATCCGCGCATCCGCACGAGCTCACCTTGCCCGCTGCGCCTGCCCGCCCGCTTCGAACCAGGTGATCCCAGTCGTTTCGCCCTCGCTGCATGGCTGCAGGGAGACGGCCCCGACCCGGGCCGCAACCGCCGCAGGCGGAGGGTAAATGAACGACTCATGATCATTCTTGGACGCCTTGCCCTTGCCTGCCTGATCGCCCCCCTCTTCGCGAGGAGCCTACCGGGCGCACGGCAGATTCTGGGACGCCTGCTCCGCCAGGCGCCCGGGCATTCTGCGCCCAGCGGCCAGCCCTCCCGTCCTTCCGGCCTCCGCGGATGCCGACCATCCCTGGTCGACCCCCCGCGGGCTCGCCTGAAGGCGACTCCCGATTTGTTCCTGACAAATCGGTCCGGTCTCCCCGCTTGCACGGGGGACGGCGTACGGCTGACCCTGGCCTTGGCGTCCTGCCATCCCTGCCGAGAATTCCTGCATGAAACGCATGCTCATCAATGCCACCCACCCGGAGGAACTGCGCGTTGCCCTGGTGGATGGACAGAAGCTCTACGACATCGACATCGAGACTCCCTCCCGGGAACAGAAGAAGTCGAACATCTACAAGGCGACCATCACCCGTATCGAACCGAGCCTTGAGGCCGTCTTCGTCAATTACGGGGCCGAGCGCCACGGCTTCCTGCCGTTCAAGGAAATCGCCCGCAGCTACTTCAAGCCCGAGGCCGTCGACGAGAAGGGGCGCCCGATCATCAAGGAGGCCCTGTCCGTCGGACAGGAGCTGATCGTCCAGATCGACAAGGAGGAGCGCGGCCAGAAGGGGGCGGCGCTGACCACCTTCATCAGCCTGGCCGGACGCTACCTGGTGCTCATGCCCAACAACCCGCGCGCCGGCGGCGTGTCGCGCCGCATCGAGGGCGAGGACCGCGCCGAACTCAAGGAGGCCATGGCCGCCCTCAACGTGCCGGACGGCATGGGCATGATCATCCGCACCGCCGGCGTGGGCCGCAGCCCGGAAGAGCTGCAGTGGGACCTCGACTACCTGCTCAACGTCTGGCGCGCGATCGAGGAGGCCGCCACCGAGCGCTCCGCCCCGGTGCTGATCTACCAGGAAAGCAACCTGCTGATCCGCGCCCTGCGCGACCACCTGCGGGACGACATCGGCGAGATCCTGATCGACCACGAGCCGACCTTCCAGCAAGCCACCGAGTTCGTCCAGCAGGTCATGCCGCAGAACCTGCGCCGCCTGAAGCAGTACCAGGAGCGCGTGCCGCTGTTCACCCGCTTCCAGATCGAAAGCCAGATCGAATCCGCCTACCAGCGCAGCGTCACCCTACCCTCCGGCGGCGAGCTGGTGTTCGACCAGTGCGAGGCACTGACCGCGGTCGACATCAACTCCGCGCGCGCAACCAAGGGCGAGGACATCGAGCAGACCGCGCTCAACACCAACCTGGAGGCGGCCGAGGAGATCGCCCGCCAGGTGCGCCTGCGCGACCTCGGCGGCCTGATCGTCATCGACTTCATCGACATGGCGCCCTCCAAGCACCAGCGCGAGGTGGAGAACCGCCTGCGCGACGCGCTGAAGATGGACCGCGCCCGCGTACAGCTCGGCCGCATCTCGCGCTTCGGCCTGCTGGAGATGTCGCGCCAGCGCCTGCGCCCGTCGCTGGAGGAATCCACCCAGCACGTCTGCCCGCGCTGCCACGGCCAGGGCACCATCCGCAGCACCGAGTCGCTCGCGCTATCCATCCTGCGCCTGATCCAGGAAGAGGCCCTCAAGGAGAACACCGGCCGCATCGTCGCCCAGCTGCCGGTCGCGGTCGCGACCTACCTGTTGAACGAGAAGCGCGACGTGATCGGCCGCCTCGAGCAGGAATACCGCCTCGAGATCATCCTGATCCCGAATCCTAACCTTGAGACCCCGAACTATCGCCTCGAGCGCGTCCGTCGGGCCGACATGGAGACCCAGGGCGCCCGTGCGCACGAGCTGGTCGAGGCCCGCCAGGAAATCGCCTGGGAAGCCCCGCGTCCGGCCGCCGTGCGTGAGACGCCGAGCCAGCCTGCGGTCAGGATGGTGGCCCCGCCGACCCCGGCCCCGATGCCGGCACCCGCTCCTGCGCCTGTCGAGGCGGCGGCCCCGGCGCCGGCCAAGCCCCCGAGACCGCCCCGCGCCCCAGCCGAAAGGCCGCGGGCCGAGCCTGCCGCCGCCATCGAGGCCCAGCCCGCGCCCGAGGGCGGTTTCCTCAAGCGCATCTGGGGCTTCCTGTTCGGCGAACAGCCCCCGGCCCCAACCGAACGCCTGGCCGTGCCGACCGCACCGGCCCAGCGAGAGGCGCGCGAGGAGCGGGCAGCGCTCGAGCCCCGCGAACCACGCGAGCGTGGCGCCCGCAAGCGCGGTCGTGGCGAGCGCGGCGAGGCTGGTGAACGTTCGACCCAGCCCAAGCCGGCCATCGCCCCGGTACCGCGCGGCAATGTCCCCCCGCGCGAGGCGCGCCCCGAACGCCAGCGTCCGCGTCGCGAGGAATTCGAGGCCGGCCCTGAGCGCCTGCGTGAGGACGAAGGCCTGATCGCCCAGCAGCTGGCCGCCCCTCTGGCCGCGCCGATGCAGCCGGTCATCGACATTGCCGCGAAAACCAGCATCGCCGAGCAGCTGCCCCCCAACGCGGCTGTGCGCCTGGAGTCCAGCGACCGCGTGGTCAGCAGCGAGGCCGGCACAACGCCGGAGGACTCGGCGTTGGGTCGCGGGCTTGCGCCAGCTTCGCGTTCGCCTGACGGCGATTCCCGATCCGCTGGTCCCTCCTCTCAGTCCCTTCCGGCATCCATGCCGGAAGCCCCTGCGGGGCTGGTCCCTCCTCTCGGGCCCTTCGGCCATCCATGGCCGAAGCCCCTGCGGGGTACGGCCCTCGAGATCGGCCTTCGAGAGCCCGACGGTTCGGTGAATCCAGGGATGGATTCCACCGTGGCCCCGGCACCTGACGTCGAGGCTGCTCCGCTTCCGGTAACCGAGCCTGTCGCCCGCGAGGTCGTGGCCGCGCCCGCCGAGACCGGGCAACCCGCCGCCCCCCGGAAGGAGGTCCGCGAGGAATCCGCCGCCGAGGCGGAAGCCGTCGCCAGCGCCCCGGCCGAGACTGCGTTCGATGCCGGAAAGCCGGCCCCGAGCCCGGCCGAAGAGACCTCCGAGGAAGAGGCTGAAGCCGCGGCCGGCGAGGCCCGCGCCCGCCGCCCGCGCCGCCGCCGGACCCGCCGTCCGCGCGAAGGAGGTGACTCCGGCATCGAATCCGCAGGCGACACGGACGCCTCTGCCGAAGGCGAAAAAGCGGCCGCGGCCGACATCGCAACGGAAGCCAGCGAACCTGGCGCCGCACCGCAAGGCGGGCAGGAACCCCCGCGCGGCTGATCGGGAAGCCGGCGCCGGTCCCGGAGCCATCAGCCCTTCGACACAGGGCGGGGATCATTCCCCGCCCTTTTTCATGCGCGCTTTTCGGCCCCCCCTGGATTTACCGATCCGTCGGGCTCTCGAAGGCCGATCTCGAGGGCCGTACCCCGCAGGGGCTTCGGCCATGGATGGCCGAAAGGCCCGAGAGGAGGGACCAGCGGATCGGGATTCGGTCAGTCCCAGCCGCGCTCCCTGCGGATCGACTCGAGCAGTCCCTCGGCGGCCGACTCGACCATGTCGAGCACCTGCTCGAATCCCGATGCCCCGCCGTAATATGGATCGGGCACTTCGCGGGCACCGTACCCGGGCGCGAACTCCATGAACAGTCCCACGCGGGACGGACTCTCGGCCGGCATCAGGCGGTTGAGGATGGCCAGGTTGTCCTCGTCCATCGCCAGCACATAGTCGAAGCGGGAGAAGTCCGGCACCTCGACCTTGCGCGCACGAAGGGCCGACAGGTCGTAACCTCGCCGCTGCGCGGCCCGCATGGTGCGCGGGTCGGGCGGATTGCCGATGTGGTAGGCATGCGTCCCGGCCGAGTCGATGCGGATGCGCCCGATCAGGCCGGCCTCGGCCACCTTGCGCGTGAACACGCCTTCGGCCGTCGGCGAACGGCAGATATTGCCCATGCAGACGAAAAGCACGGACACCTCATGTCGATTCATGTGCAATCTCCCATCTCTCGGATCGTTTCACCGCCCATTGTTGCCCGACACGGGACCGGCCACCAGCTTCAGGCCCTGCGCAGGACCCGAAGCAACGCGTCGAGCGCCAGGGTGTTGACCACGTCGCCAGCCTCGATCCATCCCCGCCGCGCCTGGAAAACGCCGTGCCGCAGCAGATCGAGCTCGGCTGCAGAGCGCGCGTCACTGGCGATGCACAGCCGGGCGCCCAGTTCGCGCGCCATGCGACAATGATGGTCGTCGAGATCGAGGCGCTCGGGCCGGGCATCGACCTCCAGCACCACTCCATGCGCGGCGGCGGCCCGCAGCAACTGCTCCATGTCCAGCGCCATGGGTGGCCGACCGGGCAGGATGCGTCCCGTGGGATGGGCGAGAATGGCGCAGCGCGGGTGCTCCATGGCGCGCAGGATGCGCCGGGTCTGCTGCTCGGACGGAAGGTCTGACCGTTCGTTCACGGCGCACACGCACAGGTCGAGCCGGGCCAGGATATCCTCTGGCAGCGCGAGCGTGCCGTCCTCGAGGATGTCCACCTCCGCCCCCTTGAGCAGGCGAATGTCCTTCAGCCGGGCATTGAGCCGGTCGATCGCCTCGATCTGTTCCAGGAGCCGACCGGCATCCAGGCCATGGTCGGTGATGGCAAGGTAATCGTATCCCCGCTCCCTGGCCGCGCGCGCCATCATCTCCAGGCTGTCGCGCCCCTCGCCCCAGTCGCTGTGCGCATGCAGGTCGCCCCGCAGGCCGGAGGGCTCGACGAGCGTCGGCAGGCGGCGCTCCATCGCCGCCTTGATCTCGCCGCGATCCTCCCGCAATTCGGGCGGGATGAGGGGCAGCCCCACCGCCGCGAACACCTCCTCCTCGGTACGTCCGCCGACGCGCTGCCCATCGCGGAACACGCCGTATTCGTTGATCTTCAGCCCCCTCTTCACGGCCAGGGTGCGAACGGCGATGTTGTGCGCCCGGGAGCCTGTGAAGTAATGCAGCGCCGCGCCAAAGCTCACCGCGGGCACGACTCGCACGTCCACCTGCAGCCCCGAACGAAGGCGCAGGCTGGCGCGCGTGCTCCCGCGCTCCAGGATCTCGTCGACCTCGGCATGGCCGCCGAGACGCTGCATGATGAGACTGCCCCGCTGGGCGACGACCAGGATATCCAGATCGCCAACGGTCTCCAGATGCCGGCGGAAGCTGCCCGCCACGACGGCGGACCTCACCCCCTCGACCGAACGGATGAAGCCGAGCAGGCCTTCCGCCACCGGCTCGGCATCCGCCCAGCGCTGCCTCTCCGCCGGGCGGAGCGCGACCAGTTCGGCGAGGATCGTGGCCGTCGTCTTCGGACCGAAGCCGTGCAGGGCCTGCAGCCGCCCCGCCTCGGCGGCAGCGCGCAGCTTGTCCAGGCTGTCGATGCCGAGCTCGTGATACAGCGCATGCACGCGCTTCGGCCCCAGCCCGCGCACATGCAGCAGGTCGGCGAGGTGCTCGGGCAGTTCGCGCTTCAGACGGTCCAGCGCGGCAAGGCGGCCGGAGGCGACAAACTCGCCGATCTTCGCCGCAAGATCGTCACCGATGCCCGGCAACCCGGTCAGGTCCTCCCCTGCCGCAAGCATCTCGTCCACCCCCCTGGGCAAGGTCCGCAACAGACGCGCGGCGTTGCGGTAGGCGCGCACGCGGAAGGGATTGGCCACCTCGATCTCGAGCAGGTCGGCCATCTCGTCGAAGCGGTCGGCGATCTCCGCATTCATCTCCGGCATCCTCGGCCTCCACGTTCCCGGCGCTTGACCTTGATATAGCATCTCCGGCCCGCCCGGACCGCCCTGCCTTGACACCCCTCGCCCCGGCAGGGCAATCTTTGGCACTCTCACGCCACGAGTGCCAGCCATCCGCGCAATGAGCCTGCCCCCCCTCAACGAACGCGCCCAGCACCTGCTGAAGGCCTTGGTCGAGCGCTACATCAGCGAAGGCGTGCCCGTAGGCTCGCGCACCCTGTCGCAGGCCACCCCGTTCAGCCTCAGCCCGGCCACCATCCGCAACGTGATGGCCGATCTGGAGGCGATGGGGCTGATCCATGCGCCGCACACCTCCGCCGGGCGGGTGCCGACCATCCAGGGCTACCGCCTGTTCATCAACCAGCTGCTGACCATGCGCAGCCTGGACGAGGGCCAGGTGGACTTTCTCAGCGGTGAACTGCGCCAGGCCAGCAGCTCGCGCCAGCAGCTGATCGAAACGGCCTCGCAAATGCTCTCCCACCTGACCCGCTTCGCCGGGCTGGTCACCCTGCCCCGCCGCGAGCACGCGCGCCTGACCCAGATCGAATTCGTCCCGCTCTCCGGCCGGCGCGTGCTGGCCATCCTGGTGATGGACGACGGCGAGGTGCAGAATCGCGTGCTGCCGGTCAGCCGGGACTATTCCAGCGGCGAGTTGCGCCAGTTCGGCGCCCTGCTCTCCGAGCGTCTGGCAGGCCAGGAGGCAAGCCGGGTGCGCGAGACCCTGCTGGCCGAGATGGACAAGGTGCGCAGCGACCTGAACACCCTCATGCGCGAGGCCATCCTGCTCACCGAGCAGGCACTCGGCGCCACCGCGCCGGGCCCGGACCTCGTCATCAGCGGGCAGTCCAATCTGGTCGGCCTGGAGGAGATGGGCAACCTCGCCAGCATGAAGCGCCTGTTCGAGGCGTTCGAGACCAAGCGCGACATCCTGCACCTGCTCGACCAGTCCGAGCGCGCGGAAGGCGTGCAGATCTTCATCGGCGGCGAGTCCGGCTATGATCCCCTGCAGGACTGCAGCCTGATCGCCGCCCCTTATCGCGACCAGGGCCGCGTGGTCGGCTACCTCGGCGTCATCGGCCCCACCCGCATGCCCTATGATCAGGTGATCCCGCTGGTCGACATCACCGCCCGCCTGCTGGGCGCGGCCATGAGCCCCGGTCTTGAAACCGAAGGCTGAGGCCCAAGATTTGTTTTTCACGATCCAACCATCCGCATCAGGAGACAGTGCGTGAGTCAGGACACCCAACCCACCCCGGAAACGCCCGAAGTGGAGCAAGCCACCGAACAGCTGGCGGCGGAATCCATCCATGGATTCCGCCCTTCGGGTGACGCTGAACGCGAAGCTGGCGCAAGCCCGCGTCCCAACGCCGTTCCCAACGGCGTTGCTGACGATTCCATCCACGCCCTGCTGGAAGACGCCCGCAGCAAGGCCGACGAGCACTGGAACGAGGTGCTGCGCCTGCGCGCCGAGATGGACAACCTGCGCAAGCGCACCGAGCGCGACATCGACAACGCGCGCAAATATGCCCTGGAGAAATTCATCGAGTCCCTGCTCGGTGTGGCCGACAGCCTCGACCTCGGCCTCAAGGCCTGCCAGGAGGCAACCGAGATCGCCCCATTGCAGCAGGGCACCGAGATGATGCACGGCCAGTTCTTCCAGACCCTGGAGCGTTTCGGCGTGAAGCCGATCGACCCGCTGGGCGAGCCCTTCAATCCGGACCTGCACCAGGCGATCGCCATGCAGCCGTCCGAGGGCGAATCCAACCGCGTCATCCAGGTGCTGCAGAAGGGCTACCAGCTCAACGAGCGCGTGCTGCGCCCGGCGCTGGTGATCGTTTCGCAGTGACACGACCTTGAAACGGCAATAAGCGTCCCCACCATCAAGCCAACCGAATAAACCCGCGGGGGCAGCGCCCTCGCCGCGATAAAAGCGCCTGATCGCGGCGAGGCCACCTCTCCTGCACGAACAAAATCAACGAATTCAGCTAGGGAGTACTTCATCATGGGCAAGATCATCGGCATCGACCTCGGCACCACCAACTCCTGCGTCGCCATCATCGAAGGCGGCCAGCCGAAGGTCATCGAGAACAGCGAAGGCGCGCGCACCACTCCGTCCGTGGTCGCGTTCACCAAGGACGGCGAGGTCATCGTCGGCCAGCCGGCCAAGCGCCAGGCGGTCACCAACCCGCAGAACACCCTGTACGCCGTCAAGCGCCTGATCGGCCGCCGCTTCGAGGAAGACGCGGTGCAGAAGGACATCAAGCTGATGCCCTACAAGATCGTCAAGGCCGACAACGGCGACGCCTGGGTCGAGGCCAACGGCAAGAAGATGGCCCCGCCGGAGGTGTCCGCGCGCGTGCTGATGAAGATCAAGAAGGACGTCGAGGCGTACCTTGGCGAGGAAGTGACCGAGGCGGTCATCACCGTACCGGCCTACTTCAACGACAGCCAGCGCCAGGCCACCAAGGACGCCGGCCGCATCGCGGGCCTCGAGGTCAAGCGCATCATCAACGAGCCGACCGCGGCCGCGCTGGCTTACGGCCTCGACAAGGAGCAGTCCAAGGACATGAAGATCGCCGTGTATGACCTCGGCGGTGGCACCTTCGACATCTCCATCATCGAGATCGCCGACATCGACGGCGAGAAGCAGTTCGAGGTGCTGTCCACCAACGGCGACACCTTCCTCGGCGGCGAGGACTTCGACAACCGCCTGATCGACTTCCTGGTCGACGAGTTCAAGAAGGAGCAGGGCATCGACCTGCGCAACGACCCGCTGGCCATGCAGCGTCTGAAGGAAGCGGCCGAGAAGGCGAAGATCGAGCTCTCCTCCACCGAGCAGACCGACGTCAACCTGCCCTACGTGACCGCCGACGCCACCGGTCCGAAGCACCTGAACGTCAAGATCACCCGCGCCAAGCTCGAGGCCCTGGTCGATGACTTGATCCAGCGCACCATCGAGCCCTGCAAAGTCGCGCTCAAGGACGCAGGCCTGTCCGCCTCCCAGATCGACGAGGTGATCCTGGTCGGCGGCCAGACCCGCATGCCCAAGGTGCGCGAGGCGGTGAAGGCATTCTTCGGCAAGGATCCGCGCAAGGACGTCAACCCGGACGAGGCCGTCGCCGTGGGCGCGGCCGTGCAGGGCGGCGTGCTGACCGGCGAGCGCAAGGACGTGCTGCTGCTCGACGTCACCCCGCTCTCGCTCGGCATCGAGACCATGGGCGGCGTGATGACCAAGCTGATCGAGAAGAACACCACCATCCCGACCAAGGCGAGCCAGGTCTTCTCCACCGCCGACGACAACCAGACCGCCGTCACCGTGCACGTGCTGCAGGGCGAGCGCGAGATGGCCTCCGGCAACAAGTCGCTGGGCCGCTTCGACCTCACCGACATCCCGCCGGCGCCGCGCGGCATGCCGCAGATCGAGGTCACCTTCGACATCGACGCCAACGGCATCCTGCACGTATCCGCCAAGGACAAGGCCACCGGCAAGGAGCAGTCCATCCGCATCACCGCCTCCAGCGGCCTGAGCGAGGACGAGATCCAGCGCATGGTGCAGGACGCCGAGGCGCACAAGGACGAGGATCGCAAGCAGCGTGAGCTGGTCGAGGCGCGCAACCAGGCCGACGGCCTGATTCATGCCACCGAGAAGTCCATCAAGGACCTCGGCGACAAGGTCGAGGAAGCCGAGAAAAAGGCCGCCGAGGACGCCATCGCCGCGCTCAAGGACGCCATGAAGGGCGACGACAAGGCCACCATCGAGGCCAAGGTCGAGGAGCTCGCCAAGGCCTCCGCCGCCATCGCCCAGAAGGCCTATGCCCAAGGCTCCGAGGCCCAGCCGGGTGCCCAGCAGGCCAGCGGCGCCGGCAAGGCCGCCGACGACGTGGTCGATGCCGAGTTCGAGGAAGTGAAGGACAACAAGTAAGTCCTCGACCCATCGTCATTGCACAGGACAGCATGTAGGGCGCAATGGCAAAGCGTATTGCGCCCGGATGCTCCCGGCGGATTACGGCTTCGCCTGACCCGCCCTACAGTAAACAATGACGACATATTCAAGGCCACAGCGCTCCTTTGAGCCCTGTGGCTGAATCATTTCTCTGGAACAGACATGGCCAAGAAAGACCTTTACGAAATCCTCGGCGTGGCCAAGAACGCCAGCGAGGACGAACTCAAGAAGGCCTATCGCCGCCTGGCGATGAAATACCATCCGGACCGCAACCCGGACGACAAGGACGCCGAGGCCAAGTTCAAGGAAGCCAAGGAGGCCTACGAGATCCTCTCCGACGCTTCGAGGCGCGCGGCCTACGACCAGTTCGGCCACGCCGCCTTCGAGGCCGGCATGGGCGGCGGCGCGGGACCGGGCTATGGCGGCGGATTCGGCGGGGCCAGCTTCTCCGACATCTTCGGCGACGTGTTCGGCGACATCTTCGGCGGCGGCCGCGGCCGCGGCACCCGCGCCTATCGCGGCGCCGACCTGCAGTACAACCTCGAGATCAGTCTCGAGGAGGCGGTGGCGGGCACCACGGTCAAGATCCGCGTGCCGACCACCGAGCCCTGCCAGGCCTGCGACGGCAGCGGCGCGAAGAAGGGCACCAAGCCAAAGACCTGCCCGACCTGCGGCGGCGCGGGCGCGGTGCGCATCCAGCAGGGCATCTTCGCCGTGCAGCAGACCTGCCCGACCTGTCACGGGCGCGGCGAGATCATCGAGGAGCCGTGCCCGGAATGCCGCGGCCAGGGCCGCGTGCAGACGCACAAGACCCTGTCGGTGAAGATCCCGGCCGGCGTGGACACCGGCGACCGCATCCGCCTCGGCGGCGAGGGCGAACCGGGCGAGCACGGCGGCCCGGCGGGCGACCTGTTCGTGGTCATTCACGTCAAGCCACACCCGATCTTCGTGCGCCAGGACGCCGACCTGTATTGCGAAGTGCCGATCAGCTTCGCCACCGCCGCCCTCGGCGGCGAGGTGGAGGTGCCGACCCTCGGTGGCCGTGCCCGCCTGAAGATCCCGGCCGAGACGCAGAGCGGCAAGCTCTTCCGCCTGCGCGGCAAGGGCGTTGCCCCGGTCCGCGGCGGCGCGCCGGGCGACCTGATCTGCAAGGTGAACGTCGAGACCCCGGTCAACCTGACCGATGCGCAGAAGGACATGCTGCGCAAGTTCGACGAGTCGCTCGGCGGAGA
This sequence comes from Pseudomonadota bacterium, assembly GCA_049322715.1. GTDB lineage: Bacteria > Pseudomonadota > Gammaproteobacteria > Halothiobacillales > Halothiobacillaceae > Thiofaba. The sequence goes on from JBMOQP010000053.1 coordinate 29,900, forward strand.
CCATCACCGCCCGCAGGAGCAGTCCTGGATGGGCCGGGTGAAGAAGTTCTTCGACGACATGCGCACCTGACGGCAAGTCAGGCTCAGGAAATGATCAAGGCCCGGGGAAACCCGGGCCTTTGTTTTGCAACGAAATACATACGGCCGTGAACTGATATGGCACGCGACTGGAGCTGATTGATCCGTCCCCCCGGCGGAAGCCCGGGTCTAGGTGTGCGAAGGGCCTGGATTCCGACTTGCGCCGGAATGACGACTTTGGGATGGATCATTGCCCCTGGCGATTCATGCATGCCACGGCAGGCAGTCCGTGGATTGCTTCGCTCCGCTCGCAATGACGGCAGGATTCGTCATCGCGAGCCCCGCAGGGGCGTGGCGATCCAGACCGTGGCGATTCGTGGATTGCTTCGCCCTGCCCGCAATGACACGGAAAGGCGGGGCAAGCCCCCTACAGCCAAATCTCCGTCTGGCGCACGCCCTCGATGGTGAGGAACAGCTCAACCTCGCGCGCCATCGGCCCCAGGTCGTACTCGATGCCGAAATCCTTCAGCACCAGTTTCGTCGTCCCCTCGAACCCGCGCCGGAAGGCACCCCACGGATCAGTGCCGTGGCCGAGCTCGCGCACGTCGATGCGCACCGGGCGGGTCACACCGCGCAGGGTGAGCTCGCCCTCGAGCACGCCCCGCCCCTCCGCCGTCCCGGTATAGCGCGTGCCGACGAAGCGCGCCTGGGGATGTTCCTCCACCGCCAGGAAGTCCGCACTGCGCAGGTGCTTGTCGCGCTCGGCGTGGTTGGTGTCGATGCTGCCGGTGTCGATCGTCACCTCGACCCGGTCGAGCTCGGGATGCCCCGGCGAATAAGCGAAACGGCCGGAGAAGCGGTTGAAGCGGCCGAGCATCCAGCCGAAGCCCAGGTGGCTGATCTTGAACTGGATGCCGGCGTGCATGTTGCCGACGTCGATCTCATATTGCTCGATCTCTGGCGCTGGACCCGAGGCGGAAGCCGCTGCAGTGGTCATGGGAACCTCCTTGGGGAAGTGGGGGGGCGGGATGGCTGGCCCATCCGGGAGCGGGCAGCCGTTACTTCTGCCGTACCCCCTCGACGGAGAGGAACAGCTCGACCTCGCGCGCCGCCGGCCCGAGGTCGTAGTCGATGCCGAAGTCCTTCAGCACCAGCCGGGTCGTGCCCTCGAAGCCGCGCCGGTAACCGCCCCAGGGATCGGGGCCGTGGCCGATGGCGCGCGTCTCGATCGTCACCGGCCGGGTCACGCCGTGCAGGGTCAGCTCCCCCTCGAGCACGCCCTTGCCGTCCGCCTGCTCGGCATAGCTCCGGCTGACGAAACGGGCCTTGGGATACTTGCCGACATCGAGGAAATCGCCGCTGCGCAGGTGCTTGTCGCGCTCGGCGTGGTTGCTGTCGATGCTTGCGGTCTCGATGCTCACCTCGACCATGGACGCCGCAGGATTCTGCGGGTCATAACTGAACCGCCCCTCGAACCTGTCGAAGCGCCCAAGCAGCCAGCTGAAGCCCAGGTGGCTGATCTTGAACTGGATGAAGGCGTGGGCGTTCTTGGTGTCGATCACGTAGCGCTCGACCTCTGCCCAGGCCGCCCCAGCGGGCAGCGACAGGGTGCAGGCAAGAAGCAGGGATGCAAACAGGCGCTGCTTCATCGTCAGGCTCCTTATTCGCGGGGAGGAGAACGCAGCGGCCTGAAGGTCATGCGCCGCAGGGTGTCATCGTGATCGAACACATGGTGCTTGATGGCGGCCAGCGCATGCACCGCCGCCAGCGCGATCAGCAGGTTGGACAGGAACTCGTGCACCTCGCCGGCCACATCCTCCTGCTCGGGCAGGCCGCTGATCAGGGCCGGGACCTGGAACCAGCCGAACACGTCGATGGGCTGCCCCTCCGCCGAGGAGATCAGGTAGCCGCTGAGCGGCACCAGGACAAGCAGCAGATAGAGCACGGCCTTCATCACCCGGGCAGACCACTGCTCGAAGGCCGAACAGGTCTCGAGCGGCACGGGCTGCACATCCACCAGGCGCCACAGCCAGCGGGCCAGGATCGCCGCGAACAACAGCATGCCCAGCCCCTTGTGAAGCTCCATCGCACTGTTGAACCACGGATCCTGGTACTCGAGCTCGTCCATGTACAGCCCGAGGGCGTAGAGGGCTACGACACCCAGGGCGATGCCCCAGTGGAAGAGGATGGCGACACTGCCGAAACGCTGGCGGGTGGAACGCAACATGCACGGGACTCGTCTTTGAACAGCTAGGCAAAGCCTAGCAGAGGAGGGCTTCATCCGCTCCCGCCATCCGCGCGCGACAGCGGCGTTGCGCCATGCCCGCCGACGCCCCGGACCATAAGGAACATTGAGCCTTGCATACTGTCGTCAGTATGCTGTGCACCTAAACCGACACATAGACTCAGGCATTCGATGAAACGTCTCCTGCCCTTCGCCATCCTTGCCCTGGCCATCGGCGGCTTCATGCTGCTCAAGGCAACACGGCCTGTTCCCCCTGCCATCACGGTGCAGGAGCGCGTATGGCATATCGACACCCTGGCCGTTCAACCCTCCAGCCTGCGCCCCACCCTGACCCTCTACGGCCGCATCGAAGCGCCTGACCGCGTGCGCGCGTCGAGTCCGGTCAGCGGCCGCGTGCTGGAAGTATTGGTGCGGGACGGCCAGCGGGTGCAGGGCGGGCAGGTTCTGGCGCGGCTCGACCCGCGCGACCTCGAGCCGCGCCTGGCCCAGGCCCGCGCCGACGTGGAGCGCGAGAAGGTACGCTACAGGAGCGACCAGGCCGCGCTGGCCCAGGAACGCCGCCTGCTGTCCCTGGCCGAGGACGCGCTCAAGCGCGCGGAGCAGATCCAGGCCCAGAAACTCGGCTCCCAAGCCAACACCGACCAAGCGCGCGAGCAGTTCTCGCGCGCCCAACTGGCCATCACCCAGCGCGAACAGTCCATCGCCGAGCACCCCGCCCGCCTCGCCCAGCTGCAGTCGAAGCTGGCCGAAGCCGAGCGCGATGCCGCCCGCGGCGAGATCACCGCCCCCTTCGCCGCCCGCATCGGCAAGATCGAGGCCGCCGCCGGCGACCAAGTGCAGCCCAACCAGACCCTGCTGACCCTCTACCCATCGGACGCCATCTACCTGCGCGCCAAGGTGCCCGCCATCCAGTCGGAGGAACTGCGCGCAGCGCTCCAGCGCGGCGAGGAACTGATCGCCACCGCCGACTTCGGCGGCAAGCTCCTGCGCGCACGCCTCGAGCGCCTGTCCGGCGAGGCCGACGCGCGCGGGGTGGACGCCCTGCTCAGGCTGGACGACCCGACCGGCGTGCCGATCGGTGCCTTCGTCAATGCCCTGCTCGAGCGCCCCGTCGCCCGGGACGTCATCGCCCTGCCCTTCTCCGCCCTGCATGGCGGCGACCGCGTCTACCTGGTCAAGGACGGCCGCCTCGAAGGCGTGACCGTCCAGCGCGTCGGGGAAATGAGGGTGAACGGCGAGGCCCGCGTGTTGCTGCGCTCGGACAGGATCGCCCCGGGGGACACGGTGATGACCACCCACCTGCCGCACGCCATTGACGGGCTGGCCGTCACCAGCATCCAGCGCCCATCATGACCAGCATCCTCGGCCTCTTCGTCCGCCACCGCGTGGCGGCCAACGTGATGATGCTGGTCGCCTTCCTGGTCGGGCTGCTCGCCCTGAACCGGATGAACGTGCAGTTCTTCCCGACCTTCGCGCTGGACGTCATCAGCGTGCGCGTGGTGTGGACGGGCGCTTCCGCCGAGGACGTCGAGAACGGCGTCACCACCCCGCTCGAGGAGCGGCTCAAGACCGTGGACGGCCTGAAGAAGCTAGCCTCCACCTCGGCCCAAGGCGTGTCCAGCATCACCCTGGAACTCGTGGAAGGCACCGACCCGCTGCTCGCGCTCGACCAGGTCCGGCAGCGGGTGGACGAATTCCGCAACCTCCCGCAGGACGCCGAAACCCCGCAGATCAGCCGCGTCTCCCGCTACGAGCCCATCGCCCGCCTGCTGGTGCGCGGCCCGAGCGTGGAGGAGCTTCGCCCGTGGGTGCGCCGGTTCGAGCGCGAACTGCTGGCCCGGGGCATCGACCGGGTCGACATCACCGGCCTTCCGGAAGAGCGCATCGCCATCGAGGTGCCGAGCGCGGTGCTGGAGACGCTCGGCCTGTCGCTGGTGGATGTCGGCGAGCGCGTCGACCAGCTCGCCCGCGACGTGCCGGCCGGTATCGCCGGTGACCAGGACGGCGCGCGAGAGGTGCGCGGACTGGAACAGCGCCGCGACGCCGTCGCCTTCGAGAGCCTGCCGATAGTCAGCGATGAGAGTGGTCTGGTGCGGCTGGGGGACGTCGCTACCATTCAACGTGAAGCCCGTCCGGCCAGTCTGAATCTGTCGGAAAAGGGCGAGGCCGTGGTCGAGCTTCAGCTCCAGCGCGCGGAGACTGGCCATTCCCTCAAGGCCGCCCGCATCTTCGAGGAGTGGCTTACGGCCACCCGCCCCACCCTGCCGCCGAGCATCAAGCTCGAGGTCTACGACCAGCAGTGGGAACTGATCCGCGACCGCATCCAGCTGCTGGTCAACAACGGCCTCTCCGGCCTGCTGCTGGTCATCGCCATCCTCTACCTGTTCCTGCCCGGACGGGTCGCGTTCTGGGTGGGCATCGGCATCCCGACCGCCTTCCTCGCCACCCTGGCGCTGCTGATGCTGTTCGGCGGCACCATCAACATGATCAGCCTGTTCGCGCTCATCATGGCGCTCGGCATCATCGTCGACGACGCCATCGTGGTGGGCGAGGACGCGGACACCCACCGCAAGATGGGCGAGCCGCCCGAGCAGGCCGCCCTCGGCGGGGCGAAGCGCATGTTCTGGCCCGTCACCGCCTCCTCGCTCACCACCGTGGCCGCCTTCCTGCCGCTGATGCTGGTCGGCGGCGTGATGGGCAACATCCTGTTCGACATCCCTTTCGTGATGGTCATGGTCATCATGGCCTCGCTGCTGGAGAGCTTCCTGATCCTGCCCGCCCACCTGAAGACGGCGCTCAGGAGCGAGGCCGGGAAGAAGGCCTCCCGTCTGCGCGAGAGGCTGGACGCGGGCTTCGAGCACTTCCGCGACAAGCGCTTCCGCCCGCTGGTAACCCTGGCGCTTGAGCGACGCGGCAGCACCGTCGCCCTCACCCTGGGCACGATGATCCTTGCCATCGGCCTGCTGGCCGGCGGACGCATCCCGTTCGTGTTCTTCCCCGCCCCCGAGTCGCAGGTGCTCTACGCCAACGCCACCTTCGTGGCCGGCACGCCGCGAGCGCAGACCGACGCCTTCCTGCGCGAACTGGAGCGCAGCCTGCGCGAGACCGAGGATGAGTTGGGAGGCCAACTGGTACGGACCGCCGTCACCCGACTCGGCAGCACCGTCAGCGCGGCCGGCAGCGGAGCCGCCGCGGCCGGCGACCAGCTCGGCTCGATGATCGTCGAGATGGTTCCCTCCGAGCAGCGCGACGTGCGCAACGAGACCTTCCTCAACGCCTGGCGCGAGAACGTCCGCATGCCCGCCGGCCTGGAGAGCCTCACCCTCACCTCGCGCCAGTCCGGCCCGCCGGGGCGCGACCTGACCGTGCGCCTGACCGGCGACAGCGCCGATGCCCTCAAGGCCGCCGCCCTGGAGCTCGCGGAGACCCTCAAGGCCATCCCCGGCGTGACCGACACCGTCGACGACATGCCCTTCGGCCGCGAGCAGCTCGTCTACCGCCTCACCCCGGCGGGCGAGGCACTGGGACTAACCACCGAAAGCCTCGGACGCCAGCTGCGCGCCGCCTTCGACGGCCACCTGGCGCAGCTGGTGCAGGTCGGCCAGGACGAGCTGGAGGTGCGGGTGCTGCTGCCGCGCGACGAGCGCGAGCGCCTGGACGTGCTGGAGCGCATGACCATCCGCATCCCCGGCGGCCCCAATGCCGGCCAGTTCGTGCCGCTCGCCACCGTCGCCGCGTGGGAATCCCGCCGCGGCTTCGAGGCCCTGCGCCACGCCGAAGGGCGGCTGGCGGTCGAGATCTCCGGCGAGGTCGACCGGACGCAGAACAACGCCAACGCCATCATGGCCGAGCTGAAGAAAGAGACCCTGCCCCGCCTGGCCGAGCGCTACGGCCTCGAATACAGCTTCGAGGGCCGCGCCGCCGACCAGCGCGAGACCATGGCCGACATGCGCACCGGCCTGCTGCTGGGCCTCGCCCTGATCTACCTGATCCTGGTCTGGGTGTTCGGCTCCTGGGGCTGGCCGCTGGTGGTCATGACCGCCATCCCCCTCGGCCTCGCCGGCGCCATCTTCGGCCACTGGGTCATGGGCATCGAGCTGACCATCCT
>JBMOQP010000054.1:0-34855 GCA_049322715.1 Pseudomonadota bacterium
TTTCCTTAGAATGCCTCGATTATGCACAAGCCAACACCTGACCTCAGCGCCCACACGCCCATGATGCGCCAGTACCTGACGCTCAAGGCGGATTTCCCCGATACCGTGCTGTTCTACCGCATGGGCGACTTCTACGAGTTGTTCTACGAGGACGCCCGGCGCGTGGCCGCGATGCTCGACTTGACCCTCACCCACCGCGGCCAGTCGGCGGGCGAGCCGATCCCGATGGCGGGCGTTCCCTACCACGCGGCCGATGGCTACCTCGCGCGCCTGGTGAAGATGGGCGAGTCGGTGGCGATCTGCGAGCAGATCGGCGACCCGGCCACCAGCAAGGGCCCGGTGGAGCGCAAGGTGGTGCGCATCGTCACCCCCGGCACCCTGACCGACGAGGCCCTGCTGGAGGACAAGCGCGACAACCTGCTCGCCGCCATCGTTCCCGGCAAGAGGGCCCAAGGATCGATGTGGGGCCTGGCCTGGGCGGAACTCGCCAGCGGCCGCTTCCGCGCGATGGAGCTGCTTGATGGCGAGGCGCTGGCGGGGGAGCTCGCACGCCTTGCCCCCGCCGAACTGCTCTACCCGGAGGATGCCGTCCTGCCGCGGGAGGTCACCGACCTGCCCGGCCGCCGACCGCGCCCGGCCTGGCACTTCGGCCATGAGAGCGGCGCGCGCGCCCTGTGCAGCCAGTTCGGCGTGCACGACCTTGGGGGCTTCGGCCTTGTCGGCCATGACCTCGCCATCGGCGCGGCCGGGGCGCTGCTGGCCTACCTCAACGACACCCAGCGCGCCGCCCTGCCCCACCTCGCCGGCATCGGACTGGAGCGGCGCGAGGATGGCCTGCTGCTCGATCCCGTCGCGCGCCGCAACCTCGAACTGGACAGCTCGATGTCCGGCGAGCGCCGCCACAGCCTGCTCGGCGTGCTCGACCGCACGGTCACGGCCCTCGGCGCGCGCGAGCTGCGCCGCTGGCTGCACCGCCCGCTGCGCGACCGCGCGACGCTGCTCGCCCGCCAGGAGGCCATCGGCGCGCTGATCGATACCCGCGCGACAGACGGCCTGCAGGACCTGCTGCGCGAGACCGCCGACGTCGAGCGCATCCTCGCCCGCATCGCCCTGCGCAGCGCCCGCCCGCGCGATCTCTCGGCCCTGCGCCACACCCTCGGCCAGCTGCCGGGACTTGTCGCGAGCATCAAAGCCCTCGGCCGACCGGCCCTCAATCCCTTGCAGGACCTGCTGCAGCCGCTGCCCGACGCACATCACCTGCTCACCGCCGCCATCGCCGAGCCGCCCGCGGCCCTGCTGCGCGACGGCGGGGTGATTGCCGAGGGCTACGACGCCGAGCTGGACGAGCTGCGCGCCCTGTCGGTCAACGCCGACGCCTTCCTGCTCGAACTGGAGCAGCGCGAGCGCGAGCGCACCGGCATCCCCACCCTCAAGGTGGCCTACAACCGGGTGCACGGCTTCTACATCGAGCTCACCCGCGCGCAAGCAGAGAAGGCCCCGGCCGACTACATCCGCCGCCAGACCCTGAAGGGCGCGGAGCGCTACATCACCCCCGAACTCAAGGCCTACGAGGACAAGGTGCTCTCCGCCCGCGAACGGGCCCTGGCGCGCGAGAAGCTGCTGTTCGATGGCCTGCTGGACGCACTGATCGAGCACCGCGCCGACCTCCAGCGCGTGGCCGAGGGCATCGCCGGGCTGGACGTGCTCTGCACCCTGGCCGGGCGCGCCGTGGCGCTCGACTGGTGCCGCCCGGTGCTCTCCGACGAACCGGGCATCGACATCCGCGGCGGCCGCCATCCGGTGGTGGAGGCCACCTTGGACAGCCCCTTCATCGCCAACGACGCAACCCTCACGCCGGAACAGAGCCTGCTGCTCATCACCGGCCCCAACATGGGCGGCAAATCCACCTACATGCGCCAGACCGCGCTGATCGTGCTGCTCGCCCATATCGGCAGCTTTGTTCCAGCAAGCGCCGCGCGCATCGGACCCATCGACCGCATCTTCACCCGCATCGGCGCCTCGGACGACCTCGCCACCGGGCGTTCGACCTTCATGGTGGAGATGACCGAGACCGCCAACATCCTCCACCACGCCACCGAGCAGAGCCTGGTGCTGATGGACGAGATCGGCCGCGGCACCAGCACCTTCGACGGCCTCGCACTCGCTTGGGCGGTGGCGGAAAGGCTGGCCGCGCTCGGCGCCTACACCCTGTTCGCCACCCATTACTTCGAGCTCACCCGCCTGCCGGAAACCCATGCGACGGCGCGCAACGCGCACCTCGCGGCGGTGGAGCACGGCGACCGCATCGTCTTCCTGCACAGTGTTCAGGACGGCCCCGCCAGCCAGAGCTACGGCCTGCAGGTCGCCGCGCTGGCCGGGGTACCGCGCAAGGTGATCGACAACGCGCGCCGCCGCCTTCGCGAACTGGAGAACCAGAGCCGGGCAGAACCCCTGCCCCAGCTCGACCTGTTCTCCGCTACCGCGGCCGAGATCGAACCGGAACCCGCGCTGGACGCCCTGCGCGAGATCGATCCGGACGCCCTCACCCCAAGGCAGGCGCTCGAAGCCCTGTATCGCCTCAAGGATCTGCTGTAGGAGCGACGCCCCCGTCGCGATCACCCCCAATCGGCCCGAGGGCGGGCCTTCCTTCCGGCCATCCCGTCCTTTTCCACAACGCCATCCACGGAAAATGTGGAAAAACATCGACCGATGCCATCCCCCCTCATCGGCATCAATGCCCCGGTCCCGCCATCCCACGATTTTCCACAGGGCTATCCCCGGAAAATGTGGACAAACCGCATGGCCCCTCAATGAGCGGGTATTGCCGGGACCATGGCTCGGCTAAGATCGCAGGGCATCCCCCCGGAGAGACACCATGGCCTTCGTCGTCACCGACAACTGCATCCAGTGCAAGTACACCGACTGCGTCGAGGTCTGCCCGGTCGACTGCTTCCACGAGGGACCGAACTTCCTCGTCATCGATCCGGATGAGTGCATCGACTGCGCCCTGTGCGAACCCGAGTGCCCGGCCAAGGCCATCTACTCGGAGGACGACATCCCCTCCGACCAGGTGAAGTTCATCAACCTCAACGCCGAACTGGCGCAGGGCTGGCCGGTCATCACCCGGCGCAAGGATCCCCTGCCGGACGCCGCCGAATGGGACGGGGTTCCCGACAAGCTCAAGCACCTCAAGCGCTGATCTGGCTTAAACCCGGATTTTCCATTGGACCGGCCTGTCTTGCGCCAGAGGAAAGTCTGGCGCCTGGCCTACGCGGGGTCTGGCGGCCTGCGTGCGGCATCTTTGCGCCCGTGCTCCTCGCCCATAGGCCGGGCTATGGCCTCGTCGCCCGTGCGCAAATCTGCTCGCCCTCGGCTGCGCCATACTCCCGCGTTCCAATGGAAAATCCGGGTTAAAATGGGCGATTCACGGAATTAATGAACGCCCAGCATGAGCACCGAGAACGCCGCCCCGACTCCCGCGACCCACTTCATCCGCGCCATCGTCGACGCCGACAACGCGTCCGGCAAATGGGGCGGCCGCGTCGAGACCCGCTTCCCGCCCGAGCCGAACGGCTACCTGCACTTCGGCCACGCCAAGAGCATCTTCCTGAACTTCGGCCTGGCGCGCGACTACGGCGGCGTGTGCCACATGCGCTTCGACGACACCAACCCGGTCAAGGAGGACCAGGAATACGTCGACGCCATCCTTGAGGACGTGCGCTGGCTCGGCTTCGACTGGGGCGAGCACCTCTATTACGCCTCCGACTACTTCGACAGGCTGTACGCCTTCGCCGAGACCCTGATCCAGGGTGGCCATGCCTACGTCGACTCGCAGAGCCTTGATGAGATGCGCGCCAACCGCGGCACCCTCACCGAGCCCGGCAAGGACAGTCCCTTCCGCACCCGCTCGGTGGAGGAGAACCTCGACCTGTTCCGCCGCATGAAGGCAGGCGAGTTCCCGGACGGCGCGCACATCCTGCGCGCGAAGATCGACATGGCCTCGCCCAACATCAACCTGCGCGACCCGGCCATCTACCGTATCCGCCACGCCCATCACCACCGCACGGGCGATGCCTGGTGCATCTACCCGATGTACGACTATGCCCACTGCGTGTCGGACGCGCTGGAGAACATCACCCACTCGCTCTGCACCCTGGAGTTCGAGGCCCACCGCCCGCTGTACGACTGGTTCCTTGAGCGACTTGCGGACGCCGGCCACTTCACCCGCCCGCTGCCGCAGCAGATCGAGTTCTCGCGCCTCAACCTCAACTACACCGTGCTGTCCAAGCGCAAGCTGATCCAGCTGGTGCAGGAAGGCTTTGTCGACGGCTGGGACGACCCGCGCATGCCCACCCTCAAAGGCGCCCGTCGCCGCGGCTTCACCCCGCAGGGTTTCAAGCTCTTCACCGACCGCATCGGCATCTCCAAGTCCGACAGCCTGATCGACATGGTGGTGCTTGAGGACTGCATGCGCGAGGACCTCAACGAGCGGGCCGAGCGCCGCATCGCCGTGCTCGACCCGCTCCGGCTTGTGCTGGTCAACTATCCGGAAGGCCAGGCCGAGGACTGCTTCGCCCCCAATCATCCCTTGAGGCCCGAACTGGGCAAGCGCGCCGTGCCGCTCTCGCGCGAGTTGTGGATCGAGCGCGAGGACTTCATGGAGACCCCGCCCAAGGGCTACTTCCGCCTGCGCCCGGACGGCGAGGTGCGCCTGCGCTACGGCTACATCGTCAAGTGCACGGGCTTCGACAAGGACGAGTCCGGCAACGTGACCTGCGTCTACGCCGAGGTGGATTTCGACACCAAGTCCGGCACCCCCGGCGCGGATGCGCGCAAGGTGAAGGGCAACATCCACTGGCTGTCCGCCGCCCACGCGGTGGAAGCGGAGGTGCGCATGGTCGACCGCCTGTTCGCCGTGCCCGCCCCCGGCTCCCGACGCGAGGGCGACGCGCCTGACACGGAGCGCGACTTCCTCGAGGACATCAACCCCAACTCCAAGTCCTCCATCCGCGCCATGCTCGAGCCCTCGCTCGCCAGCGCCGCGCCGGAGACGAGCTTCCAGTTCGAGCGCCATGGCTACTTCGTGGCCGACCAGAAGGACCATCGCGCGGACCGCCCGGTGTACAACCGCACCGTGACCCTGCGCGACTCCTGGGCCAAGGGCGGGACCTGATCCCCTAGCCGACCTCCAGCGACCGCCCGGACACAGCATGCACCTACGCCCGATCAGCGAGATCATGACCGCGCACGTCATTGCGGTGACGCGCGAGGCCCCGGTCCTGGAAGCCCTGCGCATCATCGATACCCAGCGCCTGAGCTGCGTGGTGGTGGTCGAAGGGCCTCGCCCGGTGGGAATCTTCACCGAATGGGACGCGGTCACCCTTCTCGCCCGCAGCCCCCAGGTGTCGCATCAACGCGTCGACGAGGTCATGCAGCCGCCGCTGCTGATCGGCGCGGAGGTCGATGTGCGCGAGGCCTACCAGGGCATGGTCGAGGCGGAGACGCTCCAGGCCATCGTGGTGGACGAGGCAGGCCACCTGCGCGGACTGGTGACCGAGGGCGATCTGCTTCACTTCATCGATACTGCCCAGCTGGCCGAGCTCAAGCCAGTCTCCAGGGTGATGCTGCGCGACCCGCTCGAGCTCCCCCCGGATGCATCCCTCGCCCAGGCGGCCCAGGGCATGACCGCCCGCCAGTCCGGCACGGTGCTGGTGACCGTGGATCATCGCCCGGTCGGCATCCTCACCGAGCGCGACATGGTGCATTTGATCCGCGAGGGCCGGACCGCCAGCTCAACCCGCCTTATTGATGTGATGAGCCGCCCGGTGCAAACCATCAGCGAACATGCCCCCCTGCGCGAGGCCGGCCACCGCATGGAGGAGGCAGGCATCCGCAGGCTGGCCGTGGTGGACGGCGAAGGCAGGCTCATCGGCCTGCTCACCCGCCACGAGGTGGTCAGGACGCTGCAAGGGCGTTACCTCGAGTTCCTGCGCGACATGCTCAAGCAGCAGGGCAAGGATCTGAGCCGGACGCGCCAGAAGCTCGAGGAGACCCGGCGCGAACTCATCTATCGCAGCGTGATCGCCCAGGTGAACGACGCGGTGATGGTCATCGACGTCGCCACCGGGCGACTGATCGAGACCAACGACCACGCCGACACCCTGCTTGGCTACGCGCGCGAATCCCTGCTCCAGCGCCATGCCTGGGACATCTGCGCGTCCATCGGGGGAGCGGAGGGCTGGGCATCGTTCGCCCAGGATCTGTTCCAGGCGGGCACGCGTCTGCTGGAATCCACCCTCCGGGACCGCGATGGCACCCTCATCCCCGTGGAAACCAGCCTGCGTTACGTCGCGAGCACGGACGGTCGCTACGTTGTCGCCCTGGCGCGCGACATCCGCGAGCGCAGGCAGGCCGAGGAACGCCTGCGCCGCAGCGAAGCCCAGCTGCGCGAGGCCCAGCACATCGCCCACGTCGGCAGCTGGGAACTGGATCACCACGCCGGCCAGCTGATCTGGTCGGACGAGGTCTTCCGCATCTTCGAAATCGAGCACACCGCCTTCGGCGCCGACTACCCCGCCTTCCTCGCGCGCGTCCACCCCGATGACCGCCAGCTTGTCGACCAGGCCTTCCAGCAGCATCTGACGACCCGCGCGCCCTATGACATCGTCCATCGCCTGTGCTTCGCCGACGGACGGATCAAGCATGTGCGCGAACAGTGCGAGACCAGCTTCGACGCCCACGGTCTTCCGCTGCGCTCGGTCGGCACAGTGCACGACATCACCCTGATCAAGGAGACCGAGAACCGCCTGCGGGAGACCCAGGACATGCTGCGCCTGGTGATCAACACCATTCCCCATGCCGTGTTCTGGAAGGATCGCGACAGCCGCTACCTGGGCGGCAACGAGAGCTTCGCCCGCTCGGCCGGCCTCCGCTGCGCCGAGGATCTGGTCGGCAAACGCGACGAGGATCTGGCCTGGAGGGAGCAGGCCGAATTCTACCAGCGGGACGATGCGCAGATCATGGCCAGCGGCACGGCCCGCTACAACTACGCCGAGCCACAGACCACCCCCGACGGCCGGCTGATCTGGCTTGAAACCAGCAAGGTGCCGCTGCGCGACGCCCAAGGCAAGGTATTCGGCGTGCTGGGCATCTATCAGGACGTGAGCGAGCGCCACCTGGGCGAGGCGAAGCTGCGCCAGGCCGCCGCCGTGTTCGAGAACACCCGCGAGGGCGTCATCATCACCGACGCCAAGGGCCAGATCGTGGCCGTCAACCGCGCGTTCACCGAAATCACCCAATACGCTCCCGAGGAAGTCCTGGGGCACTCCCCCTCCCTGCTCAAGTCGGGACGACACGGCCAGGATTTCTACCAGTCGCTGTGGAACACCCTGCGGGCCCAGGGGCACTGGCAGGGCGAGATATGGAACCGGCGCAAGGATGGCGAGCTCTACCCCGAACTGCTGACCATCAGCAGCGTGCTCGATGACGAAGGTGGCGTCACCCATTACGTCGCCGTGTTCGCCGACATCAGCCAGCTGAAGCGTTCCGAGGAACAGCTCACGCAACTGGCGCACTACGACCAGCTCACCGGCCTGCCCAATCGCCTGCTGCTGCAGTCCCGCCTGGACCACAGCCTCGACCGGGCGTACCGGGAGCAACGCAAGGTGGCGGTCATGTTCCTCGACCTGGACCGCTTCAAGAACGTCAACGACAGCCTCGGCCACCCGGCCGGCGACGAGCTGCTGACCCTCATCGCCCACCGTCTGCAGGGCCGCCTGCGCGAAGAGGACACCCTGGCGCGCCTCGGCGGCGACGAGTTCGTGCTGGTGCTGGAGGACCTGCGCAATCCGGACGAAGCGGCCCGCATCGCCCTGGAAATCATCGAGCTTCTCTCGCAGGGTCCCTTCAGGCTCGGCAGTGGCCACGAGGTCTACATCGGCGCCAGCATCGGCATCAGCTTCTACCCCGGCGACGGCCAGGACCCGATGGAACTCATCCGCAACGCCGACGCCGCCATGTACCAGGCCAAGATGGCCGGACGCAACACCTACCGTTTCTACACCGAGGAACTGACGCGCAAGGCCCAGCAGCGCCTTTCGCTCGAAACGCGCCTGCGCCAGGCCTTGGAGACGGACGAGCTGACGGTCTTCTACCAGCCGCAGATCGACCTTGCCTCCGGACGCATGGTGGGGATGGAAGCCCTGGCACGCTGGCGCCATCCGGACGAAGGCCTGATTTCCCCGGCGCAGTTCATCCCCCTGGCGGAAGAGTCTGGACTCATCGTGCCCCTCGGCGAGCAAGTCCTGCGCAAGGCCATGACCCAGGCGCGCTCCTGGCACCTGGGCGGTCACGCGGGGCTGCGCATGGCGGTCAATCTCTCCTCGCGCCAGTTCCAGCAACCCGACCTGTCGGGCCAACTCCTCGCGCTGCTCGAGGAGACCGGGCTCGACCCGGGCTGCCTGGAGCTCGAGATCACCGAGAGCATGCTCCTCGAGCAGGGACCGGGCGCCCTGCGTACCCTGGAGCGCATCCGCAGCCTCGGGATCAGCCTGTCCATCGACGACTTCGGCACGGGCTATTCGTCGCTCTCATATCTCAAGCGCCTGCCCGTCCACAAGCTCAAGATCGACCAGAGCTTCGTGCGCGGCATCCCCGACGACCCACGGGACATGGAGATCGCCGCCACCATCATCGCCATGGCTCGCAACCTCCGCCTCGAGGTTCTGGCCGAGGGGGTGGAGACGGAGGCCCAGCTCGCCTACCTGCGGTCCAGGGGCTGCGACATGGCCCAGGGGTACTACTTCAGCCCGCCGGTCCCGGCGGAGCAGCTCGGCCCAATGCTTGCTGCGGGTGGCTTGCTGCTCCCCGCCATGGAAGACGCCCTGTCCCGCTGCCCAGCAGGCGCTGAATAATCCGGAAACCGCCGTTGCGGCAGAAACCCTCCATGGTTTACCAGGATGTTGAAAAAGCGTTCCCCGGAGGGCTGGGCACAAGGATGTGCCCAGCCGCGACAGGCTCGGGACAAACCCCGGGAGGAGGCGAATCAGTCGAGCGGGGGCCCGGCCATTTCCTCCGGACAGGTGGGAATGACGCATGACTCGCGGCCCTCGACCAACGCCCGAAGCTCCCGCAGGCTGTCCCGGTAGGCCGCGTTGCCTGGATCGAGGGCGACGGCACAGCGCACCGCCTCCAGTGCCTGCTCCCCGCATTGGCCCCGCGCCAGGGCGTAGCCAAGGTTGTTCCACAGTGCGGCATCACGCGGGGCCGCCCGTACACCGTTGCCCAGGCTGTCGGCGGCTTCCTGATCGAGCCCCAGCCGGTAGGCGAGGTTCCCCCGCGCCAGCCAGGCGAAGGAGGCCTGCGGCCATTGCTGCGTGGCCACGCGGAAACTGCGGAGGGCGGCATCGGCCTGGCCGCTCTGCTCGAGGTCTAGCGCGGCCCGAACGTAGTCCAGGGGGATGGCTGACGCTGGCATCCCGCCGGGCGGTACGACCACGCGGGCCCAGAGGCCTCCCCGCCGCCAGGTCGCCTCGAACACGCCCATCGACATCAGGTAGCGCCGGGTGACGCCGGAGCGCAGGATGACCTCGCCCTCCTGCAGGTCGTAGCCGACGACGACCGCGTAGTGCCAGTTCGGCCACCAGTCCAGCCCGAGGTTCTGCAACACCAGCACCGGATGGCCCGCCGCCACCTCGCGCAGCACGACCTCGAGATCGGCCGCCAGTGGGTAGACCAGCATGCCGTGGCGCCGGGCCGCAGTCTCCATCTCGAGGGGCAAGCTGCCCTCGCGCGCCGGCAGGTAGACCTGGTCGACGAGCTGGTCGGGCGACACGGCCAGTCCGCGCTGCACGAGGACGGTGGCCAGCGCCGCCGGTCCGCACTGGTAGCGCGCCTGGGCGAAAAAGGGGGTGTCGACCAGTTCGTGACGCAGTGGAAGCCGGTCGGGATGGGACTGCTGCAGGCGCGCGGTCTGGATGGCGTGGCTGCAGGCGGTCAGGATGGCAACGAGGCAAAGCGTGCCCCCAGACCTGAGGACACGCCATGGCAGGCGCATCGATTACTTGTTGATGTTATGGACGAAGCCGAACACGTCGGTGGCGCCGAGCATGTCGGTGATGACGAGGATGATGAACACAGCGAGGACAAACCCGAGGATGTCCCCGCCCGCCGGCATCTCCTGGATGCCCTTGTTGAGCTGGCGCACCTCCTCGTCGGTCATGGCTGCCACGCGCTCCCTGGCCGCGGCGGGATCGACCCCCATCGCGACCAGCTGGTCCTGCACGTCCTGGCGGTCGAGCAGCGCGCCCAGCCCGGCACGATCCATCTTCTGCTGCGCCTGCTGCAACACCGTGGGGCTGTCCACCATCGCCGCGTACGCCGGGGCCAGTTGGGAGCCCAGCAGGGATACGGCGACCAGGCTGACCCCAGCCATCTTCTTCAGTTTCGGACTCGGCATGGCTCTCACCTCGCATGGGAAGGAATACCCACGGAGAGCGTAGCCCATCCCCTGCCAGCCTGCCGTCAATCCTCGGTACGCACGGGGGCAGACGACGCCCGGGCATGCTTCAGCTCGGCGCGCTCGACCCCCGGGAGCAGGCGCAGGCGGCGCAGCAACTCGCCCGAGGGGGCGATGCGCCAGGCATCCCCCAGCACCAGGCGCCCGCGCGCCTGGCCGTTGCGCAGGTCGAGCAGGACGGGGCAGCGCCCGGGGCGGAAGGGAGCCAGGATCTCGGCAAGGCGCTCGACCCCGTCCGGCCCGAAGCCCGCGCCCAGCACCAGGCGCAGCTCGCGCGCATAGGCCTCGCGCGCCTGGTCCAGGGTCATCAGGCTCTTCACCCGCAGGCGCACGCCGCCGGAGAAGTTGTCGAAGCTCGCCCCGCCCTCGAGCACCAGCACCTGGTCCTTGCCGAGCTGCTCGCCATGGCGCTTGTAGTCCTCCGGGAACAGGCGCGCCTCGATGCGGCCGGTGCCATCGTCCAGCAGCAGGAAGGCCTCCTTCTCGCCCTGCTGGGTGATGCGCGGGCGCACGCCGATCATGAGGCCGGCGACCACCACGTTGCGCTCCTGCGGCCGCCCGTTGGCCTTCGGCGCCATGTCCTCGAGCTGGCCGGTCAGCTCGCCGAAACGCATGTCGCTGAACTGGCGGATCTCGTCCATCACGCCCTGAATGGGGTGGCCGGTGAGGTATAGGCCGAGCACGTCCTTTTCCTGCGACAGACGGTCGAAGTCGTCCCACTCGGGGATCTCGACCACCGGCACCGGCGGTTCCTCGGCCGCCGTGTCCTCGGCGAACATGCCGAACAGGTCACCCTGCCCGGCGGCCTCCTGCTCGGCCGCATGCTCCGCCAACCGCAGGGCGTCCGGCAGTGCGGCCATGAGCGAGGCACGGTTCGGGCCGAGGCCATCCAGTGCGCCCGCGCGGATCATGGCCTCCAGCACGCGGCGGTTGAGGCGGCCGCGGTCCACGCGGCGCACGAAGTCGTGCAGGTCCTTGAACGGACCGCCCTGCGCCCGGGCCTCCAGCACGGACTCGATGGCGCCCTGCCCCACGCCCTTGATCGCGCCGAGGCCGTAGACCACGGTGGCGTCGTCGCGCACGGTGAAGCGGTAGTCGGAGTCGTTGACCCGCGGCGGCTCGACCTTGAGCCCCATCTGCCGGCACTCGTCGATCAGGACCACGACCTTGTCGGTGTTGTCCATGTCGGCGGACAGCACGGCGGCCATGAAGGCGGCGGGATAATGCGCCTTGAGCCAGGCGGTCTGCACCGACACCAGCGCGTAGGCGGCGGAGTGCGACTTGTTGAAGCCGTAGCCCGCGAACTTCTCCATCAAGTCGAAGATGTAGCCCGCGACGCCCGCATCCACGCCGCGCCCGGTCGCGCCCTCGAGGAAGATCTCGCGCTGCTTGGCCATCTCCTCGGGCTTCTTCTTGCCCATCGCGCGGCGCAGCAGGTCCGCGCCGCCCAGGGTGTACTGCGCCAGCACCTGGGCGATCTGCATCACCTGTTCCTGGTAGACGATGACGCCGTAGGTGGGCTTGAGGATGGGCTCGAGGTCCGGGTGCGGGTACTCGATGGCCGCGCGGCCGTGCTTGCGGGCGATGAAGTCGTCCACCATGCCGGACTCGAGCGGACCGGGGCGGAACAGCGCCACCAGCGCGATCACGTCCTCGAAGCAGTCCGGCTGCAGGCGGCGGATCAGGTCTTTCATGCCGCGTGATTCGAGCTGGAACACCGCCGTGGTCTGGCAGGCCTTGAGCAGGTCGAAAGCCTTGCGGTCCGCGAGGTCGATGGCCTCGATCGCGAGCGGCGGCTCGCCGGCCTTCGCACGGCGGGCGTTGATGGTCTTCACCGCCCAGTCGATGATGGTCAGGGTGCGCAGGCCGAGAAAGTCGAACTTGACCAGGCCGATCTGCTCCACGTCGTCCTTGTCGAGCTGGGTGACGATGCCCTCCTCGCCCTCGGCGCGATACAAGGGGCTGAAGTCGGTCAGCGGGCCGGGGGCGATCACCACGCCGCCCGCATGCTTGCCAGCGTTGCGCGACAGGCCCTCCAGTTGCAGTCCCATGTCGAGGATGGCCTTCACCTCCTCATCGTTGTCGTAGCGCTGCTTGAGGTCCTCGGCCTTCTCCAGCGCCTCGCTCAGGCTGATGCCGAGCTCGTTCGGGATCAGCTTGGCGATGCCGTCGACGAAGCCGTAACCGTTGCCGAGCACGCGCCCCACGTCGCGCACCACCGCCTTCGCCGCCATGCTGCCGTAGGTGATGATCTGGGAGACGCTCTCGCGGCCGTAGGTGCGTGCCACGTAGTCGATCACCTCGTCGCGCCGCTCCATGCAGAAGTCGACGTCGAAGTCAGGCATGGAGACGCGCTCCGGGTTCAGGAAGCGCTCGAACAGCAGGTCGTAGGGGATCGGGTCGAGGTCCGTGATCTTCAGCGCGTAGGCGACCAGCGAGCCCGCGCCCGAGCCACGCCCCGGGCCAACCGGGATGCCGTTGCGCTTGGCCCACTGGATGAAGTCCGCCACGATCAGGAAGTAGCCGGGGAAGCCCATCTGCAGGATGGTGCCCAGCTCGAACTTCAGGCGCTCGAAATACAAGGCGCGCTTCTGCTCGGCATCCGGCGAGCCGATGGGCGCGATCACCGCAAGGCGTTCCTCGAGACCCATCGTAGCTTCGCGGGTGAAGAACTCGCCCTCGGTCATGCCCTCGGGGATCGGGTACTGCGGCAGGACGGGCTTGCCCAGGGATAGGCCGACCGAGCAGCGGCGGGCGATCTCGACCGTGTTCTCGATCGCCTCCGGCAGGTCGGCGAACAGCTCGGCCATCTCCTCGGGCGAGCGCAGGTACTGCTGTTCGCTGTAGCGGCGCGGTCGCTTGGGATCGTCAAGGATGCGGCCCTCGTGGATGCAGACGCGCACCTCGTGGGCCTCGAAGTCCTCGGGGGCGAGAAAACGCACGTCGTTGGTGGCGACGATGGGGGCGTCCATGGCGGCGGCGAGGTCCACGCTGCGGTGCAGCACGTCCTCCTCGCCGGGGCGTCCGGTGCGGCTGACCTCGAGGTAGAAGCGGTCCGGGAAGACGCCCATCCAGTGCGCAAGCAGTCCCTCGGCCTGCCCGGGCTGGCTGCCGAGCAGGGCCTGGCCGATCTCGCCCTCGCGCCCGCCGGAGAGGGCGATGATCCCCTCGCAGGACTCACGGCTCAGCCAGTCGCGCTCGAGCATGGCCACCCCGCCGCTCAGCCCCTCCATGTAGCCGCGCGAGACCAGCCGGGTCAGGTTGCGGAAGCCCGCCTCGTTCTGCGCCAGCATCACCAGGCGGGAGGGCTCCTTGTCCGCCTGTCCCTTGAGGATGGCGTCCACGCCGAAGATGGGCTTGATGCCCTTCTCCTGTGCGGCCTTGTAGAACTTCACGAAGGCGAACAGGTTGCACTGGTCGGTCAGCGCCAGGGCCGGGATGTTCAGCTCCGCGGCGCGCTTCATCAGCGGCTTGATGCGCAGCAGGCCGTCGACCAGCGAGTATTCGGTGTGCAGGCGCAGGTGGACGAAGGCGGTCATGGAGGGGCTCAAAACGAATCAATGAGAGTGGAATGAAATTGCGCAGGCATGGCCGAGATTCAGATCCTGGGGTCTGGCGCCCAGAATAGCCCCTCCCACCTGGGACATGCTGAAAAAATCCATCCCTGGATTTTTTTCAGCTCGGCTGGTCCCTCCTCTCAGTCCCTTCCGGCATCCGTGCCGGAAGCCCCTGCGGGGTGCGGCCTTCGAGAGCACCGCGAAGTGAATTCGCGGTGGCCTCCGCAAACAAGGGCTCAAGCCCTTGTTTGCGCCGGGGCTTCCATGCCCCGGGCAGGTGCCGCTGAATTTTTCAGCGATTCCCTTGAGGTGGGAGGGGATCAACATGATCTCGCGACCGCATTCACGACAGCCGCCCCAGGGTCTCCATCTCCAGCGCCCGCAGGTCCTCCATCTCCTCCGCGGTGAAGCCCGCGTGCATGCGGCCAAGCTCGTCGTACGGACCGCGGATGCGGCCGGCCATGTACTCGGAGAGCAACTCGCGGAAGGTCGCGCGCGCATCCAGGCCTCGCTCGGCGCACAGGTGGCGGAACCAGCGCGTGCCGATCTCGACATGGCCGATCTCCTCGCGGTAGATCACGTCGAGGATCTCGACCAGGCGCGTGTCGCCGACCTCGCGCAGGCGGGCCTGCATCCCCGGGGTGACGTCCAGGCCGCGCGCCTCCAGCACGCGCGGCACGAGCGCCATGCGGATCAGGGCGTCATCATCGGTGCGGCGCACCATCTCCCACAGGCCGTCATGCGCGGGGTAGTCTCCGTAGTCCCGCCCCTGATCGTTCAGGTAGGCGCTCAGGAGTTCGAAGTGACGGGCTTCCTCCACCGCCACGCGGATCCAGTCGGAATAAAAACCAGCAGGCAGGCCGCGGAAACGGTAGGTCGCGTCCAGGCCGATGTTGATGGCGTTGAACTCGATATGCGCCAAGGCGTGGGCCAGCGCCAGGCGGCCTTCCAGATCCTTCACCGGACGCTGGGCCAGGAGCCTGCGCTCGACCAGTTCGGGCCTGGCGGGACGGCCGGGGTCAGGCACCGGCATGGCCATGCCGCCCTGTTCCACGGTCAGCCGATCCGCGGCGAAGTCCTGCCGCAGGCGGCGCACGCAGGCCGCCTTGCGCATGGGGTCTGACTCCATCAGACAGGCATGGGCCGCGTCGTGAACGTTGGACAAGAAAACCTCGAAACAGGCTCAGAGAAACGAAAAATTCAGCGTTTCACGTTTGGGGCAGGACGCCCCAACGCGAACAACGACGCAAGTCGTTGATTCGCGGAGGCCGTCGCGGCTGGACACATCCCTGTGTCCAGCCCTTCGGGGAACGCGAAGCGTTCCATCGTTGCTCCATGCAACGATGTTGACATGTGCCGCGACGGGCCGAGCTGAAAAAATCCATGGATGGATTTTTCAGCATTTGCTCAAAGATCAATGGGATGCGGGAATTTCCGCACAAAGGCCGCGAACTCGGCCTCGAACTCCCGATACAGCTTGATCGCATGCTCGCCACGCTGGGTCAGGCGCGTGCCGCCGCCATGGGCGCCACCGGTCTCGGTGACCACCATCGGGGAGTCGCCCAAGCCGTTCAGCTCCTCGACCAGCTGCCAGGCGCGCTTGTAGGACATGCCGATGGCTTTCGCGGCCTGGCTGATCGAGCCTTTCTCGGCGATCGCCTCCAAGAGCTGCACCTTGCCCACGCCAAGGTAGCCCCCCTGGTCCCCGGTGATCCACAGACGCGCACGGACATGCCCGCCATAGGGCGTGCCGGGCAGCTTCGGAGCATCTTTCGAGGGTTTGCTGGACATGGGCGGAAGTATACCATCCACGGATTACCCTCTTCCGGATGATCCCGACCATGTGGACGACCGACCAGGTTCTCGGCGGCATGTCCGTCGAAACCTTCCTGCGCGACTACTGGCAGAAGAAGCCGCTGCTGATCCGCCAGGCCTTCCCTGCCTTCGAGGCCCCCGTCACGCCCGAGGAACTCGCCGGACTTGCCTGCGAGGAAGGCATCCATAGCCGCATGGTGCTGGAGGAAGGCGGCAGCAAGCCCTGGGAGTTGCGCTACGGCCCCTTCAGCGAGGAGGACTTCGCCAGCCTGCCGCCCAAGGGCTGGTCGATCCTCGTCTCCGATGTGGAAAAGGCCGTCCCGGACCTGATGGAGGTCGTCGAGCCCTTCCGCTTCATCCCCGACTGGCGCATCGACGATCTGATGATGAGCTACGCCCCGCCGGGTGGTTCGGTCGGCGCGCACGTCGACCAGTACGACGTGTTCCTGCTGCAGGCCCACGGCCGCCGCCGCTGGATGATCGAGAGCGCGCCGCGCGACGACGAGAACGCCTACATCGACGGGCTCGACCTGCGCATCCTGCGCGAATTCGAGCCCGACCAGAGCTGGGATCTCGAACCCGGTGACCTGCTCTACCTGCCGCCCGGCATCCCGCACCACGGCGTGGCCCTGACCGAATGCATGACCTGGTCGATCGGCTTCCGCGCCCCGGCGCATGCCGATATAGTCGGCGCCGTGTGCGAGTCGCTGGTCGACCGCATCAACCCCAGGATCCGCTACGCCGACCCGGACCTCGCCCCGCAGTCCAATCCCGGCGAGATCAGCGCCACCGCCCTCACCAGGCTCACCCGCCTGGTGCGCGAGGCACTGACTCCGGACGACGCGGCCCTGCAGCGCATCTTCGGCGAATGGCTGACGGAGCGGAACCTCAACCTTGGCGGCCTGTTCCCGGACAACGACCCGCTGAGCCTCATTGATCTGCGCGAGATGGTCGAGGACGGCGAGGTGTTGCGGCGCGTGCCCGCCGCACGCCTGGCCTTCATCGCCCAACCGGGCAAGATCCTGTTCTTCATGGACGGCGACTGCGTGGAGCTGTCCGAGACCGAGCGCGGGATGGTGGAAACGCTCTGCCGCGAGCAGCACTTCGACGCGGAGGCCGCTGATGCGCATGGCGAAGCGATCTGGCCCCTGCTTCACCGCCTCTACGCGCGCGGCTGCCTGATGTTTGCCGAGGCAGACTGAATGGGCGCCCTGAATGACGAAAACCGATTTCTGAAGGAGTCCCGTATGCTCGACCCCATCATCATCATCGGCATCGGCGAGATCGGCGCCGTGCTGGCGCGCGGCCTGCTGCGCCTTGGCCACCCGGTCTATCCGGTCAACCGCGACATGCCCCTCGCCCAAGCCCACACCCTCAACCCCGAACCTCAGGCCGTCATCCTGGCCGTCGGCGAGGCCGACCTGCAGGCCTGCCTGAGGGACATGCCCGTCCCATGGCGCGATCGCCTCGTGCTGCTGCAGAACGAACTGCTGCCGCGCGACTGGGAGCCCCACGGCTTGACCAACCCGACCGTCATGTCGGTCTGGTTCGAGAAGAAGAAGGGACAGGACAGCAAGCCCCTGCTCCCCTCCCCCGTGTACGGCCCGCATGCCGGGCTCGTCCGCAAGGCCATGGACGCGGTGAGCCTCCCGGCACGCGAGGTGGAGGACATGGACACCCTGCTATGGGAGTTGGTGCGCAAGAACGTCTACATCCTCACCACCAACATCGCCGGCCTGGTCACAGGTGGCACGGTGGAAGAGCTCTGGCGCGATCACGAGCTACTCGCGCGCGAAGTGGCCTCTGACGTGATTGACCTGCAGGAATGGCTGACCGGCCGGACCTTTGACCGCGAGAGGCTGATCCAGGGCATGCTGGAGGGCTTCAAGGGCGATCCGGAGCACAAGTGCATGGGGCGCAGCGCGCCAGCGCGACTGGCACGTGCTCTCGGCCTGGCGGACCAGGCCGGACTGGCCGTGCCGAAATTGCGCGAGATCGCGGCCGCGTCTAAGTAGTCTCAGTCCGTCTGGCCGAGGAGGCATTCAGCCAGGCGAAAATCGAATGCCGTGTCGATGTCCACCGAGCGCTCGGGGGGCATGACATGGGCCAGGGTCTCCTCCGTCAGGAAGCTGCGGGTCTGGCGCAGCCAGTCGACCCGCGCCACGTAGACCGCGCCGTTCAGGGCATACAGCGCCGGCAGGTCCTGGCGCCGTGCGGGGCGCTGCTCCGGAGGGAGGAAGGAACGCATCCGTCCGTCCCCATCCAGGCTGAACATCCACCACGGCGAGGCGCCCGCCTCGCACACGCTCACGCAGGCCGGCGCGCCTGATTCGAGACAGCGTCCGATGGCCGCGTCGATGTCCCCGGTCGTGCGCAGCGGCGAGGTGGGCTGCAGCAGCACCACCCAGTCGAAGCCCGGCAGGATGTCGAGAGCATGCAGGACGACGTCGATCCCCGGGGTGTCGTCCCTCGCCAGGGACTCGGGGCGCACGAACGGCGTCTCGGCACCGCCAGCCCGAGCCGCGGCCAGGATCGATTCGTCGTCGCTGGACACCACCACCCGGGTGACATGCCTGGAGGCCCTGGCTGCCTCGATGCTCCAGCCGATCAGCGGCTTGCCGTGCAGCGGGCGGATGTTCTTGCCGGGCAGGCCCTTGCTGCCCCCGCGCGCGGGGATGAGGGCCAGGATCCTCGGCTGTTCTTTCTCAGCCATGCTTCAGCACGCTCGCGGCGTCCTGCTGTGCCAGCTCGAAATCGTTCATGCGGCCGATGTCGAGCCAGTATTCGTGCACCGGGAACATCCGCACTTCGCGCCCAGAGGCGATCTCCACCTTGAGGAGGTCGGGCATGTCCACGCGGGTTTCCGCCTGCATGGCGTGGACGACCTGCGGCGCGAGGACGTAGATACCGGCGCTGACGAAGAAATGGTGCACCGGCTTCTCGGTGATGCTGAGGATGCGCTGCTCGTCGTGCTCGATGACGCCGTAGGGCACCTGGAAGTCGTACTGGCGGGTGCAGACGGTGGCCGCCGGTGTGTGGCGGTCGTGGTCCTGCAGCAGGGCCTCGTAGTTCACGCGGGTCATGATGTCGCCGTTGACCACGATGATCGGGCGCTGGACCGCGTCCTTGGGCAGCAGCCCCAGGCAACCCGCCGTCCCGAGCGGGGTATCCTCGTGGATGTACTGGATGCTCACGCCCCAGCGGCTGCCGTCCTGGAAGTGGTTGATGACCTGCTCGCGCAGGTAATGGACGGAGATGTAGAAGCGGTAGAAGCCGTAGTCGACCAGATCCTGCAGGATGTGTTCGAGCATGGGCTTGCCGCCGACGGGCAGCATCGGCTTCGGGCAGGTGTCGGTCAGAGGACGCAGGCGCGTGCCGAAGCCGCCGGCCATGAGGAACACGGGATTTTCCAGCCGCGGACGCTTGAGCAGGTCGGTCAGGGTCTCGAGGCCGGCCAGCAGGCCGTGCTCGTCCACGATCGGCACCTGCAGGACCTGGGCGCTGCCGAGCAGGTGCATGGCCTGCTCCCGGCTGTAGTGGCGCGGCAGGACGCGGGGCTGGGTGTTCATGACCTCGGCCACGGGGGCATCGAGCGACAGGTGGCGCAGGATGCCGCGGCGGATGTCGCCGTCGGTGACCGTGCCGAGCAGCCGCCCGTCCCCGTCGACCACCAGGGCGATCCGCTTCGCGCCCCGGTCGATGACCTCGATGGCCCGGTGGATGCTGTCCTCCGGGCCGAGCAGGATGTCGCGCCATTCCGTACTCATGCTTTCTCCTTCCTCATACCGGCCTGGAAGGCCGTTGAATAACGGCCTGTTAAGGCAAGCCATGGATGGCTTGCTCGTAGATCAAGTACGTTAAGTGCTTGATCTACTGAGCCCGTCGCGGACATGTGCCGCGGCGAGGCGAGTTGAAAAAGGGCAGGAAAGCCCTTTTTCAACACCTGTTAGGCGGGCGCCCGGGGATATGCCGGATGCCTGCCTCGATGTTGCGGACCACGGTGGCGCCCGCCGCCACCTGGGCACGGTCGCCGATCGACACGCCCTGGATGAGGGTGGCGCCAGCGCCGATGAAGGCCCCCTCGCCCACCCGCACCTCGCCGCACAGCACCGCCCCGGGGGCGACGTGGGTGTGGTTGCCGAGGCGGCAATGATGATCGATGCGGGCTCCCGTGTTCAGCAGCACGTCCTCGCCGAGGACCGTCCCCGGCTGGATGATGACCCCGGCCATGATCTGCGCCCCTTCGCCCACCTGCACGTCCCGGGCCAGGATCGCCGAGGGGTGGACCAGCGCGGGTACCGCGAGGCCCAACGCGCGCAGCCGGCCGTACAGCCGGGCGCGCAGGTCCGGGCGGTGCGGCAGCATGCCAATGCCGACGGCATAGGCATGGTCCGCGGCCTGCGGCCCGTGCAGCCAGGCATCGTCTCCCAGCACCGGCACCCCCTGCCAGTCCGAGCCAGGCGGGAGATCGGGCGTCAGAATCCCGGCCACTTCGCGCCCCATGCAGTGCAGCACGTCGAGCACCACCCGCGCATGCCCACCGTGGCCGAGGATGACGACAGGCTTATTCATCGAGCAGGCTGCCCGGCGGATAGTCGCGGGACGCGCGGCGGCCCAGCACCTCCCAGTAGCGCATCGGCGCCATGCCGTCCCCGGGGCGCATGATGGCGACGTTCTCTGGCCCGAAGGTCTCGCCGGCGCGGATCGCTGTGCGCGCCACCAGGCTCTTGCGCGCCACCTTGGCCGTGGATCGCTCGGCGGGCTGCGGGCGCTTGATGCCGTCCCCGAGGGCGGCGGACACGGCGCGGACCCCCCGGATCATGTCGGCCAGCGCCTCAGGCTCGAGCGATGCGGCGTGGTCCGGCCCCGGCAGCGAGCAGTCCAGGGTGAAGTGCTTCTCGATCACGCACGCCCCGCGCGCCGCCGCCGCGAGGGCGATCTCCGTGCCGAGGGTGTGGTCGGAATAGCCGGCCGGCAGGCCGAAGGCTGCGTGCAGGGTGTCCATGGCGCGCAGGTTCACCGTCTTTGGCGCGGCCGGGTAGTCGCTGGTGCAATGCAGCAGGGTGACGCTCCCGCGCAGGGCCGCCTGCCCCTCGGGCGAGGCGTAGGCCTCCTGGAAGGCGGCGGGAGAAGGACGCTCGTCCGGCCCCGCGATGCGCCCGAAGGCGATCACGCCCAGCGCGCTCTCCACCTCGGCCAGGGTGGCCATGCCGGTGGAGACGATCAGATCGCTTCCGGTGCGGGCGTGCTCGAGCACGAAGGGGGCATTGGTCAGCTCGCCCGAGGGCAGCTTGAGCAGATTCAGCCCGATCTCGTCGACCAGGAAACGCAGGCTCTCGGGATCGAAGGCGGTGGAAAGGAAGGCGAGTCCGCGCCGCTCGGCCTCGGCCTTGAGCTCGTGATGCAGCCGGGGCGAGAGTTCGAGCCGCCTGAGCATGTCGAACTGCGACTCTCCGCTCCCGGTGGCGCGCTGCTGGTACTCGGCCTTCGGCGCATCCTGGGTGACCAGGCTGTCCGCCTTGAAGGTCTGGAACTTGACCACGTCGGCGCCCGCGCGGGCCGCGGCCTCGACCAGGGCGAAGGCCATGTCGGCCTGGCCGTTGTGGTTGACGCCGGCCTCGGCGATGACCTGGACTGGGTTCATGGACACTCCACGGGAAGGTCGTAAAAGGGTTTGCGCTGCAGGGCGGCGAGGTCCGCGCGCCCGAGCACGTCCAGCATGCGGCCGGAGGCATCGCCCGCGCCATAGGGGTTTTCGACATCGGTAAGACCCGCCCGGAAAGCCGGGCTCAGGGCCTGGCGGATGGCCGCCTCGATCTCGGTCGCCCCGGTCCCGCAGTCGATCACGCTGGCCGCCCGCAGGCGGCCCTGCTGACGGTCGCCGATGTTGACTGTCGCCGCGCCAAAGCTCGGGGCCTCGATGATGCCGCTGGAGGAGTTGCCGATCACGACCTGGACCTGGCGCAGCAGGGAGAGGTAGCGCAGCTGGCCGAGGCTGGCGAACAGCCGGCAGCGTTCGGCGTGGCGGGCGACGTAGTCCTCGAGCAGCGGCATGATGGCCCGTCCGCCGGGATCGGCGTTGGGCAGGGTAAAGACGATGCGCGCCTCGGGGAAGGCGTCCAGGGCGGCCAGGAGCGCCCGGCACTGGGTCGCCGCATCCTCGGTGTCGAGCGTCGCCGGATGGAAGGTGACGAGGAAGTTCTGTGCCCCGAGCTCGAGGGCGAGCGCCTGTTCGAGCGCCTCGCGCTCGAGCAGGGCGGTGCGGCGCAGGTGGTCGAGCCCCGGGGCACCGACGTTGAACACGCGCCCGGGCGGCTCGCCCATCTGGATGACGCGGCGCCGGTAAGGATCGGCGGCGGTGAAGTGCAAGGCGGACAGCTTGGTGATGGCGTGCCGGAAGCCCTCGTCGAGCGCCCCTTCGGTCACCTCGCCACCGTGGATGTGGGCGATCGGCACGCGCTGGACGAAGGCGGCGCTCGCCGCGGCCAGCATCTCGAAGCGATCCCCGAGGATGACCACGATCTCGGGGGCCAGCCGTGCGAAGCAGGAGGCGAAGCCGATCATGCCAACGCCCATGGCGCGGGCCACGGCCTCGGGGGTGTCCGAGGTCAGCTTGAGATCGACCGTGGCCGCGATGGGAAAGCCGTCGCGCTCGATGACCTCGATGGTGCGGCCGAACTCCGGCATCAGGTGCATGCCGGTCACAACCAACTGCAGCTCGAACGCGGGCGCCGCGTGCAGGTCGCGGATCAGCCAGTACAGCAGGCCGTAGTCCGCCCGGGTGCCCGTGACGACGGCAACGCGGCGAGGGGCCATCTCAGGCCGCCTCCGGCAGGGCCGAGCTCGGAATGTTGACGATCGTCGCCGCCAGGTGCTCGGTCACCGGCAGCGGGCCGCACCGGCAGGTCGCGTACATCGGCAGGTGGTGCATCGGGGTCCACAGCGGCCGCGTCATCACCCCGGCCTGGTTGGTCGCCGCGAGGAAAGCGTCGCGCTCGGTCTCATCGCGCAGGCGCAGGGCATTCAGCCAGTAGTTGCTGTGCGTCCCGGCGGGCTCCACCACGAACGACCCGCCGTGTTCACCGCACCAGCGCGCATAGGACTCGGCCACCTTGCGCTTGCTTTCCAGCAGGCCGGGGAGGCGCTCCATCTGCGCCACGCCGAACGCGGCGTTGAGGTTGGGCAGGCGGTAGTTGAACCCCACCTCGTCGTGCTCGAAGGCCCAGGGATGCGGCTTCTTGGCCGTGGTGGTGAGGTGCTTGGCGCGCCGCGCCAGCGCCTCGTCGTCGGTCACGATCATCCCGCCGCCCCCGGTGGTGATGACCTTGTTGCCGTTGAAGCTGAAGGCCCCCAGGCGCCCGAAGGTGCCGGTGTGGCGCCCGCCCCGGTAGCTGCCCAGGGACTCGGCCGCGTCCTCGACCAGCTCGATGCCCCACGCCGCGCAGACCTCCGCGATGGCCTCGATCCGGGCCGGATGGCCGAGGGTGTGCATCGGCACGCAGGCGCGGATGCACCGTCCGCCGCTCCGCTCGTACGCACCGCCTTCGCGCCGCTCGGCGTGTTCCTCGAGCCAGGCGCCGAGCGCCTCGGGGGAAAGTCCCAGCGTGTCCTCGTCCACGTCGACGAACACCGGCTCGGCGCCGCAGTAATGGATGGCGTTGCAGGTGGCGATGAAGCTCAGCGACTGGGTGAGCACCAGGTCGCCCGGCTCCACCCCGGCGACCACAAGCGCGGCGTGCAGCGCCGCCGTGCCGTTCACCGTCGCCACGGCGAAGCGGGCCCCGGTGAACCCGGCGACGCGCTGCTCGAACTCGGTCACGAAGGCACCCACACTGGAGACAAAGGTGGAGTCGATGGCCTCCCCCACCCGCGCCTTCTCGAGCGCCCCCATCACCGGGGCATGCAGCGGAATGAACGCCTCGGGCTCCGCATAGAGCTCGCGCACGAAACGGACGAAGGCCTCAGACATTGTAGATGTCGGCCTTGTAGCGGCGCAGATTGTCCGGATTGGTGAACCACGCGATCGTGCGCGCCAGGCCCTCGCGGATGTCCACCTGGGGCTTGAAGCCGGTCAGGCGCTCGATCTTGGCGTTGTCGCACCAGAGGCGGAACACCTCGGAGTTCGAAGGACGGATGCGCTGCTGATCCTGCACCACCTCGATGT
Organism: Pseudomonadota bacterium; assembly: GCA_049322715.1. Classification (GTDB taxonomy): domain Bacteria; phylum Pseudomonadota; class Gammaproteobacteria; order Halothiobacillales; family Halothiobacillaceae; genus Thiofaba. The sequence continues at coordinate 24,053 of JBMOQP010000054.1, forward strand.
CACTGCCCATCAGCTCGCGGATCAGGTGCAGGGTGTCGCCGATCGAGATCTCGTAGTTCGAGCCGATGTTGACCACCTCGCCCACCGCCGCCTCGCACTCGGCCAGCGCGATGAAGCCGCGGCAGGTGTCCTCGACATAGTTGAAGTCGCGCGTGGGGGAAAGATCGCCCAGCTCGATCCGCCGCTTGCCCGAGGCGATCTGGCTGATGATGGTCGGGATCACCGCGCGCGCCGACTGGCGCGGCCCGTAGGTGTTGAACGGGCGCGCCACCGTGAGCGGCAGCTCGAAGCTGTTCTGGAAGCTCTGCGCGATGGCGTCCGCGCCGATCTTGGAAGCACTGTAGGGCGACTGCGGCTGCAGCGGATGCTGCTCGTCGATCGGCACGTAGCGCGCCGTGCCGTACACCTCGCTGGTGGAGGTGTGGATCACACGCTTCACCCCCGCATCCAGCGCCGCCTGGCAGACGTTCAGCGTGCCGCGCACGTTGGTGTCCACGTAGCTGTCCGGCGCGACGTAGGAATAGGGAATGGCGATCAGCGCCGCGAGGTGAAACACCACGTCCACGTCCTTCATCATGTGGCGGCAGAAGTGCGGGTCACGGATGTCGCCGGAGATCACCTCGATCTCGCCCCTGCACGGCACGTCCTCCAGCCAACCCCAGTGGTTGAAGCTGTTGTACTGCGCCAGAGCGCGGACCGTGTAGCCGCGGGCAACCAACATTTCGACGAGGTGGGAGCCGATGAATCCGTCGGCGCCGGTGACGAGGGCTTTCATGGGTGACAGTCGACATGCACATGGTTCATATTGGCTTCAAAGACTAACATGCCCCACTGCCGGGGCGACCATCACCCAGGGTTTTTGCATGTCTGATGTTGTCGCAGAGCCTCTTGCGGACCGTCCATCACTTACGGAATTCACCAACGCCTTCGGCGAGAAGCTGATCTACGAGGTGAATCGGGAGGCATTCAGCGGCATCAGTGCGCGTGATCGAATCCAGGCTCAACTTGGCGAGGCGCTTGCCGGCAAGAACGCCCTTCACATCATCCTTGGCAGCGATTCAGGCCAGGTGCTTCACCACCTGATCGACCTGGATCGGCCATCCAGCAGCCGGTACATCATTATCGAACTGCCCCACATCAAGGCCTGGCTGGAGCAGGAGGGCCTGCTGGAGGGACTGCCTGAAGAGGTGAGTTGCGTCACCCCGGATGATTGGCTCGAGACCGCACATCGATACAAGCTGGTCGATTACGGCTACATCAATGGCATCAGGCTGCATCTCAGCTTTGCCGCCATGGACGCCCATCTCCCCGAATATGCCCTGCTGCAGTGGGAAATCACCGAGGCCCTGAACCAGATCCACTGGGACATCAATGCCGAACTGGGCAACGAGAGCTTCACGACCTGCCAACTGGCCAATCTGGGCGACCTCCAGCAACCCGCCTCACTGCTCAAGGGGCTGTACAAGGGAAAGACCGCGATCCTCCTTGCGGGGGGGCCCTCGCTGGACGAGGCCCTGCCATGGGTGCGGTCCCATCGCGACCGCCTGCTTGTGCTCGCCGTTTCCCGCATCAGCAAGCGGCTGCTGGAGGTGGGCGTAGAGCCGGACTTTGTTTTCTCGGTTGATCCCACGGACCTGAGCTTCGACATATCGCGGGAGATGCTGAGCTTCGGCCCGCGCACCGCCCTTGTCCATGCATTCCACATCACCCCCCTACTGCTCGGCCCGTGGCCCCATCGCGCCTTTTATCTAGGCCCCATGCTCCCGTGGAAGAGCTCCCTGAACAGGAAGGACAATCCCGGGGGGCCGGGGCCGACTGTCACCAATACAGCGCTGTGGTGTGCGGGCGAATTTGGGTGCTCCACCATCATTCTGAGTGGCGTCGATTTGTGTTTCACGCCCAGCGGGCAAACGCACGCCCAGGGAAGCAACGAAACGAGTGCCGGCCCCCGCCTGGACCTTACGGCCCTTCAGGTGGAGACGAATACGGGCGGCATGGCCAATACCACGCCGGATTTCGCCGCTGCCGCACGCACGCTGGGCGTCCAGGCCAAGCTGATGAACCAACGCGGCATTCGACTGATCAGTTCGTCTGCGAATGCCGTTCGAGTGGAGCACATCGACTTCGTGCCGCTTGACGCGCTTCCCACCCCCGAAGCGGCCACGGACGCACCGGCCATGCTTGCTGCCAGGATTCCTCCCATTTCCGCCGGGCAACGGCATAAACAGCGGCAGCGGATAAGGCAGGAACTCGTCCATGCCCTGCATGCCAGCCAGAAGATCAAGGCCATGGCCGAAAATGCACTGCGCCTGAACGAGAAGTTCTACCGCAGCACCGAGCGCGGTGAAGCCATCCGGGCCAAGAGCGAAATGGACCGGATCGAAAAAACTCTCAATCGGGATCTCAAGGCATTCGCCCTGCTCACCAAAACCCTGGGGATTCGCAAGTTCCTGCGCATCGCATCCCCCCACGAATCCATTCTGGAGGCCGATTTCTCCGTCACCGAGAAAATGACCCAGCAATACTACGAGGCCTATCGGGACGGCGCGGAACGATTGCAGGTCATGCTTGAGACTGCGCTCGATCAGCTGGACTTCAGGCTGGACGAGGAAACCCATCCGCCTGAAATCCGGTCCCTCGTGGCCCACTGGCAGGCACGCCGGGAGCCTGGGCGAGCGAAGGTATGGATGAGTCATCACCCAGAGGCTCTAGCGCAGCTGTCCGCAGGGGAGCGCCATGCCTTGGAGGCGTGCCTCACAGCCTTCGCGGCACAGCTTGAAGAAAAGGATACGGCGCATGCCCGCCGCGCCCGGTCGCACGCCGACTTGGGTGCGAGCCTCAAACGCGCCAATCTGCTTTTCAAGCATCGCGATATTGGCGGTCTGCAATCGATGATCGGAGCGCTGAATTTGCACCCGGAGCAGGAAAAGGCCGCCCTGTATGCCGCCTACGTTCGGGGGCTCGTCGCCGAGCTCGAGCAGGACCTGGAAAGCGCCCTGGGCCATTACCTTCCCATCATCGAGGAGGGTTTCCAGCCCCTGCTGGAGGGCACGTTGCATCACGTGGCAACGTGTTATCTCGGACTGCAGCATGAAGAAGGAGCGCGGATGGCCCTGGAATTGCTGGCCACCCTGTCCCCCCTCTATCAACCACAGCTGGCCGAACTGCTGCGCATCACCGGCCGGACCGCCGAGGCCATTGAGTTATGTCACGCCCATCTTGAGCGCTTCCCGGAGGACCGCCTGACCCAAATCAAGCTTGCCACCCTCTACGCGGAGAGCGGGGCAGGTGAAGCGGCTCGCCTGATGCTGGAGCACATTCTGCGGAAAGAACCGGACAACAACACCGTACGCGCGCTGATTTCTCAGCTATGAGCCTTCCCTCGCCGGGGGCAGGACAGGTGGTTTTTGAGGCCGGTGGCGGCCTTGGGTATCGTCAATCCGCCAGGTCGGAGGCGGACTGATATTCCGTGAGGGCGTGCAGCCCGCGCTTGAGCTGGCCAGATTCCTGCTGGACCTGGCTGCGCAGGGCGAGCAACGCACGTTGGGAGTCTGCGTCTATGCGCTGGAGCCCCTCAATCCACGCGCGCAGCTCCTGATCGTCCTGCGAGGGGAAATCCATGACGGAAAAGAAGGCCTCGAAATCCTTCTGGCGTTGGGCCAGGCGCTGCTCTATCCCCTCCAGGTTTCCGGAAACTATCTGTGCACGGATTGCCAGGGTCTCCTGAAGCAATCCATCCATCGCCTCCTGCACATCAGTCATGGCGGCCGATCCTCATGAACCGGCCTTCACTCCATGACGCAGATGCTCCGGAATCTGATCCCACGCCGATTTGATCTCCCTGATCAAGCGGATGCACTCATCCATGATGGCCTCGTCGTTCGAGGCATTCGCCTTGATCAGCTGGAGTTCAACATAGGTGTAAAGGTCGCGCAGGTTGCCCGCAAGCTCACCGCCCTGCTCGCTGTCCAGCGCTTCCTTCAGACCGCCGATAATGGCAATCGCCTTGGTCAGGCTGGTGCCCTTGAGGGCCGTATCATTCCTGTCGAGGGCGTGCTTTGCGACGATAACGCGCTCGATGAAGGCCTCAAACAGCATCTGGATCAGTCGATGGGGGCTTGCATCCTCGACGCGGGTTTGAATCCCCACGCTGGCGTACCGTGCCGCCCCTGTGGAGTATTGAGAAACATACATGCCATTGCCCTCCACTTTGTTATTCATGAATATCCGCAATATCTTCTGACTCAACCAGCGCCGGGAAGATTGGCCAGTTGCTGGGTAAGGTAGCTGCCGGTGGAATTGAACTGCGCAACGATGCGATCCATGGCATTGAACTGCTTGAAAAGCTGGGCCTCGACACGCGCAAGACGAGCTTCCAGTTGCGCCCGCTGATCGCTGATCGTGCGTTTCTGCGCATTGAGCCTGCTCACTTGAGACTCAAGGACACCATCGGAACTGAGCATGCTGTCCAGGCGCCCCTTGGCGCGGGTGTACACGCCGTCCGAGGCGACAAAGAGATCAGACAATTGCGCCAGGGCGCTGCTCGAGCTCTCGATCGCGCTCTTGAACTTTGTGCTGTCCAGCGACATCACGCCATAACGATCGATCTCGATGCCGAAACCGGACAGGGCGTTCAGCGGTTCGGTCAACGAAGCCACGGGGTCCGTAAGGTCGCGACGCAGACTTTGCTGCAGGTCTCGCAACAACGCATCCCCCTGCAGCGCCCCGGCCTTCTTCGTGTCCGGGTCATATTTACCAAGGTCCGTCATGGTCTGACGGAGCTTGTTGTAGCCGTCGACGAATGACTTCAGCGTCGATTCGATCTGTGCCGTATCCGTCTCCACGCCCACCTGGGACGGGCTTGTGGCCACATCCTTGAGGGTGAAGGTCAGTCCATCCACCGCGTCGGATATGGTATTGCTCGAACGGGTGATGGTATAGCCATCCACGCGCATGACGGCATCCTGGGCCGCGGTCTGCTCGGTAAACGCCAGGGCGGACAATCCTGCGGCATCCGTATTGTTGCCATCATCGTCATTGATCGTGACGCCGATGGCATTGGCAGTGCCCGTCTGCTGCGCGGTCAGGATCAGCCGGCTGGTGGTGCCGCCCATGCCGTCATCCACATTGACTATCGAGGCACTGACGCCCGTGTTGTCGGTTGCCTGGTTGATGACATCCCGGATGCCGGCCAGGGTCGTACCCGCCCCGATGGCCACGCTGAATGCACTCCCCCCCACGCTCAAGGTCAGGCTGCCTGAACCCACTGTCGTATTGGCGTCCGTGAATCCGCTCGACGCCAGTTTCTGCGCCTTGGCAAGCTGCATGACCTCGACGCTATAGCTCCCCACTGCCGCTGCGCTGCCCGCGCTGACGCTGAACGCCGCCTCATTGGCATTGGTCGTCCTGCGCGCGCTGAAGGTGGACAGCTCATTGAGCTTGGCAAACGCGGTCTGGAACGATGACAACGCACCCTTGAGGGTGCCGAGGGCTGACAGGCGCGTATTGAGCGACTGCTCACGCCGATTGAGCGCGGTGGTAGCCGGCTGGCCCTCGGCCTTCACCAGCTGGGAGACCAGGTTGTTGATATCCAGGCCGGTGCCGATGCCTGTGGCCGTGAGTGCCATATGTGCCCCTCGGGTTCGTGAGAGTTAGGCCTTTTCTTGAATCAGAACGCCTTCACGCGTCTCGGCCATTTTGGTCAGGTTCTGGATGAACGCAAGGACTTCCTCGGACGGGATCTGGCGGATGACTTCCTCGCTATCGCGATCGATCACCTTGATGACCAGCCGTCCCGACGCCTCATCGATGTTGAGGTTGAGGTCGCGCCGCACCGCCTGGATGATCCCGTTGGCATCGTCCACGGCCTTCTTCAACTCATCGACCGAGGCGGCCCGGCCATCTCCAGTCTGGCCGGCAGCGCCGAAGGTCGCGTTTTTTACGGACGAGGAAGCATCCTCGAGCGAACCAGAAGCTTGCACCACTCCAGGAGGGAGGGGCGCCGCGCTCTCGACAGAAGCACGAACACCACCCCCCACCTGGGATCCAGGTGGTGTGGGTGGCGTAACAGAATTCCATTTGGAATCGATGATCATAGCCATCTCCTCCTGAAATATTTAAGACGGGGAGAGCCTATCCCTCCCCGCCTTGACTAGCGCTGTGAGCCTTAGCTTAGCGCAGCAGGCCCAGAACCCCTTGCGGCGCCTGGTTGGCCTGGGACAGCATGGCCACGCCGGACTGCTGCAGGATCTGCGCGCGGCTCAGGTTGGCGGTCTCGGTAGCGAAGTCGGCATCCATGATGCGGGACTTGGCGGCGCTCTGGTTCTCCACCGAGGACTGCAGGTTGCTGATGGTGGAGCTGAAGCGGTTTTGGGCGGCACCCAGATCGGCGCGAATGCCGTTCAGGTTCTTGATCGCCTTGTCAATCGAAGTGATTGCCGCGGAGGCCATGGCCGCGGTGCCAGCACTGCCGCTCGCCAGTCGCACAGATGCTGCGTTAAGCGTGCTCTTGATGCCGCCAGCGGAGAGGTTGGTGCCGTTCAGATCCTTGATGGCCACGCTGATGCCGGTGTTGGCGCCGACGTTGGCATCCACATGGAACTTCATGTTGGTTGCGGAACCGTCCAGGATCTTCATGCCGTTGAACTGGGTGGTCTGCAGGATGCGGTCGACTTCCTTCTGGAGGGAAGAGAATTCCTTGTTCAGATCCACACGGTTCTCGGCGCTGTTGGTGGCGTTCATGGCCTGGACGCCCAGTTCACGCATGCGCTGCAGCATGTCGGTCACGTTGCCGATCGCGCCTTCCGCGGTCTGAGCCAGGGAGATGCCGTCGTTGGCGTTGCGGATGGCGACATTCATGCCGCGCACCTGGGAGTCCATGCGAGTCGCGATCGACAGACCGGCGGCATCGTCCTTGGCGCTGTTGACGCGCAGGCCGGACGACAGACGCTCCATGGCGTTCTGCATCATCGAATCTGTCTTGTACAGATTGCGCTGCGCGTTGATGGACATCATGTTGGTGTTAACGACGTTGGCCATTTGAGTGCCTCCTCAAGGTGCGCTGTTGCGCGTTAAATTCAGGTCTCGTTGAGGTTGTCGGCGGCTTTTCCGGAACCTTTAGCCCCTGCCGGAGATTTTTTTCGACCCGGGTCCGCCTTCGAGATGTGTATCGGCGCCGATCGGGGGATCTTTAGTGGCAGTGCACGAATTTTTTCACCTTGCCCGGTGTCCCATCGCTCCATTCTGGCGGCCGGGACGTGCAGCCGCGATGATTGAATCGTCACGTTTTTGCGCCATGATCCTGTTACGGACGCATTGCACAGGACCAGACCCATGCCCGGCTCGCTCTACTCTCTCGAAGTCCAGCCCAACATTCCCCAGCCACTGGACTGCCTGCACGATTTCGCCGGCAACCTCTATTACAGCTGGAGCCGGAAGGTCCGCGGCCTGTTCTACCGCATGGACGCCGAGCTGTGGGAGGCCTGCGGCCACAATCCGAAGATATTCCTGCGCCGGGTGGCCCAGGAGCGCGTGGATGCGGCACTGGCCGACCCGACCTACATGTTCGACCTGGAGGAGACCCGCGCCCAGTTCGAGCGCTACCTGGGCGACCCGCCCCATCCCGAAATCGCCGCGCACCTCACCCACGGCGAGGATTTGATCGCCTACTTCTGCGCGGAATACGGCTTCCACGAGAGCTTTCCGATTTACTCGGGCGGCCTCGGCATCCTGGCCGGCGACCACTGCAAGGCGGCGAGCGACCTCGGGCTGCCCTTCGTGGCGGTGGGCCTGCTCTACCGCGTGGGTTACTTCACCCAGACCATCGATGCCCAGGGGCAGCAGGTCGAATCGTTCCTGCCGGTCAACTTCGACGACCTGCCGATCAGCCCGGTCCTCGATGAGACGGGAAAGGAGTTGGTGTTCTGGCTGCCCATGCCAGGCCGCCAGGTCGCGGTCAAGCTGTGGCAGGCGCATGTCGGGCGGGTGCGCCTGATCCTGCTGGACACCGACCTTGCGCAGAACAGCCCCCAGGATCGCGCCATCACCTACCGCCTGTACGGCGGGGACAAGTCGATGCGCATCCAGCAGGAGATCCTGCTCGGCATGGGCGGCGTGCGCGCCCTACGGGCGCTCGACCTGCAACCCGGCGCATGGCATGTCAACGAGGGCCATGCCGCCTTCCTCATCGTCGAACGCTGCCGCGAGTACGTCGACCGGGGCATGAGCTTCGATGCGGCCCTCGAGCTGACCGCGACCAATACGGTGTTCACCACCCACACCCCGGTCGACGCCGGACACGACTCGTTCGAGATCGGGCTGGTCGAGCAGTATTTCCGTGACATCGCCCACGGGATGGGGCTGGATTTCGAGCGCTTCGTCCACCTCGGCAGCCTGGACAGCGTCCCCACCCGCTTCGACATGACCACGCTGGCCCTGCGGGGTTCGCGCCAGCACAACGGTGTCAGCCGCATCCATGGCGATGTCGCCGCACGGATGGCGCGCGACCTCTGGCCACAGATCGAGCCGGATGAGAACCCCGTCCGCTACGTGACCAACGGGGTGCATGTCAGCACCTTCCTCGCCCGCGAGTGGGCCAACCTGCTCGACCAGCGCCAGCGCGACTGGCGCCTCCACCTGTGCGACCGGGATTTCTGGCACGAGGCGCTGGATCAGATCCCCGACCACCGCTTCTGGAGCCTGCGCCAGTCGCTGAAGCGGGAAATGCTGGACGACGTCGCCCAGCGCATTCGCGACCAGCACCGCCGCAACGGCAGCAGCGAGGCCGTGATCCGCAAGTCGCTGAGCGTCATCACCCAGCAGGACCAGGACGTGCTGGTGATCGGCTTTGCCCGCCGTTTCGCCACCTACAAGCGCGCCACCCTGCTGTTCAACGACCTGGAGCGGCTGGCGCGGCTGGTCAATGACGACGAGCGGCCGGTGGTGTTCATCTTCGCCGGCAAGGCGCACCCGGCCGACGAGCCCGCCCAGGCGATGATCCGCAAGATCTGGGAGATCGCCCACCGGCCCGAGTTCCTCGGCCGCATCCTGCTGCTGGAAGGCTACGACATGGCCCTCGCCCGCAAACTGGTTACCGGAGTGGACGTCTGGCTCAACACGCCAGAATACCCGCTGGAGGCCAGCGGCACCTCCGGCCAGAAGGCCGGCATGAACGGCGTGATCAACCTGAGCGTGCTGGATGGCTGGTGGGGCGAGGGCTTTGAAGGCGACAACGGCTGGGCCATCACCCCCCACGGACCGGAATACAGCGCCGAATACCGCAACAGCCAGGAGGCCCATGACCTGATGGAGATGCTGCGCAAGGAGGTCGTACCGCTGTATCACCACCGCGACAAGGGCAGCTTTTCCAGCCGCTGGGTGGGGCTGTCCAAGGCCTCGATGCGCAGCATCCTGCCCCGCTTCAACAGCGAGCGCATGGTGCTCGACTACACCCGCGGGTTCTATCTGACCGCCCTGCGCAACGGCAAGGCATTCCATGCGGAGGGGGGACGGCTGGCGCGCGAACTGGCCGAATGGAAGGCCCGCATCCGCATGACGTGGTCGAAGATCCGCGCCGAGCGCGTGGACCTCGCCACAACCCATTTGCGTCACGGCGAAGTACTCGAGATCAAGGTGGCGGTCGATGTGGATGGCCTGTCGGCCCAGGATGTGCGGGTGGAGTGCCAGTTCGGCCGGATGAACAACAGCGCGCATTTCGAACTGGACTCGCACTATCTGCTTGAGGCCGATGGACAGGACGAGAAGGGGCGCCAGCTGTACACGCTGAAGCTGCAACCCTCGCTCGCCGGGCTGCAGGTCTACCGCATCCGCATCGTCCCCTACCATCCCGCCCTGACCCACCCCTACGAAATGGGCTGCATGCTGTGGCTGTAGGACAGTTCGCGATCAGGAGCGCGGACCGGATGAAGCGAGGCGGAATCGGGGATGCCAGGGAGTCCGTACGGCTTGTCACGGGCGCGGGGCATCCCCATACTTGACCGTCAGAGTCAACCATACGAGATCCACCATGGACCCCATCCTCCAGCAGATCGACGAGATCGTTAAGAACAACCCCATCGTGATCTTCATGAAGGGCACCCCGCAGTTCCCGATGTGCGGCTATTCCAGTCGCGCGGCCGACGCCATCAAGGCCTGCGGCGTGGAGTTCGCCTACGTGAACGTGCTCGCGGACATGGAAATCTTCAACAACCTGCCGCGCTACCAGGACTGGCCGACCTTCCCGCAGATCTACGTCAGCGGCGAACTGATCGGCGGTTCGGACATCACCGTGGAACTGCATCAGCGCGGTGAACTGAAGCCGATGCTGGAAGCGGCCGTCAAGAAGGGCTGATCGCCGCCTGACATATCGATGAGGGACAAACGGGCCTGCAATGGGCCATCGTCCCTCAAGCCACCCCCAGCTGCCCGACGCGCTCCGCGCTCACGCCGAACGCCGCCCTCTCTTCCGGCTTATCTTTTCAATCGGTTAGACGACATTTGCAATATAGGATCGCAACTTGCACGGGTTGCATATTGAACTTCATGGAAGTTCTGCACTGCGACTTATGCACAAGCCCCCATGCCCGCGCGAAGCCCCCTTCAGCGCAAATCCATGCTCACAAGAAACGGACGAACGATTTACAACTCATTGTTTTTCACCACCTTTTATGGTCCGGTTAAATTTTGACCAACTCAAGTGAAGCCTATTCACCATACGCCTCGCGAACGTTTTTCCATCTACCGCTCACAGACTTATCCACAGACCCTGTGGGCAACATAAAATCCCTTGCACAACAGCGTTCTAGC